>CAJTFD010000004.1:0-294835 GCA_910575625.1 Clostridia bacterium
CGCCATATGGGAACTGGACAGGGCGGCTACATTACGGTGGCCGATCGAGCAATGTTTTGAAGAGTGTAAAGGCAACCTCGGGATGGGACACTATGAGTGCCGCAGTTACAGAGGTTGGAACAGGCACATGCTGTTCGTCATGATTGCCCATCTCTTCACCATACGGATACGGGAGATATTAAAAAAAATCAATCCCATTGACAGTGTCGATGGTTGTGCGACTGATGCATGGGATCATAACATATATTGTCACGGATATGAAAAAGATCGTGTGTTATCATATCCGAAGGAATCGCCAGGCATATCTGTCGCATAGAAAGACCACACTTATAAAAAGTTCGCTGTAGTATTAGAGGGTGTTTGAAAACCGCTTTCTGCAAGATGTGTTTCACAATTTGTGGGAGATATGTTCCATATAAGGGCGGCGCAGCGGGCTACGGCAACCGAATATGGGGCAGATATACCGCAAAGTGGGGAATACAGATTGTGGGAATGGGTTTCCAAACACCCTCTAGGGCTTCTTGTTTTAAGATATGACAGAGGGATCCAAATTGACATATGATAAAGAGGAACAGATCATATTTGAGGTAAAAGGAGGTCCCGATGAAACCATTTAGGGAAAACCAGAAAAAGAGGGAGAGCCATCCGGTCCTGGACGGCAATGCCTTATATGAGATAGATGACGCATGTATGAGGAAGAAGAGGCGCAATGTGAGATATCCGGCGCGGCCTGCACAAAAAAAATAAAAAAGATAAGGGCCAGGGATCTTACTCCTTGGCCCTCAGGCTGTAGACAAAGCGTCTGTTTAACTATGGGTGCTCGAAGGGCCAGGGATTTTACTCCCTGGCCCTTTTACAGGACTGTTTAGCAGCCGCATCCGCCGCAGCAGAGCAGCAGGATGATGATCAGAAGGCAGCTGTTGTCAGCGTATCCGCATCCACCGTTGTTGCATCCGAAACCACCGAAACCGCCGTTCCCACAGAAGCTCATCAGAATGATGATCCAAAGGATACAGCTACAGGAAGAGCCACCGCCGAAGCCGTTCATCAGGCCGCCGCCGCATCCGCAGCTATTTTCCTGTCCGCACCCACACCTGTCATCACATCCACAATTTGTAGCAGCTAAATCACTCATGTTTTAAATCCTCCAAAAATTATTTACAATCCATCTTATGAGGATTTTCAGATTTGGTTACAATTCAGGGCGATAAAAATACACTGAATACCTGATAGACGTTCAGGATCCCATAGCCCCATTCCCGGTTCGGGTAGGTCAGAACGGGATTTCGGACGGCTCCGCGGATGAAATAGGCCTTTATCTCGTTAGAGCTGAAATATCGTTTAGGTTTGAGGGACATTCCCCACTGTGCGACCAGTGCCGCGCAGCCCGCCGCAAATGCCCCGGCGATCGAGGAGCCGGTGGCTGTGCCGTAGCCGCCCATGGGTTTTGGTACGGTCAGATCCACGCCTGGGGCCGTGATGTCCGGTTTTACATCGTTGAATGGGGTGAAGCCCCGACTGGAATAGTTGTAGAGCGCGTTACTGGGGGCCTGGTAGGCGGCGGTGGTCACCACCGGGACCACATTGCCCGGGGAGACGATCGTGGTAAAAGGATCTGGATCTAGGAAGGTGATGTCCGGGTTGACCATGCCCATGGCCGGAAGCCACATGTGGAACATCCCGGTAGAGTAGTTGCTGCAGTAGATGCGGATCCGCCAGATACCTTCCGTGGGCTGCTGGAAACGGAAGAAGATCACCTGGCCGCCGGACTCTATCTCCACCAGCCCGTAGGAGATCAGGAGAGATGTATTTTCAAGGATGAAAAAGATCTCCTGGTTCTGGTAAAACCGGGCGGGTATGCGCTCCACGACCTCTCCCAGCGGAGAGACCACGCCCACCGTGTAGAGGTCCGGCGGATGTCCCCAGAATTCCATGCTGAAACCCGGGGAACCGGCCGGGACCTGGATCTCTACCTCCTGAAAGGAATTGGGGCCAGGCACCCGGCCGCTGTAATGGTGTGCCCGTCCGGCTTCGTTCCCGCCGGAGATCACCACCGACACCCCCTGGTAACTCTTCATGCTGTCCAGTGTGCCGGCCAGTGCGCCGTCCCCGGTATGTGACCCTTGGTTGGTACCCAGACAGATGCAGATCACCAGGGGCATATCCAGTTTTTCCGCCGTTTCCATCAGATAGCGGATACCCATTAGGATGTCGTTTTCCTGGAACATGGGAGCATCTCCGTTGAATTGATAATAATCCAGCAGGTGGGGTTTCGCCTGTTTTAGTTTGACCACGATCAGACGGGATTGGGGGGCCACGCCCTGAAAATCATTTTTCTCATCGATGCTCCCGGCGGCTACGCCCGCCAGGGATGTGCCGTGTCCGTCCGTATCCCGGCTGGGTACGATCTGGTAGGGGTCGGGGGAGTTGAGAGCCGCCTGGATCTGTTCTCGGGTGTATTCGCTGC
The DNA here is from genome assembly GCA_910575625.1 of Clostridia bacterium. Classification (GTDB taxonomy): domain Bacteria; phylum Bacillota; class Clostridia; order Lachnospirales; family Lachnospiraceae; genus MGBC164599. Next base: position 2,468 of record CAJTFD010000004.1, read on the forward strand.
CATAGAACATATTTCTCGGTGGCGTGCCGGTCTGGATGGTCTGGTCCCATATGTATTCGATCCGCGTCTGGCCGGAAACGTCCTGGAAGGCTGGGTGGGTGTAGGCGATGCCTGTATCCAGAAAACCGAGGAGGATGTTTCGGCCGGTCAGCCCCAGGGCCGGGTTGGACTGGACCTGGAGGACGCCGGATTTGGCCACACTGGTGGTGTCCTCCAGTGTGTAGACGTTTGGGAGGAAGCTGTAGAGCGTTTCATTGAAATATCTGTCCAGCGGTTCGCTCCGTTTCCAGAATACCTGGGTGAAATTGCGGTTGATGATGAGGGGGTGCAGAGCCGTGTTCTCCAGCATCTTTTCGGGTGTGTTCCATGTGGGGAAGATCAGATCCCAGTAATCATTGGATAGGATCACATCTTTCATATCTGGCATGATCTATCATATCTCACATAATAGAGTTGTTTCTATAATCCTATGAGAGGATGGTACAAAAATAGCACGGAAAGTTTCCGCGCCATTTCTCATAGAAAAGATTTAGTACTCCATCCGGCTAGAAATTGAACTCCTGCTCTGCCTGCTTTGCACCATTGCGTCGTTAACATTTCTAGACGATGCACCGCATCGCCGTCGAAATGTTGCCTAGCACTGGCACAGACCAATTCGATTTCTAACTGGATGGAGTACTAGTAGCCATAGGAATCGTCATACACTTCTGTGGCCGGGTCATAGTAGTAATAATCTTCACCGCTGCTATCATAGCCGGTGGTGTCATCATACTCATACCCACTGTAATCAGAGTATGTGCCGTCATCGTAGAGGGTGCTGTCGTATGTGCCGTCATCATAAGTGGTGCCGTCGCTATATGTGCCGTCATCGTATGTATCAGTGCCATCTGTCCCATTATCGAGGGCATTTCCAAGCCCGGCGGCATTTGTCCCGGAGGTGTTTGACTGGGTGGAACTGAGTTCGTTTAATTCGGTGGCCGTATAGGAACCGTTGACTGCGGACATGGAGGCCAGAGTGACGGTGATGTTGCTGCCCAGTGTGATGCCATTGGTCAGGTTGTTGGTCGCGCTGGTGGTGATGCATGTGTATTCCACGCCTTCTGAAGTGCGGATGGTCACATCGTTCATACTGGCGGCTACGATCGTCCCCGTGATCTTATTGGAGCTGTCCGCGGAGTTTCCAGAGAGGCCCGTATTGACCATTGTATTCCCGGAAGCGGAAAAAGCCGAGCTTGTCCCATTCGTGTTCGTGGAAGCGGAGGCACCGCTGAGAGAAGCTGCCGGAGTCTCCGTGGGCGTCTCGGAGGCGGCGACTGTGGTATCGGACGGTGTTGGAGTGATCGCTATCGCGGTGGAATCATCGCCTTTCTTACCACATCCGTTTAAGAAAAGGGAAAAGATACTGATGCATAAGAGGGATGCAACGGCTATTTTTTTTCTATTTCTCATGATTTACTCCCTTGATCATATTAGTTTGGTGCTATTTTTAGATATAGTTTCTATCATTATAGTACGAAAAAGGATCTGCCGCAAGTGAGTTAATGAAAAAAATCATGAAGATTTTGTGAAAGAGATATCCCCAGATCTGTAATAGAAGAGGGGACTGCTCATTGGGATCGGCGGGGAATATCTTTACGATCATCATTGCCCGGCATGCCCCAGTGTTCCATCCGGGCAGTCTGCTGCGCTCATTTTAAAAAGTGTGCGCTTTATAAGTTTAGGCTCCGCCTTCTCCAAATAGAGCGCGGACGCAGTTTACAGTCTCAAATTCCCGCTTGCCCATGCCGTAACCGATCGCCTCTGTGGCCAGCATGGGCATTGCTCCGAAGTGATCTGTAAAATGTTTCAGCAGGGCTGCTCCGGTGGGCGTGCACAGTTCGCCTTTTATCTCTCCGCCGTAGATCGGAACACCTTTTAGGATGTGGGCGGTGGCCGGTGCGGGGACGGGCAGGATGCCGTGGGCGCAGCGCACGTGGCCGCTCCCCACGTGGATGGGCGATGTGACCACCTGGTCGGGTTTTAGCTCGTCCATCAAAAGACAGACAGCGGTGATATCGGCGATGGCGTCCATGGTGCCGACTTCGTGAAAATGGATCTGGGAGACGGGCACGCCGTGGGCATGGCTCTCCGCCTCCGCGATCAGGCTGTAGACCGACAAGACATCCGCCTGTACGTTTGCGGGAAGGTCTAGGCCAGTGATGATCCCTTTGATCTTCTCCATCCCGCTGTGGTGATGCTCGTGTCCGTGCTGATCGTCATGATGCACATGGTGTTCTCTGTGTCCATGCGGATGTGGGGCTTTTTCCTCATTCCCTTCTTCGATCCCATGGACGGTGACCGAGATCTGTGTACCGCAGATCCCGGATCTTACCACCTTTTTCATCTCTGTGTGCACACCCGGGATCGCCAGGGCGTTGAGCCTGTCTATAAATCTATCCGGATCCGGTAAGAGTCCCACGAGTGCGGCTGTCAGCATATCGCCCGCCGCACCCATCCCGCAGTCTAAATAAAGTGTCTTCATCTTTTTGCCTCCATGTGATTGATCATACTTGCCAGATATCCCGCGCCGAACCCATTGTCGATGTTCACCACCGAAACGCCGCTGGCACAGGAGTTGAGCATGGATAAAAGGGCGGATAAGCCGTTGAAGGAAGCCCCGTATCCCACACTGGTGGGCACGGCGATCACAGGACAGTCCGCCAGTCCGCCGATCACGCTGGCCAGGGCTCCTTCCATCCCTGCGATGGCGACGATGACGCTGGCGCTCATGATGTCGTCTTTATAAGCTAAGAGGCGGTGCAGGCCCGCCACGCCCACGTCGTAGAGCCGAGTCACATCATTTCCCAGAGTCTGTGCGGTGAGGGCGGCTTCCTCGGCCACGGGGATATCACTGGTGCCGCCGGTGATGACCACGATCTTGCCGATCCCGTCCGGGTCAGGCAGTCCGCCGGCCAGGCCGATCCGAGCGTCCTCGTAGTAGGTGATGGGATGGGTCTGTGCGATCTCCTGGGCGGCAGCGGCGGACAGGCGCGTGATCAGGATGCGTTCCTGTCCATTTTTCTTCATCGTGTCCAGGATACCGATCATCTGTGCGGGTGTCTTTCCCGCGCCGTAGATGACTTCGGGGACGCCCTGCCTCACTTTCCGGTGCAGATCCACCTTTGCAAAACCGATGTCCTCGTAGGGCTCTGTCTTCAATCGCAAAAGCGCGTCGTCCACAGAGAGGACGCCGTTTTGTACATCTGTCAAGATCTGTTTTGTTTCACTTTTCATCTCCTCGTACCCCTCGTCAAGAAATTTTGGAGGGATTATACATGGTTTTCTACTCTTTGTCAATAGGCATGTTGGTTTCGTTAAGATCAACTTGGGGGTCAAAAACATATCCGCAGTGGATCTTGGAGGCCCGGTGAAATTTCTGGGGATATTGTATGGAAAGATCTATATCTATATGTTAGAATGAAGATAAAACAGTCTATTTTGCCGATCGTGGATAAATGGATCTTATTTATGATAGGATCATGGCAGGCAGACACGCAGAAAGGAGCAGTATTATGGAAGGATTGAGATCTGTCATGGAGAAATTCGCCGCGTCTGGTTGGGATCTGATATCTGACCCGGCGCAACAATGGCTGGATGGAAAAGCGGACAGAGATACTTTGGTATCGGCGGTCAGGCAGGCGGATGAGGAATGCGGGAGTTGTGGGTGTGAGTTGGATCCACTGTATAAAAGAGCATTGGAGCTTCTCTAGGAAATGCAGTATACGAGTAAATACAGGTCCCCGCTGGGCGGCATCGTGCTGGCAGCAGATGAGATCGGTCTGACGGGGCTATGGTTTGAGGGGCAGAAGTATTTTGCGCTCCGTCTTGATAAAGAAAATGAGGAAAAGGAGCTGCCCATATTTGGACAGGCAAAAAAATGGCTGGACATCTATTTTTCGGGAGATGAGCCGAATCTTAAGCTGCCGCTCCATTTTACAGGCAGTCCGTTTCAAAATGATGTGTGGGAGATCCTCTGCCAGATCCCATACGGGCAGACAGCCACCTACGGGGCCATCGCAGGACAGCTCGCCAGGAGGAAAGGCCTTACGCGTATGTCAGCCCAGGCGGTGGGCGGTGCGGTGGCGCGCAATCAGATATCGGTCATCGTCCCCTGCCACAGGGTAGTCGGCGGGGATGGGAGCCTGACCGGATATGCGGGGGGCATTGACAAGAAGATCGCTCTGCTGAGATTGGAAAAGGGGTATAGGGATATATTTTTCGTTCCAAAAAAAAGTACTGCACCATAAAGAACTGTCGGCTTGTAAAAGTAGACCCTGTATGAAGGCTCACGATGTTTTGGACATAGGAGTTGGATTTAAGATTTCATTAAAATAGGGTTTTATAATATTTATGAAATCTATCTTGCATTTTGGCATTAAACGTGCTATAATCCATAAAGCGTTTATATGGAAATAAACACGAACAAATATAAGAAACAGAATAGGGGTGAAGATCATGAAAGAAGGCATCCATCCAGAATACTATCAGGCGACCGTGACCTGCAACTGCGGCAATACATTTACCACAGGTTCCACAAAGGAAGACATCCACGTGGAGATCTGTTCAAAATGTCATCCGTTCTATACCGGACAGCAGAAGGCTGCACAGGCGCGCGGACGCATCGACAAATTTAATAAGAAATATGGTATTCAGTAAAAGGTGTATATAGTGGAATGAACAGGGTGAGGTGGACAATCTCGCCCTATTTTTCGTTTGGAGGGAATGATGAAGTCATCGAATATCGGCGGGCAGGCCGTGATGGAAGGGATCATGATGCGTCACGGGGACGTGTACTCCGTGGGTGTGCGCAAGCCGGATGGAGAGATCGAGGTCAAGATCGAGGATTACAGGAGCGTCTTTGGGAAGCATGCGTGGATGAAATGGCCGCTGCTGCGCGGCGTGGTCAGTTTTGTGGATTCCCTGGTGGTGGGGACCAAGTGTCTGATGTACTCGGCTTCTTTTTATGAAGATGAGGAAGAGGAGGGAGGAAAGCCGGAGAAACAGGCGCGCTCCAAGGAGGAAGAACAAGCCCGGGAGAAAAAGGAACAGCGTATGGAGAGCATCTTCATGTACGGGACAGTCTTTATCTCACTGATCCTCTCTGTGGGTCTGTTCATGGTGCTGCCCTACTGGGCGGCCCAGGCGGTGCGGCTCGTTACCAAGTCGGACATGGCTTTTGCGGCGGCGGAGGCTGCGGTGCGGATCTTGATCTTCATGGCCTATCTGATCCTGATCTCCCGCATGAAGGATATCCAGCGGGTGTTCATGTACCACGGGGCGGAGCACAAGTGCATCAACTGTGTGGAGAACGGATGGGAGCTGAATGTGGAAAATGTGATGAAGAGCTCCCGGCAGCATAAAAGATGCGGGACCAGCTTTCTCCTGTTCGTGATGGTGGTCAGCGTGATCATCCATTTTGGAATCACGCTTTTGCCCATCGAGGCGAAATGGATGCAGGTGCTGTTGCGGATCGTGCTGCTGCCGTTGATCGCGGGGATCTCCTATGAGTTCATCCGTTGGGCGGGGAGCAGCGACGAAGGGCTGATCAGTCTGCTGAGCAAGCCTGGACTGGCCCTGCAGAAGCTGACCACCCGGGAACCCCAGCCAGATATGGCGGAGGTGGCTATCCGCGCCGTGGAGGCAGTGTTCGACTGGCGCGCCTATCTGGCCGGGGAGGAGGATACATCCGTGTCTGGAGAGGATCGGGAGGATCAGCAGGGAGTGGACGGGGCGGATGCGCTCCGAAAAGAGGCTTCCGTATGAGAAAGAGAGAGAGTCTGACCCTGCGGGAGGTCTGGGAACGGGGAAGGGATCATTTGGAAAAAAAAGGCGTTCCGGAACCGGATCTGGATGCCTGGTATCTGCTGGAAGAGGTCTGGCGGGTGGACCGTTCCTATTATTATGCTCACAGGGATGAGCCGATCGATCGGATAGAGACGTCTGAAGGGGAAGATCTTCTGGGACGATACAGGGATCTTCTCCTGCGGCGGGGCAGGCGGGAACCATTGCAGCATATCCTGGGATACGCGTGGTTCATGGGACTGCGGTTTGTTGTCGATGCTTCTGTGCTGATTCCCAGACAGGACACAGAAGTCCTGGTGGAGGAGGCAAGAAAACGTCTGAAAGGCGGCGACCGTGTGCTGGATATGTGTACCGGGAGCGGCTGCATCGTATTGAGCCTGCTCGATCGATGTCCGAAAGCCGAAGGGATCGGTGTGGATATCTCCAAGGAGGCGCTCCAGGTGGCTCGGGAGAACAGCCGCCGTCTGAAGATTTCGGCTGGATTTATCCAGAGCGATCTTTTTGCGGCGGTGGAGGGCCGGTTTGCGATGATCGTCTCCAACCCGCCGTATATACCGACAGGAGAGATCCAGGCCCTGATGGAAGAGGTCCGGGACCATGATCCGCACTTGGCTCTGGATGGTGGTGCGGACGGACTGGATCTTTATCGGAGACTGATCCGGGAGAGTCTGGGATATCTGCTGCCGGGAGGCGTGCTGCTCATGGAGATCGGGGCGGACCAGGGCGGATGGATACGGACCCATATGCAGGAGCAGGGATACCGGGATGTGCAGGTGGTCAAGGATCTGGCGGGCCTGGATCGGGTCGTTTTGGGATATAGTCCATGTGAAGGAGGAAAGCATGTTTGATAAATTAGAAAATCTGTTGATCCGTTTTGAGGAGATCTTAGGAGAGCTGGGGGAACCGGATGTGGCGAACGATCAGGGACGCTTTCAGAGGCTGATGAAAGAGCAGAGCGACCTGCAGCCCATCGTGGACACCTACCAAAAATATAAAGACTGCAGACAGACCGAGGCGGACAGCCTGTCCATGCTGGAGGAAGAGTCTGATGAAGAGATGCGGGAGATGCTAAAAGAAGAACTGGCGGCATCCAAGAAAGATATGGCGGAGCTGGAGAAACAGCTGAAGATCCTCCTCCTGCCCAAAGATCCCAACGACAACAAAAACGTGATCGTGGAGATCCGCGCCGGGGCCGGTGGTGATGAGGCCGCGCTGTTTGCCGCGGATATCTACCGGATGTATGTAAAATACGCGGAGACGAAGCGTTGGAAGACCGAGATGCTCAGCTTGAACGAAAATGGGATCGGAGGCTTCAAGGAAGTCATCTTCATGATCAACGGGAACGGCGCATATTCCAGGCTGAAATATGAGAGCGGCGTCCATCGGGTACAGCGTGTGCCGGAGACCGAGTCCGGCGGCCGGATCCATACGTCCACGATCACGGTGGCGATCATGGCGGAGGCGGAGGAGATCGATTTCCAGTTGGACATGAACGACTGTAAATTCGACGTGTTCCGCGCGTCGGGCAACGGGGGACAGTGCGTCAATACCACGGATTCCGCCGTGCGGCTCACCCATATCCCCACAGGGATCGTGATCTCCTGCCAGGATGAAAAATCCCAGTTGAAAAATAAGGAGAAGGCTTTAAAAGTCCTGCGCTCCAGGCTGTACGAGATGGAACTGGAGAAGCAGCATGACGCGGAGGCCGAGGCCAGGAGGAGCCAGGTGGGGACCGGGGACCGTTCAGAGAAGATCCGCACCTATAATTTTCCCCAGGGACGGGTCACGGATCACAGGATCAAACTGACACTGCATCGGCTGGAGTCCATCTTGGGCGGCGACCTGGAGGAGGTCATCGACAGTCTGACGGCGGCGGACCAGGCCCTGCGGCTGAGCCGGCTGAATGAGGCAGTCTGAATGAGGCATTTATCTTTCAACGGCAGAGAAGGACTCTGCGGATATACCATAGGATCATAGAGAAAGGAGCGGTATTGAGATGAAAAAAACATCGCTGGTCATTATGGCGGCGGGCATTGGCAGCCGGTTTGGAAAGGGGATCAAGCAGTTGGAGCCGGTAGGCCCAAACGGGGAGATCATCATGGATTATTCCATCTACGATGCTCTCCAGGCAGGATTTAACAAGATTGTCTTTATCATACGCAAGGATCTGGAAGAGGATTTCAAGGCGGTGATCGGAAGCCGGATCGAGAAGCTGGCCGAGGTGGGCTATGCGTTCCAGGAGCTGGACGATCTGCCGGCGGGATATTCCTGCCCGCCCGAGCGGACGAAACCCTGGGGGACGGGCCAGGCGGTACTGGCAGCCCGCGATCTGCTGGATGAGCCCTTTGTGGTGATCAATGCAGATGATTATTATGGAAAAGAAGCATTTGTGAAAGTGCATGAATATCTTGTAAGTGAGAGAGGATCATCAGCAGATCTGGATATATGTATGGCCGGTTTCATCCTGGGCAATACCCTGAGCGAATACGGGACGGTGACCCGTGGGATCTGTTCAGTGGATGAGGCGGGCAGCCTGCTGGGTGTGGATGAGACCCGGAATATAAAGAAAACGCCAAAGGGAGCCAGTGCGATCTTGCCGGACGGGTCGGAGAGAGAGCTGGATCCCCAGGCGCTGGTCTCCATGAACATGTGGGGGCTGACGCCGGCGTTCATGGAAATATTGGGAACAGGCTTCCAGGATTTTTTGTCAAAATGCGGCCCGGAGGACTTAAAAAAAGAATATCTGCTGCCGGATATCGTGGATGGTCTGGTCAGCAGCCGCAAGGCGCGGGTGTCTGTGTTAAAGACGGAGGATACCTGGTTCGGGGTCACCTACCAGGAGGATAAATACGCAGTCCGGGAGGCTTTCGCGGATCTGATCCGCCGAGGGGTCTATCCGGAGAAATTGTAGAAGATCATTGTAGGAAAGGAGCGGTACGATGGGAAAATATTTTGGTACGGACGGTTTCCGCGGGGAGGCGAATGTGGTCCTGACTGCCGAACATGCATTCCGTGTGGGACGTTTCCTGGGATGGTACTACGGCAAAGGCAAAAAGGCGCAGATCGCCATCGGAAAGGACACCAGGAGGAGCAGCTATATGTTCGAGTACGCGCTGGCGGCGGGGATCACGGCTTCCGGGGCGGATGCGTTTTTGCTCCATGTGACCACCACGCCCAGTGTCTCTTATGTGGTGCGCACGGAGGACTTTGACTGCGGGATCATGATCTCGGCCAGCCACAATCCATTCTATGACAACGGGATCAAGATCATCAATGGCATGGGGCAGAAGATCGAGGCGGCTGTGGAGGAACAGATCGAGCAGTATATAGATGGGGAACACCCCGAGATCCCCCTGGCTACGGGGGCAGATATCGGCCGCACGGTGGATTTTGCGGCGGGGCGGAACCGTTATATCGGCTATCTGATGTCCATACCGGCCCATTCTTTTAAAAATGTGAAAGTGGGCCTGGACTGTTCCAACGGCAGCGCCTCGTCCATCGCAAAGAGCGTGTTCGACGCCCTGCGGGCCAAGACCTATGTGATCAACAATGAGCCGGACGGGACCAATATCAACACGGACTGCGGCTCCACCCATATCGAGGCGCTCCAGGCGTTTGTGCGGGAACACAAGCTGGATGTGGGATTTGCCTACGACGGGGACGCGGACCGGTGCATCGCGGTGGACCATCTGGGAAATGTGGTGGACGGTGACAAGATCCTCTATGTCTGCGGAAAATATCTGAGAGAACAGGGGAAGCTGGCAAACGACACCATCGTGACTACGGTCATGTCCAACTTAGGTCTCTATAAAGCTCTGGAGAGGGAAGGGATCGCCTATGAGAAGACGGCTGTGGGGGATAAATATGTGTGTGAAAATATGATGGCCAATGGCCACAGTCTGGGCGGCGAGCAGTCCGGCCACATCATCTTCAGCCGCCATGCGTCCACCGGTGACGGGATCCTCACTTCTTTGATGGTGATGGAAGCTTTGATGGAGAAGAAGGCATCTCTAAAAGACCTGGCGGATGAGGTGAAGATCTACCCACAGATCCTGCAGAATGTCCGTGTATCGGATAAGAGGACAGCCCGGGAGAACCCGAAGGTACAGGAAGCCGTGGCGCAGGTGGAAAAAGCGTTGGGTGACGAGGGCCGGATCCTGGTCCGCGAGAGCGGGACGGAACCGCTGATCCGTGTGATGGTGGAAGCGTCCAGCCAGGAAGAGTGTAAAAAATATGTGGAACAAGTGGTGCAGGTATTAAAAAGTGAAGGATTGGCGGTCGAGTAAACACATGAAAATGAAGAAGATCTGGCTGGCAGCGATGACCATAAGTGTCCTATCCGCCCTGACAGCCTGCGGCTCAAAAAAACAGAATGCATACCAACAGGGCTGTGAGGCATTGCGCCAGGGGAACTATAAAGAAGCGATGAAGGATTTTCAGGAGTCGGTGATCCGCGAGGTGAAGGTGGCCGACTCTCAGCGGGGGACCGGGATCGCATGGCTCAAACTGGGAGATCTTGACCAGGCGATCAGCTCCTTCGAGGAGGCCCTGGAGGGCGAGGATAACAAAAATTTCCAGAAGGATGTACTGTCTTATAAAGCCGTGGCCGAGTACGAGGATGGCCGGATGGAGGCTGCCCTGGCCAGCTGTGAGAAGATTAAAGAGTTCGGGGCTGATGCCAGCTGCTATTACATGATCGGGCGGATCGGACTGCAGCTGGATCAGTACGATGCCGCCAAGAGCAATTTTGACATGGCGGCCCAGGAAGATCCCAGTTATGATATGTTCATGGATATCTATCAGGCATACGGAGAGAAGGACATGGATGCGGACGGGAAAGCCTATCTCTCTAAAGCGTTGAGCTTAACACCCGCCAACGGCGCAGACTATTACCAGAGAGGGCGGATCTATTATTTTATGGGTGATGCCGCCAACGCTCAGTCGGAGCTATTAAAAGCGGCGGAGGAGGGGGAGGACGATGCCCGGCTCTTCCTGGGAAGAGTCTATCTGGAGCAGCAAGATCCCGCCAGTGCCCGGGCCATGTATCAGGAGTACGCCCAGGAGGGCGGAAACGGCGCGGGCGCATACAACGGACTGGCTCTGTGCGATCTGGCGGAGGGAAATCCGGACGGAGCGCTGGAGAACATCGCCAAAGGCCTGGAAGCGGCTGGAGGGGAGGACGTACAGGAGCTTTTATATAACGAGGTCGTGGCCTATGAATATAAACGGGATTTTGCCACGGCCAAGAGTAAGATCTCGGAATATCTGAGCCACTACCCCGATGATGTGGACGCCAAAAGGGAGTCGGATTTCCTGCAGAACCGCTGAATAAGCGGGATACACGATATTGTCCCGATTGTGCGGAGCGGGCACAAGATATTGTGGCAAAGGCTTGACGGCTCTGGCAGATCCTGTTACAATGATCTCATGTGCTGTAACAGACGGGAACATGAGAAGAGAGACAAGGAGGCATTTTTATGTTTCAAGTGATCAAACGGGACGGCCAGATCGTAGGCTTTCAGCTGGACAAGATCAACGAGGCGATCAGGAAGGCTTTTGAGGCAAAGGAAAAACAGTATGGAGACGATATCCTGGGGCTTTTGGGACTGCGGGTGACGGCGGATTTCCAGGATAAGATCAAAGACGGGAAGATCACGGTGGAGGACATCCAGGACAGTGTGGAAAATGTGCTGATCCAGACCGGTTATGCGGATGTGGCGAAAGCGTATATCCTGTACAGGAAGCAGCGGGAGAAAGTCCGCAATATGAAGTCTACGATCCTGGATTACAAGGAGATCGTGGACAGCTATGTGAAGGTGGAGGACTGGCGTGTGAAGGAGAATTCCACAGTCACGTACTCTGTAGGCGGACTGATCTTGAACAATTCCGGGGCAGTGACGGCCAACTACTGGCTCTCAGAAGTGTACGACCCGGAGATCTCACAGGCCCATCGGGACGCGGACATCCATATCCATGACCTGGCCATGCTGACCGGATATTGTGCGGGCTGGTCGTTGAAACAGCTGATCCAGGAGGGTTTGGGGGGCATCCGCGGCAAGATCACATCCTCCCCGGCCAAGCATCTGAGTGTGCTGTGTAACCAGATGGTGAATTTCTTGGGGATCATGCAGAATGAGTGGGCGGGGGCACAGGCGTTTTCGTCCTTTGATACCTATCTGGCTCCTTTTGTGAAAACGGACAACCTTTCCTATGAAGAGGTGAAAAAGTGTATAGAATCTTTCATCTATGGGGTCAATACGCCCAGCCGGTGGGGGACTCAGGCGCCTTTTTCCAACATCACCCTGGACTGGACGGTCCCGGACGACCTGGCGGAACTGCCGGCGATCGTGGGCGGGAAGGAAATGGATTTCTGTTACAAGGATTGTAAAAAAGAGATGGATATGATCAATAAGGCGTTCATCGAGACCATGGTGGAGGGGGACGCAGACGGCCGGGGATTCCAGTATCCGATCCCTACATATTCCATCACGAAGGAGTTTGACTGGTCCGATACGGAGAACAACCGCCTGCTCTTTGAGATGACCTCCAAGTACGGCACGCCCTATTTTTCAAATTATATCAACAGCGATATGAAACCCAGCGATATCCGCAGTATGTGCTGCAGACTGCGTCTGGACCTCAGGGAACTGCGCAAGAAGACGGGCGGATTCTTTGGCTCCGGGGAGAGCACAGGTTCGATCGGGGTGGTGACGGTCAATATGCCCAGGATCGCTTACTTATCCAAGTCGCCGGAAGAATTTTACCATCGCCTGGATAAGATCATGGATCTGTCAGCCCGTTCGCTGCATATCAAGCGTGAGGTGGTCACGAAGCTCTTGAACGAAGGGTTGTATCCCTATACGAAGCGGTATCTGGGGGATTTTGACAACCATTTCTCCACGATCGGTCTGGTGGGCATGAGTGAGGTGGGCTTGAACGCCTGCTGGCTGGGCGGCAGTATGACGGATGCCAAGACCCAGACATTTACAAAAGACGTGTTAAACCATATGCGGGAGAGATTGTCGGATTACCAGGAGCAGTATGGGGAGCTCTTCAACCTGGAGGCCACGCCGGCGGAATCGGCGGCCTACCGTCTGGCGAAACATGACCGGGCGCAGTGGCCGGATATCAAAACGGCCGGGGAAGAGGGGGATACGCCTTATTATACAAACAGTTCCCACCTGCCTGTGGGCTATACGGAGGATATCTTCGAGGCCCTGGATATCCAGGATGAGCTGCAGACCCTGTATACATCCGGGACGGTGTTCCACGGCTTTATCGGGGAGAAACTCCCGGATTGGAGGGCGGCGGCCTCTCTGGTGCGCAAGATCGCGGAAAACTATCAGCTCCCGTATTATACGATCTCGCCCACCTATTCTGTGTGCGCAAAACATGGCTACATCACGGGGGAACATTTCACCTGTCCTACCTGTGGTGCGCCTGCGGAAGTCTACAGCCGTATCACCGGCTATTACCGTCCGGTGCAGAACTGGAACGACGGGAAGAGCCAGGAGTATAAAAACCGAAAGCTCTATGATATGAAATACATGCATGGAAAAAAGATGAGCAGCCATGTGGTCACGATCACGGGGGATGATGTGGATATCCGACCGGTGGCCAGCGCTCGGTATCTGTTCACAACCAGCACCTGTCCAAATTGTAAGGCGGCGAAGGCCATGCTGGCAGATGGGAAGGTGGATGTGGAGGTGATCGATGCGGAGGAGAATCCGGAGTTGGTGCGCAGATTTGGCATCAAGCAGGCTCCCACCCTGGTGGTCGGGAACGGGGAGACTGTGTATAAGTACGACAATACATCAAAGATAAAGAAATATATCCAGGATCAGGGATGATCGGGATATGATCTGAGGGAAGAACGAGGGAGGAAGAGCGATGGGTGTTAAGGTCATACTGCTGGCCATCTTTTTTGTGGTGATGGTGGGCGTGGGCATCTATTCCAGGAGGCACGCAGGGAGCGTGAATGATTTTGTCCTGGGCGGGCGTTCCGTCGGTCCGTGGCTGACGGCGTTTGCCTATGGGACTTCATATTTTTCGGCGGTGGTGTTTGTGGGGTATGCGGGGCAGTTCGGGTGGAAATACGGACTGGCCTCCACGTGGATCGGGATTGGGAACGCGCTGATCGGAAGCCTGCTGGCCTGGGTGATCTTAGGACGGAGGACCCGGGTCATGACGAACCATCTGAGGGCGGCCACCATGCCGGATTTCTTTGGAAAACGTTTTGACAGCAATGCGCTGCGCATCGCTGCCTCCGCCATCGCTTTCGTGTTTTTGATCCCCTATACGGCATCGCTGTATAACGGTCTGTCCCGCTTGTTTGGCATGTCTTTTGACATCCCGTATACGGTCTGTGTGATCTTGATGGCGGCGCTGACTGGGATCTATGTGATCCTGGGCGGTTATATGGCGACGGCGATCAATGATTTCATCCAGGGGATCGTCATGCTGGGCGGTATCGTGGCCGTGATCGGAGCGGTGCTGAATGGACAGGGTGGCTTCATGGAGGCTGTGGGAAAATTGGCCCAGCTGGAGAGCGATGTGCCGGTGACGGTGGGGCAGCCGGGGGCGTTTACATCCTTTTTTGGACCGGATCCGTTGAATCTGCTGGGCGTGGTGATCCTGACTTCCCTGGGGACCTGGGGGCTGCCGCAGATGGTGCACAAGTTCTATACGATCAAGGATGAGAAAGCAGTGACGGCGGGGACGGTGATCTCCACGTTCTTTGCCCTGGTCATCTCGGGGGGATGTTATTTCCTGGGCGGTTTTGGACGGCTGTTTGAGGATGCATCGATCTACGGGGCGGACGGCGCGATCGTGTACGATGCGATCATCCCGTCCATGTTGTCCAGACTGCCGGATATCCTGATCGGGATCGTGATCATCTTAGTCCTGTCCGCGTCTATGTCCACGCTGTCTTCTCTGGTGCTCACGTCGAGTTCCACGCTGACGCTGGATTTTATCAAGGGGAATATCGTGAAAGACATGAGCGATAAGCTCCAGCTTTTGGTGATGCGTGTGCTGATCGTGTTCTTCATCGCGATCTCTGTGGTCCTGGCCTTAGATCCGCCCACGTTCATTGCTCAGCTGATGGGGATCTCCTGGGGCGCTCTGGCCGGAGCGTTTTTGGCGCCGTTTTTGTACGGGCTCTGCTGGAAACGGGTGACCCGTCCGGCTGTGTGGGCCAGCTTTATCTGCGGCGTGGGGATCACGGTGCTGAATATGTTCCTGCATTTTATCCAGTCTCCGATCAACGCGGGGGCTGTGGCGATGATCGCGGGGCTGGCGGTCGTGCCGGTGGTGAGCCTGCTCACGCCGGTGTTTGATAAAGGAAAGGTGGAGGAGATCTTCTCCTGTTATGACGAGACAGTGTCTGTGCGGAAGAAGACGGCTCTGCCGGAAAAAGATTAGAAGGTGTCAAAAACGCCCCTTCACCAGATCGTCGAGTGTTATACCATAAAAAAAATCGTGGATGAGCGCATCATATTTTTTCCACAGCGGCAGCGTTGTACATTTTTCTATCCGAGGGCAGCTTTCCGCATCCGGCAGCAGACAGGCGACCGGTGCGAGCGGCCCTTCTGCCAATTCTATAATCTCCCCCACGGTATATCGCTCTGGAGGCCGGGTCAGCATATAGCCGCCGCCTTTGCCGCGGAGTCCTTTTAAGAGTTTTCCTTTGACGAGAGTTTTCAGGATGATCTCCAGGTATTTCTCGGAGATCTCCTGCTGTTTGGCGATGTCTTTTAGTGGAACATATCCGTTCTCCTGGTATTGTGCAAGGCTGATCATTACGCGCAGCGCGTAACGTGCTTTTGTTGAAATCATAGAAATATACCTCCAAATCTCTTTTGATTATATCCGTGATCTGCAAAATTATCAAGGACAACATGATCCTGAGGTCAAAAAGGTGGTGGAAGATATGGATGCAGTGGGAATGACAGAAAAAGAACAGATACAAAGATCCCCTTGTGTAAAAACAGGGGGATCTCAGAGTGTCGACAAAGTCGCCACTCTGGTAAAATTCATGGCTTACGCCATAAATTTTAATACTGGAGGATAAAAGCCCGATCTGCTCGCACAAGGGCTAAAGCCCCTACAGATCGGGCTTTTTGCAAGTAGCCGGAAATAAATTCCGTCTACTTGATCCCAGTTCGAGGGCACAGCCCTTCGAGCACCCATGACCAAACGACACTTTATCTACAGTCTGAGATCCCCTTGTGTAAAAACAGGGGGATCTTTTTTCTGCGTTTTTCAGATATTTAACAGTGCGGCCGCGTTTTTCCAAAGGATCTGCTCCTGTTCTTCTGGCGTGAGGGGCAGGGAGCGGAGGATGGAGACGGCTTCTTCCTGATCCGCCCAGGGAGTGTCGGAGCCGAAGAGGATCCGGTGGGCGCCATGGTCTTTGATCATCCGGGTGAGCTGGTCTTTGTGCATGTGGCAGATGGAGTAGGCCGTGTCAAAATATACGTCCTGTCCGACCAGCAGTTCTTCCGAGCTGTCATAAAATTCATTGCTGCCCATATGGGCCAGGATCAGTTTCCGGGGCGCGACTTCTTTTAGCACCCGGCGGACGTGCGCAGCGGTGCAGTGCGTCTGATCCGGGCAGGCGGGATCGTACCCGGCATGGGTGAGGGTAAATAATCCAAGCTCGGAAGCTCTGTCCAGGATGCGCATATAGCGGATGTCGTCGAAGGATACGCCCTGGTAATCCGGGTGCAGTTTGATCCCTTTGAAACCCATCGCGTGGATCTGGGTCAGTTTTTCCTTATAGTCTGGCATGTCCGGGTGGATCCCGGCGATGGAGAGGAGCCGCGGCCCGCCTGTGGGGTAGTCCCGTTTGTTGACGGCATTGGCGAAGCGGATGATGGAGTCAAACTGTTTTATGTTGGTGACCACGGGCAGGATCACGCTGATGTCGACGCCTGCGCGTGCTGCGGAATCCATCAGGCCGTCGGCTGTGCCGTCCATGCTGGGAGGGAGGTTGATGGTGGCGGAGAGTTTCGGGATCGCTTTTTTTGCCACTTCGTCGGGGAAGATATGTGTGTGTATGTCGATGATCATTTGTCAGCCTTTCTTTTTTTCTGAGGGTTTTGGGCAGACGGCAAGGCGACTCCTTTTGCGGGGAGCCGCCTTGTGCACTTGGATATGATCTATGCCAGGTCCAAGTCTACAGTTTCATATTCACGGCTGCCCAGGCCCAGTGCGGCGGCGGCTTCTACGGTATGGATGCCGTTTAAGGATTCCATACGCTCGATGAGCGCGGCTTTGCCCGGGTCGGGGGAGGCGTATACTGCGTCCACGCATGCCTGGTCTACGGCTACGGGGTCGAGGGATGCGAAGATCCCGATATCGGCCATCTCCGGGTCGTGGGGGTTTGCATCACAGTCACAGTCTATGGAGAGGCGGTTTGCCACGTTGATGTACAGCATGTTCCTGTTGCCGAGGTAATCGATGACGGCACTGTCCGCGTCAGCCATGGATTCAAGGAAAGAGTCGTGGTCGGCTGCGAACATGTCCTCGAGTTTTTCGCAGGGTTTTCCGTTGCAGTGGATGATCCCTTTTCCATAGGAGGAAGCGACGCCGATGGCCACGTTCTTCAGCGCTCCGCCGAACCCGCCCATGGCATGGCCCTTGAAATGGGACAGTACCAGCATGGAATCGTAGTTGGCCAGGTGGCTGCCCACATAGTTCTCTGTCAGCTGGCGGCCGTTCCGGACAGGCAGGATCAGTTCACCTTCTTCGTCCATCAAGTCACAGGGAGCGATGGCGGCGAAGCCATGGTCACGGAAAGTCTGCCAATGGGCTTCGCTGGTGTTCCTGCGGCCTTCGTAGGCTGTGTTGCATTCCACGATGGTCCCGTCCAGCTTTTTTACCAGGGGGGCGATCAGGGCGGGCTGCAGGAAGTTGTGTCCGCCTGGTTCGCCGGTGGAGATCTTGACGGCGACCTTTCCATGGAGTTCCCTGCCCAGGGCTTCATAGATCTTTACGAGGCTTTCTGGCGTGATCTCTTTTGTAAAATATACAGCTGCCTTTTTCATGGGATCTTTCCTTTCGTTTATAGATATTTTATGAGTAATATCTTAAACGGTATGGTTTTTTATGTCAAGGAAATTTATCATGTCATGATCATTTTGCTTTTGCGTGCATATATCCACGGTATTGTCGAGTGGTGGATCCGATTTTTTCTTGTATATTTTTTGACGCTATGGCATAATATAAGTAAGAAATTCTTACAAGAAAGGGGAATATGCAAATGAGTACACAGATATTAACCGTTTCTTCTAAAGGCCAGATATCTCTGCCGGTCAGTATCCGAAAACTCCTGTCGATCAATACAGGTGACAAGCTGGTGGCATATACTTCAGGAGATGTTATCATGCTCAAAACTTTAAAACTTCCTTCTGCTGAAGAATTTGAAGCCTCATTGGATGAAGCTCAAAAATGGGCGCTGTCTGTTGGATATGATGAAAATGATGTTGATGATATTGTCAGATCAGTTAGGAAGAAGAAACGAGCATGAGGATTGTGATAGATACGAATGTCTTAATCTCTGGCGTGTTTTTTGGCGGATTTCCAAGAAAAATCCTGAGTGCTGTTGTGAGGCAGAAGATAGTTGCCTGTGCCACGCCAGAGATCATTAATGAATATGAAGAGATCGTGCAGGAAATGATCAACAGGAAGCAGGGACATATCAATAGGGAGATCTTAAGTCCGCTGATCAAAGTTATGGAGATCATCGAACCTGTTACACATGTTAGGATATGCCGTGACCCCGACGATGATAAATTTTTGGAATGCGCAAAAGATTCGCAGGCTTTATATATTGTCAGCGGAGATAAGGACCTTCTTGTGATAAAGCGATTTGAAAATGTCCGGATTGTGACAGCAAAGGATTTCTGCGAGGAATACTTTTCGGGATGATTTTCGTTTTTTACATCATTTCTATATATACTGCCTGTCGGGCCGGAGATGAGAGGATACCTTCTTTTTGAAATAACAGGGTATCCTCTCATTATTTTTATGTCTGAGATCTTAAACGGTATGGTTTTCTATGTCAAGGAGATTTATCATGTCATGATCATTTTGCTCTTGCGTGCATATATCCGATCGCCATTTCAGACATCATGCCGGCAGCCGCCCATACGTCACCCAGGTCTTTTCCCTCTTCTGGGGTGAGCAGAATAAATCCGGCAAAGATATACCCAGGGCAGGCGCCGTATGTGTCGTAGCAGCGTTTGATCTCATTTAATAAGATTTCTTTGTCGTCTGTCGTGCCTGGCACTCCGTTGGTGTCGTAGCCGCCTGCGATGCAGAAACGGTCGCCGTATTTTTCGAGGAGGCTTTTGATGTCGTTGCATGGCTGTACGGAAGACCATGCGGCAAAACCTTCTTCGATGAATGATCCGATCAGATCTTCCGCGTGGCCGCAGCAGTGGAGGATCGGGATCATCCCAAGTTCCCGGGCGCGCTGTGTGATCCGTTTATGCTGAGGCGCGATCAGTCTTTTATAGGTTTCAGGAGACATAAAAGGGCATGACTGGGTGGCTACATCATCGTACAGAGTGTAGGTATCCGGTTGGTAATATTTTGCGATATAGTCCAGGGCTTTGAGCTTGTAGTCGGTGATGGCGGTCAGGAGTCCTTCTACGGCTTCGGGTTCCATCGCGATGGAGATCAGGGCGTTTTCAAATCCCATGAAAGCGGCAAGGCGTTCAAAGGGGCCGTTTCCATCGCCATAATCAACGGCCGTGACCGTTCTGTCAACGCTGTAGAGCTGTTCTTTGGCATCTGCTTCCCAATGATATGCGGATACATCTGGGAATTTTATGATGGATTGCCAGTCGCAGATCGTCTCTTCATCCAGGAGAAAATTTCCTGGTTCAGGGAGGGCTGTCCCGCCACCGGAGTCCGGGGTGACCCATGTCACGCCAAAACCGTCTTTGCCGCCGCCTCTGGGCCTTGCTGCGGTCGTAGGATGCGTAGTCTTTCTTTGCCGCTTCCCACAATTCGTCGGAATATTCCAGGGGCGGGCATTTGACCCGGCCTTTCCATTCCTCCACATCCTCTAAGACCGTGAATCCATCGCCGTGGCGGGGGAACGCGCCGGGCGTCCCTTCTGGCCATGTCCAGGTCACGCCCCAGAAATCGACACAGTCTGGTGCGCCAGGCTCCCAGGGAAAGGGATTGGTGGCATTCCAGGGGTCGGAATAGGGCATTGGGAAAAATTCAAATTGTTTGACAAAGCGGTCGGGCTTCCCGCCGCGGATCGTTTCCAGAAAATTTTCTCTTGGTGTGAGCATCTTTTTTTCCTCCTCTATCCGCGTACTCGTTTGATGGCGCGGTCACATATGGCATCGATCTTCTTGGCAGTGTCTTTTGGCAGCGGGCAGGTGCAGCCTTTTTCTAAAATGACGGTAACACGTTCATGGATGCGGTCGCTCAGGGTCTTGCTGTTGTTGGTCGTCCAGTCTTCATAACTCTCATGGGTAAAGAGATCGGAACTCCAATGATCCCGGCAGTGCTCCACGGTATGTTCTTCTGCGAGATAGTTTCCGCCCGGGCCCAGCTCGTCGATCAGGTCGAGGGCCAGGGTCTCTTTATTGATCTCAAAACCTCTGGTCATACGTTCACAGTAGCGGATCGCTTCATTTCCAAAGACCAGTGTCTCCAGGCTTCCGGACATGCAGGCTTCCAGATAGCCTACGAACATATTCATGGACGGCGCTGACAATGCGCCCGTATAGATCTGCATGCCCACGTCAAAGGCGGCCTGCTCGTCCAGGATTGGAGAGTCTGTGGAACCGATGTGCATGAAGCAGGGCAGTCCCAGGTAACGGTAGAAGTCTGCGGCGACCGCCTGTCCCATGGAAAATTCGGGGGCGGAGCAGCTGACAGACATGGAACGGGCGTCTACGCCGTCCAAAAGTCCGCCTAAGATGATCGGGGCGCCTGGTCTTGCGCATTGGCTGATGATCAGTCCGATCAGAGCGTCGGCCAGTGCGATCACCAGTGCGCCTGCCATGGTCGCCGGGGCTGTGCCGCCTGGCATGGGGCCTCCGGAACAGGTCATGGGGATGCTGTTTCTGGCATTGAATAAGATTTCTTCTACGGTATCTTCCGGATATGTAAGGGGGTCGATGCAGGCGACCAGGCACATCATATTCGGCTTTGCGGCCAGTTTTTCTTTTCCTCCGGCCACAGTCTCAAACATTTCCAGGATGTCTTTCCAGTTTTCCATGCTGCTGGCCCATGCCAGGATGGGTTTTGTGGTGTTGTGCAAAAGTTCATTCATTTCCACCACATCGGCAAGGCTCTGGTCGATATCGGATACCAGTCCGCAGCCAGTGGCCCATGAAATGTAGGGCCGGGATATAGACACGCTCCCCGTCCACATGGCATCCGGCCTCGGTCATCAGCTGCCGCGCTTCGGCACTGTCCACCACACATCCTGTGCAGCTTAAGACTTGGAGTATGGAATCAAACATGGTCTTGCATTGGTCTTCTGCTAAAAATCGATAGCGTACGTTGGTTTTTTCTGTTGAATTTATCCGCATGGTGTCCCTCCATTTATGCTTTTTCATTGGCGATGATCCGGTCGACTTTATAGATCATTTTCCGCAGTTCTGGTGTCAGTCCATAGGTGACAGGATCCATACTGCTGAGGAAAACTTCCCGATCGTGCCGGATGATATAGTCGTAGAGATATTTTTCGGTCTCTTCTGGGCTCATGCCTTCCGGCACCGGCGGCGAACACTCCAGTTTCAGTTTTCCGTCTGCCAGTTCTTTGGCTTTCATAGGATCAGAAGCGTCTGGCTGCATCTGCCAGGAATCAACTCCGCATTCGACCATAAATGGCACAAAATTCAGTGCATTCCCGCAGCAATGGGCGGTAAAGAGCATACCCAGCTCATGGGTCTTTTCCACTGCGATGGAGATCTTGGAAAAAATGCTGGAGCATACGTATATAGAAGAAGAGCAGATCACAGCGGTCTTGCAGCAGGCAGGAAGGGACTGTTTTGATGATCATTTCTGTTTTGTGGTGTATCCGTCTGAGAACGACGTGGCGACAAATCTGCTCAATTTCGTGGCCACATCTTTGTCAGCGGCCTGTCCGGCGGCAAAATATATCATTTTCCGGGAGAGGATCGTTTTTATCGTGGATCTTACGAAGGTGGGAAAGAGCCGGGACGAGGTTTTCCGCTTGTTTGTCCCGGCTTTGAGAGATGAAATGCTCAAAGCCAGTATCAGTACTGTTTTTTCGGATTTTAAAAATCTGTATTATTATTACAAACAGTGTAATATCGCGATGCATTTGGGCAAGGTCAATTTCTCTACACAGTGGTATTATAAATTTGAGGACAGTATGTTAGATCATGTGATAGAATGCAGCCTGCATAAATTTATCCCGCAGGCCCTCTATCCGGAAGGGCTTCTGCGCCTGATCGAGCATGACCGTGTAAAGGGGACGGACTATACGACCATACTCCAGGTATATCTTGAAAACAATATGAGCCCTACGGCTGCACTGAAAAAGCTCTATATGCACAGGAATACGTTCGCTTATCGGCTGCAGAGGCTGCAGGAGATCTTAAATATGGATCTGGAAGACCCTGATATCCGTCTGACCCTGCTGTTGACACTTAAGATCTTTCAGGGGAAAGGAGGGAGTTCGGATGGGACGTTATCTGAATTTGGGAAATGAAGGCTTTAAGGCGGTGCGAAAAGGCCTGTATGTGGATAAATCCGGATTGATATCGTATATAAATGCGACACTGGGAACGAAAGATAAACTCACATGTGTCAGCCGTCCGAGGCGGTTTGGCAAATCCTTTGCAACACAGATGCTGTGTGCGTACTACGACAGGAGCTGCGATTCAAGAGAGTTATTCCAGGATCTGAAGATTGCGGGACAGCCGGATTTTGATCAGTATCTGAACCAATACGATGTGCTCTACCTGGATATCACCTGGTTTATTTCTGTCTTGGATGATATAAGGGAGACTGTGAAATATCTGTAGAGAGAAGTGATCGCTGAATTGAGAGAGGCTTTTCCTACATTAGGAGAAGGAAAGTGCGTCCCTGCCAGTCACATTAACGGAGGTGAGCAGACATACGGGTCGGAAATTCATTATGATCATCGATGAATGGGACGCTCTGTTCCGGGAGGCAAAAGATCATACCGACTTGCAGGAGGGATATATACAGCTTTTGCGAGGGCTGTTCAAGAGCAGTCAGACAGACCAGATGATTGTGGCGGCTTATATGACCGGGATCTTGCCGATTAAAAAATATGGGACACAGTCGGCTCTGACTGATTTTCGGGAATACACCATGCTTCGGCCAAAGAAGCTGGCTGGAGGGTGGGGTGTGATCGCAGAAGCTTTGGCCGCTTCGGAAGAGATGCTGGAAGCGACATTGGCAGGAAACGGCCAGCTCGTGGCCCAGAGAATGGATCAAGTCCATGGGGCCAATACATCCATATTGGGATATAACAATGAAAATGCACTAAGCTGTGCGGTCACGCTTGCTTATTTCAGTGCGCAGAAAGAATATGACCTGATCCGTGAAATGCCCGCAGGGAGAGGCTTTGCTGATATTGTGTTCTTTCCAAAAAGATCCACAGATAAGCCGGCTCTGATCGTAGAGTTGAAATGGGATGGATCTGTGGAGGGCGCGGTCCGCCAGATAAAAGAGAGAAGATATCCCGATGCGCTGAAAGGATATGGCGGGGCCGTAGTGCTCGTCGGTATCAGTTATGATAAAAAGAGTAAAACGCATACATGCGTGATCGAAAAGCATCATAAAGTCTTTTGAAGCTCCGTTATGCCTTTTCCCAGTACTGTCGTAAGATCTGTTTTATGATCTCATACAAATGTGGTTTCAGCTCGTCCAATGGGATGGGCTGTTCAGGAGATCCTTAAAAAACCCCAGCTCAGATGGTTGCGGATATCATATTTATCCTTGAAATACAGATAAAAAGTCCCATTGGAGACCCCGGTGTCCTTTATGATACCCGAGAAGGTCTTAAAACGGTGTGCAAAAAGGAGCATCACATCCGGGCATCAGATTCCCGATACTGCTTCAAGATCTGTTTTACCGTCTCATACAGATGTGGTTTCAGCTCCTCCAGAGAGACGGGCTGGTCATACAGCACGGCATTATAGCTGGTGCCGCTGATCAGTTCCAGGATCGTATACATCATAAGCTCAGGCGACTGGTAGGTATAGGCAGACTGAGAGAGCAGTGACGCATAGAGGTCATAGATCGAGGGAGAGTCCGGATCTGCTGTAAAGAGCAGGGAATTCTTGATGAACCCCCAGCTCAAGTGTTTTGACAAGAGCAGGACCAGATCATGGTCGTCTGCAAACTGATCCAGGATGTTGTCGATGATAAAGAGCACCTGATCTTCAAAATCAGTGATCGCCTCCTGTTCATGGAGCGCATTGTAAGCGGTAAAGAATACCTGTTTCGCTTTCCGGGAGATCAGGTGGTTGCGGATATCATATTTATCTTTAAAATATAGGTAGAAAGTCCCCTTGGCGACGCCGGCATCCTTTACGATATCTGAGATGGAAGTCTTATGGAACCCGTTGTCGATAAAAAGGGAAAACGCAGAGTCTAACAGGGAGGCTCTTTTTTGTTGTTTTTTATAATCGACCTTGTTCATCGGAAAACCTCATTTCTTCTTTCTGATAAGAATATCATGTATTATTTGGACTTCATTATAAGCGGTATTGACTGAAAAATCAAACAAAAAATCTCAATTTTTTCTATTTATGATCTTACACAAATATCAAAATGACTTTTAGTCAATTTTTTTGCACTTTTAACATTGACTAAAAGTCATTTTTGCGGTATAACATATATATTAAAAATGACTTTTGGTCAAAGAAAATATAGAGGAGGCGTTTACGATGAAAAGAAAATATGTGCAGGCCATGCTTGCGGGGATGACAGCAATGATTTCTTTAACAGTCGCCGTGGACAGCGTTTATGCTTCCACAGTGGATAAAGAGCAGACAGTGTATGTCAATGCAGATGAGAGCGGGAATACCCAGGAAGTGATCGTCAGCAACTGGCTGAAGAATATGCAGAAAGATCATTCCCTGACCGACAAAAGTGATCTCAGCGACATTGAAAATATAAAAGGTGATGAGGGATTTACCCAGAGCGGGGATGGGACGCTCACATGGAAAGCGGGCGGCAACGATATCTACTACCAGGGCAAAACCTCCGAGGAACTGCCGGTATCGGTGAAGATGACCTATTACCTGAACGGCAGTGAGATCCAGCCGTCCCAGTTAGCCGGGAAGAGCGGCCAGGTGAAGATACGGATCGATTATGAAAACTATTCCCAGCAGACCCGGGTGGTGGGCGGCAAGCAGGAGCAGATCAGCACGCCGTTCATGATGGCGACAGGGATGATCCTTCCGGTGGAGACGTTCTCCGATGTGGAGGTAAAAAATGGACGGGTGATCTCCGATGGGAAAAACAATATCGTCGTGGGCATCGGTTTCCCGGGCTTGTCCGAGAGCCTGAAGATCTCCGATATCAAGGGATTGGAAGATAAAGAGATCCCGGACTATGTGGAGATCACGGCATCCGTGACGGATTTCTCCCTGGCCATGACAGCCACCGTGGCTACCACGGGCACTTTGGCAGAGCTGGGCCTGGACGATATCCAGGATCTGGACGGCCTGCAGGAGAGCATGGATAAATTGTCGGACTCTTCCGCGGCGCTGGTAAAGGGCAGCAAGACCCTGCGGGACGGCGTCAAAGAGCTGGATACATCCACGGATACCTTTGTGACCGGGCTTGCCAGCGCGGACAGCGGGGCCGGGCAGCTGAAGACCGGCGTCGATACCATGAACGCCCAGAAAGGGCAGCTGATATCCGGGATCGATCAGCTGGTGAACGGGATCGATTCCCTGGACAGCGGGGCGGGCACGCTGCAAAAAGGTGTGAATGATTACACGGCAGGGGCAGAGAAGCTCCACACAGGCATCGGCCAGGCGGACACAGGCGCCGGGCAGCTGAAGACCGGGATCGACACCCTCAACAGCAAAAAGAAAGATCTGACAGACGGAGTCAGCGCTCTCGGCAAGGGCGGCAGGCAGTTAAATAAAGGAGCCAGTTCCCTGGAGAGCGGCGTGAAAGCGTACACACAAGGGGCCAGCGCCTTAAATACCGGGATCGGCCAGCTGGATACCGGGGCGGGTTCCTTGGAGAGCGGCGTGAAGGCGTATACAGAAGGAGCCAGCAGTTTAAATACAGGATTGCAGCAGCTAAACAACGCGCTAAAGGAGCAGATGGGCGGGGTGGAACAGCTCCCACAGGCTGTGAGCGGGCTGCAGGAAGGCTGTACGCAGCTTGGCAATGGTGCAAAGCAGCTCCAGGACGGTGCACAGCAGGTGAAAGCGGCATCTGCTGGTCTCTCCGAGGGTGTAGGGCAGTTATCCGGTGCGGTGACCACAGCGTCTTCACTGTCCACGCAGGCAGCGGAGCTTACGAAGACGGCCCAGGCAGTCCTGGCAGCCCAGAACGGGGCGCAAGATATGAGCCGGCAGGCATTGGAGATCTCTGAGCAGGCCCAGGCAGCCGTGGTCCGGGAAAATGCGGCGGTCAACCAGGCAGCGGCGCAGGCAGCGAATCAGCAGCAGACAGCGAATGTGCAGGCTGCAGCGGCGGCGGCTGGCCTGGATGCGGAGCAGACGGCGGCATTGCTGGCAAATCTCGGCACGATCGATGTCCAGGTGGGCGTACAGACGGATGCAGCCATCGGCCTTTCCTACGCTACGGGGATGTCTGACCAGGTGAACGTGGCCCAGCTGGGCGAGATCAGCGCAGGACTCGGTCGCCTGGGTGCAGGTTTTGATGAGATCTCCACGCAGCTGGGATCCATGGATATGAGTCAGACTCAGGCGGGCATCGATGCACTGGCAGCGGGCGCGGACAGCGCCGTGGCAGGTGCGCAGCAGATGCAGCAGGGTTCGGAGGCTCTCGGCACGGCGGCGGGCGCGCTGGGCGGCTTCGGAGAATTATCCGCGCAGCTGACCTCCAGTGTACAGCAGCTCTCCGCAGGCAGCGCGCAGCTGTGCAGTAAGAATGAGGAGCTGAACCAGGGGGCCAAGAGCCTGGCCGACGGGACCAAGACCTTAAAGGCAGGGAGCGCCCAGCTGTGCGGCAATAATAAGGAGCTGAACCAGGGGGCCAAGAGCCTGACCAGTGGGACCAAAGAATTGAACACAGGGATCTCATCCCTCTCAAAAGGCTCCAAGACTCTGAGTGACGGCGTATCTCAGCTGGCTTCCGGGGCAAAGACTTTAAAAGATGGGACAAAAGAGCTGAAAAAAGGTTCAGCCACCTTGGTATCCAACAACGCGGCCTTAAACGACGGCGCAGCCCAGCTCGTATCCGGCACACATCAGCTGGCTTCCGGCGGGAACGCGCTGAGATCCGGCGCGTCGACCTTGAGCAGCGGTATCCAGCAGCTGGCCACAGGTGCATCCTCGTTAAAAGACGGGACCGCAAAACTTGCAAGCGGCGGAAAAGAGCTGAAGACCGGTACAACAAAGCTGTACAATGGTTCAAAGACCCTTGCCGCCGGCATGAAGAAATTTGACAAAGAGGGCATCCGGAAATTGACGGATACCATGGACAGCGGCATTGGGGATGTGATGGACCGACTGGAAGCCGTGAGAGAGGCGGACGAAGCCTACAAAGCTTTCGACGGGCAGGTGGACGATATGAAGGGATCTGTGAAATTCATCATCGAGACGGCGGGGATCGAATAAGGATCCGATAAGAGTTATGAGAGCAGACAAAATAGATAGGAGTTGATTTTTTTGGTTGACACAGGTAGATGGATCGCAAAGCACCGTTTCTTGATCCTGCTCCTCGGTTTTCTCCTGCTGGTCCCCTCCGTGATCGGCATCATCAAGACCAGGGTCAATTATGACCTGCTCAGTTACCTGCCGGAGCGTCTGGAGACGGTGGAAGGCCAGGACATCATGGTGGATGAATTCGGCATGGGGGCATTTTCCATGGTGGTCGTGGAGGACATGGAGCTAAAAGATGTACAGAAACTCGAAGAAAAGTTCAGCGGCGTGCCCCATGTAAAAGATGTACTGTGGTACGACGACGCGGTGGATATCAGCCTTCCGGTGGAGATGCTCCCGAAGAAACTGCGGGACGCTTTCTTCCGGGGGGACGCCACGATGATGATCGCACTCTTTGACAACACCACATCTTCCGACGAAGCCATGGAAGCCGTATCAGAGATGCGCAGGCTTGCCAATGGACAGTGCTTTATCAGCGGTATGTCCGGCGTGGTCACGGATATCAAAAATCTCTGCCTCCAGGAGCTGCCGATCTATGTTGCGATCGCGGCGGTCTTGTCCTTCCTGGTGCTGCAGCTGACCATGGATTCCTTCCTGGTGCCGGTGTTTTTCCTGCTGAGCATCGGGATATCCATCCTCTACAATCTGGGAAGTAATATCTTCCTGGGGGAGATCTCCTATGTGACCCAGGCGCTGACCGCGATCTTGCAGCTGGGCGTGACCATGGACTATTCGATCTTCCTTTTAAATAGCTACGAGGAAAATAAGGAGATCTTCAAGGATGATAAAAACGAGGCGATGGGCCATGCGATCGCCAGCACATTTAAATCCATTGTGGGCAGTTCCGTCACCACGGTGGCTGGATTTGCCGCTCTGTGCTTCATGACCTTTGCCCTGGGGCGGGATCTGGGCGTGGTCATGGCCAAGGGCGTGGTCATCGGGGTGATCTGCTGCGTGACCCTGCTCCCGGCTATGATCCTAGTCTTCGACGGGGCGATCCAAAAGACGAAGCATAAGCCGATCGTCCCAAGTCTGGACGGGATCTCCGGGTTCATCACAAAGCATTACAAAGTCTGGCTGGTGATCTTTTTGATCCTGCTCGTTCCCGGTATATATGGGAACAGCCATACAAAGATCTATTACGATATAGCCAGATCCCTCCCCGCCGATCTTCCGTCCAATGTGGCCAATGATAAATTGAAAGATGCCTTTGATATGAGTACCATCCATATGGTGATGATGCCGGAGGAGCTGGACGGGAAAGAGAAGCGCAGGCTGATCGAGGAGATCGAGGGCGTGGAGGGTGTGAAGTGGTCCATCGGCTCCAGTTCCCTGTTCGGACCGGCCATCCCGGACTCCATGATCCCGGATAAGGTCAAGGAGATGCTGCGCAGCGACAATTATGAGTTGGCGTTCATCTGTTCGGAATACCAGTCTGCCACGGATGAGGTCAACGCGCAGATCGGGCAGATCGATCAGATCGTAAAGGCCTACGACGAGAAAGCCATGGTGATCGGTGAGGCGCCGCTCATGAAAGACCTGCAGGATGTGACGGATATAGATCTGCGCAATGTGAACATTGCATCTATGGCGGCGATCTTTGTGATCATCATGATCGTATTTAAGTCGATCTCTTTGCCGGTGCTGTTGGTGGCGGTCATTGAATTTGCGATTGCTGTAAATATGGCGGTGCCTTTTTACCAGGGGACGGAGCTCCCATTTGTGGCCAGTATCGTGATCGGCACGATCCAGCTGGGGGCGACTGTGGACTATGCGATCGTCATGACCAGCCGTTATCAGAAAGAAAGGCAGAGCGGATGCCCGAAGAAAGAGTCGATCATCACAGCCCACAAGGCCTGTATCATGTCGATCATCACCAGTGGCTTTAGTTTCTTTGCGGCTACTTTTGGGGTCACGTGTTATTCTAAGGTGGATATGATCAGTTCCATATGTACTCTCTTATCCAGGGGAGCCCTGATCAGTATGACGGTGGTCATCTTAGTGCTCCCGGCCATGTTCATGCTGTTTGACGGGGTGATCTGCAGGACCAGCAAAGACTTCCTGCGGGTGGAGGAGAAGAAAGCTTAAGATCATAAAAAGAACTTCCCAGGCGGATGTGTCTGCCAGCTGGGAAGTTCTTTTTTTAGTCCTTTTTGTATCTTTAGAATCTGAAATCTCTTTTTCCTGCCTCGATCTCCTTCAGGTTTTTTGTCGCGATCTCCCGGGTCTTATCCCTGGGGATCTTCGCCAGTTCTTCCTGGATCACTTTCTCGCCTTTAGCGCGGGTATCCAAGGAAGCGTAGTCCTCCAGATATTCTTTTAAGGTCATCAGGGCGTTGGGCTGGCAGCAGTTGGCAATCTGGCCGGATTTTACCAGGGACATGAACCGGTCGCCGGTGCGCCCCTCACGGTAACAGGCCGTACAGAAGCTGGGGATATAGCCCAGTTCCAAGAGCCAGTTTACGACCTGGTCCAGGGAGCGGCGGTCGCTCACGTCAAATTGTGCGGAGTTTTCTTCTTCCGGTTCCTCCTCCACATAGCCGCCTACGCTGGTGCGGGAGCCTCCGCTGATCTGGGAGATCCCTAAGTCCAAGACTTTTTCCCGACAGGCTTTGGATTCCCGGGTGGAGATGATCATGCCTGTGTAGGGGACGGCGATCCGGATCACGGCCACGATCTTCTGGAAGGTCTCGTCGTCGATGGCGTTTTCAAAATCATCCGTGGAGATGTCGTCCGCCGGACAGATGCGGGGCACGCTGATCGTGTGGGGACCCACGCCCATGGCCGCTTCTAAGTGTTCGGCGTGCATCAGAAGGCCCACAAGATCATAGCGGTATGTGTTCAGTCCGAAGAGCACGCCGCAGCCCACATCGTCGATCCCGGCTTCCATAGCCCGGTCCATAGCCTCGGTGTGGTAGGCGTAGTCGCTCTTGGGGCCGGTGGGGTGGAGCGCTTCGTAGTTTTCTTTGTGATAGGTCTCCTGGAAGAGGATGTAGGTCCCGATCCCGGCTTCCTTTAATTTCCGGTAGTTCTCCACGGTGGTGGCGGCGATGTTTACGTTGACCCGGCGGATCGCACCGTTTTTGTGCTTGATGCTGTAGATGGTCTTGATGCTCTCCAGCACGTACTCGATCGGGTTGTTCTTGGGGTCTTCCCCGGTCTCCAGGGCCAGACGTTTGTGGCCCATATCCTGGAGGGCGATGACCTCCGCGCGGATCTCTTCCTGGGTCAGTTTCTTGCGGGCGATGTGTTTGTTCTTGGCGTGATAGGGACAGTATACGCAGCCGTTGATGCAGTAGTTGGATAAATATAAAGGTGCGAACATGACGATCCGGTTGCCGTAGAATTTTTCTTTGATCTCTTTGGCCACTTTGTACATCTTTTCGATCAGGTCCGGCTGGTCACATTCTAAGAGCAGGGCGGCTTCTCTGTGGGAGAGGCCTTTGCAGTCCCGGGCGCGCTCGATCAGGTCTTCGATCAGTTCCCGGTTGCCTTTGTTTTTTTCGGCATAGTCTAAGGTACTTAAGATCTCTTCGTGGCTGATGAATTCGGTTGCTTTTTTTGACTTTACATCATACATTGTCTTTTCCTCCGTTTATTGTAAAAGTTTTGCCGCCGGATGGGCAGCATGTATGCGGGTTTAAGATGCCGGATAGTCGCCTCGCGCACAGACGATCTTGTATCCGATCTCTTCCATCTGTTTTTTTAATAGATCGATCGACTCGGCGGCTTCTAAGCCGGTGGCGATCTTATTGTCATAGAGTAAATATTTTTCCCGGACCCCGGATGGGGAGAGGTTGGGCATGACCACATTGCAGCCCGCCAAGATCCCCAGCTTGCGCCCTTCCGGATGCAGCGTGCCCAGCGCCGTGGTGGACGGCAGCAGGACTTTCGGCAGCATCAGGCGGATCAGGGCCAGGAGAAATAGAGTCAGGTCCAGATCCCCGTTTGGCTCGTGGGCAAAAGGCGTGTCCTGGTGGGATAGAAACGGGCCGATGCCCACCATGTGGGGAGAGAGTTTTCGCAGGAACAGAAGGTCCTCCGCCAGATGGGCGTAGGTCTGCCCCGGGGAGCCCACCATGAAGCCGGCGCCCACTTGGTATCCGGCCTCTTTTAGATCTTTCAGGCATGTTTTCCGGTCTGTTAGGGATAAGTTTGGGGGATGCAGTTTTCTGTAGTGTTCCTCTGTGGCTGTCTCGTGGCGCAGCAGATAGCGGTCTGCCCCGGCTGCATAGAGTCTGCGGTAACTCTCCTTTGAACGCTCCCCCAGGGAGAGTGTGACGGCGCAGTCCGGGAAGTCCTTCTTGATGTCCTGGATGACGGCCGTGAGGATCTCATC
Source organism: Clostridia bacterium (assembly GCA_910575625.1). Taxonomy (GTDB): domain Bacteria; phylum Bacillota; class Clostridia; order Lachnospirales; family Lachnospiraceae; genus MGBC164599. The sequence continues at coordinate 34,499 of CAJTFD010000004.1, forward strand.
CGTATACCAGGCATCCTCCCCGCCCTGCAGGACGAAGGTGCGAAATCCCAGCTGGTAGCCCTCCCGGCAGCAGTCTAAGATCTCATCCGGGGTGAGCCGGTAGCGGCTGGCTTTCTTATTGCCGCTCCTGATCCCGCAGTAATAGCAGTTGTTTTTGCAGTAACTGGAGACTTCCACCAGGCCGCGGATGTAGATGTCTCTTCCGTAGATCTGCTGACGTATCTTTACGGCCTGTTCCAGCGCGTAGGCGTGGGTGTCCGCATCCCGCCGGGAGAGCAGTGTCTCAAATCCCTCCCGGGTCAGGGTATGTTCTTCTTTTAGTCTGTCAATGTATTCTTTCATGGTTTACCTTGCACTTTAGAGTAGACGGTCTTGCTGGTGATGCCCGGGAGCATGCCGATCTTGCCGGATAAGGCGCTGATCACATCCTGGGGTGCATCTAAGATGGCGCAGATGACCGAGACCTCTTTGGGTTTGTAGGGTACGCCCATCCGTCCCACCAGGTAGTCACCGTAGTCGTGGAGTAGGCGGTTTAAGCCGTCCGCGGAAGCGCGGTCCTCGACGATGATCGTGATGACTGCGATCCGCGTATCTTTTCCATTTTCCATAGTCGTATCTTTCTCCTTATTTTCTGGCCGGAAAGGGATTTCCAAAACAAAAAAGCGCCCAAAAAGGGCGCAGATGGTTCCATTCGATCGTGATCGTTCCATGTGTCAGCCCTTTCTCCTCAGGATTGTCGCCCTTTAAAGTCTGGTTGCTTGTTTTCTATCATTTATATTAACACAGATGGAAATGACATGCAAGGGAAATGTGAAGTGTTTGTGATGGATGGATGCGCAGGCTTGCCGCTCTCTTTAAAATCTGGTATGATAGGGAGCAGTAGACCATAACAGCATCCTTCCATCTCCAAACTCTGTATGTGGAAGGGGAGTTTCGCAAACGTCTATGTTGGAGGAGACTAGATTTTATGAAAAAACGTATATTTATCATAGGAGGGATCGTGGCAGTCATAGGCTTGTTGGGAGCCGGGGCCTGGTTTTTTTTGAAAAGGCAGCCCGCGGCGGGGGACAACGTCGCTTACGTGACCACAGTCAGATCCCTGACAGGAGAGGACGTCTCCGGCACACAGAACCGTTACGCCGGGGTCGTGGAGCCGCAAGAGACTGTGGAGGTGAAACTGGACACAGGCAGGGCCATCCAGAAGCTCATGGTCGAGGAAGGACAGACGGTGAAAGCGGGCGACCAGCTTTTTTCTTATGATATCAGTTCCGGGGAGGAGCAGCTGGCGACGGCCAGGCTGGAACTGGAACGCTTAAAGACGGAGGCGATCAGTTACCAGGAACAGATCAACACCTATCAGAGAGAGAAGGAGAAGGCGGCCCAGGAGGAGCAGCTCTCCTATACGATCCAGATCCAATCGACCCAGATGGATCTAAAAAAGAACGAATACGACCAGAAGAGCAAGACGGCCGAGATCGAGAAGCTGGAGAAAGTCAGCGATTCGCCCATTGTGACCAGTGAGATCGACGGGATCATACGATCCATCAATAAAGACCTGATGGGCAGTGGAGACAGCTATGCAGATCCGGATCCCTCTTCTGGGAGCAAGAGTACTTTTATCACGATCCTCGGCACGGGGAACTACCGGGTCAAGGGAAAAGTGAATGAGCAGAACAGGATGAACATCATCGAGGGCGAACCAGTGATCATCCGTTCACGGGTGGATCCGTCGGTGACCTGGAAAGGCGTTATGGGCGAGATCGACACGGAACATCCCTCCAGCGGCGGAGAGGACGGCGCGTCCGGTATGGTGATGATGGACTCTGGCGGGGAGGACGATCAGCAGACAACATCCTCTTCCTATCCTTTTTATGTAAATCTGGATATCACGGATGGGCTGATGCTGGGCCAGCATGTCTATATTGAGATGGACTATGGGCAGGAGGAGCGAAAGAAGGGTCTCTGGCTCAATGAATTTTACATCGCGGATCCGGAGGGGGATCCCTATGTGTGGGTCTCGGATGGACAGGACAGGCTTGAGAAGCGTCCGGTCACCCTGGGCGCCTTCGATCAGGAGCTGGGCGAATATAAGATCAAAAAGGGCCTGACGGAGGATGACTGCATCGCGTTCCCGTCCGAAAACCTGGAAGAGGGGATGACTGTGGAGATCAGCGACCAGATGCAGATCCCCACAGAGGATCAGGAAGGAGCAGATGACATGGGTCCGGAGAGCGGGGAGGAGATCATCGATGAGGATGGGATATTCCCTGGGATGGATACCGAGGAGCTGCCTATGGACACAGACGAAGATGCGGAGGCCCCAAATGTGGAGGTGATGCCCTGATGATCTTGGAATTGAGAGATATCTATAAAGAATACCAGCAGGGAAAGATGGTGGTCCCGGTCCTGAACCATGTGGACTTTACCATGGAGGAGGGGGAGTACGTGGCGATCATGGGTCCCTCCGGCTCCGGCAAGACCACTCTGATGAACATCATCGGCTGTCTGGATAAAGCCACCTCCGGGGAGTTTTACATGGATGGGCAGGATGTGAATAAATGTTCGGAAAATGAGATGTCAGATCTGCGCCTGCATAAATTGGGCTTCGTTTTCCAGAGTTTCCATCTGCTCCCACGGCAGTCGGCTCTGGAAAATGTGGAGATGCCCTTAAATTATGCCGGTGTGCCCAAGAAACTGCGAAAAGAGCGGGCGTTTAAGGCTTTAGAGCGGGTGGGACTGGCGGACCGGGTGACTTTTAAGCCAAACCAATTATCCGGCGGTCAGATGCAGCGTGTGGCCATCGCCCGGGCCATCGTGAACGACCCGAAGATCCTGCTGGCCGATGAGCCCACAGGTGCGCTGGATTCCAAGTCCAGCAGCCAGGTGATGGATCTGTTCCAGCGGTTAAATGATGAGGGCGTGACGATCTTGATGATCACCCACGACCCGGAGATCGCGGAGTATGCCGGACGGACAGTCCTGATCCGGGACGGGGAGCTGACGGAGAAAGGGGGGAGTGGTCATGGGGAAGGAGCATAGCCTCCGAAAAAAGATCCTGTTTATCTTATTGGGCGTGGCGGCGGTCTGCGCGATCTTTGCCGGGGTGGGCATCGTGGCTAAGCGGACGCATGCTACGACTGTGAAGGTGATCCCCGTGATGGATCTGGACCAGGGGGGCTATTTTTGGGAGGATGAGTCCTTACTGTACGGGGAGGTGACATCCAGTGTGACCCAGAAAGTGCAGCTGGTGGAGGACGCGATCATCTCCCAGGTGTATGTGAAAGTGGGCGATCGGGTGAAACCGGGGGATCAGCTGCTCACTTATGATATGACCTTGAAGCAGCTGGAGCTGGAGCTGGCGAAATTGGAGAAGCAGAATCTGGAAAATAAATTGGCCCAGGCCAGGAACCGTCTGGAGAGCCTGGAAAACGGCGGGCCGATCGAGGATCCCAGCGACGATTACACACCGATCGATGACGGGGATGATGATGAGGCGTATCACAGTCCATATCTGAGAGCTTTTTCCCAGCTCCCATTTCAAGTGGCGGCGGCAGTGGTGAGCGGCCAGATGCAGCAGCCCATCCTGTATGAACTGCTGGATCACGATTCTGTGCCTTACCGGGGGACGGGGAGCAAAGAGGATCCCTACTGTTTTCTGTGTATCGGAAGCGAGGAGGGTGTGGTGGTCAAGGGTTCTTTTTTCAACCGGATGGCCGGTTATGATGCGGCGGGCACGGAGAAGGAGGAGGGGAGAGAAGCCTGCTGGTACCGCCTGGAATTCCATGAAGATGACCAGATCGCCGATGTGGAAGATCCAGACCAGTCTCTGTTGGGGTATTATGCGCGCCAGGGAAATGAGGTGTTCGATCCGGAGGAGGAGAAGACCTTTACGCTGGAAGGCGCCGGGCAGACGGATGATGGCGAGAGTGTGCTGACCGCCACGCCGGAACCGGATGTCACGGGACCCAACCCGGAGATCGACGAGGAGGAAGATGATCTGGAAGATGACTACTGGGAGGATGACGAGGAGGAAGAGCCGTCCATGACCCGGGAGGAGGCCATCAAGTACCAGAAGAACAATATCCAGGCATACGAGCTGGATATCCAGAAAAAAGCCCTGTCCATCTCAAAGTTGGAGCGGGAGCTGGAAAACGAGACGGCCACCAGCACCATGGAAGGCGTGGTGACTGTGGTGGGCGACCCCCATACCGGGGAATCGGATGGGGACGGTTTTATCGAGATCGAGAGCGACGACGGCTATTACATCAAAGGCTCCCTGGGTGAACTGATGCTGGAACAGGTGAAGGTCGGCGATCTGATCACAGGGGAGGCTTACGAGAGCGGGAATCATTTCACAGCGGAGATCCGGGAGATCGCACTTTATCCTTCCACGGGAGATCAGGATTATTTCAGCACAGGGCTGGGAAATCCCAATGTGTCCAATTATCCGTTTGTGGCTCATGTGACGGAGGACTTAGACCTTGAGAATGGGGAGACGGCCGACTTGAAGATCGGGAGCGGCCAGCAGTCCCGGGAGGGGGCTGTCTATCTGGACCCGGCTATGGTGCGCGCAGAGGGCGGCCAGCATTATGTGTATAAGGACGACGGCGGGCGGCTGAAAAAACAGCCGGTCACGGTGGAGAAGACCAGCGACGGCTACACGATCATCGTGACAAAGGGTCTGGACAGCGAGGATAAGATCGCTTTCCCTTACGGGTCCGGCGTGGAGGACGGTGCGCGGACAGAGGATGGGACGGTGGATGATCTGTACGGTTATTAAGGCGAAACGGAGGGAGTTATGTTAGAAAATATAAGGCTGGCTTTCCAGGGCATCTGGACACATAAAATGCGCTCGTTCCTCACCATGCTGGGGATCATCATCGGTATCGCCTCTATCATCTCCATCGTATCCACGATCAAAGGCACCACCGAGCAGATCAAGGAGCAGCTGATCGGGGCCGGGAACAATGCGGTCAAAGTGCTGCTCTATGATGGGAGTTCGGAGTACGACGCGTCCTGGGGCATGACCGGTACAGGTAAGCTCCCTCAGCTCACGGATGAACAGAAAGAGGAAGTGCGGAAATTGGAGGACGTGGAAAACTGCACATTTTTCTATAATCGGGGTTATTCCGACAATATCTACTACATGGACCGTAGCATGCAGGGCGGTAAAGTCTATGGGATCGATGAAGAGTATCTGGCCACCTGCGGGTATGTGATCCAGGCCGGGAGAGGGTTTGTAAAGGCGGATTATGAGGGATACCGGAAAGTGGCCCTGTTGGACGAGGAGGCGGTGGGGAGCCTGTTCCAGGATGAGACGCCTCTGGGAAAGACCATTGAGATCCGGGGGGAACCCTTTGTTGTGGTGGGTGTCTACGCTGAGGCGGAGAAGTTCCAGCCGATCATCAATGATTATCAGGAATATTATACCTATTATGGAAATGCGGGGACAGGAACGCTCCTGGTCCCAAATGTGGACTGGCCGATCATCTACAAGTATGATGAGCCGGAAAATGCAGTGATCAAAGCGGCCAACACGGAGGCCATGACCAAAGTGGGGGATCGGGCTGCCAAGATCTTAAACGGGGATCTGGAGGAAAATTCCCAGATCAGATATAAATCCAACGACAATCTGGAGATGGCGAAAAAGCAGCAGGATCTAAGCCAGAGCACCAACGGGCAGCTTTTGTGGATTGCCAGCATCTCCCTGTTGGTGGGCGGGATCGGGGTGATGAACATTATGCTCGTTTCTGTCACAGAGAGGACCAGTGAGATCGGGCTGAAAAAAGCCATCGGTGCACGCAAGAAACGGATCTTGTTCCAGTTCCTGACGGAGGCGGCTGTGCTCACCAGCATGGGCGGAGTGGTTGGAGTCGTATCCGGGATCGTGCTGGCCAACGTCATATCCAGGATGGCAGGGATCCCCATCGCGATCAGCGTCCCTGCCATCGTGGCATCAGTCGGTTTTTCGATGGTCATCGGTATCGTGTTCGGCTTGCTGCCGTCCATCAAGGCCGCCAACTTAAATCCGATCGAAGCGCTGCGCCGGGATTAGACGATCAAAATCCCAGATGTTCGCCGGTGAGCACTACGGTGATCCGCCCGGGGATGCGGGACTTGCGGGTGATCAGGGTCTGGCAGCAGATGCAGTCAGGGCTTAGGCAGTCTGCACAGACGCCTGTCCTGGCGCAGGGTGTGTCCGCTTTTACCCGCAGGGCGTTGGGCGGCGCGGCCACGAGATGCACCCGGCGGACGGCCTCGTCCACGTCGGTGCACATCTTATCTATGCTGGCTAAGACGATGACTTTGTCCGGGCCGTAGGAGAGACAGGCGACTCGATTGCCCAGGCCGTCGATGTTGACCAGTTCGCCGTCTAAGGTGAAGGCGTTGGTGCTCATCAGGAAAAAATCGGCGCACACGATTTCCCCATAGATCCGCTTTTGCTCCTGCGGGTCGCTGGAGCGGTGCCGGTCGATGGCGTTGTAATCGCCGTTTTTGATCGCGTCCATCACGCCGGCTTCCTCCATGGACAGAGAACCTCCCCAGCCCACGGAGGCGCCCTTCGGGATCAGGGAGAGGATCTGTTCTTTCGCTTCTTCTGCTGTGGCGCAGTAGTAGAACTCCATGCCCCGCTTTTCAAAATTCTTTTTGAGAGTGGCGGCTGTTTTTTCATATCTTTCAGATAAGTATGACATATGTTTTCTCCTTTCGTTTACAGAATGATCGTGCTGCGTTTCGCGGATACCTGACAAGATCGTACCATGATCTGCCGGAAAAATCAAATGTATCGGGAAAGATCGTGGTCACAGATCAGGTGGTGCTCTTACATGAGAAGCTGACTTTATTGGCAGGAACAGGAACAATCTTGACCTTGATAGGATCATTTTTATCAGAATATAAGGCAGAAAGGAAAGGTATTAAAAACAGACTTACAAAATAAAAAATGTGTTATGGCAATTGATGAACACTTACCGTTAGGGATCATTGCAAATACGGCAGCTATCTGGCTGCTTTTTGTATTGTTAAAAACTATAACCACTTAAAGGAAAAAAGGATTATACAAAAATCGTCTTTGGCGGTATAATACATAAAACATATCAACATACTATATTGATATGAACAACGGGAGAATAAAAGATGACATTAGTCCAATTAAAATATGCGATCGCAGTAGTAGGACAGAACTCACTGAATGAAGCGGCAAAGATGCTCTTTATATCACAGCCGAGCCTTTCTTCCGCGATCCGGTCATTAGAGAAGGAGATCGGATTCGACATATTTATAAGGTCGAAAACAGGGATCACACTGACAGTAAAAGGGGCAGAATTTATCGGGTATGCAAAATCCGTGATGGAGCAGTATGAACTGCTGGACGCAAAATATATCGCACAGACGAAAGTGAAAAAAAATTTCAGCGTATCCATGCAGCATTACACATTTGCGGTCAATGCGTTTGTGGAGCTGGTGAAGCAGTACGGGATGGATGCGTATGAATTTGAGGTGCATGAAACGAAAACCTATGAGGTTATTGAGAATGTCAGAAACCATAAAAGTGAGATCGGCATCTTATATCTGAATGATTTTAACAAGAAAGTATTACATAAGCTGTTTGCGGAATACGGACTGCAGTTTGAACCTTTGCTGGAATGCGGCGTGTATGTATATATGTGGAAAGGGCATCCATTGGCAGAAAGGAAAGAGATCGCATTAGAGGAACTGGATGAGTACCCATGTCTGGGTTTTGCACAAGGTGAACACAATTCATTCTATTTTGCGGAAGAGGTTTTAAGCACCTATCAGTACAAAAGATTTATCCGTGCCAATGACAGGGCTACTCTGCTGAACCTGATGGTCGGGCTGAACGGATTTACCTTGTGTTCCGGGATCATATGTGAGGATCTCAATGGAAAGGATTATCGTGCCGTGAAACTGAGATCAGATGAAAGGATGACGATCGGATATATATCAAGGAAGGACGCGCCGGTCAGCGCGATCGGGCAGAGATATCTGGAGGAGATAGCAAAATACAAGGACAGATCTTTAGGTTGATCAGGAGGGAGGATCATGGCGAGAGGGATTGAGACAAGATGTCTGCATCTGGAAGAAGAAGAGGGACGCGGCAGCGATCATGGGGCGGTGAGCTATCCGATCTACCAGACCGCGACCTTTGCCCATCCGGGCGTGGGTAAGAGCACAGGCTATGATTACAGCAGGCTGCAGAACCCCACAAGGGAGCATTTGGAGAAGGTGGTCGCGACGCTGGAAAATGGATCCGATGCGTTGGCATTATCAACAGGGATGGCAGCGGTCACTCTGATGATGGAGCTGTTCCATCCGGGGGACCATTTGATCGTGGATGCGGATCTGTATGGGGGCAGCATCCGGCTTTTCCATAACGTATCAGAGAAAAACGGGATAACATTCTCAAGTATCGACTGTTATAAAGAAGATGTGGAAAGTTATGTTCGTGATCATACAAAGGCGATCTACATAGAGACGCCCACGAACCCGATGATGAATGTGACAGATATAGAGGCGCTTGGGAAAATAGCAAAAAAGCATAAGCTGCTTTTGATCGTTGACAATACTTTTCTTTCACCCTATTTTCAGAATCCATTGGATCTGGGTGCGGATATAGTGGTACACAGCGGGACGAAATATCTTGGCGGTCATAATGACACGCTGGCTGGCTTCTTGGTCACAGATAGAGAAGACATCAGCGAGAAATTCCGGTTTTTGATCAAGACGACAGGATCGGGGCTTGCGCCGTTTGACAGCTGGCTCGTTCTGCGTGGGATCAAGACGCTCGGCATCCGTATGGAGAAGTCACAGCAAAATGCGATGATCATAGCGGATTGGTTAAAAGAACAAAAAACGGTGACGAAAGTCATCTATCCGGGACTCCCCACGCATCCAGGATATGAGATCATGAAAAAGCAGGCAAGGGGGTTTGGAGCGATGCTCACATTCCAACTTGAGAGCAGAGGATCGGCATTGGCGATCTTAGAGAAAGTCCGCATGATCAAGTTTGCAGAAAGCCTTGGAGGGGTGGAAACGCTGATCACATATCCGATCACACAGACACATGCGGATGTGCCAGAAGAGATCAGGGAAAGAAATGGGATTACAGACAGTACGCTCAGGCTTTCTGTTGGGATCGAGGATGTAAAAGATCTGTTGGATGAACTGGATAAAGTTTTTCGTGAAATAGAAGGGGGATCATATGGCAGAAAGAAATCTTGATCTTGACAGCATTGTAAACAGAAGAGGCACAAGGAGCCTGAAATATGACTTCGCAAAACAGCGCGGGATGCCGGAGGATGCGCTGCCTCTGTGGGTCGCGGATATGGATCTTAAGACTTCTTCTTATATTGAGGATGCGCTGGTGGAGCGGGCAAGGCATGGGATCTTTGGATACAGTGAGGTCCAGAGACCCTATTTTGAGATCGTAAAGGCGTGGATGAAGAAGCATCATGACTGGGAAGTACAGGAAAAATGGCTGGTGAAAACACCGGGGGTCGTATTTGCGCTGGCGATGGCAGTAAAGGCATATACAGAACCGGGAGATGGCGTGCTGATCCAATCACCGGTATATTACCCATTTTCAGAAGTGATAGAAGACAATGGGAGAAAAGTGGTCAGCAACACGTTATATCTGGGAGAGGATGATCGTTATCATATTGATCTTGACGATTTTGAAAAAAAGATCGTGGAGGAAAAGATCAAGCTGTTCTTCCTATGTAATCCGCACAATCCGGTGGGAAGGGTGTGGACGAGGGAAGAGCTGACAAAGTTGGGTGATATCTGTGTGGAGCGCCATGTGATCGTTGTCAGTGATGAGATCCATCAGGATTTTGTATTCAAAGGAAAACATCTTGTCTTTGCGGATCTGAAAAAAGAATATGAGGATATCAGCATTGTCTGTACCTCACCGAGTAAGACCTTTAACATTGCCAGCCTGATGATATCAAACATTTTTATCCCGAACCGTGACCTGAAGCGTAAGTTTCATAAGGAATTGGATGCGGCTGGCATAAGCCAACTGGGCGTTATGGGGCTTGTCGCATGTGAAGCCGCATACAGCAAGGGGGAGGAGTGGTATCAGGCAATGTATTCCTATGTGGCGGATAACATAGCGTTTACCAAGAGATATGTGGAAACAGATCTTCCGGGTGTACGCATGATCGGACATGAGGGAACGTATCTTGTATGGCTGGATTTCAGAGGGACTGGGCTCAGTACAGATGCATTGGAGAGACTGATCGTACATAAGGCAAAGCTGTGGCTTGACAGTGGAAAGATATTTGGGGAGAGCGGGAGAGGATTTCAGAGGATCAATGTGGCCTGTCCCCGGAGCGTACTGTCAGAAGCGTTGGAGAGGATCAGAAAAGCATTACAGGAATAGAGAGGCGGATATGCAATGCTGCATCTTTACGGGCATATATAAAACCGGTCTATCCAAGATCATAGGAAAGACCTATCACCCTGACCGAGAAAATCTATTGACAAGATAGAAATGGAAAAGTATAATATATGCATAGACAAAAACCTACCAATCTGATTGGTTAAGTATGTATAAAGGAGGACATCATCATGAGTCAGATCAAAGAAAGTGCACTGGAGCTGATCGGAAAGACCCCGATACTGAAGCTGCATAGATATGCAGAGAAAGCAGGTGTAGCAGATGCCACGATCCTCGCAAAGCTGGAATATTTCAACCCGGCGGGTTCCGTGAAAGACCGTATCGCATTGGCGATGATCGAGGATGCAGAACAGAAAGGACTTTTAAAAGAGGGGGCGACCATCATCGAGCCTACCAGCGGGAATACAGGGATCGGTCTTGCTGCGGTCGCGGCGGCAAAGGGATACCGGGCGATCCTTACCCTGCCGGATACCATGAGCGTTGAGAGGAGAAATCTCTTGAAGGCATACGGCGCAGAGCTGGTACTCACAGAAGGCGCCAAGGGGATGAAAGGAGCGATCGCGAGAGCGGAAGAGCTTTCCAGAGAGATCGACGGAGCGGTCATCTTAGGACAGTTTGTAAATCCGGCAAACCCGGCGGTGCATAAGGCCACAACAGGGCCGGAGATCTGGGAACAGACAGGGGGAAAAGTGGATATCTTTGTTGCCGGTGTAGGAACAGGCGGGACCATCACAGGTGTTGGGGAATACTTAAAAGAAAAAGATCCGGATGTGAAGATCGTGGCAGTTGAGCCGGCTGGAAGCCCTGTTTTGTCAAAAGGGACTGCAGGGGCGCATAAGATCCAGGGGATCGGCGCAGGATTTGTCCCGGAAGTCCTCAATACAAAAGTATATGATGAGATCATCACGATCGAGAATGAGGATGCATTTGCAGAGGGCAAGGCTTTTGCGGTGAGCGAGGGGATCCTTGTGGGGATCTCGTCCGGTGCGGCGCTCAAGGCCGCGGTGATCCTTGCGGGCAGGCCGGAAAATAAAGGAAAGACGATCGTGGCATTGCTTCCTGACTCCGGGGACAGATATTTGTCTACATCATTGTTCAACGATGATCAAATGGACAGTCACTCATAAAATGTTGGAGTCGGAGGCAATACGTTCATTACCAGACCAGTGGGAAAAGCGGGCATCCAGTCCCAGGGAGATATCCCCAGGGACTGGATGCCCGCCATAGTCTATTTCCACAACCCTCTGCGTTTGCGCGCCAGGTAATACAGATCGTTCTCCATGGCCATGACTTTTTCAGGGGGCACACTCTTAAATACAGGCATCTTCATCTTATATCTGATCCAGAAGAATGAGTAGACGCCCAGGATGACCAGTGTGGCGCCGGTCAGCAGCCAGATCATCATCCGTTCCTTCGGGTCTGTGGAGATGTTCAGCACCATATAGGCAGTCCCGATGATCCCGATGACGGGGATGACAGGCCCGCCGGGGACCTTGAAGGAACGCGGCGCTTTGGGCAGGCGTCTCCGGAAGATCAGCACATCGATGTGCGCCAGTATGTACGAGATCATCCAGAAAACGGATCCGGTCAGGATCAGGAACGATATGGCATCGGAGGAATCGTTGCTGGCTGCGGCAAAGATAAAGATCGCTGTGCTGATGAAGACCTGGCCGAACCAGGGCACATGATAGCGGTTTGTCTTTGCGAAGATCTGGGGCATCATGTTCATCTTCGCCATCCCCTGGCAGATGCTGGCCAGGCTGTTCACGGTCGAATTCTGTGTGCTGATCACCGCAAAGGCGCCCACCAGGGTCATCCATATCTTGCCCGCATCGCCCAGCAGGGCATAGCCGTACAGCAGATGGGGCGCCGCGGAATTTTCCAGCTCATCCCATGCGGTATAGTTGTGGAAGCCGAAGACCATGACCGACTGCATGATGCAGATCACGAGCAGTCCCAGGAGCATGCCCAGGGGGACGTTGCGCCTGGCGTTTTTCACATCCTTCGATACAGGGATGACATATTCGGCGCCGATGAACAGCCAGAAAGCGACTGCAGTCATGGACACCACGTCATTGAAGCTGGAAGGGGCCATGTAGGGCTGTCCGACCTTTGTCCCGATCCCCAGGCCCAGGGCGCCGATCACGCCCATGGCCGCCAGGGAGCCGATCAGCAGGAAAGCCACGATATTCTGGATCTTTGCAAACATGTCCACGCCGAACAGGTTGGCCACCAGGACTGCCGCGACCATGAGCAGCGTATAGACGATGCTGGGGATCTTCAGTCCGGTGGTGTCCGCCACGGCAAAGGAAAAGATGGACGCCTCCACGCCGCAGGATAATGTGTTGCAGACCAGGTACCCGCCCACCATGGATACCAGTGTGGGAAAAGGTCCCAGCGCCGCAAGGGTATACTGGGCCAGCCCGCCTGTGGTATCCGGCATCAGCGCATTCAGCTCGGACAGGGAGAGTACGGTGGTCATGTTCAGCAGCATGGCGATGACCATGGCGCCGATAAATGCCACACCCAGGCTCCCGGCTCCTTGCCCCAATGACACGAGACAGCTGGTGGCGACAACGAGTCCGACGGAGATCGACACGACGCTGCCCAGTCCTAATTTTTTTTCCTCCATAAAACATCCCTCCTTATGGATGCAGGTCTTTACAGGGCGTCCAGGCCCTCTTCTCCGGTGCGCACGCGGATCATCTGGTCAATCCCGTATACGAAGATCTTCCCGTCTCCGATGTGCCCTGTGTAAAGCTCTTGTTTTACCAGTTCTAGGATCTCCTCGATGCGCTCTGTCTCAACGACGATGTTGATCTGCTGTTTGGGGAGCAGCTCCATGACCTCGTTTTCATCCACGGCGTATTCCAATGTGCCTTTCTCTACGCCGCATCCGAGTACCTGCATGACGGTGATCCCGCGCACGCCTACTCTGCTCAGCGCGTTCTTTAAGCCGGTCAGCTTTGACATGTCTGTGATGATCTTGATCTTAGATAATCTGTTCATACGCAACCTCCTGGTCGTATTGTCCGTTTGTTGTATTTTTCCGGTGTCGTGCCTGTATAGCTTTTAAAATCTCTTATCATATGCGCCTCGTCGTAATATCCGCATCGGGCGGCTGCCGCGGCGTAGTCCCCGTCTGTTTCGGCTATGATCTGGAGCAGATACCGGAACCGGACGTTTTTTGCAAATTGTTTGGGAGAGATCCCGTTGTCCTGTTTGAATATCTTCCGGATATAGCATGCAGAATATCCGGTCTCCTGTGCCAATTGTTTGACCGTGATATTGCCGTGGCATGCACAGATGCGCGTACGCATGTAATGCTCCACATTGTCTTTTCCGCTGTTATCGTTTTTTTTCATTTTCTGGCCTCAGATCTCCATTCCTGCCGGACAGCCCATGCATGGATATCCGGCTGCGGATCCTTTTAAGCAAGTTCTGGTCTTTCCCATAAGGGGAGTTTTGTACCGATCCCCATCCGGAGGGCGTTCTCGTAGATCTCTTTTCCCCACGCGATATCTTCCACGGGCATGCCCCCGACGGAGTAGATGATCCGTTCGTCTGCGTTCCTGCGTCCCACGGCCGTGCCTGTGATCACGTCCGCGATGTCGACGATGTCCTCCATCTGGATCTTGTGGTCGTGGAGGAGGTCCATGAATTTGGCGCCCACCACCTGTACGGCGTCGTAACTCGGATAGGGATATTCATCGGCCCATGCTTCGTATAGTCTGTGGTTGTCCACCACCAGCCGTGTGTCCGGCGCCACGTAAAAAGCTTCGTTGAACCGGGCGGCGGAGGGCATGCAGATGAGAGCGCCTTTTTTGATCCATGCGTCGTCGATAAAAGGAAATCCGATCTCTTTGTTGCCCACGCTGGTGGTGGTGCTGATGATATCGCTGCCGCGGACGGCTTCTTCCATGGTGCCGCAGACGAGGATCTCTTTTATCTGCGGGCATTCTTTTCTGACAAAATCTGTAAAAGAGTCGATGGACCGCTGGCTGCGCCCTTTGATCTTCACAGTCTCAAGCTCTGGGCAGACGCTGACAAATGCGCACAGGGAGGTCTTTCCCATGACCCCCGGGCCGATGATGGCGGCTGTCTGCGCGTTTTTTGGAGCCAGGTACTTGGCGCCCACGCCTGGGATCGCGCCGGTCCGGTAGGCGCTCAGCAGGTTTGCGGACATCAGTGCCAGCGGTGCGCCGGTGTCTTTATCATTGAGCATTATCATCAGGATCGAGCGGGGCAGGCCCTTCGTCCGGTTTTCGATGTTGGAGCCATACCATTTCATCCCGGCCATCTGGAAACGGCCGCCCAGATAAGCCGGCATCGCCATAAAACGGCGGTCCTCTCCGTTTTTCGGCATTCCCTCAAACTTCGGTTGGTCCGGGAATGTGACCATGCATCCATGGGAGTTGTGGTTCTCGCCGCCCATCACATAGTCGCCTTTTTTCAGCGTGACCATCATGTCTTCCATGACCTTCACACATTTTTCCATATCTTTCACGCCGGCCGCGATCATATCCTGCTCGTTCAGATATAGAAAATCTATCTTTGTCTCCATAATATCCTCCTCTGTCACAAAAAAAGGCGCCGATAGCCTTATCCCTATCGGCGTCTTTGCCTCTTATATCTGTATTTTTTTACATCGGGACCGGTCAGCGTATGGGCGTAAACCGGTCATAACGCAGGGCGCTGATATCGACGACGGGTTCTTCACCCGCCACCAACTGGGAGAGTATCAGTCCTACGGCAGGAGCCGTGCCAAAACCGTGGCCTGTAAATCCGCAGGCCAGTATCAGTCCAGGCACCTCGTCCACTCTGCTGATGAAAGGCACGCCGTCAAATGCGTTGTCCAGCCATCCGCACCAGCTCCGCACGATCTTAGCGTCTCTGAGCGCCGGGATATAGCCCATGATGGCCCGGCAGCTGGCGGAGAGTGTCATGGAGTTGGTGGCAAGCTGGGACGGATCTTCCATATCCGTGACCTCCTCATACCCGCAGTCCGAGCCGAACACGAAGGAGCCGTGCGCGGTCTGATGTCCGTAGAAATCAGCGCCTGCCGTCCCCAGCATGATATCGAACATGGGCGGCTGCGCCTCCGTGACCAGGCATTCGTCGATCAGACGGGACATGGGCACGTCCACGCCGACGGTCCTTGCGAGGAAACGGCTCTCATAGCCTGCGGCGAGGATCACGTTCTCGCCCTCTAATACCGTGCCGTCTTTTAAGATCACCTCACGTATCTTTCCTTTGATCTTCCGCAGGGTCTTTACCGGTGCGTCCGTGTAAAAGCGTACGCCCAGTTCCAGGGATCTTTTGTAAAATCCCAGGGTGGTGACCAGGGGGTCTGCATGGCCGTCGGTGGGACACCAGCTGGCGCCGATCACGTCCTCTGATAAGTATGGGCAGATCGCCTGGACTTCCTTGGCATCCACCATACGGACATCCAGTCCGGCAGAGCGGGCGTTTTCAGTGAGGGTCTTTAGTTTATTAAGATGCGCGGGCGTCTTGCCCAGGCGCAGGTTTCCTTTCTGTACGTAGCCCACATCCACGCCCAGCTCTTCGGAGAGTGCGGGCCACAGATGGCGGATGCCGTACATCGCGTAGGGGAGTTCCCGTATGTCGCGCCCGGACTGGCGTACGCCGCCGCCGTTCCTTGATGAACCGCCGTTTCCGATGCTTTTTGCCGCTTCCAGTACGGTGACGCGGGAGATCCCCCGTTTTGCCAGGTAATAGGCCGCCGCGCATCCGACGATGCCGCCGCCTACGATGATCACATCTGCTGTTTTATCCATGTGCAGCACCTCCATCATCTGCCAGGACCGCCATCTCGATCGGACGCATGGGCGCCCGCGCGGTCGCCGATGTTATTTCTGTCGGGGATACGCCCAGCTCCGCCGCCACGATATTTTTGACCAGGCGTCCGCAGGTCTGTCCTTGGCACAGCCCCATGCCGCACCGCAGGTAGCGGCGGAGTTCTTCGATCGTGAACATCCCCTGGTGGATGGCCCTGCGGATCTCACCCTTTGTGATCTCTTCACAGCGGCATACCAATAGATCGTCGTCGGGCGCGCCGTCCAGGGGGCCGATCTGTCTTAATCTTTCCTGGATATCTATCATAGACCCATGCCTCCTTTCTGCGTCTGATAAAAGCGGACTTTCATCAGCATGTCGTTGGGCACTTTGATCGTCAGCAGGTTTGTGTGGTCAAAAGCGGGTGATGACCGGACCTTGACCACTGTCGCTGTACAGACCGGGCGGCCGTCGCGGCCCAATGCCGTTCCTGTATCGCCCGCTCTGGGCAGGGGCAGAAATTCGTAGGGGATGGTCACCTCGCCCACCCCCGGGCCCACATCTTCCTGTATCAGGAAGATCGCCTGGCCGGAGCAGGAGGCCACGCACATCCCGCAGCCGACGCATTCTTTGGCGGCGTCCACCGCCGGGAGGGAGGTGATCTTCTCACCGATGCGGATGCAGCCCTTTGGACAGGCATCCTGGCAGGGGTTGCAGGGGATGTTCTGGGTACACTCGATCACAGGGTGGATCCCCGCCTGGCGGGTGACGCCGGGATAGCGTGCGATCTCGTCATCCGCAACGGATCCGTGTTCCAGGAGGTGCATGGATACGCCGATCCCTTCATCTGTCTTTGTGATGAGCTTCCCCCGGTTTTCCGGGGAGAACATCCCCTGGCGGAGGGTGCCCAGCTGCTGTCCCAGTTCAAAGATCCGTTCTTCCTGGATCTTTTCATCCGCATATCCCAGATATGCCGCGATCGCCGCGCCGCTCATGCGCCCTTTGATCATGGCGGAGCTTGCCTCCTCGATCCCGGATACGTCGCCGGCCGCGTAGATCCCCGAGATGCTCGTCTTTCCATCGGCTGCGCAGAGGGGGACGGGACCGCCTTTTGTGTCTTCCATGGCACAGCCTGCCTGCTTTAACAGTTGTGACATAGGGGAGAGGCCCACAGCCAGGCAGATCGTATCCGCATCAAAATATTTTTCTGTGCCGGGGATCACGCGCATATCAGGGCCGACCTGGCCGATCGTGACGCCTGTGACATATTCTGTCCCCACTGCCTCGATGACCGTATGGGAGAGGTAGAAGGGGACGCCGCACCGGGCGATCTTTGCCGCGTGTACGCCATATCCGCCCACACGCGGCGCTGCGTCTGCCAGGCCCACCACTTCACAGCCCGCCTGCAGGAGCTGAAAACCCACCACCAGCCCCACATTGCCGGATCCCAGCATGAATACACGTTTCCCAGGCTGGATGTGGTGCAGGTTCATCATGGTCTGCGCCGCGCCCGCCCCGATGACGCCGGGGAGTGTCCAGCCCTTAAAATGGACCATGTTTTCTGCCGCGCCCGTTGCCACCAGTATGGTATCTCCTTTATAATGGCGTACCGTATCATCGATCTTGACGGTGATCTCTTTTTCAGGGTAAAGGCCGATGACCGCTGCGTCCAGCATCACCTCTACGCCGTATTTCTCCGCTTCGGCCAGGAGCTCCTCACCGATCTTGAGCCCCCGGACCTTTGCCCTGTGTTCCTTTGATCCAAAAAATTTATGGATCTGTTTGAACAGCTGGCCGCCCGGTCTTGCGTTTTCATCAAATACGATCGGCCGGACGCCCTGCCTTGCCGCCTCGATGGCCGCCGAGAGTCCTGCGGGCCCTGCGCCGATCACGATCATATCATAGCGTTTTGTCTTCATCTACAAGACCTCCTTTACTGGAGATACACCGTACTGGGTCTGTACCCGCATCCCGCTCTGTAAAGGGGTGATGCATGTACGGATGTTCGGCTTGCCGTCTACGATCATCACGCAGTCGGTGCAGCGTCCGATCGCGCAGAAGATCCCCCGCGGACTGTGTTTTTTTGATGTGTACCGATGCACCATGACGCCGTTTGCCTTGAGGGCTGCCGCGATCGGTTCGCCTTCATACCCCTCTAATGTCCTGTCGTTATATGTAAAAAAAACCTTTTTTTGTGCTGGAGTCTTTCCAAGGATCGGATGCTCCATGATTCTCTCCACGTTCTCAACCTCCTCTCAAACATGGAAAAAGTGCCCGCCTTTTGAGCAGACACCTTTGTCTTTATCTGATGATCCTTTGTTTTTGAACAAGGCCATCGTAACATATGGAGGGCGGATCGTATTGTAAAAAACGATACATCCTGTCAGAGATGACCTTTTTCCTCATTCTTCAAACGGCCACCTCCGTCATATATCTCATTATATCTTTATTTTGTGAAAAAGCCAATAGACGATTTCAAAAACAATGTCATCTGCTATTTCATCATAAATAAAGTGAGCGCATTCGTTATTTCAATGGGCAGGATCTTTGAAAAAAATACCAACAGTTTATTATATGCTCCCGGGATCACGGATCGTTTTCCTTTCATCACTTTGGGATAAGCGATCTCAACTACTTTTTCTGGTTTCATCACTGCGTATCTGAATAACAGGGTATCCTGGATAGCTGCTTTTACCGCAAATCCAGTTTCCGTTGCTCCGGGGCATAGTAAAGTTATTTTTATCCCTATCTTTTTACATTCTCCATAAAGTGCATTAGAGAACGACATGATATATGCTTTCGTTGCTGCATAAACTGCGTCCGATGGAGAAGGAATGAATGAACCTATTGAACCAACATGAACGATGTGTCCGTGACCGTTCTTTTTCATCATAGATAAGATATATTTTGTGAGCTGTGTAATAAAACGTATATGCAGATCGATCATTTTCATTTCTTGTTTTATATCCGTATCAGTGAATAGACCACATTCATTAAATCCGGCATTATTTATCAGGAAATCGACGGAGATCTGCCAACGATCTATTTTATTGATGATCAGATCAACGGCGTCTGTCTGTGTCAGATCGCAGGCGATGTATCTTACTTCTACATGGTATTGCGATCGCAGAGCATTTTTCTGTTTTTTCAACTTTTCTTCATTTCTTGAAACAAGGATGATGTTATTTCCCATGCTTGCGGATCTCTCGGCAAATGCTTTGCCGATCCCGCTCGTTGTTCCTGTGATCAAGGCTGTTTTCATTCTGTTTTCTCTCCTTTGCTTTTAAACAAATGCCATTCTTCAAGATATGTCATATTACTAAAAGGCTGTTCTAAGATCTCTTGATAAAACGTCAGCTTATCCTGCGTCAGAGCCAGGGCATTTTTCAGGTCAGATATCTGGGCTTCGATCTCTTTTTTGTAACTGAGGACCATATCATACCGCTGTGCGATCGTTGCACTGCCCTGTCTCAATAAAGAGACGTATTGCTTGATCGAGCGGATGGGTACATCTACTCCGCGTAAGCATTGTATCATTTTTATCCACTCGATATCTTCATCACTATATTGTCTGTACTTTTGTATGGTCCGGCTTATTGGGGGCAATATTTTTTCTTTCTCATAGTATCTCAATGTTGCTGTTGATAAGCCGGTCATTTTTGCTGCTTCTTTTGCTGAATACATTTCGGGACCACTTTTCATTTAGGATAAACTATGAAGCGCACTTCAAGTCAATATAAGATCATAGCACATTCTGAAAAATATGGATCATGAAATATTTTAGCCGATGATCGGTATTGTGCAGACATATCCAAGAAGACGTGCTGTCAAAGCTGCAAGCGCGGATCATGTGTAAAACTATTGCATTTTGGATCATAGTATCATATAATAGGGGCCGGCAATACAGCAATAAAAGACCGGGTTTAGCACTACAGTAGTACAGAGGTGTGTCAATGAAAGAATATATAACAAAAAGGGTACATAAATTATACTGGGAAGAAGATATAAATTGTGCAAGAACATCGCTGATCTGTCTGAGTGAGTTATTTGAGATCGACATTGAACAGCAGACGATCTGGTCTGCGGTGGGGCTGCATGGCGCCGGTGGGTATAGGGCGCAATGCGGTCTGGTTGAGGGTGCGCTTATGTTTATAGGGATTTATTTTCATATGTTAGGAAGATCGGAAGAGGAGATCGTATCCGCTTGCTTTGATCTTGCGTCTGCATTTGAAAAAAATTTTGGTTCCCTGAGATGTCTGGAACTGCGTCCGACGGGTTTTTCAGAAAACGATCCGCCACATATGTGTGAAGACCTGACTTGCAGAGCAATAGGATTTGCATATCAGTATATTTTAGGAATAGCAAAACAGTAAATGATCCGGAAGTCATGGTTTTCAGATGGAGGATAAAAATACGATGCTTTATGTATTTTGATGGAGCACTATCATCAAGAGGATCTTCCATTTAACAAGTCAGTCATGCCTCATACAAAAGTTTTTAGGCTGGTCGTAGAAAATGTGACCGGTAAAGTGAGGATGAAGAGAAATGATAAAGGGTATGTCAGATAAGACTGCCAGAGGCCCGTCAAGGCAAGGGGTTCAGCCTTTACGGGCTTTTGGCAGTCTGATAGGATCGGCCATGGCAGCTCAGAGGATCTATACACATTATTTTTTGATCAGTTCTCTGTACTCAGAGATTAACTCTTTGAACGCATCACGATCTTGAAGGAAACTATATCCGTCGTTTTTTCTTTCCATTTCGCATAGGATCGCGGATAACATCTGTTTCATATCAGATACCTCTGTATCCTTTGCGATACGATGGAACAGAGGAGAACTGCCCATATCCCACGGTATGAGCATCGCCGCGAGCATTTTCCGTAAAAGACAGATACATTTATCCGCATCCTGTTTGGCGACAGCTATCTGCAGAGGTGCTACAAATGAATTATGATCCCATAGGTCAAAGAGTTCTGGCATTTGGCTTGCTCTGTCTGCGATCTTTTCTGCGATCCCTATCTCACCAGCCGCCAATTCTGCATCGACCATTTTGCAGAGCAGCATCTGAACCTTATTGAGTGTCATGAGCAATGCATTCTGTAAGGCTCTGGAGGCTTTCTCTGCCTTGCCCTGTTCCTGATAGATGATCACTTGCAGCATGAGTTTGTCAGCCATGCTGCTGGCGATATCCTCGCTGTCTGGCATCCGGTCTAAAACCTCCTGCGCCTGATCATGATCGCCTTTACGGATGAGCCTGCTTACGATCATATAGTCAGCACTATTTTTGATCTTTATATCATTACTTTCGGAAAGGCGATGATACCACGAAAGTATCTTTTCATCATAAGTGCGCATTTCCTCAGAGGTTGACCCAGACATGGCAAGAAGCCCATCCAGTTGGAACGTAAGGTAGTGCAGCAGCGTCTCATTGTGGGGATATTCGTGGATTTTTTTCTCTGCTGTTGCAAAACCTTCGCTGATCCCTTTCGTCTGGACGATCTCTGAGATTTCTTTGCAAAACAGGCCGATCTCCTGTTCGGTCATGTCCTCACGAAAACAAAACAGAGTGTTCAGATCGGTCTTTAATAAACGGGCTAATGGGGCTAAAAGCGAAATGTCCGGATTTGTCGTACCTTTTTCCCATTTGCTGACTGCAGGTATTGATACATTGAGATATCCGGCAACTTGCTCTTGCGTTAATCCCAATGCTCTGCGTTTTTCTTGGATTACTACGTTCATCGACATGATAGTGCCTCCTCGATCCGAATGAAATAAAAGCTTTTGTTGTTTTGATCATACCATAGGGGTGTGCGCCTGACAATTGAGCAGATGTTAATTTCAGAGCGATCTTATTAACTTCTGATCGATCTGTCATAAAAAGAAAGCCGGGGCGCAGCAGCTATCAGACGGCCGCCGTGCC
Source organism: Clostridia bacterium (assembly GCA_910575625.1). Taxonomy (GTDB): domain Bacteria; phylum Bacillota; class Clostridia; order Lachnospirales; family Lachnospiraceae; genus MGBC164599. The sequence goes on from CAJTFD010000004.1 coordinate 56,637, forward strand.
CCGGTCTTCACTTTTGATCAGCATTCCTCCGCGATCGTATACAAAAGTTCTTCCGACTCTTCCCATCCAAGGCATGGATCGGTGATCGACTTCCCATAGACATGATCGCCCCCGATCTTCTGGTTCCCGCCGACGATATAGCTTTCGATCATCACGCCCTTGACCAGCTCCTGGATACCCTTATTGACCTTGCGGCTGTGGAGCACTTCCTTGGTGATCCGCACCTGCTGTTCATACTGCTTGTTGGAATTGGAGTGGTTCACGTCCACGATCGCGGCCGGATTTTTCAAGTCTCTCTGACCGTATTTTTCCAGGAGGAGCTGGAGGTCTTCATAGTGGTAATTGGGGATGGCCTCCCCGTGTTTGTTCACCGCGCCCCTTAAGATCGTATGCGCCAGGGGATTGCCGGTGGTCTTGACTTCCCATCCTCTGTAGATGAAATCATGGCTGGCCTGTGCGGCGACCACCGAATTGAGCATGACGCTGATATCCCCGCTGGTGGGATTTTTCATGCCGGCCGGCACATCCATGCCGCTGACGGTCAGGCGGTGCTGCTGATCCTCTACGGACCGTGCGCCCACGGCCACATAGGAAAGGATATCTGAGAGGTAGCGGTAGTTTTCCGGGTAGAGCATCTCATCGGCGCAGGTAAATCCGGTCTCCTCCACGACCCGCATGTGCATCCGACGGATGGCCAGGATGCCGGTGAGCATATCCGGCTTTTTCTCCGGGTCGGGCTGGTGGACCATGCCCTTGTAGCCCTCTCCGGTGGTCCTGGGCTTGTTGGTGTAGACACGGGGGATGATCAATACTTTATCGGCGATCTTGTCCTGCACTTTGCGCAGTCGATCAACATAATCGCACACGGCATCTTCGTTGTCAGCGGAGCACGGCCCGATGATGGCCAGGAATTTTTGGGATTTCCCGGTAAATACGTCTTGGATCTCCTGGTCCCTTTGTATCTTGGATTGGCGGATCTTTTCAGAAATCGGATGCTGCCCCCGGATCTGCGCCGGCGTGGGCAGCTTTGTAACAAATTCAAATCCCATGATCTTTCTCCTTTGCGTTTTAGTCAATCTTTATTATAATACATTCTTTTATCCTTGTCGATCAGGGATCCTTCTGCGGCCAGATGATGCCCATACAGGCCAGTATGACCAGATAGAGCGCGCTGCAGATGCACATCTCGATCCCCAGGGATATGAGGGCAGGCAGACTGTGGAGGATCTGGAGGATGTTTGCGAAAAAGAATGTGCACCCCAGAGAGATCCCCATGGCGGCCGCAGGTTTTACAAGCCAGCATATGGTATCGAACTGGACCTGGCAATAGTGCCGCAGCACGCCCATATCCAGAGCGGCCAGGAGCAGCTCACTGGCCAGCAGTCCCCACAGATATCCCTGGATCCCCTGAAAAGGAACGACGAACAGGATCATACATATGCGCAGGCTGACTCCCAGCGTGTTATTGACAAAGCACATCCCCGTCTTGCCCAGTCCCTGTAAGATGCTGGAGAGCGTAGCATCCAGGTACAAGAAAGGGCAGATGAATGAGAGGATGCGGATAAAGAGCCCGGCGTCCTTGTTATGGAACAGGTACAGTCCCAACCGCGGTCCGTAGAAAAAGAAGAGCCCGGTGCTGAAGATCCCCAGGAGCAGACAGTATTTTAAGGTGGACGCCACAGTCCAGCGGATCGTGCGCATATTGCCCCGGGCCTGGGCCTCGCTCACGGAGGGGAGCAGCATGACGGAGACCGCATTTGTGATCGTGGAGGGGAACAGCACCAGGGGCATGGCCATGCCGTTTAATGTCCCGTAGATGCTCAATGCCTGTTTGGCGCTCAGGCCCGACAAGCGCAGCCGGCTGGGGATTAAGATCGCCTCCACGCTGTTCAGCAGAGTGAGCAGCACCCGGTTGGCTGTGACGGGCGCGGACATGGGCAGGATGTCTTTTAGGATCTTAACAGGCTGGCGGATGCTGCCCAGGGAAAAATCCTGTGCCTGCAAGTTCCAGATGACCGCGGTCAGGGAGAAGAGCATGGAGACGAGCTCGCCGCAGATCATGCCGATGACCGCGATCACAGGGGTGGGTGTGAGCCCTTTGGAGAGCATGACCGTATAAGCCAGATAGGTGGCCGCCACCCGCGCGGTCTGCTCCAAGAGTTGTGAGATGGCCGGCGGCCCGGTTTTTTTCCGGGCAAAAAAATATCCGCTGACGCAGGTGTGGATCACGCCCATGGGGATGCTGCAGGCCATCAGCTTTAACATGGGCAGGGTCCGCGGCTCCATCAGGATCTTTTCGCTCAAAAAGGGCGCAAAGCGGTATAAGATCCAGGCCGTCACGCCGGATAGGAGCAGGGAGTAGATCGTGCCCACCGCGAAAGTGCTGTTGGCCCCCTGGGGATCCTCCAGGGCCATTTTTGCTGAGACAAAACGGGAGATCGCAGTCTGGATCCCCATTACGGTCAGCGCATAACAGAGCATGTTTAAGGGAAAGATGAGTTGATAGATACCCATCCCCTCTGCACCAATGGCATGGGAGAGGAATATCCTATAAAAGAAACCGATCATCCTGGTCAATAACCCGGCGGCAGTGAGGATAAATGCGCCCCGGATCAAACGTCGTCCATTTCCCATGATCAATCTTCAGACCTCATTGTATCCGTCTTTGATGACAGTATATTCTGAAAAGCATCTTGACAGAACAGGGGGATAGTGATACATTTAGTACATAAATCCGATCAAAACACTCGGAATTAGAAGGCGGGGTGGGGCAATGAAGTTATCAACAAAAGGAAGATACGGGCTGCGGGCGCTGATCGACCTGGCAGTCTACTGTACAGATGAGGCTGCAGAAGAGACCGTTTCCATACAGAGCATAGCCAAACGCCAGAATATCTCTGACCGCTATCTGGAGCAGCTGATGGGGAAACTCAGGCGTGCGGGATTGGTGGTCAGTGTCAGGGGGGCGGGCGGAGGCTACCGTCTGGCCAGGCCGGCCAGTGAGATATCGGTGGGTGAGGTGCTCCGGGTATTGGAGGGCAATCTGGATGCGGTCACCTGCCCCGGCAACGGCGAAGAGCAGGGCTGTGAGGAGGCGGATATGTGCGTGACCCGCTATGTATGGAAGCGGATCAACGACAGCATCACCCAGGCTGTGGACACGATCATGATCGAGCAGCTGGTGGAAGAGAGCCGACGGATCCGGGAGGAAAAGGGACGGGTCTGCTCGCAGTCGTGTGAAAAAAAGAATGGAGGTAAACAATGAAGAAAATGATCTATCTGGATAATGCGGCAACAACGAAGACGGCGCCGGAGGTTGTGGACGCCATGCTGCCCTATTTTACAGAAAATTACGGGAATCCATCCAGCGTCTATGAGCTGGCCGGGATCAATAAAGAGGCGGTGGCCAAGTCCAGGGAGACGATCGCCGGGATATTAAATGCGGATGCTAAAGAGATCTATTTTACCGGGAGCGGTACGGAGGCCGACAATTGGGCGCTGATCGGCGCCTACGAGGCATACAAGGAAAAAGGCGACCACATCATCACGACGAAGATCGAACACCATGCCGTCCTGCACACCTGCGAGTACCTGGAGAAAAAGCGCAAGGCCAAGGTCACCTATCTGGATGTAGATGAAAACGGGATCGTGGACTTAGAAGAGTTGGAAAAAGCCATCACGCCGCAGACCATCCTGATCTCGGTCATGTACGCCAACAATGAGATCGGGACTATACAGCCGATCCGGGAGATCGGGATGATCGCAAAAGAGCATGGGATCTTATTCCACACGGATGCCGTACAGGCATTCGGGCAGCTTCCGATCGACGTGGACGCGGACAACATCGATATGCTCAGCTCCAGCGCCCACAAGATCAACGGGCCGAAAGGGATCGGGTTCCTGTACATTAAAAAGGGTGTGAAGATCCGCTCCTTCATCCACGGAGGCGCCCAGGAGAGAAAGCGCCGGGCCGGGACGGAGAACGTGGCCGGGATCGTGGGCTATGGCTGTGCGGCAAAGCGGGCCGCAGATACCATGGAAGAGCGCACGAAAAAAGAAAAGAGCCTGCGTGACCATCTGATCCGGCGGATCCTGGAGGAGATCCCCTATGTGCGCTTAAACGGCGACCCGGTCAAAAGGCTCCCGAACAATGTCAATGTCAGCTTGCAGTTCATCGAGGGGGAATCCCTGCTGATCATGATGGACATGGAGGGGATCTGTGTTTCCAGCGGTTCCGCCTGTACATCCGGTTCCTTAGACCCGTCCCACGTGCTGCTGGCGATCGGACTGCCCCATGAGATCGCACACGGCTCCCTGCGGTTCTCCCTGGGAGAGGATACGACGAAAGAGGACCTGGACTACGTGGTGGATAAATTAAAAGGGATCGTGGAGCATCTGCGGGCCATGTCGCCACTTTATGAAGATTTTATTAAAAAAGGAAAAAAAGCATAAAACATATACCAATTGGAGGAAAAAAGATGTATAGTGAAAAAGTAATGGATCATTTCCAGAATCCAAGGAACGTAGGAGAGATTGAGGACGCCAGCGGCGTAGGCACTGTGGGCAATGCAAAATGCGGAGACATCATGCGGATCTACCTGGACATTGACGACGACCAGGTGATCCGGGACTGTAAGTTCAAGACTTTTGGCTGCGGGGCCGCCGTGGCCACCAGCAGTATGGCCACAGAGCTGGTGAAAGGAAAGACGGTCCAGGAGGCTCTGGAAGTGACGAATAAAGCCGTGATGGACGCGCTGGACGGCTTGCCGCCGGTGAAAGTGCATTGTTCCCTTTTGGCAGAGGAAGCCATCCATGCCGCCCTGTGGGATTATGCAGAGAAGAACCAGATCAAGATCGAGGGCCTGGAAAAACCAAAGACCGATATCCATGAAGGGGAAGAAGAGGAAGAGGAAGAATATTAGATGGCGGGAAAGAGAGTTGTGGTGGGCATGTCCGGGGGTGTGGATTCTTCTGTGGCGGCCTGCCTTTTGCAGGATGCGGGTTATGAAGTGATCGGGGTGACCATGCAGACCGGACAGGATGAAGAGACAGAAGTCCTGGAGGAGAACGGAGGCTGCTGCGGGCTCTCGGCTGTGGAAGATGCCCGGCGGGTGGCGCAGAAGATCAAGATCCCCCACTACGTGATGAATTTTAAGAGGGAGTTTAAGGAGCATGTGATCGACTATTTTGTGGATGCGTATGTCAAAGGCCGGACGCCGAATCCCTGCATTGCCTGCAACCGTTTTGTGAAATGGGAGTCTCTGCTGCGGCGCAGTCTGGAGCTTGGCGCGGACTACATCGCCACCGGCCATTATGCCCGGATCCGGCATCTGGAAAACGGGCGGTATGCCCTCCAGTCTTCCGTCACCTGTGAAAAGGACCAGACCTATGCGCTGTACAACCTGACCCAGGACCAGCTGGCCCATACGCTGATGCCGGTGGGGGACTACACAAAGGACGAAATCCGGCAGATCGCCGCACAGGCGGGACTGCCTGTGGCCCAGAAACCGGACAGCCAGGAGATCTGTTTTGTGCCAGATGGGGACTATGCCGGATTCATCGACCGTTCTTTGCCGGAACCCGTGCCGCCGGGGGATTTCGTCAATACGAAGGGCGAGAAGATCGGAAGGCACAAGGGCATCACCCACTACACGATCGGACAGCGCAAGGGCCTGGGGCTTTCCATGGGCCATCCCGTCTTTGTGGCCGCGATCCGGCCCCAGAGCAATGAGGTGGTCATCGGGGAGTCGGAGGATATCTTTGCACCGGCTCTTTTATGCAGCCATGTGAATCATATGGCATGTGAACAGATCGAGGACGGGACGGCAGTGACGGCGAAGATACGCTATAACCACAGAGGGGCCGCCTGTCGTATCTATAAGAGCGCGGGGGACGAGATCTGCTGTCTCTTTGAGGAACCCCAGAGGGCGATCACGCCGGGACAGGCGGTGGTCTTTTATGAGGGCGATACGGTCTTGGGCGGCGGTGTGATCGAAAGGGCTTTACAGGAAACGGATATAGATCTATATATAAGATGATCTATGAGAGATGATCTGATGGAAGATGATGAGGAGTGCAGATGACAGGATTAACGCAGGAGCAGGTACAGGCGCAGATCGAAGCCGGCAACGTGAATATCAATGAGAATCCAAATACCCGGACGTATAAGCAGATCATCCTAGAGAACACGCTGACTTTTTTTAATTTCATCAATGCCGTACTCCTGGTGTTGGTGCTGGTGGTGGGCTCTTACAAAAACGCTGCCTTTGTGGGGATCATCGTGATCAACACTGTGATCGGGATCATCCAGGAGATACGGGCGAAGAAGACCCTGGATAAACTGGCGATCTTAACAGCCAGCATGTCGGTGGTGGTCCGGGATGGGCAGGAGGTAAAGATCCCTACAGAGGAACTGGTCCTGGGAGATGTGGTGCTGCTGCGATCTGGGGATCAGATCCCAGCCGACGCGGTCGTACAGGAGGGTGACCTGGAGGTTAACGAATCCCTGCTCACCGGGGAGGCCGACACGCTGGTGAAAAACGCGGGGGACGATCTGTTCTCCGGGAGTTTTGTCACTTCCGGACAGGCGTACTGCCAGGTGATCCATGTGGGCAAGGAGAATTATGCGGCCAAGATCACCGGGGAGGCCAAGGAGTTCCGCCGGCATCACTCCGAGCTGCGGGATTCCCTGAATAAGATCTTAAAAGTGGTGGGTATCATCATCCTGCCTCTGGGCATCGCCCTGTTTTACAAACAATTTTACTGGGCGCATAACTCTTTTCGGGATTCCATCGTCAGCACGGTGGCGGCTGTCCTGGGGATGATCCCGGAGGGGCTGGTCTTGCTCACCAGCGTGGCGCTGACCCTGGGGACCATGCGTCTGGCGAAAGAAAAGACGCTGGTGCAGGAATTGTTCTGTATCGAGACGCTGGCCCGGGTGGACACCCTGTGTCTGGATAAGACCGGGACGATCACGGAGGGGTCCATGTGTGTGGAGCAGGTGATCCCGCTCAAGGTGGAAGAGAACGTTGGGGATATCATGGGGAACCTGATGGGGGTCCTGGAAGATAACAACGCCACGTTCCAGGCGCTGCGGGAGTATTTTCCGGGGCGCAGGGAGTATCTTTTGGACCATGTGATCCCATTTTCCTCAGAACGGAAATACAGCGGGGGTTGTTTTAAGGAGGAGGGGACGTACCTTCTGGGGGCGGTCCAGTTCCTGTTTCCGCAGAAAGAAAAACTGGATGGGGATCTGGAGAAACAGTGCATGGAATATGCCCGCCAGGGATACCGGGTCCTGGTCCTGGCTCACAGCCCGGAAAAAAATGAACAGGCAGAACTGCCACCCGGACTTGAGCCGCTGGCTATGCTCCTATTGACGGATGTGATCCGAAAGGAAGCGGCGGATACGTTTGCTTTTTTTAAGGAACAGGGCGTGGATCTCAAAGTGATCTCCGGGGACGATCCGGTCACGGTGGCCGCGATCGCGAAGAAAGCGGGACTTGATACGGCAGACCGGTATATCGACGCGGCCACGCTCATGGATGCGGAGAGTATGAAAAAAGCTGTGGGCGAGTATAGTGTATTCGGAAGGGTCACGCCTCAGCAGAAAAAAGAGATGGTCCTGGCTCTGCAGGAGAACGGACATACTGTGGCCATGACCGGGGACGGTGTCAATGATGTCCTGGCCCTGAAGGAGGCGGATTGCAGCGTGGCGATGGCTTCCGGAAGTGAGGCGGCAAAAAATATCGCCAATGTGGTGCTGCTGGATTCCAACTTTGCATCCATGCCCCATATCGTAGACCAGGGGCGGAAGGTGATCAACAACATCCGGACGGCTGCGTCCATGTTTTTGATCAAGACTTTTTTTTCTGTCTGTCTGTCCCTGCTGACCATATTTTTTGGTGATGCCTATCCTTTTGAGCCCATACAGATGTCGCTGATCAGTGCATGTGCGGTGGGGATCCCCACGTTTTTGCTGGCCCAGGAATCCAATTTTCAGAAGGTGGACAATACGTTTTTGCGCCATGTGTTCATGAATGCGCTGCCCACGGCGTTTACGATCACGCTGTGTGTATTTGGGATCATGCTGGTGTGTCAGGATGTGTACCATTCCGATGAGATGCTGTCGACAGCCTGTGTTTTGGTGACGGGGTGGAGTTACATGGCGGCGCTGCGCACGGTGTACCAGCCTTTGAATACATTCCGGAAGGTGATCATCACGGGGATGCAGATCTTGTTTTTCGGAGGGGCTTTGATCTTCCAGAAGCTGTTGAATTTTAAAGGGTTGGAGTTCGGCATGATCATCCTGGTCTTTTTCCTGATGACTGTCTCGCCGGGGATCATTGAATTTTTGACCAGTATGCTGAACCGGCTGCGCGTCTCCATTGAGGAGAAACGCGCCGGGCGGCAGGCAGAGAAGGAGAAGATCCGGTTAAGATAGGTTAAGATAGGTTGAGATCAGGTTATGGATCTGACTGTGATCTTGAAGGTCTGCTCCCATCGGTTTTCATCGGTCAATCCGGGAGTGGGAGGAAGCGGGGAGTGCGTTCTTCAAAGATCGTATAGTGGGTGAATCCGCAGGAACGCAGAAGCCCTCCGATCTTCTCGTAAGAGAAAGCCACATGTTCCGGGGAGTGGGCGTCGGACCCCAGAGTCAGCAGTTCGCCGCCCATCTGGCGGTAACGGGTCAGGATCTCCTCGCAGGGGTTGGGGTGGCCCAGGCCGTAGCGGAAACCGGAGGTGTTGCATTCCAGGGCGATCCCTCTGTCGATGAGTTTTTGCAGGATCGCTTCTAATATATCTGCGTATTTCTCATAGGTATAGTCTCGGTTCTGGTTTGGGCCGTAGCGGACGATGTAATCCAGATGTCCGTAGGAATCCATGGCGGAGAAAGCCTCCAGGTTTTCTAAAATGGTGGTGAAATACCGTTCGTATGCGGCCGCTTCTGACCTGCCCTCAAAGAAATCCTTGTAATAGGGATCCATGCCGTCCACCAGGTGGGAGGAGCCGATGCAGTAGTCAAAAGGGTATTGCCGGATGTAATCTGTATAAAATTCTTTCAGATGGGGCTGTAAGCCCAGTTCGATGCCGAAAGAGATGCGGATCTGGCTGCTGTATTTCTGGGAGAGGGCTCTGTAAGTCTCCAGGTAGGCCGGCGTGTCCACGCTGAAATCAATGTGGTGGTCGGTGGGGAAATCTTTGTCGATGTGCTCGGTGAAGCAGATGTGGGTTAGGCCCTTTTTGACGGCGCTTTGGATCATATCCTCCATGGGCGCCTGGCTGTCCCCGGAAAATGAGCTGTGCATATGGAAATCTGTGGTCGGTATCTTGTTCATGATCGAAAACTCCTTTGTGTTCGTTTGTGTGTCTGTCTGGATGTATTATAGCATATGTTGGATAAAATTTTTGCTGAATTTTTTTAGATTTGGTCTTGAAATTTTTTTTGGATCGGTATATAATAGCGTTTGTGTGAAACGCACGTGCTGGAATAGCTCAGTTGGTAGAGCACTTCACTCGTAATGAAGGGGTCGAGGGTTCGAGTCCCTTTTCCAGCTTATCTGTGAGATGCCGCAATCCCAGAGACATAGAGGGATTGCGGCATTTTTTTGTCCCGATCCAGGAGTCAGACTGCAGAAGGCCCTGTCCGCTATGCTTTTATTATACAGAGAAAAGTCCCATTATCCAATACATAACGCACAAGGGTCTGCCGTACGATCCATGCTTTCTACAGGATCTAGATGGCCTTAAAACGCGTCTGTCATCTCATGCTGTTTTTCTTACATTTTATGAAAAAAAGATTGATTATCGTCCACAATATGATAATATGATCATAGGGTAAATATTTTCATCACAGAGTGTGTTTGAAAACCGCTTTCTGAGTATGTCGTCTGCGGAATGTTGGGAAAGGAGGCGTGTGAAAGAAAAAGATCAAATGGAAGATCAAAAAAGAAAGGAGCGATCTATGAAAGGGAGCCGCTATAAGAAATTACTTGCAGTCTCACTTGCGGTATCATTGTCTGTCACAATGGCGTCGTCTGGCATCTTTGCATCGGATACCGGTCATGCACTGGAAATAGAGCAAGATGCAGGATGGGATACCGGAAACGGGACAGTCTCAGATGATACTCTTCTTGGGAATCCAGAGGATCTTTCATCTGCAGATACAGAAAATGAAAAAAATAATGCCCAGACAGATTTTTCAGGACAGGAGGATCTATATGAGAGCATAGAGATCACACCCAGAAGGACCGTCTACTATATAGGATCCGGCGATGCGCAGGGGGATGACGACGATCCATCCGGGGGCCACATCGGCGATGACATGTACATTGAGTTACATAAGAAGGATGGGACCACAGAATCTTATGATAACTGGTCGAGTCTTCCTTACGCGGACACATATGGCGGGTACGGGCTGAGACTGGACGGTTCTCCTTGCAGATACCCTGATATCGATACCTTCATCTCGGAAGGCGGGACGGCAGGAGAGCAGACTGTGGAAGTGTCCTACTGCGGCATGACGGCTTCTTACACGGTGACCCTGGAGGAGGCCCCATATGAAGATACCAGGACCGGGCAGGAGCCGGATGAAACCCGATCGATGGGAAACAGGGCGAGCACCAGTGCCATAACAACAGAGACGGATTCTGTGGAATCAATAGAAGTTGCGAAAGATCCAGATAAGATCATGTATTTCAGTGAACGCGACACTCAGGTCGACCTCTACGGCATGATACTTTCCGTTAATTATACGGACGGCCGTACAGAGACGATCTCTTTCAATGATCACACCAATGGCAGCAATCCTAAGGTGGAAACTAGCATCGGGACCGTCGAGGCAGTCTTAATGGGTAGTTGGGGAGAACGTTCCTTGGAGATCACATATAGAGATAAAAAATGTGTGATTCCTCTCAAGAAGACAGAGTGGGAAACGGCGTATCCTGTCAAAATGGTGGATCAGGGGGATTATCCTACGGTTTTGACAGAAGCTGAGCCATACCGTGTATATTCCTTTTGTCCATCTGAAACGAAACTCTACAATTTCTTTAGCTACAGCAGCACCTCTGTGCAAACTTATGTCGAATTATTTGACGAGAATGATAGGATTGCTGAGGACGCTAATAGCGGCGGAAATAATAAATTCTGTCTTTCAAAAACATTGAGCGCTAACACGGATTACTATTTTGTTGTGTCAAATAGGATTTTTGGGACTGAGGCAGACTTTACCTGCTACCTGAGTTCCACCATATCTTCACTTTCCGATCTGGGCGTGAAAGAGCTGGATGTGACCAAAGCCCCGAAAGATACCTGGTACGATTTTGAAACGGGCTTGATACGTGCCGATTCCTTGAAGATCAAGGGCACGGAATACGAGGTCACCTACGACAATGGCTGGAAACGTACAGAAAAAGTTGAAACAGGTATTGATGCTGGTGGAACTAAAGCAGATATCCGCGGTAAGACCCTGTCCGTCGAATGGAAATATACGTTCACAGATGGCGGCTATACTTACGTAGACAAAAACAGAGAGGATAATGCACTCATCTATACATATGATGGGCAGTCGAAAGAGATCTCGGTCAGCTTTAATGCGCCAAACCCCGTGAAATCCATAACTGTCACGAAGAGCCCATGGGGAGACTGGAAGCCTTATCAATATGTGGTAAGCGATAAGAACCTCTGGCCGTCAGGGGACGTTACCTTAGAGCTCAAGTATACCAATGGAGCTAGTAAAACTGTCACATGGCATTTCGGGGATTCAGGTTTTGATGAAGAAGATGAGAACGGATACTGGATGCGTGTAGACATAAAAGGGAGCGGTGATATCCAGACGGGATCAGAGAATGCGGTCGTGATCTCCTATATGGGGCGCGAAGCCGAGATTCCCATTACGGTCGTGGAAGACTCCGTAGGATCCATAAAGATCCTTCAAGAACCGGAAAAGAAAGGATATTACCCCTTTGAAGAAACTGTCGATCTGAATGGCATGAATGCAGAGATCACTTACAAGGATGGAAAAAAGCAGATAGTAGAAGTATCTGAAAATACAGCCACGCCCACAGTGCCAGCTACAGAAGGCTGCTATGGTGGAAAACTGACTTCTTTTTTCGGCCCTTCAAAGACAGTGTGGATCAGCTATATGGGATATACCCAGGAGCTGGCGTCTTGTAAAAAACGGGGATTTACAGAGATGGAGTCCATAAAACTGGAAGCAGGAAAAGAACAAGAGATTGTTTTAAGTGATGAAATACCCTATCAGATCTTCTCGTTTACACCTTCTGGATCCGCAGCTTACAAACTCAGCTGGAGTCATAATGGCTATTATGATGCTGCTATCAATATCTATAATGCTGCAAATAAAGAATTGGCTCATGCTGATTCGTTTGCCAAAGAACTGCCTTATGAAATGATCGGAGGCCAGAGCTATTATATAGCCTTGATCTACAAGGGCGAATTCGAACAGAACTATACCGATCTCATTTCCATCAACAAACAGGCAGACACTGAAGAACAAGAGATTTCAGAGATCCCTCTTTTGGTAGATGGACCGTCAGCCGGAATGGCCCTGCCGGACCTTGCGGGAGAAGAATCCGAGCAATACTATATATCCGAATGGAGCTGGCTGAATGATGAAGAGGACGACGGGATTGCCGACTATGGGAAAAAACACCAGTTTAAGGCGGTTCTGCGGACCAAAGTCCATCCGTTTGCCTCCTCAATAAAAGTCACGGTGAATGGCAAAAACGTTACAGATAGATCTCTGAGCAGCAATGGAGATCTGACGATCTGCTATACGTTCCCATCCTATACCAAGTTCAAGATCACAATTCCGAAGGCAGAAGGGTATACGCTGGATGAGAGCCAAAATACAGTGTCAGGAGAGGCCGGGTACGGGCTCGACTACATCTTCCGCTATATCAAAGACAAGGAAAATGACAGCAACAGCGAGCTGATCGTAAAAGTCGGAGACACTGTATTGACCCCCAATGAAAACGGATACTATGTGATCGAAAATATAACCCAAAATACGACTGTAACTGTAAAACGGAACGATATGACCGCAGATCCCGACGAGTCCAGACTGACACTTTATAACAGGAGCAGCAGCGTTCTTGATGTCCTGATCGGAAGACTGAACCACAGTCTTTCGGATAATGAAACCGGTGAAAAGACACTCCCGGTCTTAGAGAGCTATTCGGATGGAGGCGAGGACCAGTTCTTCTTCGGATGGTACCAGGAGAAAGACCCGGACTGGAACGGAACGGGAACCCGTTTCACCTCACAGAGCATATTGGCAAAACCAGAGTATTCCCTTTACGCCAGATGGGGAAAAGGAACCTTTTCCCATACGACGGACCAGGGAGATGTAAACTGTAAGATCATATCCATCGACGAATCCGATGGGATAAAAGTAGAGATAGGAAAGGTCCCCGTATCGGAAGATGGCACCGTCCAGATCCCGGCAAAGATCGACTGGAATGAGAATGCAGACTTAAAAGGTCTGGGGATCGGATTTTCCGACTGCAGCGTGACTGCGATCTCAGACAACGCATTTTCCGGGGACTCTGCGATCGGGCAGGTCAGCCTGCCGGACACGCTGGAAAAGATCGGAGCGAATGCATTTAAAGATTGTACGGGGCTTCAGGAGATTTCCATCCCAGCGTCTGTAGACACTGTCCCAGAAGGCGCTTTCCAGGGATGTACCGGCCTTACTCACGTCCGTCTGGAAGAAGGCGTGACGAAGATCGATGCCAACGCATTCAGCGGCTGTAACAGCCTGCAGACCATCGTCCTTCCGGACACCCTCGAAGAAGTGGGTGAAAGTGCATTTGACAAAAATGAAAATAAAAACATCAACCTTGTATGCAGCGACGCTAAGAAAGAAACTCCTGTCATAAAAGCTGTAGAGGAGATGACAGGGGTCAGCGCGGTCGCTATAGACGTGAAGATCGAACCTTCTTCCGACTCAGTGCAGTTCACAGAGGACGATCCTGCGAAAACCTTTACCGCATCTGTCTCTGTGAATGGTGTGATCGATCCGGACCGTAAGATAACCTGGAAATATCCGGATACCCAGGATCACTACCAGTTCGAGGTAAATGAGGAAGAAAACAGCCTCACCGTGACACCTCTGCAGGTGACGGCAGACGGCGTGGCAGTGACGATCCAGGCGGTTGATGAAGGATCTGGAAAATATAAAGCCGTTACATTGACCACAATAGCAAACGATGACCCAAACACTCCAACGGTAACGCCCACGGTAACGCCGTCAGGAACGCCCACGGGTACACCCACGGTAACGCCGTCGGTAACGCCCACGGCAACACCATCGGTAACGCCCACGGGTACACCGTCAGCAACACCTACGGTAACGCCCACGGTAACGCCGACGCCATCTACGACCCCCATACCGACAGGGACCATAACTCCTGCACCGCAGCCCAAAGCATCCCAGGTACTCAAGAGCAGATACGACTCAAAAGGGAGAAGGCTGAAAGTGAAGGCCGGATCCAGGCTGACACAGGTGATCACGGGAGCTGAGACAAACATTACTTTTGGATCTTCCAACACAAAAATAGCAAAGGTTGGAAAGACGACCGGCGTGATCAGGTTTGTCGGAGTTGGAAAAGTAGTCATCACAGCAAAAGCTGCAGAGTCCAAGGAGTATAGAGCAGCGAGCAAAAAAACAACCTTTTATGTGATCCCCAAGACAGCCAAGGTAAGAGCCTTAAGATCCAACAAAAAAGGGCAAGTGACCGTCAAAGGCAGAAATGGGGCAAAAGACAACGACGGATACCAGATCCAATATAAGCAGAACGGGAAGACCAGGAAAGTTATCGTCAAAGGCAAAAGATCTGTGACAAAGACATTCAAGAACCTGAGATCCGGCAAGACCTTCAAAGTGAGGATGCGCGCTTATAAAAAGGTAGGCAATGTGACCTACTATGGAAAATATGGAAAATGGAAGACCCTTAAAAGAGTAAAGTAGGGATCGGGAAGGATCTTATCCTGCATACTACAGTACAGAGAGTCTGCCAGGCCTATATGGTCTGGCAGATTTTTCTGTTGTTCCGAGATGTGATCTTAAATTGCCGGTTGTGAGTTTGTCTAAATATGCCATTTTTACATTAGAGATCCAAAGCATGTTCAAAGGCAATATCTATCACTTTTTAGTTGACAAACGTTGGAGGTAGAAGGTAAAATGATAAATGTAGTCTATTTGGTAAAATCTTCTATATTTAAAAAAATAAAGAAGGTTTTTTACGGCGGCATCACTCATCGGATATGGGATGTCGGCTATAGGGGAGGTGAAAAACCATGCATGATAAACCATGCATGATCCGATCAGTCTTTGTTTCGTGCAGATGATCGGTCAATGTGCACTGCTTTATGAGCATATTATTTTCGGAATGTTGGAAAAAGGCTAGTGGAATGGAGGTGGTGGAACGTATCAGTTAGGAGCTATATCTGATGTATATAAAGGCGGAAAGATCCATATTTCAATATGTCCATTAAAAATGTAGGTGATCACATCAGATTTTACTCAGTATCTACAGACAGATTCCCTTATGTGATCAGGGCATGCTGGGCTCCGGAAATAGGATGCAGCATGAAGGATCATAAAAGAAAAGGAGAAATTTATGAAAGGGAGCATTTACAAAAAAATTCTCGCAATCTTACTTGCCATATCAATGTCTGTCACAGTGGCGCCATCTGCCATATTTGCATCAGATATCGGTTACGGACCAGAAATAAAGAACGACACAGCGCAGGATACCGGAAATGGGACAGTCTCAGATGATATTCCTCTTGGAGATCCAGAGGATCCACTTCCTGAAGGAATATCTGGAAATATAGGGGCAGAACTTACAGAAGAACAAGGTGCAGAAGAAATCAATGCAAGAGAAGTGATACAGACATATGTCCCATTAAAAGAAGGGGAAGACCAAAATCAGACAGACGGGGCAAAAATATCATATCGATTCAAGCCATCAACAAGCGGATATTACCATCTGTCATGCAGCAGCAAGAATGGTCGTAAATTCAATCTATATACAGAAGGCACTTTCTATAAGAATACAGATTCGGGCACAGAGGAATATTGGAACGGAGGCTGGTCTTCTGATCCTTCGGAGAAGACAGAACGCGTCATGTGGCTGAACAGCGAGGAGCAGTATATCTTTTCCTGTCAGGCAGCCTCTTACAATGCCACGACCACTTATGATTTTACGCTGAATATAAGGCCGGTGAATATCACTGGTATTGAAGTCGAGGCGGATCCTCAGAACGCAAGTTTTGATTTTCTGGATTATACAGGCATGCAGGTGAGGATCCTGTTTGAAGATGGGACTTCTGTATTAAGCGATGCACGCAATGGTAATTATTGTTGGGTCGAAGCATTGGAGTGGAGTCCCGCACATGAAAGTTCTGAGGGAATGAATTCCGAGGTATCTTTAGTCAGTATAGATGATACAGATTGGGATCAGACACAGAAGTTCCAGGAGCTTGGAAGTGGAGAGCATACTGCGGTACTGCGTATTAGTAAATGGGGGACACCAGGAGACGGCTATGATTTTCAGATAAATTTTACAAAAAAGGATAATCTATATGAGAGTATGGAGATCACGCCCAAAAGGACCATCTATTATACAGGGTGCAGCAAAAATTACGAAGATGGCGATTATTTATCCGGGGACTACATCAGCGATGGCATGCACATTACGTTATATAGGAAGGACGGAACGACAGACTCTTATGACTATTGGTCGAACCTTCCTTACGCAAACTTATATGGGGAATATGGGCTGAAACTGGACGACTTTTCTGGCAAATACCATGATATTGATGCTTTCATTTCCGGAGGCGGTACTGTAGGAGAGCAGACTGTAGAAGCATCTTACTGTGGCATGACAGCTTCTTATACAGTGACCCTGAAAGAGAATCCATATCAAAGTATTGAGATCGAGCAACAGCCGGATAAAACACAATATCTCCATAACAGCCAGTCAGAATATCTGGATCTGCGGGGACTGGTCATCCACGCCTATAAAAACGATACAGAATACGATACTTTTGATTATAATGATTATATGGATTACCAGCAAGATCCAGGGACTCTGACAGAAGAACAATATAATATCATGTCTTCCTGGAATCTTTTCCACTATACACTGGGAGGGCATGATTCCATCGGATATCTGGAATCCGGCTCACATCCAGTCAAGATTTTTTTCATGGGATATAGAGCAAGCTACGATATTGAAGTAAAAGACCAGCTTGCGAAGAGCCTTACGATCCTTCAAGGACCAACGGACCGGATTTATTACTCTGGCTATGAGACGGATCTGGATCTTGAGGGTCTGGAAATACAGGTTGAAGATCTGGAAGGGAATATAAGCAAATATAAATATGGTTATGGGTCATCGGATGGAACTTCCGAATATGGAGAGTGGTGGGAAGTTAACGATCACCTGATCCGTTCTTCAGATATAGATTGGAACAGGCCCGGAGACTATACGGCGACACTTTCTTATATGGGAGCAGAAGCCTCTTTTGAGGTGGGGCTTCTTGAAAATCCTATAAAAACATTCCAGATCACGAAGATGCCGGATAAGAAAATACATTACCAATATGAAAACATCGATCTTCAGGGGATGGAATATCAGATTGCTTATACAAACGGAGAAACCTTCACTGGAAAATGTGAACAGTATTCCACACCACAGTTTACATACAATGAAAAACAGTTTCCATTAATATACCAGTGGAAAGAGACAGATAACGGAAAACCAGTTTTGGGTAAAAATGCTCTGGTCATATCAGCGCTTGGTGTTATGGCAAATACCGACGCCATAACAGTAAAGGCGGATCCCGTAAAATCGATAGAAGTTTTGAAAAATCCAGACAAAATGAAGTATATCAGTGACCGCGACAGCCAGATCGATCTCTATGGCATGGAACTTTCCATTGTTTATACGGATGACGCTGTGGAGAAGATCACTTTCACTGAGCATACCGATAAACTTGAAGTGGAAAATGACTGCGGCGGGATTATTACCGCATACGTATCTTTTTATGATGGAAATCGGGAGCTGAATATCGAATACAGAAATGAAAGATGCACCATTATGCTTCCGCAGCCAGATTGGAGTGCAGAAAACTCTGTAAAAATGGCTGATGAGAAAAATTATCCCACGGCTCTGACAAAGGAACAGCCGTACCGTGTATATTCTTTCCGTCCATCAGCAACTAAGACCTATCATTTCTTCAGCAGCGGCACAGTGGACAACTACGTTGAGCTTTATGAAGGGAATGATCGGATCGACTCAAATGATGACGGAGGCGAAAATGTAAATTTCTTGCTCTCCAGTGAACTGAAAGCAGATACAGATTACTATTTTATTGTATCACATTGTGGTTTTGGAAATGCGGGAGACTTTACTTGTTATCTGAGTTCCACGGTATCTTCACTTTCCGAACTGGAAGTGACAGATCTGCAAGTGACCAAAGCGCCGCAAGATACCTGGTACGATTTTGAAACGTCTCCGATATTGGCTGACTCCTTAAGCCTCGAAGGGACAGAATACAAGATCATCTATTCCAATGGCTGGGAGCGCACAGAAAAGATCGATGCGTATGGCAGTGAAACAGAGATTGACGGAAAAACGCTGTCCGTCAGATGGAAAAACACCACTGAAAATGAATACGGCGATAGCTATGTGGATCAGGACAAAGAGAATGCGCTCATCTATACATATGGTGAGAAAACATCAGAACTCCCAGTCAAGTTCAATGTGCCAAGTCCTGTAGCATCCATAAGTATCGTGAGCAGTCCATGGAAAGACTGGAAACCTTACCAGTATCAGGTAAACGAAGGGATCTGGCCAACGGGACCAGCCTCCGTAAAGATCCAGTACAACGATGGGAGGAGCGAGGAAACCGTCACATGGGAAACCGGGGACGAGCGTTATCATAGACATAATGGGTATTTGATCAGTGCAGACCTGAAAATCTATGGAGACATCCAGCCGGGTACAGATAATGCGGTCGTAGTCTCCTATATGGGGAGCAGCATTGAGGTCCCCATTACGATCATAGAGAATCCGGTAGGATCTGTGCAGATTCTCCAAAAACCGGAAAAGACAAAATACTATCCTTTTGAACAGTCTGTCGATCTGTACGGCATGAAAGTCCAGATTACCTATAAGAACGGAAAAACACAGACAGCAGAAGTATCTGAACATACAGACATGATCACAGTCACAGATACAGAAGGATATAATGGAAAACTGACTTCTACCATCGGATATGGGGAAGAGCATGCAAGGATCGTGTCCATCAGCTATATGGGATATTCCCTGGAACTTTTGTCTGATGTAGAACGGATATTTACGGCTGAGGATTCCATGGGACTGACAGAAGCAGAACAAAAGCAGATCATCCTAAATGAAGGGCCGTCCTATCAGATCTTCTCATTTACGCCTTCCGAGTCCGGAACCTATCGGTTCAGTTGGAATGATAAGGAAAGTGGGTATCAAAATAACATCAGGATCTATAATGCTACAAACAATGAGCTGACCGGATCACGGGAGAATGATCTGGATTATGAAATGGTCAAAGGCAGGATGTATTATATCGTCCTGATCAATGAAAGCGGAGCCGAACAGAGTATTATCTGCTCCATCAGCAGACAGGCAGACACGCCAAAAGAGGATATTCATGAGATCTATCTTCCCGTAGAAGGACCATCAGCCGGAAATGCCCTGCCAGATCTTACAGACAAAGAATCCGATCATTACTATGTATCCAGCTGCACATGGATGAACGATGAAGGTGATGACGGGATTGCTGACTATGGGAAAAAGCATCAGTTTACGGCCGTGCTGCGGGCTAAAAATGCTTATCAATTCACTTCTGCTACAGTAGTCAGAGTGAATGGCAAAGAGATCACAGCAAAATCTGTCGGGAGCGATGGGAGCCTGACAATTTATTATACATTCCCATCATATACCCTGTTCCAGGTCACAATTCCGCAGGCAGAAGGATACACGCTGGATGAAAGCCGGAATGCATTGCCGGGAAGAGCCGAGCATGGGGGAACTTACACCTTCTGTTATACTAAAGACGCAGGAAACAGCAGCAACAGCAAGCTGATCGTAAAAGCCGGGGACACTGTGTTAAATCCCAGTGGAGACGGAACCTATGTCATTGAAAATATAACTGAAAACATAACCGTAACTACAAAACAGGACGATATATCCGCAGGCTCCGATGAATCCAAACTGACACTTCATGACAGGAGCGAGAGTGCTCTTGATGTCTTAATAGGAAAACGGAACGCCAAGCTTGCAGACAATGAAAATGGTGAAAAGACACTCCCGTCCTTAAAGAGTTACCCGGATGATAATGATAGGTACGATCAGTTCTTCTTCGGATGGTATCAGGATAGAGACCAGGATATCAATGGAAGGGGAACCCGTTTCACTTCACAGAGTATACTAGAAAACCCGCAGTATTCCCTTTACGCCAGATGGGGAAAAGGAATTTTTTCCTATATATTGAACTATAAATCTGTAAACTGCAAGATCTTATCCATCGACGAATCCGATAAGATAAAAGTACAGATAGGGGACGCTACAGCCAGATTAAGGAGGGCATCTTATAGTGCGCTTGCAGAAAGAAACGCCCGTGCATCAGAAGATGGATCCATCCTTGAGATTCCGGAGAAGATTGACTGGAACGATAATGACGATTTAAAAGATCTGGGAATAGAATTCTCTGATTGTAGTGTGACTGCGATTGCAGACAAGGCATTTTCCGGGGATCCTACGATCAAGCAGGTTAAGTTGCCAGAGACACTGGAAAAGATCGGAGAAAATGCATTTGAAGGTTGTATTGGACTTCAGGAAGTTACCATTCCGGCTTCTGTAGATACAGTTCCAGAAGGAGCTTTCCAGGGATGTACCAGTTTGACTCGCGTCCGTTTGGAAGAGGGCGTGTCAAAGATCGATGCCAGTGCGTTTAAGGGCTGTACCAATCTGCAGACCATTGTCCTTCCAGACACCATTGAAACAGTACATGAAGAGGCTTTTGATAAATATGAAGAGATCGACCTTGTATGCAGCAGCGATAAGAAAGATTCTCCTGTCATAAAAGCTGTAGAGAACATAACTGGGGCTGAAGCGGTCACTATAGATGTAAAGATCGATCATCCTTCTGAGCAAATGCAGTTCACCTATGGCGATCCCGCGAAAACCTTTACAGCATCTGTCTATGTGGATGGCAAAAGCGATAAGGGCCGCAAGATAACCTGGATATATCCAGATACCCAGGCTTATCGTTTCAGCATTAATGAAGAGAAAAACAGCCTTACCGTAACACCTGTGCAGGTAACAGCAGACGGTGAGCAAGTGACAATCCAAGCAGTTGATGAAAGATCCGGAAATCATAAAGACGTCATATTGACCACAAAAGCAAAGGATACGGGAAATAGTGGAAATGGCAATAACTCCGGTGTGCCATCGGTATCACCTACGGATACGCCATCGGTAACGCCTACGGATACGCCGTCGGCAAGGCCTACAGATACACCCACCGGTACACCATCGGTAACGCCTGTACCATCCAACACACCGGCGCCGCCGGAAACCATAACACCTGTACCACAGCCAAAAGCATCTCAGGTACTCAAAAGCAGATATGACTCAAAAGGGAAACGGTTGAAAGCAACAGCCGGATCTAGGCTGACACAGGTGATCACGGGAGCTAAGACAAACATTACTTTTAAATCTTCTAACACAAAAATAGCAAAAGTTGGAAAGACGACCGGTGTGATCAGGTTTGTCGGAGTTGGAAAAGTAGTCATCACAGCAAAAGCTGCAGAGTCCAAGGAATATAGAGCAGCGAGCAAAAAAACAACCTTTTATGTGATCCCCAAGACAGCCAAGGTAAGAGCCTTAAGATCCAACAAAAAAGGGCAAGTGACCGTCAAAGGCAGAAATGGGGCAAAAGACAACGACGGATACCAGATCCAATATAAGCAGAACGGGAAGACCAGGAAAGTTATCGTCAAAGGCAAAAGATCTGTGACAAAGACATTCAAGAACCTGAGATCCGGCAAGACCTTCAAAGTGAGGATGCGCGCTTATAAAAAGGTAGGCAATGTGACCTACTATGGAAAATATGGAAAATGGAAGACCCTTAAAAGAGTAAAATAGGGATCGGGAAGGATCCTATCCTGTATAGCAGACTCAGACTGTAGACAAAGAGAGGTGCCGGAGTCAGACTCCAACACCTCTCTTTTATCTTGAGGCATATCTTCTTAAAAGTATGTGGAGGATCCTGGAACGGCAGCCCTCCGTTTTCCTTCCTGGCGAGGATCCTCGCCAGCTTCTTTAAGTTCATGCACGCAAAAGTGAGCCCGGCTCTCATCTCCATCCGTGCCCTTCCTATGTATTGTGTATAACGGGATCCATGCTGCTCTTTCGCAGTCCCGAAGATCCTCTCGATGGTCTCCTTCCTCCGGGCATAGATCTCCCTATCCCCGCGGGTATGGCGGATGTCCTCCACCATCTCCATATACTCTTCCCATACATGTCTGGTGACTGTCTTGACATGGCTCTTGCTGTGGGTGCATCTCCCAAGGCTCGGGCAGTGGGCACAGTGGGTCCCACAACTCTTATACTCCCTATACCCCGCCCTGTCTGTTGTCCGGTATGTCAGGATATGATCCTCCGGGCAGATGTAACAGTCGTAGTACTCGTCATATACATACTCATACTTCTTAAAAAACCCATCTTTTGTCATCGGTCGCTTGTAAGGGAGCAGCGGCAGGATGCCATCCGTGAGCAGCTCATGCGCGATCGCGGGTGTGCGGTACCCCGCGTCCATGATGACCATCTCTGGGGTATATCCCTTTATCTTCTCATATAAAGGCTTGAATGTACGGCTGTCATGCTCATTCCCGGGATGGACGGTATACCCGAGGATCCATCCGTTCCTGTCACAGGCAGTCTGCACGGCATAGGCGAAGACGTGTTTATGTTCCCCTTTCCTGGACCAGCCGCTCTCCGGGTCAGTCGTGCTGCATCTGCGGGTCCTGCCCCCGTCACCACCGGCATCCCCGCCGGATGGTGGGTCATCGCGGTCTTTATCTCTCAACGGCCTTTTACCATGGCGTTCCCGGTCCAGTGCGATCTCCTTCTGCAGCCCGTCCTCATACCATAAGGCCTCATCATGCACGGCCTGCTCCTTCATCTTCTTACCGTTTGCACATGCTTTTACATGGGTAGCGTCCACAAAGATCTGGCTGGTATCTACCAATCCAGCATCCATACACTGCCCCAGGATATGGGAAAAGATCTGTCCGAAGAGGTCCGTATCCTTGAAACGGCGGGTGTAGTTCTTTCCAAAGGTAGAAAAATGCGGGACTGGGTCCATCATGTCCAGACCAAGGGACCAGCGGTAAGCAACATTGACCTCGATCTCGCGGATGGTCTGGCGCATGCTCCGGATCCCATAGAGGTACTGTATGAACGGGATCTTGATCAGCATGACTGGATCCATACTCGGCCGTCCATTGTCATGGCAGTATGTCCCTTCCACAAGGTCATAGATAAAGCTCCAGTCGATGGCCCTGTCGATCAGCCGGAGTAAGTGGTCCTGGGGGACCATATCATCCATACAGAAGACCATCATCTGGTCCCTCTTCTTATCTATCTTTTTTGTCATCATAAAAAACACCGCCTTCCTGATATTTTTCATTATATCAGAAAGACGGTCATAAATACAGTGCTTTGTCTACAGTCTGAGTCTGCCAGGCCTGTATGGTCTGGCAGACTTTTTCTGGTGCGTCTGGCAGACTCTTGATTTTTTAGAGGGTGTTTGTTTTTTGCAGATTTTTGCTGACATGGATGCCGTGGTACGCTATAATAAATGGCAAAAGTATCTACGAGGCAAGCACGTACAATGCCGCTATTACAAGGGAACCTCTTTCAATACCCAACAGATGATGGTGTAAAGAAAAATCATGCATTGTTTCGGAATGTATTGGTCAAAATAAAGTAAAAGAGGTGATGAAATGTATATTCAGAGATTGACGCTTCAGAATTTCAAGTGTTTTGAGGATATTGAGGTAGGATTTCACCCGAATTTAACAGTTGTCGTAGGCGCAAATGGTTCCGGCAAAACATCCATTATGGAAGCGGCAGCGATCGCTCTCAGCACACTATTTGTAAAAATGGATGGACTATCTGGCCGGAGCATCCATAAGAGCCAGGCTCACTTGAAGGCTTTTTCTGTTGGCAGTACGAAAGATGTCCAGGCGCAGTACCCGGTCACAGTGAAAGCGTCAGCTATGATAAGATCCGAGGTCATAAAATGGGAAAGAAGCCTCAACAAACCAAAGGGAAGTATGACCGTAGGCAACGCAAAAGAAATGATCAGCCTTGGGATCCATTTTCAGGAACATCTGCGAAATGGGGATACAGAGCTGGTCTTACCGGTTGTTGCTTACTATGGGACCGGCCGTTTGTGGGACTATCACCGTGAAAAACAGAGTGATGTTTTTGAAACGAATAATCGAGTGAACGGTTACGTTGACTGTGTGGATGGGACAGCCAATATCAAGCTGATGATGAATTGGTTTTCTAAAATGACAGTGCAAAAATACCAGGATCAGGAGTTGGGATTGGGCGGGATTCCTGAGCTGGAAGCGGTTTATTCTGCGATGGAGGCCTGTTACAAGAAGATCACTGGTAGTGAAGATGTGAAAATGCAGTACAACATCGGCACAAAAGAATTAGAAGTTGCCTACCGGGACGGGGCCGGTGAGCTGATGCGTATTCCGATCGATCAGCTGAGCGATGGATACAAAAGCACCATCAGTCTGGTGGCGGACATCGCATACCGTATGGCGGTGTTGGATCCGCAGCTTTTAGAAAATGTATGCAGAGAAACGGATGGCATTGTGTTGATCGATGAGGTGGATCTGCACCTGCATCCTACCTGGCAGCAGAGGATCCTTGGGGATCTGACAGACATCTTCCCCAAAGTACAATTTATCGTCAGTACACATGCCCCAGCTGTGCTCAGCACAGTGAAAAGCGAAAATATCGTCATGCTTGATGAGGGGGATGTCTTCGAACCTTCGGGAGAGGTGCATGGCAAGGATATCAATACGATCATCAGCGGTATCATGCATTCGTCAGAACATCCCATGGAGATCAAGAGGCTCTTTCAAGAATTTTATCGCTTTATTGATGAGGATAATGCTGTAGATGCGGAGCAGAAACTGGAACAGATAAAAGATAAGATAGGTGAGGATGATCCCGAGATCGCCAGCTGTAATGTGAAACTGAAGTTATTAAAAGTCAGGAGGGAAAGATGATCTTTATCAAAAAATCTCCAGCCCCTGCTGAACTGGAGGCATTGAAAAAAGAGGCTGAAGAAAAAGGACTATCAGATAAAGAAGGGTATGATCATTTAAAAAATCCGCTGAAAAAACAAGTCAGGCACGCGCTCATGTGTGAGCAGGGACATCTCTGCGCTTATTGCATGCGCAGGATCCCGGATGAGCGTATTTCAGAAGAAGATAAAAACTTTAGTGACATCTATATCGAGCACTGGCAGGCGATAAGTTCAGAAAATGATACGGGTTAAAATAAAGGGCTGGATCATAGAAATGTGCTGGCCGTCTGTTCTGGAAATGAGAAAGCGCCCAAAGCGCCAGGAAAACGTAAAAGACGATATTTCACTTGCGACAAAAAGCGCAAGAATAGAACACTGAAAGTGAACCCTCTGGATGCATCAACGTTGGAGACCATATATTATACGACGGATGGAAAGATAAGATCAGCGGATCATGACATAGACAATGACATTGACGTAAAATTGAATCTGAATCAGGATACAGAGGCGGTAACCCTTTCCCAAAATCGTAAAGCTGTGCTTGATGAGATCCAGGCGCAGCTATCCAGCCAAGACGGTGATCTTCTGCAGGATTGTATAGAGCAATTACATATCTGGGAAAGCGAAACAGATCCCAAAACGCCTTATATTGGGATTGGGATCTGGTGGCTGAAAGAGCAGATCGGCCGCCTTTCGGGATGGATCTGACTTTTTCAGTCGATCCACCCCGCAAGACCGAACCCCAGCACGCTGACGAGGGTCATGAGCATCATCATACCGCCGCACAACCTCCGCACAAAGGTGAAGAGCAAGGAGAGATCAGCAGATCTCCGCCCCGGACGGCATATCCCTCTGGGGGGTCATGAGCGCCAGATGGCCGTCCGCATCCTCCGCGCACAAGATCATGCCTTCAGACAAAACACCCGCCAGTTTCGCAGGCTTCAGATTCGTCAGCACCATCACTTTCTTGCCCACCATCTCTTCCGGTGTATAATCCGCCTTGATCCCGGACACGATCTGCCGGGTCTGGCTGCCGATCCGCACCTGGGAACATAAGAGTTTCCGGGATTTTTTCACCGCTTCGCAGGCGATGATCTCTCCCACCTGGAACTGCAGTTTATCAAAATCATCTAAAGTGATCTCCGGCTTCGGCGCAGCGTCCACAATGGGAACATCCGGCTGTGCCTCCTCCGCTTTCGGCGGATGGAGTTCTTCCACTTTTTTCAGCACCTCCTTGATATCCAGGCGGGCGAACAAGATCTCCGGTTTCTCTGTCACGGATTTTCCGGAAGGGTAGAGGCCAAAAGTTTCCAGGGTATCCATCCCTCTCGCATCCACCTGGAGCTGCTTTAAGATGCGCTGTGCGGTCTCCGGCATGAAGGGCTCCAACAATGTGGTGCCGATGTAGATCCCCTCAACCAGGTTGTAGAGGACAGTGGCCAGCCGGTCTTTTTTATCTTCCTCTTTTGCCAGGGCCCAGGGCATGGTCTCGTCCACGTATTTGTTGCAGCGTTTGAACAGGGTGAAGATCTCGGTCATGGCGTCGGCCACGCGCAGGTTTTCCATCTTGGCGGTCACCTTGCCCGCAGTGCTTGTGACCACAGCTTTTAGATCTTCGTCGATCTCTTCACAGACATGGGTGTCGGTGACCACGCCGCCAAAGAATTTGTTGGACATGGAGACGGTCCGGTTGACCAGGTTGCCCAGTGTGTTGGCAAGCTCGGAATTCATCCGTTCCACCATCAGCTCCCAGGTGATCACGCCGTCGTTTTCAAAGGGCATTTCATGCAATACAAAATAGCGCACAGCGTCCACCCCGAAGAAATCCGCCAGCTCGTCCGCGTAGAGAACATTCCCTTTGGATTTGCTCATCTTCCCCTCGCCCTGTAAGAGCCAGGGATGTCCGAAGATCTGTTTTGGCAGGGGGAGATCCAAGGCCATGAGGAAGATGGGCCAGTAGATCGTATGGAAACGGATGATGTCCTTGCCGATCAGATGCAGATCTGCTGGCCAGTTTTTCTTAAATTGTCCGGACTGCTCGTCACTGTCGCAGTCATATCCGATGCCTGTGATGTAATTCGTCAGTGCGTCCAGCCAGACGTAGACCACATGTTTTGGGTCAAAATCCACCGGGATACCCCATTTAAAGGAAGTCCGGGAAACGCACAGGTCCTGCAGGCCGGGCAGGAGGAAATTGTTCATGATCTCGTTCTTCCGGGACACCGGCTGGATAAATTCCGGGTGGCTGTTGATGTGCTCGATCAGCCGGTCCGCGTATTTGCTCATCTTAAAGAAGTAAGCCTCCTCCTTGGCGGGGGCCACATCCCGCCCGCAGTCGGGGCATTTCCCGTCCTTGAGCTGAGATTCTGTGAAAAATGATTCGCAGGGGGTGCAGTACAGTCCCTCGTAATGACCTTTGTAGATATCACCCTGGTCATACAGCTTCCTGAAGATCTTCTGTACCTGTTTTTCGTGGTAGTCGTCGGTGGTGCGGATGAATTTATCGTAGGACGTGTGCATCAGGTCCCAGATATCCTTGATCTCCCCGGCCACCCGGTCCACAAATCCCTGGGGCGTCACACCGGCGTCCGCGGCCTTCAATTCCACTTTCTGCCCGTGCTCATCCGTCCCGGTCTGGAAAAATACATCGTAGCCCTGCAGCCTTTTGAAACGGGCGATGCTGTCGGCCAGGATCGCCTCATAGGTATTGCCGATGTGGGGCTTGCCGGACGTATAGGTGATGGCTGTCGTCATATAAAACTTTTTCTTCTCCATAAGTTGCCTCCTGTCTTTTTCATAAAAATATCATAAACACAAAAACGCCTTCCCCTACCTATATAGATGATAGGGGAAGGCGAGAAAAACCCGCGTTACCACTTCCGTTCACCTGCATCTCGCGATACAGACCTTATCAGGTACACGTGTATAAAATATGATACGATACCCTTCCGCTATAACAGGCGGACCCTGTCGCAGCCTTGCCGGCATAGAAAACGAAATACTCATCTCCGCCCGGTTCGGTGCGCCGCTCAGGAGCCATGTTCCAGCTGGTGTCCATACATCCCCTCTCAGCGCAAAAAGGTCATGCGGCCGACCTTCTTGTGGGATCTCTCTGTGGTATCGCCCTCCAGTGTACTCTCTCCGTCTTTGTGTTTAACGATTATTGGATTAGGATAGCACAGATCCATCTGTTTGTAAATTATTTTACTGGGATTTTTTTTAAAATATATCAAAAAAAGTCTTGCAAAAATCCCAGTAGATCGGTATGATATAGGCAGAAGTTAGAAACAACTAACTAATCAGATCAAAGAAAGAAGGGATATATATGAGCGTTGTGATCATCGGAGGACATGACCGTATGGTCTGTAATTATAAAAATATCTGTAAGAAACATAAATGTAAAGCGAAAGTATTTACCCAGATGCCAGGGGATCTAAAAAAGCAGATCGGCTCACCGGACCTGTGCGTCTTATTTACGAACACCGTGTCACACAAAATGGTGAAATGCGCACTGGAGGAGGCCAAAAAGAAGGAAGTGGAGGTGGTGCGCTGTCACAGCAGCAGCGGCGCCGCACTGGAACAGATCTTAGAAGAGCACTGCGCGTGAAACGGTACGCTTTTTATCAAAAAAACTTGACATGATCCAGGTTATAGGGTATGATAGGCAAAGTGGTCATGGTGATCATGTATGTTATAAGGAAAATGCTGTATTAAAATAGGGAGAGCGTGCATGGCTTTTGAGAATCTGAGCGAGAAGCTGCAAAATGTATTTAAGAGCTTAAAGAGCAAAGGAAGGCTGACAGAGGCCGATGTGAAAGCTGCCCTCAAGGAAGTGAAGCTGGCTCTATTGGAGGCGGACGTCAACTTCAAGGTGGTACGGCAGTTTGTAAAGGCTGTCCAGGAACGCGCGATCGGCCAGGATGTGATGAACGGCCTGAATCCGGGACAGATGGTCATCAAGATCGTCAATGAACAGTTGGTGGAGCTGATGGGGAGTGAGACTGTGGAATTGCCCATATCCCAGGGCGGTACAACGGTGCTCATGATGGTGGGCCTGCAGGGTGCAGGTAAGACCACGACAGCCGCCAAACTGGCAGGAAAGTTAAAGTCAAAAGGCAAGACCCCTTTACTGGTGGCCTGTGATGTGTATCGGCCTGCGGCCATCACCCAGTTACAGGTCAACGGCGAGAAACAGGGTGTGGAAGTCTTTTCCATGGGCGATAAGAAGAGTCCGGTGGATATCGCGAAAGGCGCGATGGAACACGCGAAAGCCCACGGCCAGAACGTGGTGATCCTGGATACAGCCGGGCGGCTCCATGTGGATGAAAGCATGATGCAGGAGCTGGCGGATATCAAAGACCAGGTGGACGTGAGCGCCACGGTCCTTGTGGTGGACGCCATGACCGGTCAGGACGCGGTGAATGTGGCCGAGACCTTTCAGGAAAAGGTGGGCATTGACGGGGTGATCTTAACGAAGCTGGACGGGGATGCCCGGGGCGGTTCTGCGTTATCCATACGTGCGGTGATCGGCAAACCCATCTATTATGTGGGGATGGGCGAGAAGCTCTCAGACCTGGAACAGTTTTATCCCGAGCGGATGGCTTCCAGGATCCTCGGCATGGGCGATGTGATGAGCCTGATCGAGCGGGTGGAAGCCCAGGTCGATGAGGAAAAAGCCCGGGAGATGGAGAAGAAGTTCAAGAAAGCGGAATTTGGCTTTGACGACTATCTGGAGAGCATGGAGCAGATGAAGAACATGGGCGGGCTGCAGAGCGTCTTGAGTATGCTCCCCGGCATGGGCGGTAAGATGAGAGAACTGGAGAGCATGATCGATGAGAAGGACATGGCGCGCAAAGAGGCCATCATACTCTCGATGACGCCCCAGGAGAGAGCGAACCCATCGCTTTTGAATGTGTCCAGAAAGAACAGGATCGCGCGGGGATGCGGCCTGGATATCGCGGAGGTCAACCGTCTGGTCAAGCAGTTTGAGCAGGCGCGGAAGATGATCAAGAAGATGCCCGGATTGATGGGCGGCGCAAAAGGCGGGAAAAGAGGCGGTTTCCGACTGCCTTTTTAATAGATCAAACAGATTTCAAGATAAATGGAGGTAAGAGAAAAATGGCAGTAAAGATCAGATTGCGGAGGATGGGGCGTAAAAAAGCACCTTTTTATAGGATCGTGGTTGCAGATTCCAGATCTCCCAGGGATGGAAAATGTATCGAGGAGATTGGGACATACGACCCGAACTGCGACCCCAGCGCTTATAAAGTAGACGAAGAGAAAGCGAAAAAATGGCTGGCAAACGGAGCGAAACCTACAGATACAGTGGAGAAGATCCTCAAACTGGCCGGGATTGAAAAATAAGATCATATAGCACTACGCTAGAGCGTGCTTGAAAAATGCTTTATGTCAGCTGTGCGCAGAGGGCATGAATGATTTTTCAAACACGCTCTAGGGAGGAATGTCATGAAAGATTTGGTGGAAGTAATCGCAAGATCTCTTGTGGAATATCCGGATGAGGTGGTGGTGACTGAAACTGAACGGGAGGATGCCGTCTATGTGGAATTACAGGTCGGTGCCTCCGATATGGGGAAAGTCATTGGCAAACAGGGGCGTATCGCAAAAGCTATACGCACAGTGGTCAAAGCCGCTTCATCAAAGGCGGACAAGAGGGTTATTGTAGATATTTTGAAAGCTAATGAAAGCTGAGGCTGTCTCAAAAGAGATTTTTGGGACAGCCTTACTTTGGTTCAGAGTTGGAAGAAGATGAGGTGTTTCAGCGATGGAAACAATGCTGCAAGTGGGAGTGGTTGTGAAAGCCCACGGAGTCCGGGGAGAGCTCAAAGTGTTCCCCACCACAGATTCCCCCCAGCGTTTCCAGGACCTCTCCCATGTGTACCTGGATACAGGCCGGGAGGATTATCGGGAATGCAAGATCTTGGGAGTAAAATCCGTCAATAAATTTGCTGTGCTGAAGCTGGAGGGGATCAGCAGTATGGACGAGGCTGAGAGCTACAGGGGCAAGACTCTGTGGATCCCCCGGGAGGAAGCTCAGCCTTTGGGGGAAGACGAGTATTACATCGGCGATCTGATCGGTATGGACGTGGTCCTGGAGGATGGGAGTTCTTTTGGCGTCCTAAAAGATGTGATGGAGACCGGGGCCAATGATGTGTATGTGGTGAAAACGACACAGGGAAAAGAGGTGCTGCTCCCGGCCATCGGGGAGTGTATATCGGATGTGGATGTTGAGACGGGAGTGATGACGGTCCACCTGATGGATGGGCTGTTGTCTTAGAAGGAAAATAAAAAGAGATGAGATATCATATATTGACCTTATTTCCGGAGATGGTCAGCCAGGGACTGCACGAGAGTATCATCGGCCGGGCCGTGGACCGGGGTGTGATCAGTCTGGAAGCGGTGAACATCCGTGACTACGCAGATAATGAGTATGGAAAGGTGGATGATTACCCTTACGGGGGCGGGGCCGGCATGGTGATGCAGGCGGAACCCATCTACCGTGCCTACCGTGCGGTCTCAGACCGTCTGGAAAAACCGCCCCGGGTGCTGCATATGACGCCCCAGGGCAAAGTCTTTACCCAGCAGATGGCCCAGGAATTTGCAAAGGAGGAAGACCTGATCTTCCTATGCGGCCATTACGAGGGGATTGACGAGCGGGTACTGGAGGAGATCGTCACGGACAACGTATCCATCGGGGATTATGTCCTCACAGGCGGGGAGCTCCCGGCCATGGTGATGGTGGATGCCATCTCCCGGATGGTCCCCGGGGTCTTGAGCAACCGGGAGTCCGCGATGTTCGATTCTTTTCAGGATGGACTGCTCGAGTATCCCCAGTACAGCCGTCCGAGACAGTGGCGCGGCCGGGAGGTGCCGGAGATACTCTTATCCGGCCATCACGCCAACGTGGAGAAATGGAGGCGGGAGCAGTCCCTGCTGCGGACGAAGGAGAGAAGACCAGATCTGCTATGAAAGTCCTCCCATAGGCATAAAACGATCAGCTTTTTTATAGATAAAGATGTCTGCCTGCGCAGACAGCAAATTTTAGAAGAGGAGGGATAGGAATATGGCTCAGTTGTGGGGCGGGCGTTTTACGAAAGAGACAGACCAGCTGGTCTATCGGTTCAACGCCTCTATTTCCTTTGATCAGAGATTATACGAACAGGATATCCGCGGGAGCATCGCCCACGCGACCATGCTGGCTCGGCAGGGCGTGCTCACCCAGGAGGAGAAGACAGCCATCGTGGAGGGCCTGGAGAGCATCCGGGAGGATGTCCGCGCTGGAAAGCTTGTGATCAGTGAAAAATTTGAGGACATCCACAGCTTTGTGGAGGCGACTTTGACAGAGCGCATCGGGGAGCCGGGGAAAAAGCTGCATACAGGCCGCAGCCGCAATGACCAGGTGGCGCTGGATATGAAGCTGTATGTTAAAGATGAGGTCTTGATCCTGGACGGGCTTTTAAAAGAACTGCTGCAGGTCCTTTTGAAGATCATGGAGGAAAACCTGGATACATATATGCCGGGTTTCACCCATTTACAGAAAGCACAGCCGGTCACGCTGGCCCACCATGTGGGGGCTTATTTTGAGATGTTCAGGCGTGACAGGAGCCGTCTGCATGACATCTGTCAGAGGATGGATACCTGTCCCCTGGGATCGGGCGCGCTGGCCGGGACCACATATCCGCTGGATCGGGACTATACGGCAGAGCTCTTGCATTTTGACAGCGCGACGCTCAACAGTATGGATGCGGTCTCCGACCGGGATTATCTGATCGAGCTTTTGTCTGCGCTGTCCACGGTCATGATGCACCTGAGCCGTTTCTGCGAGGAGATCATCATCTGGAATTCCAATGAGTATCAGTTTGTGGAGATCGACGACGCGTACAGCACAGGCAGCAGCATCATGCCCCAGAAGAAGAACCCGGATATCGCGGAATTGGTCAGAGGAAAGACCGGACGGGTCTATGGGGCTTTGATGACCCTTCTTACGACCATGAAAGGGCTGCCTCTGGCATATAATAAGGATATGCAGGAGGATAAGGAGCCGGTCTTTGATGCCGTGGACACGGTCAGAGACTGCCTTGTGCTGTTTACCGGGATGGCAGCCACGATGGCCTTTAGGAAAGAGCGCATGGAAATGAGCGCGAAGAATGGATTTACGAACGCCACCGATGCGGCGGATTACCTGGTAAACCACGGGGTGCCGTTCAGGGATGCCCACGGTATCGTGGGACAGCTGGTGCTGTATTGCATTGAAAAAGATATCTCCCTGGATGAGATGTCCCTGGAGGAATACCGAAAGATCAGTCCGGTATTTGAAGAAGATATTTATGGAGCCATCAGTATGAAGACCTGTGTGGAACGCCGGATCACTCTAGGTGCGCCGGGAATGGAGCCGATGAAGAAAGTGATCCGTTCCTGCAGGAGATATTTGGATGAAGATTGACAAAAGGAGAGCGGCAGGATGAGTGAAAAGTTAAAAGTTGGGATCTTAGGAGCAACAGGCATGGTGGGGCAGAGGTTCATCTCTCTGCTGGAGGGACATCCCTGGTTTGAGGTGACTACGCTCGCCGCCAGCGCAAGGAGCGCGGGGAAGACCTATGAGGAGACCGCAGGTCCCCGTTGGAAGATGGAGACGCCCATGCCGGAAGCTGTAAAAAATATCAAGGTCATGAATGTAAACGAGGTGGAGAAAGTGGCCGCCGGTGTGGATTTTGTCTTCTCGGCCGTGGATATGTCCAAGGATGAGATCCGGGCGATCGAGGAGGCTTACGCCAAGACGGAAACGCCGGTGGTCTCCAACAACAGCGCCCATCGCTGGACACCGGATGTGCCCATGGTGGTGCCGGAGATCAATCCGGAACATTTTGAGGTGGTCCAGTTCCAGAAGAAACGTCTGGGCACATCCAGGGGATTTATCGCGGTGAAACCGAACTGCTCGATCCAGAGCTATGCGCCGGTGCTGACAGCCTGGAAAGAGTTTGGGCCCTATGAAGTCGTAGCCACCACATACCAGGCGATCTCCGGGGCCGGGAAGACGTTCGCGGACTGGCCGGAGATGGAGCACAACATCATCCCGTACATCGGCGGGGAGGAAGAGAAGAGCGAGAAAGAGCCGTTGAAACTGTGGGGTCAGATCGTAGACGGTGTGATCGAGAATGCAAAGGAGCCGGTGATCACATGCCAGTGTGTGCGCGTGCCGGTCTTAAACGGGCATACTGCGGCGGTTTTTGTAAAATTCAGAAAAAAACCCACAAAAGAGCAGCTGATCCAGGCATTGAAGGATTTTAAGGGCATCCCCCAGGAGCTGGAGCTCCCCAGCGCGCCGAAGCAGTTTATCCAGTATTTGGAGGACGACAACCGTCCCCAGGTGTCCGAAGATGTGGATTACGAACATGGCATGGGTGTGTCCGTGGGAAGGCTGCGGGAAGATACGGTCTACGACTACAAATTCATCGGCCTGTCCCACAACACAGTCCGGGGCGCGGCCGGAGGCGCGGTGCTCTGTGCGGAGACTTTAAAAGCCCAGGGCTATATCACGAAGAAATAGGACCAATCATATGGCAAAGGCTTTATATATAGCAGAAAAACCCAGTGTCGCCCAGGAATTTGCAAAGGCTCTCAAGATAAACGGGGCCAGAAGGAACGGCTATCTGGAATCGGAGGACGCGGTGGTGACCTGGTGCGTGGGGCATCTGGTGACCATGAGCTATCCGGAAAAATATGACGAGAAGTATAAAAGGTGGGGGCTGGAGACCCTGCCTTTTTTGCCCGATACATTCCTCTATGAGGTGATCCCGTCGGTCAAGGACCAGTATGAGATCGTGAGCGGTCTCCTAAACCGGCCCGATGTGGACACGATCTACGTCTGCACCGACTCCGGGCGGGAGGGAGAGTACATCTACCGTCTGGTGGAGCAGATGGCTCAGGTCAAAGGCAAGACGCGCAAAAGGGTGTGGATCGATTCCCAGACCGAGGAGGAGATCCTGCGCGGGATCCGGGAGGCCAAAGACCTCTCGGAGTACGACAATCTCTCCGCCTCCGCCTATCTGCGGGCAAAGGAAGACTACCTGATGGGCATTAATTTTTCCCGGCTCCTCTCCCTTAAATACGCCAACAGCATCTGCAATTACCAGCGCACCAGTTACCGGGCCGTCTCCGTGGGGCGGGTCATGACCTGCGTACTGGGCATGGTGGTCCGGCGGGAGAGGGAGATCCGGGAGTTTGTGAAAACGCCTTTTTATCGGGTGCTGGCGGAATTTGGCCTGCCTTCCAGACATTTCGAGGGAGAGTGGCGGGCCGTGGAGGGCAGCCCTTATTTTCAGTCGCCAAAGCTCTATAAAGAAAACGGCTGGAAGAAAAAAGAGGATGCACAGGGACTGATCGATCATCTAAATGCGGACCCGCCCGTACAGGGGATCGTCCAGAAGGCGGAGCGGAAAAAGGAGAAGAAGAACCCGCCCCTTCTCTTTAACCTGGCGGAGCTTCAGAATGTCTGTTCCAAATTGTTCAAGATCAGTCCCGATGAGACCCTGCGCGTGGTCCAGGAACTCTATGAGAAGAAACTGGTCACCTATCCCCGGACCGACGCCCGTGTGCTGTCCACCGCAGCGGCGAAGGAGATCAAAAGGAATCTCTCCGGGCTGTGCCGTTATGGAGTCTGTCCGGGGATCGCGGCCCATATCCTGGAAGGAGGGGCGCATACATCGATCGTCCGCTCCCGCTATGTCAATGACAAGAAGATCACAGATCACTACGCGATCATCCCCACAGGCCAGGGGCTGGGGCTTTTGCCCAGACTGCCAAAGCTGTCCCAGGATGTGTATGAGATCATCGTCCGGCGGTTCTTATGTATTTTTTACCCGCCGGCAGTGTACCAGAAGGTCAGCATCCAGGTCATGATCAAAGAGGAGAGTTTTTTTGCCGGCTTCAAGGTCCTTCTCGAGGAAGGATATCTGCAGGTTGCCACGGCCTCTTTTGCCCAGAACAAAAAGGAGGAGGACGATCTCTCCTGTGACGCGCAGATGCTGGCGGCGCTGCAGGGCCTGCGCAAGGGGAGCCGTCTGCCGGTGGAACAGCTCTTCATCAAAGAGGGAGAGACCGCGCCGCCCAAACGGTACAATTCCGGGAGTATGATCCTGGCCATGGAAAACGCGGGCCAGCTGATCGAGGATGAAGAACTCCGCGCCCAGATCAAGGGGAGCGGCATCGGCACCAGCGCTACCCGATCCGAGATCCTGAAAAAACTGGTGAACATCCAGTATCTGGCTTTGAATAAAAAGACACAGGTGATCACGCCCACCCTCTTCGGGGAGATGGTCTACGACGTGGTCAACAATTCCATCCGGTCTCTCTTGAACCCAGAACTGACGGCCAGTTGGGAAAAGGGGCTGACCTATGTGGCCGAGGGTCAGATCACACCGGATGAATACATGGAGAAACTGGAAAATTTCATACGCCGCCACACCCAGGCCGTCATGGGTCTGCACAACCAGTATGCCCTGCGCACCTGCTATGATGCGGCGGCAAAAAATTATAAAGGAGCAAAATGATATGGACAGATTTACCATTGATAGTCTCTTGGACCTGACCCACACGGCATTTCCGGATCTTTTCCAGGGAAAGACGTATCCCTGGGAAGTCTTGGGCGAGATCCACGATCTCATCCTGCGGGCGGGCCAAAAGCTGGACCCGAAGCTCTATGAGCAGAAGGGAGAAGATCTGTGGATCGCAAGATCTGCCAAAGTGGCCGCCTCCGCCTGCGTAAATGGACCGGCGATCATCGGGGAGGAGGCCCAGATCCGGCACTGCGCATTTATACGGGGGGATGCGATCGTGGGGGCCGGCGCGGTGGTGGGAAATTCCACCGAACTGAAGAACTGTGTGCTCTTCGAGGGCGTGCAGGTTCCCCATTACAATTATGTGGGGGATTCTATATTGGGTTATCGGGCGCATATGGGGGCGGGTTCCATCTGTTCCAATGTGCGGTCGGATAAAAAACTGGTGACAGTCAGATGTGCAGGGCAGGCTGTGGAGACCGGGCGCAAGAAATTCGGCGCTATCCTGGGCGATGGGGTCGAGGTCGGATGCGGATCGGTGCTGAACCCGGGGACGGTGATCGGGAGAGGGACGCAGATCTATCCCCTGTCCTCGGTGCGGGGATGTGTGCCTGGGGAGAGTATCTATAAACAGGATGGAGAGATCATAAAGAGGGTGTAGACGATGGGTGTGTATCATCCGGAGATGACGGAATAGTTGTACGGTATATCACTGAGCTGGGGAAATCTTGACCGATGAGGGGGCACATAGAAGACATAGGATATCGTATGCCTTCTATGTGCCGTTTTCATATGCGGAAAAAATGATATCGCAGATAAGCCAAAAGCAGCAGATGCGCCGGATAAAAAACATAGAACAGATACTTCAGCACAGGGCCACTCATCCAGCCCCTCTTTCCGTTATACAAAGTAATGGGGATCCATGCGAAGATCGCTTTCCATTCCCAGTAAAGGCATAGCGCGCCGCAGAAAAAACGGGGTACAGGCTGCTCGCGGAACAGGTAGAGGATGACGATCAAGAGCACGCCTTTAAAGTCGTAATCGGTGTGCAGCAGGTAAGCCGCCGCCATACCGGCCGCCGCAGGCAGGACCATGAGCAGGATGTGTTTTTCCCGTATCTTCTCCATGCCCCAGATGGCCAAGAGTCCGCATGATAATGTAAAGAAAACATTCTGATATCCAGGCAGTCGTACAGCAGCTCCCAGAGCAAGGTTAAACGGGATCTCGGAGAGGATCCCAAAGATCAGGAGATTGACCGTATAACGGAGACGGCTGCGGGTATAGAAGAAACCTTCCACCAGCAGGAAGCAGTAGATGGGGAACGCGATCCGTCCGATATCACGGCAGAGCTGGTAATATTGTCCCTGTCCATCACTCCAATAGACCACCGTGTAACCGAAATGATCGATGAACATAGTGATAACAGCGATCATCTTCAATGTGCTGGAGCTGAAGATCTGCCATGAGGGTGCTATAGATTTGTTGTCCATGAAAATCTTCTCCGTTTCAAGATTATTTGTAAGGAGCCTCCCTTTCATAAATACTATCACGAAAAGATTTTTTTTTCCATAAAAATGTGGTAGAATAACAAGAAAAGGATCTTTCAGAAAGGTGGTCACGCGCGAGAAATGGCGAATTTATTATTTATCCTCTTTTATATGATGTGTCTATGTGTCTATGCAGTTATGAAATTGGCGGAATATATCCTCTATGGGATCGGTCTGCGCGGCATGGCGCGGGAAATGGGGGTGGGCAACGGCTGGCTGGCGTTTGTGCCCTTTGCGCGCAAGTATCTCCAGGGAAAGGTCAGCGGCCCGATCACATTGAAAGGGAAGACCATCAAAGAACCGGGCCTGTGGCTGGTCTTGCTGCCTTTTTCCGTGGGGATCGCCACAGGTTTTCTGGCGGGGCTCGTCATGGCGCTGGTGGTGGTGGGGACTCTGGTCCGGTCAAATGCCATCATCATGATCCCTGTGACGGGCGTGGCCATCCTGGCAGGCGTTGTGATCTTTTTGCTGGGGCTTGTGGGCACGGCGGCGCAGAATGGTCTGCGGGCGTTGGTGGATCATCAGATCTTATCCCGCTACTGCCAGGGAAATGTGTTGATCTTACATATCGTATTCAGTACGATCTTTCCGCTGTATGAGGCGGCCGTATTTTTCTATTACCGCCATCACACGGCGGCGAGGGTGTAAAGGTGGCATAAATTTCAAGCGCGCTCTAAAGGATGGGAGGTCCCGCGATGGAACAATTGATGACAGAAATGTTTATGAAGAACAGAAAAGACTGGCTTCCCATCCCCAAGTGCAGGTATGGCGAGCGTCTGTATCATTATACGGACCTGAAAGCCTTAAAAGGCATTGTGATGGACCACGCATTCTGGGTGACGAAGAGTGATTTCCTGAATGATAAATTTGAATTCTACTATGCGTTTAAGGTGATCCGCAAGGTCTGTATGAAACTGATACCCAATCCCCAGAACAGGAAAGTCTTCATGCATGTGCTGAAGGAACGGATGGATTTTTTTCACGGGAGTATGTCGGACCAGATCCTGGCGGGATGGTATGTGCTGTCCTTTTCAAGGGTGAAGGATAGTCTGCTCCTGTGGACAGAATTTTCCCAGTCCCAGGGATACTGCCTGGAATTTGATTACAAACGTCTGGTAAAAGGGCTCTTTGACGGGATCCGGCTGGACGGGTATGTGATCTATGATAAAAAGAAACAGCACGAGCTGGTGGAGAATACCCTGAGCCGGATCATGGAGGGGAAGGATCCCGGCCGGAAGAAGCTGAAAGAAAAACTCCTCTCGGAGGATAAAGAGATCAGCCCGAAAGAACTCCAGGATCTTATGAAAGAATTTGCGGTCTGCTGTTTTGTCTATTCTATGTTTTTTAAAAAGGATTGTTTTAAGGAGGAGAAAGAGTACCGGTTCATCTTCTGGGCTTTCCACGAGGAGGTCGCAGGACAAAAAGGCGCACCGGTCACGCCCATCCATTTCCGGGAGAAGGATCAGGCGCTGCTGCCGTATATCCTGGTGAATTATAAAGAAGCGGAGGGGAACAATCCGATCTGTTCGATCACGGCGGGACCGAAAAATGACAGTGACCTGGCTGTGAAGGGCATGCAGTATTTTCTGCGCAATGAGAAGATCGTGATCCCTGTGCGGGAGTCGAAGATCCCGCTGCGGTATTGATCTGAAAAAGGAGAAGAAAGATATAATGGATATGATGAATGTGACATGGAATGCGGCTGTGGATAAGGTGGTGATCCTGGACCAGACGAAGCTGCCGGGTCGGGTGGAATACGTGGAACTGGCCACAGCGGAGGATGTCTACCAGGCGATCTTCAAGCTGAAGGTGCGGGGTGCGCCGGCGATTGGGATCTGCGCGGCCTTCAGTATGTATGTGCTGGCGCTGGCCATGCCCCAGGAAGAGTATGGTGATTTTTCCCGGGAATTTTCCAGGACAAAAGAGTATATCGCCAGTTCCCGTCCTACGGCGGTGAATCTGAGATGGGCCTTGGAGCGGATGGAAAAAGTGGTGACAGCGCACCCATCCAGTCCGATCCAGGAGATCTGTAAGATGTTAAAAGAGGAGGCGGATGCGATCCAGCGGGAAGATATAGAGATGTGCCGCCGTATCGCACAGTACGGGCTTTCCCTGGTCAAAGACGGGGATGGGATCCTCACCCACTGCAATGCAGGGCCTCTTGCCACGTCCCGTTACGGCACAGCGTTGGGGCCGGTCTTTCTTGGGAAAGAGCGGGGGATCGATCTTAAGGTATTTGCCGATGAGACACGCCCGCTGCTCCAGGGTGCACGGCTGACTTCCTATGAACTGCAAAAAGGTGGGATCGATGTGACGCTGATCTGCGACAATATGGCTTCGATGGTGATGAAGAACGGCTGGGTACAGGCATGTTTTGTGGGATGCGACCGGGTGGCGGCCAACGGGGATACGGCCAATAAGATCGGGACCAGCGGGGTGGCGATCCTGGCCCATCATTACAAGATCCCGTTCTATGTCCTGGGACCCAGCTCCACCATCGACCTTGACTGTCCCACAGGGGCCGATATCCCGATCGAGCTGCGCGCTCCCCAGGAGATCAAGGAGCAGTTTTACAGCCAGCCCATGGCGCTGCCGGAGACGAAATGTTATAATCCGGCCTTTGACGTGACGGACCATTCCCTGATCACGGCCATCGTGACCGACAGGGGGATCTTCCGGGCACCGTATACAGAGTCGCTGCAGAAGATGAGGTCATGAAGGCCGCCGACTGTGCGGACGGCCTTCATACATCCGATCAGAATTTTTCCATCTGATCCATAAATTTCTCGTATTCTGCCGTATCCATATGCCATCCGTGCTGGTCCTCCGGATATGCGCCGGTGCGGACGTCATTTGCCCACTGTGCATAGGCGGTCGCGGCCCATTCAAAGAAATTGGCGTAAGTCTTTGCATGGGAAGCGGTCCCACTCGTAGATCCTGGTCACAGGGGTGGTCTTTACTTCTTTTACATCTGAAGCCGGGAGATATCCGTATTTTTCAGGATATACATTGCTGTAGTACTGCATATAGGCATTGTTCCACCGTTCATCCATATTCACGATGTGGTAGTCGGTGATATTCTGATTTCCGTCGAGAAAATGGACAAGGGCCTGGTCATATTTACAGAATCTATGGATCTCAGTCACGATCTTTTCGGTAAAAGGATACAATTCCCAGACTGATCCGCAGGAATAGATAAATTCATTCAGCTGCGGCCAGGGTATCTTTGTCATTTCCGGCATAGCCTCCATCTGATCAAGAGTGTTTTTTGTGCCGTTTTCCGGGCATCAGCGCCAGGAAGATCCAGCAGAAGATCCGCACAGCGATGATCCCGAAAAAGATCCCCACACTGTCGATCGCCACATCCCGCTTTGACGGTCCGCGCCCGGCCACGAAAGACTGGTGGTATTCGTCCAGTCCCGCGAATCCCACGCAGATCACACCGGCCACCAGCATCAGGGGGATGCCCCGTAATCCATATACATAAAAAGGGAACGACACGGCGATGGCCAGACAGAAATACTCGGTCATATGAGCCAGCTTGCGTACTTTTCCGTGGATCAGCTCGGCTTCGTAAGCCAATTGGTATCCATCTTTGTATTCCTGGGCGAGACGGCTCTTGATCTCTACGATCTTATAGCTGACCTTGAAACTCAAGTCAGCGGAAGTCTCCCCGGGCTGGCCGGACAGGGTGAAGATCGCATACATGATCAGGACCGCGGGCAGGAATGAAAAGGGTTTTAAGATATTTATCATCAATTCTCTCATAGATGCCAGTATAGCACAGATCGAAAAAAAATGCAATCATATGCCCTCTGAGTGGGTGGATCCCATTGACAAAAAAAATAGAACTTGGTAAAATCAGAGCTAGATATTCATAACGAAAACGATGAAAGGAAGAAAGACCAGTGAAACAGAGAATACTATCCATTTTGGTAGATAATACGGTGGGCGTGCTGAGCCGGGTCGCGGGCCTTTTCAGCAGGCGGGGATACAGCATCGACAGCAT
This sequence comes from Clostridia bacterium, assembly GCA_910575625.1. Classification (GTDB taxonomy): domain Bacteria; phylum Bacillota; class Clostridia; order Lachnospirales; family Lachnospiraceae; genus MGBC164599. The sequence continues at coordinate 99,176 of CAJTFD010000004.1, forward strand.
CACCGCAGGTACGACAGCAGACCCCAGGTTTTCCCGGATGACCGTGGTGGCGACGGGGGATGAGCTGATCTTGGAGCAGATCGCCAACCAATTGGCGAAATTGGTCGACGTGCGGGACATCAAGATCCTGGAGCCGGAACAGAGCGTGTACCGGGAATTGATCCTGGTGAAAGTGGCGGCGACCGTGGCGGAGAGGCAGAATGTGATATCCATCGCCGATGTGTTCCGGGCGAAGATCGTGGATATCGGACAGGAGTCGCTGGTGATCGAACTGACGGGAGCAAAGGCGAAATTAGAAGCTTTCTTGAGTCTGCTGGAAGGATATGAGATACTGGAACTGGCAAGGACTGGCATAACCGGACTTTCCAGAGGAGCGGATGATGTGCGTTTTTTGACATAGACCACCGCTCTTCTTTTTCACCGTTCTAAATTATAAAATATCCAAGAGGGAACACACGAGAGTACAGGAAACTATTTTGAAGATATCTTACTTGTAAGAAGGAGGTAGTGTACAAATGGCAGCAAAGATTTACTATCAGGAAGATTGTAACCTTTCTCTTCTGGAGGGGAAGACCATAGCGGTGATCGGTTATGGCAGCCAGGGACATGCACATGCGCTGAATGCGAAGGAGTCCGGCTGCAACGTGATCATCGGTCTCTACGAAGGGAGCAAGTCCTGGAAACGTGCACAGGAACAGGGATTTGAAGTGTATACAGCGGCTGAGGCAGCGAAGAAGGCGGATATCATCATGATCTTGATCAACGATGAGAAACAGGCCGCTATGTATAAAGAGTCCATAGAGCCAAATCTGGAAGAGGGCAATATGCTCATGTTCGCTCATGGATTTGCCATCCATTTCGGACAGATCAAACCGCCTGCAAATGTGGACGTGTCGATGATCGCACCGAAGGGCCCAGGACACACAGTGAGGAGCCAGTATCAGGAAGGCAAGGGCGTACCCTGTCTGATCGCGGTACAGCAGGATCATACAGGCAAAGCGCATGACCTGGCTTTAGCTTATGCACTGGCGATCGGCGGCGCGAGAGCAGGTGTGCTGCAGACAACATTCAGGGAAGAGACGGAGACGGATCTTTTCGGTGAGCAGGCTGTACTGTGCGGCGGTGTGACGGCGCTGATGAAGGCAGGGTTTGAAGTGCTGGTGGAAGCCGGATACGAGCCGGAGAGTGCATATTTTGAATGTATCCATGAGATGAAATTGATCGTGGATCTGATCTTCCAGAGCGGTTTTTCCGGGATGCGTTATTCCATCTCCAACACGGCGGAATACGGTGATTACCTGACAGGGCCGAAGATCGTCACAGAGGATACGAAGAACGCGATGCGCCAGGTACTGAAAGACATCCAGGAAGGGAAGTTCGCACGCGACTGGCTGACAGAGAATAAGGTGGGCTGTCCCAGCTTCAATGCGAAGCGCAGGATCGAGGCCGGCCATCAGTTGGAACAGGTGGGCGCAGAGCTGCGTAAGTTATACAGCTGGAACGAAGAGAATAAATTATTGGATAACTAGATCTAAAAACAGCATAGCATCATGGGAGTCCCGGACAGCTGGAGAACGGTGGGCAGGCTTGCTTGCGCATCCGTTCTGTCATCGGTCGGGAGGATCCATGGCGGAAAGAGCGAGAGAGGATATCTATGATCCCTGCACAGAGAAATGTGGCAATATACGTGATCTTGACGATAGTGACATGTGGCATATTCGGCATCTATTGGATGATGGTGCTGAATGATGATGCGTTGGCGGCTGCCGGTGAATCCGGGACCGGAGGCGGGACGGTGGTCATACTCACATTGGTCACCTGCGGCATCTACGGGATCTACTGGGCTTATCAATTGGGACAGCGGATCGATCGGATCAATGCCAGATATGGCCGTTATACAGATAATTCGGGACTGCTCTATTTATTGTTGGATATACTTGGGCTGTCTATTGTTGTTTATGCGGTGGCGCAGAATGAGTTGAATCAATATTATACAGGTTCCTATGCAAACAGATATTGATTGCATGGGAACCTATGTAATCTTGGGGGTAGGGAGTAAGGATGAAAGACCTGAAGAGTTAAGAAACTATTATTTATGATCCGGTACGATCATTAAAAGAGTTTGTAAGCCGTTTTAGATCGGGCGATGGTTAAGGTGCGCAAAGGAGTGATGTAGAAAATCTTTTGCATAAACTTTAGAGGATGAGGAGGAAGACAGAAAATGGGAATGACGATGACCCAGAAGATACTCGCTGCCCATGCAGGTTTGGACCATGTGGAGGCCGGGCAGCTGATCGAAGCAGATCTTGATCTGGTATTGGGAAATGATATCACCTCACCGGTTGCGATCCGTGAGATGGATCAGATGACGGTGGACACAGTCTTTGACAAGGATAAGATAGCCCTTGTTATGGACCATTTTGTCCCCAATAAAGATATCAAGTCAGCACAGCATTGTAAATGTGTACGTGAGTTTGCACATCAGCATCATATCACCAATTTTTTCGACGTGGGAGAGATGGGTATCGAACATGCACTTCTTCCTGAGAAAGGGCTGACTGTGGCCGGAGATGTGATCATCGGTGCGGATTCACACACCTGTACATACGGCGCGCTGGGCGCGTTCTCCACAGGTGTGGGCAGTACAGACATGGCCGCGGGGATGGCCACGGGGAAAGCCTGGTTCAAGGTGCCCTCCGCTCTGAGATTTGTGCTCACGGGCGCATTGCCCAAATGGTGCAGCGGCAAGGATGTGATCCTCTACATCATCGGCAAGATCGGGGTGGATGGTGCATTATATAAATCTATGGAGTTTACCGGAGACGGTGTGGCGAGCCTGAGCATGGACGACCGTTTTGCCATCGCCAATATGGCCATCGAGGCCGGCGGGAAGAACGGGATCTTCCCTGTGGATGAGAAGACGGCTGCCTATATGAAAGAGCATTCAAAGAAAGAGTACACGATTTACGAGGCGGATGCAGATGCCGTCTATGAGGCGGAGTACACGATCAACTTAAGCGAGCTGGAGCCGATGGTCGCATTCCCCCATCTTCCGGAGAACACCAAGGGGATCTCCCAGATCCAGGAGGATATCGAGATCGATCAGTCTGTGATCGGATCTTGTACCAACGGGCGGATCGAGGATCTGCGCTGTGCGGCCGCTGTCTTAAAAGGCCGCAAGGTCAAAAAAGGTGTGCGCTGCATTGTGATCCCGGCGACCCAGGCCATCTATCTCCAGGCGGTGGAAGAGGGACTTGTGAAGACATTTATCGAGGCTGGTGCGATCGTCAGCACACCTACCTGCGGTCCCTGCCTCGGCGGTTATATGGGGATCCTGGCGGAAGGAGAACGCTGCATATCCACCACCAACCGGAACTTTGTGGGACGCATGGGCCATGTGGAGTCTGAAGTATATCTGGCAAGCCCGGCAGTGGCCGCGGCCAGTGCGGTGACCGGAAAGATATCTGCGCCTGCGCAGTTGTGATGAGAGGAGGACATGGGAAGTTGAAAGCGAAAGGAACAGTATTTAAATATGGCAGCAATGTGGATACAGATGTGATCATCCCCGCGAGATACTTAAACTCCTCCGATCCAGCGGAGCTGGCGGCCCATTGTATGGTGGACCTGGACCCGGATTTTGTGGGCAGGGTCAAAGAGGGCGATATCATCGTGGCGGACAAGAATTTCGGATGCGGTTCCTCCAGGGAACACGCCCCGATCGCCATCAAGGCTTCCGGGATCAGCTGCGTCATCGCGGAGACTTTTGCGCGGATCTTCTACCGGAACGCGATCAATATCGGCCTTCCGATCATCGAGTGCCCAAAAGCCGCCAAAGACATTGAAAACGGAGACCAGGTGGAAGTGGATTTCGACAGCGGAAAGATCTACAACCGCACGAAAGGCACTGAATTTCAAGGACAGGCGTTCCCGCCTTTTATGCAGAAGATCATCCAGGCAGGTGGTCTGGTCAACTATATCAACGCAAAGTAGATAGATGTAGGAGTAAAAAGTATGAGATTAGTTACCCGTTCTGATTTTGACGGTCTGGTCTGCGGCGCACTCTTAAAAGAGGCCGGGATCATTGACACATGGCAGTTTGCCCATCCAAAGGATCTGCAGGATGGATTGGTAGAGATCACAGAGAATGATTGTCTGGCCAATGTCCCGTTTGTGGAAGGATGCGGCTTATGGTTCGACCATCATTCCAGCGAGTTTGAGAGGAACCAGCTGGAGGGAAAGTATAAGGGCGAGAGCCGTCTGACCCCCTCCTGCGCCCGGATCATCTATGAGTATTACGGCGGCGGGGATAAGTTCCCTCAGTTTGGTGAGATGATGGAAGCGGTGGATAAAGTGGATTCCGGCCAGCTGACAGCGGATGAGATCTTAAATCCCACGGGATGGATCCTGATCGGATTCCTCATGGATCCAAGGACCGGTCTGGGCAGGTGGAGGAACTTTACGATTTCCAATTATCAGCTGATGGAAAAACTGATGGATGCCTGCAGGACCATGGATACAGAGGAGATTTTAAATCTCTCGGATGTGAAAGAGCGCATTGAAGTGTACTTTGAGCAGACGGAGAAGTTCAAGGAGATGGTAAAGGCCCATACCCGGGTGGAAAAAGATGTGATCATCTCCGATCTAAGAGGTGTGGATCCGATCTATACAGGCAATCGTTTCATGATCTACAGCATGTACCCGGAGCAGAATATCTCTGCCTGGATCGTAAATGGCAAGGGCGGCAAAGGCTGTTCGGTCGCAGTGGGATACAGTGTATTGAACCGTACATCCAATGTGGATGTGGGGAGTCTGATGCTGAAATACGGCGGCGGCGGTCATAAGGCGGTCGGGACCTGCCAGTTTAGCGATGAAGAGATGGATCAAAAAGTGCCGCAGTTATTAGAAGAATTGGTCAATGCCTAGAGCGTGTCTGAAAACCTCACTAAGTCAATAGATAAAGATTGAAAAAACAGGGAGATCATTCCCTGTTTTTTTCAATGATATGGATCCTGAAACTCTCATATTCTGTTGTGGCATGGGGGATCAGATAACCGCCGTTCATCAATACAGAACCGGGATATTCCTCTCCATCCACCAGATATGTTTTATCCGCGCAGAGTCCTTTAAGGCGTATGCAGCATCTGGCCGCATTGGCTTTGATCTGCAGGGCCACGACGCACAGCAGGGCTTCACTGCCGTCTTCCTTTACAAATTCCCATCCGTGGAAGACGGGCTGTTCGCCCAGGTCTGTCAGGCGGTAATAGAGGCCGTTCTGGATCAGGTCATAATATTTCTTGAATTCTAAGATCTGTCTCTGGATGAAGGGGATCTCTTCCTCGGTGATCTCGTTGGTGTCCAGTTCGTAGCCGAAAGTCCCGGCCATGGCCACGGTGGCTCTTGTCTCTAAGGGTGTGATCCGGCCTGTCTGGTCGTTGGGGCAGTGGGAGACATGGGAGCCTACGGCACTGATGGGATAGCCAAATGAAGTGCCGTACTGGATGGAGAGACGGTCGATGGCATCCGTATTATCACTGCACCAGATCTGCGGTGTGTAGTAGAGCATCCCCGCGTCAAAACGTCCGCCGCCGCCGCTGCATCCTTCCAGGAGCAGATCCGGATAGCGGGCCGTCAGCTTCTCCAGCATATCATATAAGCCCAGGATATAACGGTGGGCCACTTCCCCCTGCCTCTGGGGCGGGAGCGCTGCGCTGTAAATGTCCGAGATACTCCGGTTAAAATCCCATTTTAGGTATTCGATCTTAGCAGAGTCTAAGACGTGGCAGATCTGGTTTAAGATATGCTCCCGTACATCTTCCCGTGAAAAATCCAGGACCAGCTGATAGCGGCCCCGTACAGGCGCTTTGCCGGGGACTTTCAAAACCCAGTCGGGATGCTTCCGGTATAAGTCGCTGTCTTCATTGATGCATTCCGGTTCAAACCAGATGCCAAACTGCATCCCCAGGGCATGGATCGCATCGGATAATTCCTGTAATCCGCAGCCTAATTTCTCCTCATTTACATGCCAGTCGCCCAGTCCGGACACATCCAGGTCCCGCTTGCCGAACCAGCCGTCGTCCATGACAAACAGCTCGATCCCCATCCGGGCGGCGTCCTTGGCCATCTCGATCAGTTTTTTTCCATCGAAATCCAGGTATACGCTCTCCCAGCTGTTGAGGAGGATGGGACGGCGGGCTGTCTTGTATCTGCCCCGGCAGAGGTTGCGCCGGTAAGCCCTGTGGTAGATCTGTGACAATGCGTTCATGCCCTGGTCTGTGTAAGCCATCACCGCTTCCGGCGCGTAGAAAGAGTCCCCTTTATCCAGGCGGTAGCAGAAATTGTCCGGATGCAGTCCTAAGAGGATCCTGGTCTGGTCAAACTGGTCTTTGTCGCCCAGAGCGAGAAAATCCCCGCTGTAGAGGAAAGAAAACCCATAGCATTCTCCGTTGTCTTCCGTGGCCTGGGGGCTGGTCAGAAGGAAGAACGGGTTGTGCTGGTGGCTGGACATCCCCCGGCTGCTCCCGATGGACTGGATGCCGTGGTGGATGGGAAAACGCTGGTGGGTGCGTTCCTTCATATGCCGGCCATAAAAGCTGTGCATATGGTATCCGCCATGCTGGAGATCCACGCAGACGCTCGCGGCCTGTTCCAGATAGAGCGTTTCGGCCCCATGGTTTTCCACGCACACACTCCGGGTGATCAGATTCAGGTTTTCCAGGACGCCGTAATAAAGATGCACATAGAAGAGCCTGCGGGTGTCTTCCAATGTGATGATCAAGGTGTCGGCCAGATCTTCTTGTGTGGCGTAGATTGTGGGAAGACCGGGCAGAGCGTATTTCCCTTTTTGCAGTCTGTGGCGCACATAGCGCAGCTCACAGGCGTGGGTGCCGTCCGGATAGCAGACCTTCAATGCAGTAGAACGGTAGTCGCCGCTTCCGTACACAGGATATTCCTGGGGCAGCGCATCCAGGGAATAGGTGCGTTCCTCCCCTGCGTCATAGGGATTGCCGGAAAATCCGTGGTCTGCATAGGTGATCAGATAAGAATAGTCAAAAGGATCGCCTTTTTTTCCATAGTAGGTGTGGAGCAGGACGCCATACTGATCGACTTTCATTTGGTACATGCTGTGGTCTGTCTGCAGTGTGAAAATGGATTTCGTCTCATTGATTAAAATTGCCATAAATCTTCCTCGTATCGTCGTGTTCTATCGTATTGTTTTAGGGTGACAGAATGCCAAAAGCCGGTAAAGACTTTTGGCATCCTACATAATATCATTTTACGGCGCCGTTGACAACACCGTTGATGATCTGTTTTTGGCAGACCAGGTAGAAAATAAGGATCGGGACCAGGGCCAGCAGATAAGATGCGAAAGCCAGGTTGTAATTTGTCCCGAACTGTGTCTGGAATGTGAGCTGGGCCAGAGGGAGTGTGTTCGCGCCCGTGCCGGACATGATCACCAGCGGCGTCATCACGTCGTTCCAGGTCCCCAGGGCGGTCAGTACAGCAACGGTTGCGTGCATGGGTTTCATGATCGGGAAGATGATCTTCCAGTAGGTGGTCCATGTGCTGGCGCCGTCCACTGTGGCGGCTTCCTCCAGGGCGATGGGGATATTTTTTAGGTATCCCGTGTAGAGCATCACGTTCATGGGCATATAGAACACCAGGTAGCACAGGATGACGCCCACCCAGTTGTCAATGTGCAGCTGTGCGGTCTGTTTGACCAGGGGCATCATCAAGATCGCGAAGGGGACGAACATACCACTTACGATATACAGATAGGAGAAATTGTAAAATTTACTTCCCATCTTGGAGCGGCCGATGGCGTAACCGGCCAGGGAATGGATCAGGATGGCCAGGACCACCGTGACGATCGTGATCAGGAGGCTGTAGCCTAAGGAGTGCCAGAAATCGGTCACCCGCATGGCTTCGGCAAAGTTTGCCAGGCTCCAGCTCTTGGGGAGGCTCAAAGCCCCGGAGATGTCATTGGTCATTTCAGATGGTTTTTTAAACGCGATGACGATCGCCATGTAAAGGGGAAAGATGACCGTCACGCAGCCGAGGATCAATAAGATTGTAAGCGGCCAGTTGGTCTCAGCGGCAACTCGGTTTTTCTTTTTCATTATAACTGTTCCTCCTTCTTTCCTGTAAAGTTAAGCTGGAATACAGAGATGGCCACGATCACTACGAAGAAGAGTACGGCGTTGGCGCTCTGGAAGCCAAATTGTCCGCCGCCCATACCATTGTTGTAGATCAGGTAGGAGATGGATTCTGTACTCTGTGCCGGACCGCCTTTGGTCAGGGCCATGATCTGGTCAAAGACCATCAAGAAGTCTTTGGTGCTCAGGACCATGTTGATGCTGAAAAACGGGATGATCATGGGAAAGGTCAGTTCTTTGAACTTTTTCCATCCTGTGGCGCCGTCGATGGCTCCTGCCTCGTATACATCCTCCGGCACGGTCTGTAAGCCGGATATGTAGATCAGGGTCGTCTGGGCGATGGACTGCCATGCGGCTACGATCACGATGGCGATCCAGGCCGTCTTGGTGTTGGAGAGCATACTGGAGCCAAGGGCTTCGCTCCCCATGGACTGTCCGATCGCAGGCAGGATATAGGTGAAGAAGTATCCGAAGATATAACCCACGACCAGGCCGCCCAAGATGCGGGGCACGAAGTATACGCCGCGCAGCGCGCTCTTTGCACGGATACGGCTGTTTAAGCCCATGGCCAGCAAAAGGGAGATCACATTGGTGACGATGGTAGCGAGTATGGCGAATTTGAAGGTGAACAGGTAGGATCTACCCACGCGGGCATCTGTAAATAAGTCGGTATAATTGCGCAGGCCCACCCATTCATAATTTCCGAATCCGCGGAAATTGGTAAAGCTGTAAATAAGACCCTTGATCAGGGGCAGTGTGTTGAAGCAAAAGAACAGCACCAGTACCGGGACTGTGATAAGCATAAAAGTCTGATCCCTACTCAGTTTTTTCATGATCGATCTCCTCCCTTTTCTTCATATTCCTGCACTTTGCGGATGATATCCCGGTTGTACCGGATCCAGTCCGTATCGAATTTGTCCAGGAACGCATCCACATCTTTGTTTAGCAGGAAAGTCTGGATCTGAGCATCCACGCTCATCTCGGCGGGATAGTAGTGGTCCTGGTAATCGGACATCTTTCCGTCTCTGATGTAGGCGGTCATGCCGTCCAGGCTGGATGGGAGCGTAAATTCCTTGTCTTTGCAGGGAACTGCGTTCTGGTCATCTAAGTAAGTCTGGATCGTGGAATCCTCCATCAGGAAATCCAGGACTTCATAGGCAGCCTCCCGGTCTTTGCAGTTGGTGGTGACGCAGAACTGTAAGTCGATCCCGGAGTTCAAGACGTTCTCATCGGCGTTGTTGCTCCCCGGCATGACGAAGGAGTCGATGTCCATATCCGGATTTACGGACTGGATCTGGGGAACGGCGTAGCTCCCGATGCAGTACATGGCAGATTCTCCGTTGGCGAAAGCTGTACATGCGTCGTTGTAATTGTAAGCGAAGGGGTCATCCTGGGCGTAGGGTAAGAGCGCGAGCATCTTTTCTGCAACTTCGGTGTACTCATCGGCAAATTTGGTCTCGCCCCTGTTCACCTGCTGGCAGACATCGGCGGGAGCCAGATCTACAGCCAGGGAATTCCAGGGAGCCAGACAGGTCCAGACATCTTTGAAACCAAAATACAGCGGCTGCTGTCCGGAAGCCTGGATGGTGTCACACAGCTCAAGGAACTCATCCCAGGTGGTGGGGATCTCCCAGTCATTTTCCTCGAACATCTCCCGATTATAGAGGACACCGGCGGCGTTGGCCACGTAGGGAACGCTGTAGACCCCGTCTAAGGGCACGAATTCCAGGTTCTTGGCGATGTCCAGATAGGACTGTTTCACCTGGGAGATCCCCTCGAAATCAGAGATGTCCTTGAGGATTTCCGCATCGAGGAAGTTGGAATAGTTCACGTCGCCTCCGATCCCGATGATGTCGGGGGCATCTTCTTTGATCAAACGTGTTTTTAATACAGTCATGGCATCGTTGGGGGATTCAATGGTCAGATAGATGTCATCGTGGGTGGCATTGAATTCCTCTTGCATTTTTTCGAAGGCTTTGACGGCCTCCGGCTTGTATTGAAGGATGCTGATACGGGTCTTTCCGTCTGCCGTTTCGGAATCCGAGCCGCATCCGGCAAGCCCTGCGGTCATGCCCGCCAGCAGGACTGCCACAAGCGTTGTAGCAATTGCTTTTTTCTTCATCATACTACACTTCTCCTTTTCCTTTGGTTATTTTGCATGATCTCGCTACCCATTTCAAGGGGAATGGTAGCATTTTCTCTATAAAAAGTAAATGCGCCTATGTGTGTAGAATATACCTGGATACGTTTTTATAAGAAAATAGTTGAAGTGAGGACGCATTATGGTATATAATAGGTGAAAATATAAAAATTTTGTAAAAAGCCTACAAATTTTTTATAAACTATTATACAGAATGTTGGATATGGGAAGGAGGAGACATGCAAAATGCCGGATGTTTTGTTTTCGGTATTTCCGAATGAACAGTTTATTGACTTGACATTATACCAAAATGGGTATGAAAAGTGTATGCCTATGCATGGATTCGGGCCAAATGTACGGAATCATTTCCTGTTTCACTATATTATTTCTGGAAAAGGGACTCTGCGGGTGAACGATACGGATATGGGCCATACGGAATATCATTTATCAGGTGGTTCCGGTTTTTTGATCGAGCCTGGGTATGTGAATCATTACTGGGCGGACAAAGAGGATCCCTGGGAATATATCTGGGTGGAATTTGGTGGGCTGCGGGCGAATACTTATTTGGAAACGGCAGGTCTGTCAAACACCCATCCCGTCTATCTGCCAAAGTCGCCGGAGGATGGATGCGCACTGCAAAAGGAGATGTTTGCGATCTTGGGGACGGAGGAATCTTCCCCGCTGTATCAGATCGGGCATCTGTATCTGTTCATGGACATCCTGATCAGCACATCCCAGTCCCAAAAGCGGTTGTTGGGCGGGAAGCTCAAAGAGTTCTATGTCCGGGAAGCGGTCAGTTACATCGAGCATCACTATGCGGAAAATATCACGGTGGAGGGATTGGCACAGATCTGCAAGCTGGACAGGAGTTATTTTGGGAAAGTGTTCAAATCTGTGGTGGGACAGCCGCCCCAGGAATTTTTGCTCCGCTACAGGATGGAGAAAGCGGCGGAGGCCCTGATGCTCACATCGTCGGCCATCGCGGATATCAGCGTTTCGGTGGGGTACGCCAACTCGCTGCATTTTTCCCGGGCGTTTAAGAGCGTGTATGGGATCTCGCCCAGGGAGTACCGGCGGAAGAATAAGCTGATGGACGGGCGCAGGGTCTGATCAGGTCATGATCGGATCAAGGTGATCGATAAAAGGGCGGAAAAGATATTGCGCGGACTTTTTTTCTATGCTAAAATAAATAATTATGACTGAACTTTTTTAGATTGTTTAAGTTTTTTTAATAGCGGGGTGAACGGAACATATGTTGTTACAGAGAAAGATATTAGTTGTCGAAGATAATATGATCAACCGGGAAATGCTGTGCGATATGTTATCATCGGCATATGAAGTCCTGGATGCGGAGAACGGGCAGGAAGCCCTTGATGTTTTGAAAAAATACGGGGAGGAGATCTCCTTGATCTTGTTGGATATAGTCATGCCGGTCATGGACGGGTATACTTTTCTCTCACACATGAGATCGGATCCCAGCTATTCGGCCATCCCGGTCATCGTGACGACGCAGAGTGATTCGGAGGCGGACGAGGTGGCGGCCTTGTCCCACGGCGCGACGGATTTTGTGTCGAAGCCCTATAAACCGCAGATCATCCTCCACCGTGTGGCCAGCATCATCCATCTGCGCGAGACGGCAGCTGTGATGCAGAGGGTGCAGTATGACCGGCTGACCGGGCTTTACAGCAAAGAATTTTTTTACCACAGCGCCAATGACATGATCCGCAAGAACCCGGATCAGGAGTACGATATCATCTGTTCGGATATCGAGAATTTTAAGCTGATCAACGATATATACGGCATCCCTTCCGGGGATATGCTCTTATGTAAAGTCGCTGACGTGTATAAGGAAGTTGTGGGCGAGAGGGGCATCTGCGGACATCTGAACGCGGATCAGTTCGTCTGCCTGGTGGAACGGCGCGGACAGGAGTATTCGGATGGATATTTTGCCGAGATCAATGAGAAGATCCGCGGTCTGACCGATATGAAGAACCTGGTCATGAAGTGGGGCGTCTACCAGGTAAAAGATCGGTCGCTCCTGGTGGAGCAGATGTTTGACCGGGCGCTGATGGCAGCCCGCAGCATCTGGGGGCAGTACGGGAAACATTTCATGTTCTTCGACGACGAGATGCACAACAAGCTGGTGCGGGAGCAGGCGATCACCGATGTGATGGAGACGGCCCTGGAGGAAGATCAGTTCGAAGTCTATCTGCAGCCCCAGTACAACATCAAGAAGAACTGTCTCTCCGGCGCGGAGGCCCTGATCCGCTGGAACCATCCCGAATGGGGATTCCAGTCGCCGGGGGTGTTCATCCCTCTCTTTGAGAAGAACGGGTTTATCACGAAGCTGGATCAGTTTGTCTGGCGGCGCGCCTGCGCGGTCCTGCAAGAGTGGCAGGAGAGGGGATACCCGGATATCCCCATATCGGTCAACGTCTCCCGGGCGGATATCTACAATGTGAACCTGCCGGATATCCTGATGGATACGATCGGGCGGTATAAGATCCCGCCGCAGAGGCTCCATCTGGAACTGACGGAGAGCGCCTACACGGAAAATCCCAGCCAGATCATCGAGAACGTGGGACGGCTGCGGGAGCTGGGCTTCCTCTTTGAGATGGATGACTTCGGGAGCGGGTATTCGTCCCTGAACATGCTCAATAACCTGCCGATCGATGTGCTGAAGCTGGATATGGAATTCATCCACAACGAGACGGCCAAATCCGTCACACCGGGCATCTTATATTTCGTGATCCAGATGGCCCATTCGATGAACCTGCACACCGTGGCGGAAGGTGTGGAGACAAAAGAGCAGCTGGAACGTCTGAGTGCGATCGACTGTGATTATGTGCAAGGGTATTATTTCGCGAAGCCGATGCCCCGGGGTGAATTTGAAAATTTTTTAAAAGATGTAAAAAAATGATGGTGTTTTTGGGAAAATGATGTTAAGATGGATAGACAGTTATTGTCTGTTGTCAATAACTTGAGAAAAATTGACAGTATCATATATTTAGGAGGTATGGAGAATGGCTGCAAGAGGCAGAAGAAAGAAAAATATTTCACTGGAAGAAGAATTGGCGAATCTGACAGAAGAGATGGACGCCTGCGAAGCGAAGATAAAAGAACTCACCGATAAGAAAAAAGAGCTGAGGCAGCAGATCGAGAAGAAACAGATGGAAGCGCTGTATCAGGCTGCGCTGGATTCTGGGAAAAGTATTGAGGAGACGATTTCCCTCATTCATGGGAATAATGGGGATAAAGAACAGGATTTTTGAAAAGAGAGAGACCGCTATGAGGAGGATGTTTCCGTAGCGGTCTTTTTTATTCCATATGCGGGATCAGGAAAGGTATCTTGTCTGATCCCGCAGGGATGGATAAACATTTTGAAACGCAGTGACCGATCGATATGTTTGGGAAAGGAGATGGAGCTTAATGGATCAGTTGACAATAGGGAGTCATATTTCCTCTTCGAAGGGGTATGAGGCTATGGGAAAGACGGCTGTGTATATGGGGGCGGATACGTTTGCTTTTTTTACGAGGAACCCTCGGGGCGGGAAGGCGAAGGAGATCAAGCCGGAGGATGTGGAGAAATATAAGAAGATCGCAAAAGAATATCAATTCGGGAAGATCGTGGCCCATGCGCCGTATACGATGAATGCCTGTGCGGCCAAGGAGGATCTGCGGGAATTTGCCAAAAATACGATGCGAGATGATCTGGAGCGCATGGAGTATATCCCGGGGAATTATTATAATTTCCATCCGGGGAGCCATGTGGGGCAGGGGGCCGCGGTGGGGATCGAGAAGATCGCTGAGATCTTAAATGCGGTGCTGAAGCCGGAGTGGGATACCACGGTCCTGTTGGAGACGATGGCGGGAAAGGGCACGGAAGTGGGGCGGTCTTTTGAAGAATTGCGGGAGATCATCGACCGGGTGGATTGCCGGGAGAAGCTGGGGGTCTGTCTGGATACCTGTCATGTGTGGGACGGGGGATATGATATCGTCCATGACCTGGACGGTGTGGTGCAGGAGTTTGACCAGGTGATCGGTCTGGGGTATCTGAAAGCCGTCCATCTGAATGACAGCATGAATCCCATGGGCAGCCATAAGGACCGGCACGCCAAGATCGGGGAGGGCCAGATCGGTCTGGAGGCGCTCTCGGCGGTGACCCGGCATCCCGCATTGCGGCATCTGCCTTTCGTGCTGGAAACACCCAATGATGTGGACGGGTGGGCTGCGGAGATCCGCGTCCTGCGGGAACATTTTGTATGATCGATGGATATGGGAGGAGATATGAAAATATTTTGGATGACACAGCTTGCCTATGTCTGCCGGATGCTGGGGGCGGCCCTCTGTGGGATCTGCATCGGTTATGAGCGGGAAAATAACTTGAAGATGGCCGGGATCCGGACGCATGTGATCGTGGCATTGACAGCCTCTATGATGATGATCATATCCAAATATGGATTTGACGATGTGATCGGGCAGGAGGGCTTCCGTCTGGATCCCTCCAGGATCGCTGCAGGCGTTGTGACTGCCGTGGGTTTTCTTGCCGCCAGTGTGATCTTCAATCACAAGATGAACATAAGCGGTCTGACCACGGCTGCCGGGATCTGGGCCACGGTAGGGATCGGGATGGCTTTCGGTACGGGGATGTACGTGGTGGGCGCTGTGGCTACGCTGGGTGTGGTGTCGCTGCAATTTCTCTCCCACAGGAGCCTGCAGCTCTTAAGATCTACGAAGGTGGGGCAGATCACTCTGGAAATAGATCGTTCCGGGGATGTGAACCGGATCTTGGAAAATATATTTATGAGGCAGAAGATCAAGATAAAGATTGAGAATATCTATATAGAAAAGCTGGATCAGGATACGCTGCTCCTGAAATTGAATGTAAAGTTCCCGACCAGGTATCAGTTGGAGGATGTGCTGCGTTTCTTGAAAGATACTGCGGAGGTCATTTCTTTTGACATATAGATGTGGGATGGGAAATGTGACAAGATCATAAAATCCTTGTCTTTTTGATTTCTGATATGTTACAATATCTTAACAGAAAAGGATGAGGACAGGAGGTTTTTATGAAGAAAGAGAAGAGATGGTCCCTGGCGTTCCTGCTGGGTCTTATACTCATGGCAGGGAGCAGCGCGCCGGTCATGGCCATGAACATGGACGCAGATCAGAAGGCTTCTGATATCCAGCCGGATCATATCGATTATATCCGGGGCAGACCGATGACAGAGGATGAAGTGCGGGAGCAGGAGGCCATGGTGCCAGAACTCTATGAACAGCCCGCGCCGGAGGATGCGGCGGAAGCGGTGCTGGGAACGGAGCCGCGGGCGGGGGCATCTTATCAGGGCGTGGAACGTTTTGACCTGCGCAGCCTGGGGCTTGTGACCAGTGTGAAGGATCAGGTGACCAGCGGCCCTTGCTGGGCTTTTGCGGCGATATCCCTGGCGGAATCCTCTATGATACAGCAGGGCGCGGCGGCGGATGCCCTGGATCTGTCCGAGGAGCATCTGGCCTATTTCTTTTATGAACGCGCGGATGACCCGCTGGGGAACACGGCGGCGGATAAGAATCGGATCAATCTGCCGGGGTATGATTACAAGACCGTCGGGGGGAATCTGCAGCTGGCCAGCAAGTTTTTATCCACCTGGTCGGGTGTGGCGGATGAGAGTGTGGCGCCCTATTCTTCGATCTCCTCCAGTCTGGCCAGCAGCCTGGCCTACGAGTCGGCGGCCCATCTGCAGAGGGCTTATTTCATCGATGCGTCTGAGGCGGAGATAAAAAATGCTCTCTATACGGCGCAGCAGCCTGTGGGGGTCACTTATTATCACGGCGCGTCATATTACAATGTGGACACAGCGGCGTACTGTTATCCGACGGCGGGGGCCGGCATCAACCATGCGGTCACCATCGTGGGGTGGGATGATTCGTATAAAAAAGAAAATTTCCTTCCTGCCAGCAAGGTCACCAGCGACGGGGCCTGGATCGTGAAGAACAGCTGGGGCGGCGCACATGGGGATGGGGGATACATTTATATATCTTATGAGGATAAGAGTATTTCGGGTGCGGTGTCTGCCGGTTTTGAGGCAGCGGACAGTTACGGCCACAATTATCAGTACGACGGTTCTTCCGGGAGCAGCGCGGTGTCGGTCCCGGTCGGGGCCTCCCATGCGAATGTGTACCAGGTGAAGGGGAATCCTTCCGGCAGTGAGGTCTTAAAGGCGGTGGGGATCTTGATGAAATCGGCGGACGCGGATCTGGCCGTGGATGTCTACACGGACCTGCGCGATCCGGATGACCCGACGAGCGGCATCCATGCGGTCACGGGGCAGGTGGTCCACACGGGGTATACGGGATACTATACATTTTCCTTACAGCAGGATGTGCCTCTGTGCGAGGGGAGTTTTTTCAGCGTCATCTTTACGAATGTCAGTGATGGGGCGCGGAGTTTTTTCATCGAATCATCATCGAGCAGGGACAGTGATTGGATCTTGTTTGAGGCCCACGCAGAGGAGGGGCAGTCTTTTTACCGCAGCGGGGAGGGGAAGGAGTGGCAGGATATGGCGGGTGGCTATATCTCGGGGGATCGGTCAGTCAATACACGGATCAAAGCCTATACCGTGGATTCCCCAGAGGTGCTGGAACCCGTCAGATGGCCCAGCGTGACGCCGACGGTCACGCCCGCGAAAGCCCCGACGCCGGGCAGGGCCCAGATCACAAAGCTCTCGCTCACGGCAAAGGGTGTGAGAGTGAAATGGCAAGAGGCATCCGATGCTGTCCGCTATGAGATCTACCGCAAAGATCCCTCCGGGGATGCATGGAAACTTATAAAGACCGTATCCGGGACATCCTGCACGGATCAAAATGTTCTTCCGGCCACCGTCTATGCCTACCGGGTGCGTGCGGTGAACGGGACAGGGGATCTGGTGAGCTGCGGGGCATACAGCGGTGCCGTGAAGATCCTGACTAAGCCGGACGCGCCAAAGGAGATCGCGCTCAGACGGACCGCAAAGGCATCCAAGACAGCGAGAGCAAAACTGACATTTAAAGCCAGTGCAGACGTCAAGACATATTACATATACCAGTACGACCGCCGGACCAAAAAATACCAGGCGGCGTACAAAGTCCAGGGAAGCAAACTCTACATCTATCAGAGAGCTGCAAAAAAATACAAGAAGATCGGAGGTGTAAAGAGCTCCAAAAACAAACTTTCCTGCACGTTGACTCAGATCGATCTGAAGACGTACAACAGACAGATATTTAAGATCCGTGCCTATGTGAAAAAAAAGGGCCTGGGCGGGCGGTATAGTGGATACAGTGGAAAGATCATGCTGAAGAGGTAGATTTTTTGACATTTTTTAGGATTGTTGCATCTTATGAAATGTGGTAGAATAGCGGTTAAGCGAACATGAGCAATCATAAGTTTAAGTTGAGAAAGGACAGGGATGTATGTTGACAGATAGAGTCTATAATTTTTCAGCGGGACCGGCGGTGCTGCCGGAGGAAGTGTTAAAAGAAGCGGCGGAGGAGATGCTCAATTATAAAGGGAGCGGCATGTCCGTGATGGAGATGAGCCACCGCTCCAAAGTCTTTGACGCGATCATCAAGGAAGCGGAAAAAGACTTACGGGAGCTGATGGGCATTCCCGACAATTATAAAGTATTGTTCCTCCAGGGCGGCGCGTCCCAGCAGTTTGCCATGATCCCGATGAATCTGATGAAGAACCGGGTCGCAGACTACATCATCACCGGACAGTGGGCGAAGAAAGCATGGAAGGAAGCGGCAAGATTCGGCAAGGCGAATGCGATCGCCTCCTCGGAGGACAAGACGTTTTCCTATATACCGGATTGCGCAGACCTTCCGATCAGTCCGGACGCGGACTACGTCTATATCTGTGAGAATAACACGATCTACGGGACGAAATACAAGACACTGCCCAATACCAAGGGAAAACTCCTTGTCGCGGACGTATCCTCGTGTTTCTTGTCCGAGCCGGTGGACGTGGAGAGATATGGGATCATCTATGGCGGTGTGCAGAAGAACATCGGCCCGGCCGGCATGGTGATCGTGATCATCCGGGAGGATCTGATCACGGAGGACGTGCTGCCCCAGACGCCGACCATGCTGACCTACAAGACGCATGCGGACGCGGAATCCCTTTATAACACGCCCAACTGCTACTGCATCTATATGTGCGGCAAAGTCTTCAAATGGCTGAAAAATATGGGCGGACTGGAAGTCATGAAGGAGCGCAATGAGAGGAAAGCGAAGATCCTGTACGACTATCTGGATGAAAGCCAGATGTTCCGCGGGACCGTTGTACCCAAGGACCGTTCTCTGATGAACGTGCCCTTCGTGATCGGGAACGATGAGTTGGAGAAGAAGTTCATCCAGGAATCCGGGGAGGCCGGGTTTGCAAATTTAAAAGGTCATCGGACTGTGGGCGGCATGCGCGCCAGCATCTACAACGCGATGCCCCAGGAAGGCGTGGAAGCCCTGGTGAGATTCATGAAAGAGTTTGAGAGCAAAAATGCATAGAAAATGTGCATGATAAGGAGAAATGAGTATGGCGGTATTTCGACCATTTAGGGCAATCCGTCCCCAGCCTGCGTATGCGGGCCGGGTGGCTGCCCTGCCTTACGACGTGATGGACAGCCGGGAAGCGCGGGAGCTGGCAAAAGACAATCCCTATTCCTTCCTGCATGTGGATAAGGCGGAGATCGATCTGGATCCTTCCATCGATATCTATGATGAGAGGGTGTATGAGAAAGCGGCAGAGAATCTTTTAAAGATGGAGGCAGAGGGTATTTACATGCAGGAGGAGACCCCCTGCTTTTATATTTATCAGCAGGTCATGGACGGCCGCGCCCAGACAGGGCTTGTGGGCTGTGCGGCGATCGATGATTACCTGCAGGGGCATATCAAGAAGCACGAACTGACCCGGGCGGACAAGGAGGCGGATCGGATCCGCCATGTGGACGTCTGCAATGCCAACACCGGGCCGATCTTCCTCACCTACCGGGCAGTGGAGTCTGTCTCACGGCAGGTGGAGGCGTGGATCCAGTCTCACGCGCCGGTCTATGACATTACGGCAGAGGATGGGATCATGCACCGGGTCTGGGTGGTGGATGGAAAAGAGGAGATCGCTGCCTTCGGGGAGGCTTTCAGACGGATACCGGATCTCTACATCGCGGACGGACATCACCGGACGGCTTCCGCGGTGCGTGTGGGCAAGATGCGCAGACAGGAGCACCCGGGGTATACCGGGGAGGAGGAATTTAACTACTTCCTGGCTGTCCTGTTCCCCGATGACCAGCTGAAGATCTGGGATTATAACCGGGTGGTCCATGATCTGAACGGTATGGATGTCCCGGGATTTCTGGAGAAGATGGAACAGGCTTATATATGTGAGAAAGTGGACGGCCCCTGCAGGCCCCGGGAAAAACATACAATGGGCATGTACCTGGATGGCCAGTGGTATCTGTGTCGTGTCCGGGCGGATCGTTTTTCAGAGGACGATCTGGTGGGACGGCTGGATGTCTCCATCTTACAGGAACAGGTCCTCACGCCGCTTTTGGGTATCGACGACCCCAGGACCAGCAGCCGGATTGACTTCGTGGGCGGGATCCGCGGGCTGGATGGATTAAAGCGCAGGGCGGACGGATGTAAAGGCGTGGCGTTCGCCTTGTATCCAACCGGGCTGGATGAGTTGATGGATATTGCGGACTCTGGCCACATCATGCCGCCAAAATCCACCTGGTTCGAGCCGAAACTGCGCAGCGGGCTCTTCATCCACCGGCTGTGCTAGAGATGGCGGATCCTAAAAAAGGGGAGAGGCTTCCTCTGAACAGCCTGGACAATATCCGCGACCTGGGGGCGGTCCAGACGCGGGATGGTCAGTATATCACGCCGGGACGGCTGCTGCGCGGCGGGGATCTGTACCACGCATCCTACCAGGATCAAAATGACCTGCGCAGGGTCTATAAACTGAGGACGGTGATCGATCTTCGGACAAACAGGGAGCGGGAGGAGCGGCCCGACGCGGCCATCCACGGCGTGGAGTACGTGACGATCCCGGTCCTGGAAGGGAGATCCGCGTGCATGACCTGGGGCCGGGATGGGATCGAGGAGCTGATCCATTTCCGCGGGGACGCAGAAAGGTATATGTATGCGCTCTATGAAAGCCTGGCGCTGAACAGGAAGACCCAGCGCGCCTACGGGGATTTTCTGCGTTTTCTGAAACACCACGGGGAGGGGACCCTCCTCTGGCACAGCATGGCCGGCAAGGACCGGGCCGGCATGGCGACAGCCCTTCTTTTACACATCCTGGGCGTTTCCAGGGAGGAGATCTTGGCGGATTACATGCGCTCGGAGGTCTATCTGCGCGCGGATGTACAGTCCATGATCCGTATACTGGAAGACCGCGGCGTGCCCCACCGGGTGCTGAAGAACGCCGACATCATCCTGGGTGTGAAAGAAGACTACCTCATACATGCATTTGACAAGATCACAGAAAAATATGGGACTTTTGAGAAGTATGCGAAGAGAGCCCTGGGGCTGTCTCCGTTTGATATGAATTTCTTGAAGGACAGGTATTTAAGGGAAAAACTCTAAAAGATCTGGAATTTTTTTATATTTTTTATAAAGATTTCAGAACTAGGACACTCTCCATTCACATTTATTTGTTAAAGTAATAAACATCGAGAGAGGATCATAGAATATCTCTTGGGGAGGAAATAAAAAACGTTTTAGAGTATACGACCACGGAATTGGAGGTAATCACTATGAAATACCTGACATACTACGAAAATGGAGAGATCATATCAACAAAAGACCATAGAGAAGCTGTCGAGAGATTAGAGAAGAAAAATAAAGGTAAAGCCGTCCAGAGGTTTATCCTACACAAATATGCTTATGTCTTTAGTCTGGCCGAGGTGGAAGACAAGTCCCAGTATTATCTGTGCAGGAAGCAGGGTGATAGGCTGGAAGTTTATCTGGAGAAGAAAAATGTGCAGGGCAATCTGGTCTGCAAGCAGATCGAGACGGTCACTGAG
Organism: Clostridia bacterium; assembly: GCA_910575625.1. Lineage (GTDB taxonomy): Bacteria > Bacillota > Clostridia > Lachnospirales > Lachnospiraceae > MGBC164599. The sequence goes on from CAJTFD010000004.1 coordinate 120,520, forward strand.
GAGGAGAGCAGCCGGATACTGGAGGGCGATATCACATGGATGAAGGAAGATGAGCGTCCCCTCGTGCGGGATTTCTACCTGCAGAGTGTCCTGAATGGGCTTGAATACAGCCATATGATGGAGTTCGTGCGGGAAGTCTTCCACTACGAAAAACAGGATTATGTGGTGTTCGATAAGGCAGTCCGCCGCCAGGCCGGGGACTACTTCCTGGAATGCTTATTTGAAGATGATGTACAAGTCCGTGTCCGCAGGGCGAAGACGATCCCGCGGTACATACTGAATATGCTGGTCAATATCGAGCCCGCGTCCGAACAATGGGCCTACGCTTAAAGTGATCTAAAGGGATGATGCGCCCCCTCCATGCCATGAAGGCGGAGGGGGCTTTTTGCGCGACAGGCCGGTACGAAAGATATCACAGGTCGCGTTTCAGATTTTCATATATCTTTATGAATGTATCCATAAAAAGTTTTTGCTCTTCTTCGGAGATGTCAGCAAAAGCCTTTTCTTCCAGAGAGGAAAATCCTCTTTCAACCGCAGTCTGCATTTTTTTTCCCTTTTCTGTGAGAAATACATAGAGTGAACGCCGGTTGCCGTTCAACATTTTCCGTTCGATCATACCCCGCTCCTCCATGCGGCCTAAGACCGATGTGAGGGAGGCCGCTTCGATGTGGCATCCTTGAGCGATCTCTTTTTGGTTGGATCCATCGTGGTCTTTGAGGTAATCTAAGATCTTCGGCTGGCCGAGGGACAGGCCGGTATCTTTTAAACTGGACAGCAGCCCCTTGTGGATCAGTGCCTGGTTTGCCATCAGCAGATAATGAAATGACGTATCCATATGGTATCCTTTCTCTTTTTGAAGATCCGTTCGATTTCTAATTATCCGTATTTTAATAGTTTGATTTTTGTTTGTCAACCTTTTCCATAATGGATATTGACAATACATAGAAAAATGATTATCATATTTATTGTTATAATACTAATTGTAATAATACTAATAAAATGAAAAGGAGAGGCATCATGGAAAAGTTGGAACGTTATTTTATTTTTTTAGTAGGGCTGTTCATTAATTCGCTGGGAGTCAGCCTGGTCACGAAGGCAGATCTGGGGACATCCCCCATCTCGTCCATACCGTATGTGTTGAGTCTCAATATACCACTCACTTTAGGGCAGTTTACGATCGTCTTCAGCCTTTTATTGATCTTACTGCAGTTGTTCATCCTGCGAAAGGATTTTAAGCTGGAATACTTCCTCCAGATCCCGATCTCTGTTCTTTTTGGATATTTTATCGATCTGACCATGGCACTGCTTGATCTTCTGCATCCCCACTCCTATGTGTCTGATCTTGTGGCGCTCCTTGTGGGCTGTGTCGTACTCGGATTCGGTGTGTATCTGGAAGTCTTGGCAGATGTGGCCATGCTGCCGGGGGAAGCTTTTGTCCGGAGTGTGACAATTGTCTGGAACACGGATTTTGGCATGACGAAAGTCATATTTGATGTGTCCATGTCGGTGATCGCTGGGATCTTATCTCTTTCTTTGGTGCATCATCTGGACGGAGTGCGGGAGGGGACAGTCATTGCGGCACTCCTTGTGGGCATGTTTGCGCGATTCTTTACAAAGAAGCTGGCTTTCGTCACGGAGGTCCTTTTTCCGAGAAATTCTGTCAAAAAGTATAATTGACAAATCGAAAAAGCAGGCATATAATACTAACGTTGAAAAAGGGACACTATTATAATAAGAAGAAAGAGGGATGATCAGTGAATATTTATAAGGGCATCTTGGGGCTGATCGGAAATACGCCGCTGGTGGAACTGGTGAACATGAGGGAAGCTCTTGATCTGGGCGCGACTGTGCTGGTGAAACTGGAATCCATGAATCCGGCAGGGAGCAGCAAGGACCGGATCGCCAGGGCAATGATCGAGGACGCACAGGAGAGAGGGATCTTGAAGGAAGGTTCCGTGATCATTGAGCCTACGTCCGGGAATACGGGGATCGGTCTGGCGGCGATCGCGGCGGCTAAGGGATACCGTGTGATCCTGACCATGCCGGAGACCATGAGCGTGGAGAGGCAAAATATCCTCAGGGCTTACGGCGCGGAGGTGGTGCTGACGGATGGTGCAAAAGGCATGAAGGGTGCTATCGAGAGAGCGGAAGGGCTGGCGAAAGAGATCCCGGATAGTTTTATCCCAGGGCAGTTCGTGAACCCGGCAAATCCACAGGCCCATCGAAAGACCACAGGCCCGGAGATCTGGAGAGATACGGATGGGCATGTGGACATCTTTGTGGCCGGTGTGGGAACGGGCGGGACACTCACCGGAGCGGGCGGCTTTCTGCGGTCAAAGAAATCGGATATCCAGATCGTGGCGGTGGAGCCGGACAGCTCTCCTGCGCTCAGTGAAGGACACGGCGGACCGCACAAGATCCAGGGGATCGGGGCCGGATTCGTGCCGGAGGTGCTGGATACCTCCCTCTATGATACGGTGATCCGGGTCAAGGACGAGGATGCGTTCGAGATGGCGAAACTTTTGGCCAGGCGGGAAGGGATCCAGGCGGGTATCTCCTCTGGCGCGGCCCTGCATGCAGCTATCCAGCTTGCAAAACAGCCGGAAAACAAGGGCAGAGTGATCGTCACGGTGCTGCCGGATACCGCGGACCGGTATTATTCCACGCCGTTGTTTGGCGAATAGTGTAGTTAGGAAGTTTGAGGTGAACATTATGAGTTTGTGGTTTTGTATCCCGTTTGCCGGGCTCTTGGCCTGCATTGCCGTACTGCCGCTGGTGAAGGCAGAGTGGTGGGAGAAGTACCGTCCGGCGGTCGTGGCCGCCTGGTCGCTGCTGTTCGTGATCCCCTTCGCAGTCGTCTATGGGGCTGGGGCGGCCTTGGAATCTGTGTTGGAGTGTATACTGAATGATTATCTGACATTTATCGTTCTGTTGTTCGGCCTTTTCTGCGTGGCGGGCAATATCACGCTGGAGGGGGATCTGGCGGGGTCGCCGCGGACGAATATGGTGTTGTTTGTGATCGGGACATTATTGTCCAGCTGCATCGGGACCACGGGGGCCAGTATGCTGATGGTCCGTCCGGTGATCAAGATGAATGCGTGGAGGGAAAAGAGGAGCCATATCATGGTCTTTTTTATCTTCATGATCTCCAACCTGGGGGGATGCCTGACGCCGATCGGGGATCCGCCGCTCTTGATGGGTTTTTCCAGGGGGGTGCCTTTTTTCTGGAGCCTGCGGCTGTTCCCGATCCTGGTGTTCAATATGGTGATCTTGCTCATTATATTCCACTGGATCGATCGCAAAGCGTACAGACATGAGATCGCTCAGGGAAGGAAACCGGACATCCGCAAACCGGGGATGGACATCCATCTGGAGGGAGCGCACAACATGATCTTCCTGGTGGTGATCGTGGCGGCTGTCATCTTGAGCGGTGTGCTGCCGGGGCTTCCTTTTTTCCAGGATGGGGAGGGGAATGTGCTGGGGATCCCGGTCTTTCGGGAAGTGCGTCTGACCTATCCGGCGCTGATCGAGATCTTCATGATCCTGGCTGCGGCCTTTTTATCTTTTCGGACGACGGACAAAGAGATCCGCAGGAAAAACCATTTTACTTGGGATGCGATCCAGGAGGTGGCGATCTTGTTCGTGGGGATCTTTATCACCATGCAGCCGGCCCTTGTGATCTTAAAGACTATGGGGGGCAGCCTGAACCTGACAGAGCCTTTCCAGATGTTCTGGACCACAGGGGCGCTCTCCAGTTTCCTTGATAATACGCCCACCTATCTGGTATTTTTGACAACGGCGGGTGCGATGGGATTTACAAAAGGGGTCGTCACGTCGGTGGGTACGGTCCCGGTGAAGATGCTCACGGCGATCTCCTGCGGTGCGGTCTTCATGGGGGCGAACACCTATATCGGCAATGCACCGAATATGATGGTCAAATCGATCTCCGATGAAAATGGTATCTGCATGCCGTCCTTTTTCGGATATTTCCTCTGGGCGGTGCGCATTTTGGTCCCTGTGTTCTTGATCGATACGGTCCTGTTCTTTTTGTAAAAGGAGTGAGATATGGGTAAGAAAAAAGATATGCTCCGCGAGCTTGCCGGAAGGATCTATGACCTGGACGTGGAGGTGTATGAAAAACTGGGTTCCTCCTTGGGGCGTGTATTCAACCAGGAACGGGAGCGCTGCATCAAAGAACTTATGAAGCTCATGGATTCTAAGAGCAAGAGCCACATCCTGCGCAGCCAGCTTGCGCTGATCAGCAATATGGCCCGCACGATCGAGGATGATCTGACCCAGGATCTGATCATGAAAAAATATGGCGCGATCTTGCAGGAGGTCACGGACCTGCCCAAAAGTTTTGCCAGCGAGGACATCCTGGATGAAAAATTGGCCCAGCTCAATGAGTGGAATCTGGAGGCGCGTTTTTCCAAGGATAATCATCTGGTCATCTGCATTGGGCGCGCCTATGGCTGCGGCGGCAGTGAGATCGGGTTCGTCCTGGCGGATTCCCTGCAGATCAATTACTATGACGTGGAGATCTTCAACGCGGTGTTGAAGCGCATGGAACTGGAAAAAGAGGCAGTGGAAGATCAGGCGGGTTTCCCAGCGTTCCAGCCGGTCCAGAAGCTGACTCTGAGACAGCGGATCAAGGAGATCAACCGTTATCATGGACTCCCGAAACGGGATGCAGTGTTTTTTAACCAGTGCGACCTGATCTGTGATATGGCGCGGAAAGAAGATTTTGTGGTGATGGGACGTTGTGCGGATGCGATCTTGACCAATAACCATATCCCGCACATCAGCATCTACATTACGGCTCCCTTTGAACAGAGGGTGCGCCGGATGATGAAGATCAATAAAAAGATGTCTGAAAAGCAGGTGCGGGAGCTGATCCGCAAGTGGGACAGGAAACACGCCAAATATTATGAGTATTATACCGGGCGCAGATGGGGCGGCGTGGAGAATTATGATCTTTGTATAAACAGTGCCAGTTATGGGATCGATGGATCGGTGGAGCTGATCCGGCGGATGATCAAAAAGACTTGATATACTTTAAGGCCAACGGGATGTTGGCCTTGTTTTATAGGAGTATCTTAAAAGTCATCTTAAAATATATCTGTCATTGTACATGTCTGTTTTTGTTTCCGAAGAAGAGTGTCCCGCCGCAGACGGCCAGGCCGATCAGGAGCGTCGGGAGAAGAAATCTTCCGTCACTTTCTTCGGAGACAGGAGCAGAAGCCATAGCACTGTAACGGGCAGTGTTGGAGGAGGTTTTGTAGATCGTTTGGTCATCTGCTTTGGCGGATCTGGCTGTGGTCTCTTGGGTTGGCTCTTTTTTAGCTTTTGTCCTGTCTGCGGTTTTGGAACTTGTTTCTGCCGGGAGGACGGATGGTGTTTCTTTTGCTCTTGTATGGATGGAAGACTTCTCTGGCGCGACAGTCTCAGGCGGTATATCTGCCGCTGCGGGAACGGGTGTTCCGACGGCTTGCCCGACGGCATTTATGATATTTGGATCTTGAGCGGGAGCGGATGCCGTGGGTGTCTTTTGTCTGCTCGCGACTTCTCCTGATGCGTTGGCCGGGCCAGTTGTGGGCGTGGGGTCTTCAGGAGCGGGGTTCCCTTCCGGTATCAGGGGTGTTTCCGGTTTTGGAGCCGTCGGGGTTTCGATGTGAAAAGAGGTCACGTCGTAAGATGTGGAGGAAACCTGTGTCTTTCCGTCTGGGACGATATCGTCGGAGGATGCTTTTGTGATCTTTTCTGAAGTTTCTTCTGTGTCGGGTTCCAGGGCGGCATCGTTATCATTTTCGTTAGGTCCGGCAGAGGCGCCGGGATCATCGAAACTGCCGGGCTTTTCGATCTTCTGGTAGACGGCGGTGAACATCATGCTCTCGGTGACTGTTTCCGGGAGCTGGGGATCCCAGCCTGAAAACTGATAGATGTACTGGTCATCCTCTTTTGTCTCTGGTACGATCACGTTTTCCAGTTTATCACCGTAATGGCAGATCTTCGAGTCCAGGAAGCGTCCGTCCGGATCGTAGAAATCGATCAGATAACTGACTGATCCGGAATCTGTTGGCAGCGTGTCGAAGATATCCCAGATGTCCGGGATGTCTGTCCCTATCTCGTTTGAACTTTCGTCTGGACTGTCCACAGATCTGTTTGAGACAGTACAGGATGCATCTGCATAGATTGGTGTAGCAGTGAGTATGTATATGGCGATGGCTGTGGTCGCCAGGGAATATATTTTTCTTTTGTTTTTCATCATATCTCCTTTATCAGGGCCGGACCTGGATCTTATTATGGTCATAGTATATAGCAGGGAAAATGGATTTACAATGACGGTATGATGTGGGGATGGGAGGAGGCATACTGTGGGCATGATTTCTGGCAATGCTCCGGATCGTTTTTTGTCTGAAATGTATCATATTCGTGCACAGAGTGGATGATTTTTGTGAAAAACATCAGAAAATCTTGTGGTAAAATTATATAATATGCACGATGATAGGATGGATGAAAAAAAACGAAAAGGGGCTGTCAAAAAAGAATAGAATATGATACAATGTATTCGCTGAGTATTTAAATAAGGGTAGATTTTGGATATTGAGGTGAAATATGTCTAAAATGAAGAAAAGGTTCAACCGCAGGGAGAGGAGGACGCTGTTCTATAAGAGTAGGGTGAAGGCAGGGTGTCTCATCATGGCGTTATCCCTGGCCATGTTGGCTCCGGGCGCAGGGCAGGTCCATGCGGCGGATGCCGATAAGAAGGTGGAGAAAAAAGTCGTATCAGAAAATAAGACAAAGTCAGATAAAGATAGATCAGATAAGAAAAAAGACGGAAAAAAAGATCCAGATGTCAAGCAGGAGGACAAGGAGACGGAGGCGGATACCGGGAAACCGACCCAGGCTCCGCGCGAGACGGCTGAACCCCAGCCCTCGGCCACGCCCCAGACTCCGGCTGAGGAGCCGACCGGACCGGCTAAAGAGCAGACGGGGGATCAGGCATCGACGGACGAATCGTCACAGGGCCCTGAGGCTGATGGGGTGACGGAGCCTGCAGCGACAGGGACGCCTGGAGACAGTGTCTCGGCGGACGCGGGCGGCGCATCCGGCAGTCCGGAGGGAGACGGGCAGACCGGCGGTGCATCCGGAGGGGATACGGGAGCACAGGGAGACGGATCTGTGCAGCCACAGCCGACAGGATCCGCAGAAGATCCGGGTACATCGGCTACGGATGTTCCAGATGTCTCAGAGGCTCCAGACAGCGGATCCACATATGTAGAAGAGCCTGGATCCGTTCCTATAGTCGGGATCGTGGAGGGGGCTTCCACGATCATCGTGGGAGGGCTTGTACCTGCCACCCAGGAGGAGACTTTGGACCAGGGATCAGACGGTCAGGGCGAGGAGACTCCGGACCAGGGATCAGGCGGTCAGGGCGAGGAACTCCAGAATGAGGGATCCCAGGATGAGGAACTCCAGAATGGAGAGATCTCGGACGGAGAGATGCCGGATGAGGAAGAAGGTGAAGAGGAACCGCAGAGCCGGGTCGCGGGGAGCACGCCTTTAGTCGGCGGTGTGATCGCGGGCGAGGGCACAGGCGGCAATGCGGGGACAAAGACAACGCCGACGGCAGCCCCGTCCAAGACCCCGGCGGGCGGCAGCACAGGGAACCGCACGGCGGCCGCGACTTCCAGTCCCGCAGCGACCACAGCGCCGGCATCGTCCCCCGCTCCTCAGGAGGAACAGCAGGTGCCCCTCAATGACAGCCCTGCCGGGCAGCAGGCCGCGTCTACGACTGGGAATAACCCGCTTGCCGGTCTGCGGCGGGCCGGTGTGGCGACGGAGGACTCCACGAAGATCATACCGTTTATCGTGGCTGGTGTGGCGGCGCTGGCGGCGATCATAGCCTTTGCGGTCCTGAAGGTCAGGAAGGGCCGGAGAGGGCCGGAAGATACAGATGACCCGTCTGACCATGACCAGGAGCAGGAATAAATGTCAGCCCTTCCCATATGATAGTAATATGGGAGGGTTGTATGATGAAAGCGAAAGCAGTCTTGAAAGCATTATTGTGTTCCTACACGCTGACAGGGATCTTGTTGCTGATCCTGGCATTCCTGTTGTTTAAGATGGATCTGAGCGAGCGGATCGTCAGCGTGGGGATCGTAGCCATTTATATCATGTCCTGTTTCCTGGGCGGTCTGGTCCTGGGAAAGAAGATGAAAAAGCAAAAGTATGTGTGGGGTCTGCTCCTGGGAATGGGCTATTTTTTCCTGCTGATCGGGGTATCCTGTCTGGTGGAAAAAGGTTTCCCGATGGACATCGGCCATGTGGCGGCCACACTGGCCATGTGCCTGGGCGGCGGGACTCTTGGGGGGATGATCTCCTAGAGTGTGTCTGAAAACCGCTTTATGTCAGCTGTGCGTCACAGTTTTAGGAAAAATGCTTTTAAAACGGGAGATACTGTGCTATAATAACGTGAAAATCGCTTGTCCAAGCGTATTACATGTAGAGAAAATGGAGGTAAGAAGATCATGAAACATATCAAGACACTCAATACAGTCAAACTGCAGAACACGGTGAAAAAAGGCGGATGCGGGGAATGCCAGACTTCCTGTCAGTCCGCATGTAAGACATCCTGTACAGTCGGCAACCAGACATGTGAACATAAATAAGAGGACAAGAAGCGCAAGTAGAAAGGGAAGCTGCGGGGTAAGAGCCGCCGCTTCCCTGTATGCGTGGCCGGAGGATGAGAAGAGATGAACGGTCAGTTGGGTAGTCGGTTCGAAGAGGGCCTGGTCCATCTATATAAGAACAATGGGTACAATATCGTGCTGGACATCAACAGCGGCTCTGTCCACGTGGTGGACGACCTGGTATACGATATCGTGGAAGCCCTGGATCAGGGCCAGGAAAAAGAAACTGTGATAGAGAGACTGTCCTCTATGTATGGCCGGCAGGAGGTACAGGACGGGTATGCGGAATGCGAGAGCCTGATCGCGGACGGCCAGCTTTTTTCAAAAGACATTTATGAAGATGCGATCGGGGTCTATACAAAAAAAGAGCCGGTGGTCAAAGCACTCTGTCTGCACGTTGCTCATGCCTGCAACCTCTCCTGCAGGTATTGTTTTGCTGAGGAGGGGGAGTACCACGGGCAGCGGGCCGTGATGTCCGCAGAGGTGGGCAGGCGTGCGCTGGACTTCCTGGTGGAAAATTCTGGTTCCCGCAGAAATCTGGAAGTGGATTTCTTCGGAGGGGAGCCGCTGATGGATTGGGACGTGGTCAAGGAAGTGGTGGCTTACGGACGGAGCCTTGAGAGAGAAAAAGAGAAGAGATTCCGTTTTACGCTGACCACCAACGGCGTCTTGTTGGATGAGGAAAAGATGGATCTCGCTGACAGGGAGATGTCCAATGTTGTCTTGAGTTTAGACGGCCGTCCAAAGGTGCATGACAAGATGCGCCCGTTTCCAAACGGTGCGGGGAGCTATGGCCTGGTCCTGCCGAAATTCCTGGAGTTTGCCAAAAGGAGGGGCGATAAGGATCATTATGTCCGGGGGACCTTCACGCGGCATAACCTGGATTTTTCAAAGGATGTGCTCCACATGGCGGATCTGGGGTTCAAGCATATATCCATGGAGCCTGTGGTCGCGCCGGAGACGGAGGATCACGCTCTGCGCCTGGAGGATCTTCCGGCAGTCTGTGAACAATATGACATCTTAGCCAGGGAGATGATCCGGCGGGAGAGGGAAGGAAGGGGCTTTCAGTTCTTTCATTTCATGATAGACCTCTCCGGGGGGCCCTGCGTCTACAAGAGATTGTCCGGCTGCGGCTCGGGGACGGAATACCTGGCCGTGACGCCATGGGGCGACCTCTATCCCTGCCACCAGTTTGTGGGGGAGGAGAAGTTCCGGATGGGGACGGTCTTTGAGGGAATCAAAAGGCCGGATGTCCGGGAGCTGTTTTTGGCATGTAACGTTTATACGAAGCCGGCCTGCAGGAAATGTTTTGCGAGGTTTTACTGCAGCGGCGGATGTGCGGCGAATTCTTATAACTTTCACAAGGATATGGAGCAGGTCTATGAGATCGGATGTGTGCTGGAGCGCAAGAGGGTTGAGTGCGCGATCATGATCAAGGCCGCTCTGGCGTGTGACTGACTAAACAGATGTCTGCCCTTGCAGACGATCAGTATGGAGGAAATGAGAAGATCATGAAGAAAAACAAAGGTATCATTGTACTGCTGGTGTCAGTGCTCATACTGGCATTTCTGGTCTTTACGGCCGGTGTGGGGTTTGGGCCCACGGGGACAGGCGCCGCGAAGAATATCAATCTGGGCCTGGACTTGAGCGGCGGTGTCAGCATCACCTACCAGACAGTGGAGAAAAACCCGAGCCAGGAAGATATGGACGATACAGTCTACAAGCTGCAGAAGCGTGTGGAAGAGTACAGCACAGAGGCTCAGGCATACCAGGAAGGGGATAACCGGATCAACGTGGAGATCCCGGGTGTGACCGACGCCAATGCGATCTTAGAGGACTTGGGCAAACCGGGTTCCCTGGTGTTCCAGGATGAGGACGGCAATGTGGTGCTGGAAGGCTCGGACATCGCCTCCGCGGAGGGCGTGGTCGGACAGGATGAGACGACCAAGAGCAATGAATATATCGTGACACTGAGCATGACCGATGAGGGCGCGCAGAAGTTCGCGGAGGCTACGGCTGCGAACGTGGGCAAGACGATCAGCATCGTCTACGATGGGGAAGTGATCAGTTCCCCGCAAGTGCGCCAGGCGATCACCGGCGGGCAGGCGCAGATCGACGGCATGGATTCGATCGAGGAGGCAAAAGAGCTGGCGTCCTTCATCCGCATCGGTGGACTTAAACTGGAACTGCAGGAGCTGCGCTCCAATGTGGTGGCAGCCCAGTTGGGCGAGGAAGCCATTTCCACCAGCCTGATCGCGGCCGCGATCGGACTGGCCCTCGTGATCTTATTTATGATCATCGTATACCGGGTCCCGGGCGTGGTGGCCGGTGTTGCGCTGGTCACATATACGAGCCTTGTGCTGATCACATTGAATGCATTTGACATCACACTGACATTGCCGGGCGTGGCCGGTATCATCCTGGGCATTGGTATGGCTGTGGATGCCAACGTGATCATCTATGCCCGTATCAGGGAGGAGATCTCAGCCGGTATCTCTGTACGCTCATCCATCAAGAGCGGTTTTCAGAAAGCCTTCTCGGCAATCTTTGACGGGAACATCACCACACTGATCGCGTCGTTCGTGCTCATGTGGCTGGGATCCGGTACGGTAAAAGGCTTTGCCTATACGCTGGCCATCGGTATCATCTTCTCCATGTTCACAGCGCTGGTGGTATCCAGGTTCCTGATGAATGCGCTGTATGCTGTGGGCGTGCAGGATGAGAAATTTTACGGGAAGGCAAAAGAGCGCAGGACGATCGATTTCCTGGGCAAGAGGAAGATCTTCTTTATCGTGTCTATCGTGGTGATCTTAAGTGTCCCGGTGGGGATGTTCGCGTTCAATGCCAGCACAGGCAAGGCTTTGAACTACGGCCTGGACTTCCAGGGCGGTACGTCCACAAACGTGACTTTTGAGGAGGACATGACCATTGAGGAGATCGACTCTAAAGTGGTCCCGATCATCGAGGAGATCACAGGGGATAACAATGTCATGGCAACGAAAGTCGTGGACAGCGATCAGGTGATCTTCAAGACACAGGAGCTGGATCTTGAGACCAGGAATGAGCTGAACAAAGCTCTGGTGGATGAGTTTGGCGTGGATGAAGATCTGATCCAGGCGGAGAGCATCTCCTCCACGATCAGCAGCGAGATGCGCAGGGATGCGGTCATCGCTGTCATCGTGGCTTCGATCTGCATGCTGATCTACATCTGGTTCCGGTTTAAGGATATCCGTTTTGCCGGGAGCGCGGTGCTGGCCCTCCTGCACGACGTGATGTTCGTACTGGCCTTTTATGTACTGGCGCGGGTGTCCGTGGGCAACACGTTCATCGCCTGTATGCTAACGATCCTCGGTTATTCCATCAACGCGACCATCGTCATCTTCGACCGTATCCGTGAAAACCTCGGCGGCGGCAAGAGGAAACAGGACTTAAAAGAGGTGGTCAACGCCAGCATCACACAGACCCTGACCAGGAGTATCTATACGTCACTGACCACGTTTATCATGGTGGCGCTGCTGTTCATTTTGGGCGTATCGTCCATCCGTGAGTTTGCCGCGCCGCTGATGGTCGGGATCTTGTGCGGGGCGTACTCATCTGTGTGTATCACAGGCGCGCTGTGGTATGTGATGAAGACAAGGCAGCTGGAAAAGAAGGGTAAATAGATCTTATCGGAAGATTTTGCAGGGGAGTGTCGGATGCACTTCCCTGTATTTTGTATATTTTCGGGTGATCGCGGAACAGTCATCTGTCGCGGCGAGATCGGACAAGCTATACAAAAACGCCGCTCAAGACCGTTTTTGATCCGCGTCTTATCTTGTATAGTTTGTCTGATCTCTGTATACAGAAGGGAAGTTCCGCAAACGACTGACTATGTTTTTCAGAAAAGGAGAAAGTGGAAAATGGAAAAGTGGGTGGTCGCAGCCAAGCGGGCGGATTTTTACGGGATCGCCAAAAAGTTCGGGATCGATCCGGTGCTGGCCAGGATCATACGGAATCGGGATGTAGTCGGGGATCCGGCTATAGACCTGTACCTGCACGGCGGTATGGATGACCTGCCGTCCCCCTGGCTGCTGAAAGATATGGAGAAGGCCGTGGAGATCCTTCTGGAAGGGATCCGTCTGAAAAAACGGGTGCGGATCATAGGGGATTACGATATCGACGGTGTGTGTGCCTCCGCGATCCTCTACAAAGGTTTCCGGCGGATCGGTCTGTGCGCGGATACATATATCCCTCATCGGGTCACAGACGGGTATGGGCTGAACGCCCATCTGATCGGGCAGGCGGGGGAGGATGGGATCGAGCTTTTGGTCACCTGTGACAACGGGATCGCCGCGCATCAGGAGGTCGCCCAGGCAAAAGCGATGGGCATGACGGTCATCGTCACCGACCATCATAACATCCCCTATGAGGAAAAAGAGGGCAGGCGCATCCCGGTCCTGCCTCCGGCCGACGCGGTGATCGACCCCAAACAGGAGGACTGTCCGTATCCGTTTTCGGAACTCTGCGGCGCGGCCATCGCATATAAACTGATCAGCGCGCTGTATGAGCGGTGCGGTCTGCCCAAAGAAGAGCTGGAGGAGTCACTGATCCTGGCCGCGGTCGCCACAGTGGGCGATGTGATGGATCTGCAGGGGGAGAACCGGATCCTGGTCAAAGAAGGACTCAGGCGTCTGCCCCACACAAAAAGCCCGGGACTGCAGGCGTTGCTTGAGGTGAATGACCTGACGGGGGAGGTGAGCGCGTATCACATCGGTTTTGTCCTCGGCCCGTGCATCAACGCCAGCGGCAGGCTGGACACCGCACAGCGTTCCCTGCAGCTCCTCCTGGAGACGGATCCGCAGAGGGCCGCAGTCCTGGCCGGGGATCTGTTACATATGAACGAGAGCCGTAAGTCAATGACGGCCGTCCAGGTGGAGGAGGCGGTGCGTCTGGTCGAGACGGGCACGTACGGGGACGACAAGATCCTGGTCATCTATCTGCCAAAGTGCCATGAGAGCCTGGCGGGCATCGTGGCCGGGCGGGTGCGGGAACGCTGCCACAGGCCCGTCTTCATCCTGACAGACGGGGAGCAGGATGTGAAAGGTTCCGGGCGGTCCATCGAGGCATATCCCATGTACGATGGCCTGAACGCGTGCAGCGATCTCCTGGTAAGATTCGGCGGCCACGCCATGGCGGCCGGGCTGTCCATACACCGGGAAGATGTGGATGAGCTGCGCCGCCGCTTGAATGGACAGTGTACATTGACCGAGCAGGATATGATCCCCAAGACCGTGATCGATGTGCCCATGCCGATCAGTTATGTGACGGAAGAGCTGATCCGTCAGATGAGTCTCTTAGAACCTTTTGGCAAAGGAAACGCCAAGCCATTATTTGCCGAGAGGGACATCCGCGTCCGGGACTATAGGATACTTGGGAAAAACAAAAATGTGGTCCGGATGGACCTGGAGACAAGCGACGGCTGCTGCCGGCCGGGGATCTGTTTTACGGATGTGGAGAAAGTCACAGGCATCCTGGCGGCGGGCCGTCCCGTCTCAATCCTGTACTATCCCCAGATCCACGAATACCGGGGGAGCAGGGATATCCAGATCGTGATCCAGGGGATACAGGCAGTTTCTGATTGATTATCCCAGAAAAAGATGATATACTGGTAACTATTCACAGAGCGAACAGCAACATATAAAAGTGCAGGTGATAGGATGGCGGAAGAAAAGATCATTGAAAAGATAAAAAGGGCAGATGCAAGGACCAAGGCGATGGACGATTTTACCAGCCCTTCAGTCCTGTATGAAGAGCTGATATCCAGTGTCAAGAAGTATCATCCCTCCACAGACCTCACCGTGATCCAGAAAGCGTACGAGTCGGCATACAAGGCGCACGAAGGGCAGAAGCGCAAGTCCGGGGAACCCTATATCATCCATCCCTTGTGTGTGGCGATCATCTTGGCTGATCTGGAACTGGATAAGGAGACGATCGTGGCCGGGCTGCTCCATGACGCTGTGGAAGATACCTGGATGACCGTGGACGAGGTGGCGCAGGAGTTCGGGGAGGAGGTGGCCCTCTTAGTGGACGGGGTGACGAAGCTGGGCCAGCTCTCGTACTCGGCGGATAAAGTGGAGCTGCAGGCTGAGAATCTGAGGAAGATGTTCCTGGCCATGGCAAAAGACATCCGTGTGATCTTGATCAAACTGGCGGACCGTCTCCACAACATGCGTACCCTGCAGTATATGAAACCGGCAAAACAGTTGGAGAAAGCCCGGGAGACCATGGATATCTATGCGCCGATCGCCATGCGTTTAGGCATCTCCAAGATCAAAGTGGAGCTGGACGATCTGGCACTCAAATACACCAACCCGGAAGTCTACCGGGACTTGGTGGAGAAGATCTCCCTGCGGAAAAACGCCCGGGAGGAGTTCATCAACAATATCGTCGAGGAAGTGAACGAGCAGATGGAGGCCTTTCACATCGATGCGCAGGTGAACGGCCGGGTAAAACATTTTTTCAGCATTTACAAGAAGATGGTGAACCAGGACAAGACCATAGACCAGATCTATGACCTGTTTGCCGTGCGTATCTTAGTGGGATCGGTGAAAGACTGTTATGCCGCTCTGGGTGCGATCCACGAGAAATACAAACCGATCCCCGGCCGTTTCAAGGATTACATCGCCATGCCCAAGCCGAATATGTACCAGTCGCTGCATACAACGCTGATCGGATCCAACGGCCAGCCCTTCGAGATCCAGATCCGGACCTACGAGATGCATAAGACGGCGGAGTTCGGCATCGCCGCCCATTGGAAGTACAAAGAATCCTCCGATGGGAAGAAGTCGATCGACAAGAGCGAAGAGGAGAAGCTGAGCTGGCTGCGCCATATCCTGGAATGGCAGCGGGACATGTCGGACAATCGGGAGTTCATGAGCCTGTTAAAGAGCGATCTGGATCTCTTTACGGACAATGTCTACTGCTTCACCCCGGCCGGGGATGTGAAGACGCTGCCGGCAGGCTCTACGCCCATTGATTTTGCCTACAGCATCCACAGTGCGGTGGGCAACACCATGGTAGGGGCCCGTGTCAACGGCAGGCTGGTCTCCATTGAGTACGAGATCAGGAACGGGGACCGGATCGAGGTCATCACCTCCCAGAATTCTCAGGGGCCCAGCCGGGACTGGCTGAAGCTGGTCAAGAGCACCCAGGCCAAGAACAAGATCAACAACTGGTTCAAACAGGAGCTGAAAGAAGACAACATCCTGAAGGGCAGGGATATGCTCCTGCAGTATGCAAAGGGCAAAGGATATCAGCTGGGTACCTACACCAAGCCCAAATACCAGGAAGTCATCATGAAGAAATATGGCTTCCGGGATTGGGATTCCGTCCTGGCCGCGATCGGGCACGGCGGCCTGAAGGAGGGGCAGGTGTTCAACAAGCTCTTAGAAGCCTGTGAAAAAGAGAGCCAGGCGAAGCTCTCCGACGAGGATGTGCTGGAGGCTGTATCCAGCAACAATGAGAAGATCCATGTGCTGAAGGCGAAGGGCGGGATCGTAGTCAAGGGTATCCACGATGTGGCTGTGCGCTTTTCCAAATGCTGCGGGCCTATCCCCGGAGACGAGATCGTGGGATTCGTCACCCGGGGGAGGGGGATCTCGATCCATCGGACGGACTGCGTCAATGTGCTGAACATGAGCGAGGTGGACCGTACCCGCCTGGTGGAGGCGGAGTGGGAGACACCGGAGCAGAAAGAACAGGACAAATATTTAGCGGAGATCAATATCTACGCCAACAACCGCACGGGGCTGATCGCGGATATTTCCAGGATCTTTACAGAGCGGAAGATCGACCTCAAGGGTATCAACAGCCGGACCAGCAAGCAGGAGATCGCCACGATCTCTCTGAATTTCGAGATCGGGAGCAAAGAGGAGCTGCGGGCTCTGGTAGAAAAATTGCGCCAGGTGGAGAGCGTCATCGATGTGAAGCGGACCACCGGATGATAGGAGTGAGCATAAAATAAAATGATGCAGATGAAAGTAGGGCAGTGCCGTGTGGGGATGGTCATGACCAACTGCTACGGCCTATTGAATACACAGACAAAAGAGATGATCCTGGTGGATCCGGGGGATTCCCCGGAGGTGATCGGCCGGATGGTGGAGGAACTGGAGGGGAAGCCGGTGGCGATCTTCCTGACCCACGGGCATTATGACCATATCCTGGCTCTGGAGGCGGTCAAGGAGAAATATCAGATACCTGTCTACGCCAGCAAGGAGGAGGAAGAGCTTTTGGGGGATGTGTCCCTGAACCTGACAGGGCAGGTGCGCCGCCCGATGACCGTCCGCCCAGAAACGCTGGTGAGCGATCTGGAAAAATTTAGCGTGGCCGGTTTTTCCGTCCAAGCGATCCACACGCCGGGTCATACAAAGGGCAGCGTCTGTTATTATTTTCCGGAGGAAAGCCTCCTCGTCAGCGGGGATACGCTGTTCCACGGATCCGTGGGGCGGACAGACCTGCCCACCGGGAGTACGGCGCAGATGATGGAGAGCTTAAAACGTCTGTTGGAGACATTGCCGGAGGAGACGGACGTGCTCCCTGGCCATGAAGCCGCGACCACGATCGGATATGAAAAGAGGTACAATCCCTTTGTGTGAGATAGAGATATGGCTGGACAGGCAGGATTTCGAGTATGACCTGTATACGCTGGTGCGCGCTTTCTATCCGGGGAGCCGGGTGACGGCCCACTGTGTGCCGTCCATGCCAAAGGAGGCAAAAAGCCCCCAAAAAGAGCAGGTCTTCCTGCAGGCATGGTGCAGGGAGGCGGGTGTTTACGTCAGATATGAGAAAGAGGGACAGGAGCCGGTCTGCCGGGAAGCGGCCATGGATGTATATCAGGACCGCAGGGAGACGAAGAGCCGTCTCAAGCAGCTGCTCTATCAGGTCCTCCATATCGCCACCGGCCGTACTTTGATCTGGGGGAACCTGACCGGGATCCGGCCGGTGAAGCTGGCGGCCGCTCTCCTGGAAGAAAGTGCGGATGCGGTCCAGGCACAAGCGCGGATGGAGGAGAAGTATTATCTGGATCCTTCAAAGAGCAGCCTCTGTGTGGAGATCGCCCTGCGGGAAAAAGAGGTCTTGAGGGATCTTGATCCCCAGGAGGGGTACAGTCTGTATGTGGGTATCCCCTTTTGTCCCAGCATCTGTATGTATTGTTCGTTCAGTTCGTACCCGCTCGATAAATGGAAGAAACGGATCGGCGAGTATGTGGACACCCTCTGCCGGGAGATCCGGATCGTGGGGCGGCTGGTGCAAAGGCGGAAGCTGCACACCGTCTACATCGGGGGCGGCACGCCCACGACCCTGGAGCCTGCGCAGATGGAGAGGGTGCTCGTCTGCCTGGAGGAGTGTTTTCCCATGGATGGCCTGCGGGAATTTACGGTGGAGGCCGGCCGACCGGACAGCATCACCCGGGAGAAACTGGAGGTCTTCAGGCGGCATGGGGTCACCCGCATCTCCGTCAATCCCCAGACTATGGACCAGAAGACCCTGGACCTGATCGGACGGCGGCACACGGTGGAGGATACCCGGGCGGCCTATGCGCTGGTGAGGAAACTGGGTTTTGACAATGTGAATATGGATCTGATCGTGGGGCTCCCCGGGGAGGGCGTCCCGGAGATCGGGCATACGCTCTCACAGATCCGGAAGCTGGGTCCGGACAGCCTGACGGTCCATTCTCTGGCGGTCAAACGGGCCGCCCGTCTGCGTCTGTTTTCAGAGGAGCACCCGGAGATGTCTTTTGAAAATAACAGTCAGATCATGGCGGGGGCGGAGAGACAGGCCCGGGAGATGGGGCTTGTCCCCTATTATCTGTACCGCCAGAAAAATATGGCCGGGAACCTGGAAAACGTGGGGTATGCGCGGCCTGATAAAATATGCCTCTACAACATCCTGATGATGGAGGAGAAGCAGACGATCCTGGCCCTGGGGGCCGGGGGTTCCAGCAAATTTGTGACAAAGGGCGGCAGGACCGTGACCCGGGTGGAGAATGTGAAAGACGTCACCCACTATCTGGAGCGGCTGGACGAGATGATCGAACGCAAGAAAAATGGCATGAAAATATGGGATGAGGAGGGGACATGTCTGTAGGTACACAGGAAGAGGCCAAAAGCCTGGATGGTTTCATATCGCTTGATATATCGGAAGAGTACAAACACGCCTTCCAGGTGAGCAATCTGGCTTATCATGTAGCCAAGGAAATGGGATTGGAAGATGGGATCTGCAGCGAGCTGATGGTCGCGGGGGTGCTCCACGACATCGGCAAATTAATGCTGGTCGACCATATTTATGGGGACGGGGACCATAGCCCGTTCATAATCGAAGAGTTGAAATACATGCGCATGCACTCCACCCTGGCTTATGGGGAATTGCTGGACAAAGGGTATTCGGACACCATCTTAAAGAGCATCCTGTACCATCATGAGAATTACGACGGGAGCGGGTATCCGGCGAATCTGCGCGGAGAGAGGATCCCTCTGGGCGCGCGGATCCTGCGGGTGTGTGATGTCTACTCTGCGCTGCGCTCCGACCGCCCGTACCGGAAAGCGCGGGATATGGACACGGCGATGCAGCAGATGATCGATGAGGTGCGTTTTTTTGACATGCAGGTCTTTTTGGCCTTTCAGAGAGTGGTGCATAAATGGGAATGGAGGGAGAGCAAAGGATGAAGAAAAAACCAGTGACAGGTATGAGGGACATTTTACCAGGTGAGATGCAGATCCGCAATTACGCCATGGATCTGATCAGGGATACCTATGGCAGTTTTGGTTTCCTTCCCCTGGAGACGCCCTGCGTGGAACACATCGAGAACCTGTCCAGCAAGCAGGGCGGGGAGAACGAGAAGCTGATCTTTAAGATCTTAAAGAGAGGCGAGAAGCTGAAGCTGGACCAGGCAAAAGAGGAGGCCGACTTGGTGGACGGCGGCCTGCGCTACGACCTGACCGTACCTCTGTCACGTTACTATGCCAACCATGCAAACGATCTTCCGGCTCCTTTCAAAGCCCTGCAGATGGGGAACGTATGGCGGGCTGACCGCCCCCAGAGAGGGCGTTTCCGCCAGTTCATGCAGTGCGATATCGATATCCTGGGAGAGTCCTCCTGTCTGGCGGAGATCGAGCTGATCTTGGCGACCACCACCTTGTTGGGGCGGCTTGATTTCAAGGATTTCACCATACGGATCAACGACCGGAAGATCTTAAAAGCGATGGCTGGATACAGCGGTCTTCCGGAGGAAAGTTATGATACAGTCTTCATCATCCTGGATAAGATGGACAAGATCGGTGCACAGGGTGTGGCTGATGAGCTGGAGAAAGAGGGTTTTGCGGCGGCGGCCGTGGAGAAATATATGGAGCTGTTCGGACAGCTGGGGTCAGATGCGGATGGTGTCCGGCGGTGCGGCGAGATCTTGGAGGGCATCGTAGAAAGATCCAGCATCGAAAACCTGGTCTATATCATGGAGAGCGTGGAGGCGGTGAAGGCCGCAGACTTTAAGATCTGTTTCGATCCGACGCTGGTCCGGGGGATGTCTTATTATACCGGGCCGATCTTCGAGGTGTCCATGGATGAGTACGGCGGTTCCGTGGGCGGCGGCGGCCGTTACGACGAGATGATCGGGAAATTCACCGGACAGGAGACCTGTGCCTGCGGATTCTCGATCGGTTTCGAGCGGATCGTGATGCTTTTGATGGAGCGGGGGTTTGAAGTGCCCACGGCCCGGGAGAAGACGGCTTATCTGATCGAGAAGAACATGCCCGCAGAGCAGATGCGTCCGATCTTGCGGCAGGCCAGGGAACTTAGGGAACAGGGAAATCCGGTCAACTTGGCTGTGATGAAGAAAAATAAGAAATTCCAGAAGGAACAGCTGCGCCAGGAAGGGTATGGGCAGATCATAGAATTTTACCGGGAGAAAGAGTAGAAAGTAGAGGATTTGTAAAAATGGCTGAGACAATGCAGGGACTAAAAAGGACGGCCAGATGTGCAGAGATCACAAAAGAGTCCATCGGCCGGGAAGTGACGCTGATGGGCTGGGTGCAGAAGAGCCGGAATAAAGGCGGGATCATATTTGTGGACTTGCGGGATCGGTCCGGCGTGATGCAGCTGATCTTTGAAAATGGCAGCATCGACGCGGAAGGGTTTGAGAAGGCCGGGAAGCTGCGCAGTGAGTTTGTGGTGGCCGCAGTGGGCACGGTGGAGGCGAGATCCGGGGCGGTCAATCCCAATCTTCCCACCGGGGAGATCGAGCTGCGGGTGCATGCTCTGCGGGTATTGGCAGAGGCGGAGACGCCGCCTTTCCCGATCGAGGAGGACAGCAAAACGAAGGAGGAACTCCGTCTGAAACACCGCTATCTGGATCTGCGCAGGCCGGATCTTCAGCGGAATCTGATGATGAGGAGCCGGGTGACGGCCCTGGTCAGGAATTATTTTACAGAGGAAGGGTTCCTCGAGATAGAGACGCCGATGTTGATGAAGAGCACGCCGGAGGGGGCGCGGGATTATCTGGTCCCCAGCCGTGTGCATCCGGGGAACTTCTATGCGCTGCCCCAGTCCCCTCAGATCTATAAGCAGCTCCTCATGTGCTCCGGCTATGACCGGTATTTCCAGATTGCCAGATGTTTCCGGGATGAGGATCTGCGGGCGGACCGGCAGCCGGAGTTTACCCAGATCGACCTGGAGATGTCGTTCGTGGATGTGGACGATGTGATCGACGTAAATGAGCGGCTTTTGGCAAGGTTGTTCAAGGAAATCCTGGATGTGGAGGTGACCCTGCCGATCTTGCGCATGACCTGGAAGGAGGCCATGGAGAGGTTCGGCTCTGATAAACCGGATCTGCGTTTCGGCATGGAGTTAAAAGACGTGACAGATGTGGTCAGGGGCTGTGGGTTTAGCGTGTTTACCGGTGCGGCCGAAGGGGGCGGCAGTGTCCGCGGCATCAACGCAAAGGGCTTGGGGGCCATGCCGCGCAAGAAGATCGACAAACTGGTGTCCTTTGCCAAGGATTTCGGCGCGAAGGGCCTGGCCTACGTGGCGATCGCCGAGGACGGGAACCTGAAATCTTCCTTTGCAAAATTTATGACCGAGGAGGAGATGGACAACCTGGTAAAGGCTATGGACGGGAAGCCGCAGGACCTGCTCTTATTTGCGGCGGACAAAGATAAGGTGGTCTTCGATGTGCTGGGGAACCTGCGGCTTGAGCTGGCCAGGCAGCAGGGGCTTTTGGATAAAGATGTGTATCGGTTCGTCTGGATCACGGAGTTCCCGCTTTTGGAGTGGTCGGAGGATGAGGGCCGTTATACAGCCATGCACCATCCGTTCACCATGCCCATGGAGGAAGATTTAAAATTGTTGGATACAGAGCCTGGGAGCGTGCGGGCGAAGGCCTACGACATCGTGCTCAACGGTACGGAATTGGGCGGCGGCAGCGTCCGGATCCATCAGGATGATATCCAGGAGAAGATGTTTGGAGTCTTGGGCTTTAGCATGGAGGAGGCCTATGAGCAGTTCGGCTTCCTGTTACAGGCGTTCAAGTATGGGGTGCCGCCCCATGCGGGACTGGCTTACGGTCTGGACCGGCTGGTGATGCTCATGGCCGGGGAGGACAGCATCCGGGATGTGATCGCGTTCCCGAAGATGAAGGATGCGTCGGATCTGATGGCGGAAGCGCCGGGGAAGGTCAGCAGCCGTCAGCTGGAAGAGCTGCAGATCGCACTGACCGGTGAAGAGCAGGATAAAATAGGATAAAGACAAAAAACCCATCTGAGCTGGAAGCAGTCGGATGGGTTTTTAATCTTTATCATTGTCATCACTTAAAGAGGAAGTGACGGTATCCATGCTGAAATCACCGAACAGAGCCTTGCCGATCTGGGTGTTGGACTTCAGTTTCCAACTCACGCCGTCGTTGATCAGGGGCAGGGAGACGGTCTGGGACGCTGTGGCTGTGTTGTTTTTGATCGCATCCAGCAGGAATGTGTTGGACTTGGCCAGCCGCCCGGTGGGCCCGTCGATCAGCGCGTCTGTGGTATCCAGGTATTCGTCCAGTGCTTTCTGGTATGTGGACAGGATCTCCTTACAGGAGAAACTGGTGATCTCCACGTTCACGGTGGCCATTGAGCCGTTGTCCTGTGCGCCGGTCACCCGGTAGTCCAGGCAGGCGCGCATCTGTAAAAACAAAGCCTGTGCCAAAGCCTGGCTGTCTGTGCCGCTGCTCCTGAAAACATCCGTCAGCCCCAGGTATGTGCACATCTGGGGGGCGTCCATGGCTTTTAAAGTATCGAAGTACACGCCCACAGTCTCGGTGGGGGAGAGGAGATAGGGGTTGGCGATCGCGGAGATGAAGCCGCCCACCAGCTGGTTTTCCAGATCCGGCGTCTTCCGGATCCGCCATTTTTCGCCTTCTTTTATCAGATAGATGTCACAGGAATTGGAGATCGTCTGGTATGTATGCCCGTCCATCAGGTCCCGCAGAAGCGTGTAGTGCTGCTCCAGGGAGGTATCCGGCTCCTGCTGGCCGTTGGCTGCGGAGAGGATGACCTGGGAGAGGTATTCCTTCTGGTAATCCTTTGCCAGCGCATGGGCGTCCAGGGTGATGACCTGCAGGTGGCAGGAAGCATTTGTCTCCCCCGTGACCGTGATCTTGAGGATCTTGTAGTCAAAATCCTTGAAGAACTGGGAGGTCACCTCCTCGATCAGCCCCGCTGAGGCTTGGGATGTGGACGCGTCCGGGAACAGGTTCTCCAAGGCCAGGTATTCCTGGAAGGTATCGCTGTTCAGATCCTTTAACCGCCCGAATTCAGATGTGATCTCTTTTTTTATTTCCCGTCGTTCCTTACCGCCGCATCCGGTCAGGCCTAAGACGAGGAGGAACATACAAAAAAGGATGATCCATTTCGACGATCTCATAGCTCCATTCCTTTCCATATCATTGTCCTCTAGTTTATCAGAAAGCAGACGAAATGTCAAAAGTTTACGGGGAGCTACTTATAGTATAGATATCATGGAGGGGTCCCGCCCATGTCCCAGCGTCTTTTTACCGGCAATAAAAATAAATTTAAGTAGTTTTTCCTATTGAATTTTGTGAAAAATTATTATATAATAAGTCCATGGAAAAGGTTGGCGGGGATTTATTCACTGAGAAGTGCCAATTTTTAGAGAAAATGGATCAATAAGAAATATTCCCGGACTAATGTGTCAACTAAATTCCAAATTATACCAGGATTTATATTACATACGAAATATCATAATAGAAATGGTTCAAGGGTAACGTATTTTGTATCCTGGTGGAACGTATTGTTTTGCGGCTGTTCAGTACATGCGGGCAGTTGCGGATTTTCCATTTTGAGGAGGAAAAATGTAATGGGATTCAAATCAGACATTGAAATCGCACAAGAAGCAGTACCTCAGGACATTAGGGAGATTAGCAAGAAGATCGGGCTGACAGAGGATGATCTGGAGCTTTACGGTAAATATAAAGCAAAGATCGACTACAACCTGATGAAGACGAAACCTGGGTCAGACAAGAAAGCAAAATTGATCTTAACAACAGCGATCAACCCGACTCCGGCAGGTGAAGGAAAGACCACGACGACCGTTGGTGTGGGCGATGCGCTTGCAAAACTGGGTAAGAACGTAGTGCTGGCATTGAGAGAGCCGTCCCTTGGACCGGTATTCGGTGTTAAAGGTGGTGCTGCAGGCGGTGGCTATGCACAGGTCATCCCGATGGAAGACATCAACCTGCACTTCACAGGTGACTTCCATGCGATCGGCGCAGCAAACAACCTTCTGGCTGCTATGATCGACAACCACATCTACCAGGGCAACGCGCTGGATATCGACCCAAGAAGGGTTATCTGGAGACGTTGCGTGGACATGAACGACCGTCAGCTCCGTAACGTAGTAGATGGCTTGGGCGGAAAATCCCAGGGCTATGTAAGGGAAGATGGATTTGACATCACAGTTGCTTCTGAAGTTATGGCAGCATTCTGTCTGGCAAACAGCCTGGACGACTTAAAAGATCGTTTCTCCAAGATCCTTGTTGCTTATTCAAGGAAGAACGAGCCGATCACAGCAGGACAGCTGAACGCACAGGGCGCTATGGTGGCACTTCTGAAAGACGCTCTGAAACCAAACCTTGTTCAGACTCTGGAAGGGACTCCCTGCTTTATCCACGGCGGTCCGTTCGCGAACATCGCACACGGCTGTAACTCTGTAATTGCTACAAAGATGGCTATGCACTTTGGCGATTATGTAGTAACAGAGGCTGGTTTCGGCGCTGACCTGGGTGCTGAGAAATTCTTGGATATCAAATGCCGTCTTGCTGAACTTGAGCCAGACGCAGTTATCATCGTAGCTACGATCAAAGCTCTGAAATACAACGGCGGCGTGCCGAAAGCAGACGTGACCAAAGAAAATCTGGAAGCTCTGGAAAAAGGTCTTCCGAACCTGCTGAAACATGTGGAGAACATCACGCAGGTATTTGGTCTGCCGGCAGTGGTAGCCCTGAACCGTTTCGTAACAGATACAGATGCTGAGATCGAACTGGTTACCAAGAAGTGTAAAGAACTTGGCGTTAACGTTAAGATGTCTGAAGTATGGGGCAAAGGCGGAGAAGGCGGTATCGAACTCGCTGAAGAAGTTATCCGTCTGTGCGAAGAAGGCAAAAAAGACTTCAAATTCGCATACGACCTGGATCTGCCTCTCAAAGAAAAGATCACACAGATCGCAACAAAGATCTATGGCGCTGACGGCGTAGATTTCGCACCGGCTGCAGCAAAAGAGATCGAGAACCTGGAAAAACTCGGATACGGCAAAGTACCGGTTTGTATGGCTAAGACACAGTACTCCCTGACAGATGACGAGAAGAAACTCGGCCGTCCGACAGGCTTCCGCATCACGATCAGGCAGGTAAGCTTAAGTGCAGGCGCAGGCTTCCTGGTAGCGATCACAGGCGCTATCATGAAGATGCCAGGTCTTCCGAAAGTTCCGGCTGCTGAGAAGATTGACGTGGATTCCGAAGGCAAGATCACTGGCCTGTTCTAATCTGTTTTGACAGTGCCAAAATAATATCGATACGATATCTTATATCTTTGAAAGACTCGGTCATGGGAGGCCAGTTACAGGCGGTCTCCCATGATGCTGTCAAAGAGATCTATCTTACTTGGAGGCAATGAACATATGAAATATGCAGAAGTATCCTGCACAAAATTTGTAGACGAAACTTTTTCCAAGGCTCCGGTACCCGGCGGCGGCGGCGTGGCTTCCCTGGTGGGTGCTCTTGGCGTGGCGTTGGGCGGCATGGTCTGCAATCTGACCACAGGCAAGAAAAAATATGCACAGTACGAAGAAGATATCCAGAGGATCATGAAAGAGGCCGAGGGTCTCAAAGAGACCATGATGGGTATGATCGACCAGGATGCAGAAAATTTCCTGCCCCTGTCAAAAGCATATGGGCTCCCGACTTCCACAGAGGAGGAAAAGGAGTATAAAGAAAAGACCATGCAGGCTGCTTTAAAAGTAGCCATCCAGGTTCCTGTCGACATCGTGAAAGTGTCTTATAAAGCCATCAAACTCCATCAGGAGCTGGCGGACAAAGGCTCTAAGCTGGCAATCTCTGACGTAGGCTGCGGCGTATTGTGCTTAAAAGGCGCAATGATGAGCGGCTGGCTGAACGTTGTGATCAATCTGAGCAGCATCAACGATGAGGCTTATGTGGCACAGATCAAAGATGAACTCCTTCCGATGCTGGATGAAGGACAGAAGATCTGTGACGAAGTATACGAAAAAGTATTGAACATATTGAATTCATAAAAAAGCCAGACTAAAAGGCTTTTTGTGTTAGAGTTTAAGGAGGATCCAAATAAAATGAGCGCACAAGTTTTAGATTGCAAAGCGGTTGCCCAGTCCATCCAGGATCAGTGTAAGGCAGACGCTGATGCATTAAAAGCAAAAGGCATTGTTCCGAAACTGGGTATTTTCCGTGTAGGCGAAAAAGGACCAGACCTTTCCTATGAAAAAGGCGCTACAAAGACAATGAATGCCGCAGGTATCGAAGTTGAAGTATTTGCCCTTCCGGCAGAAGTGAGCCAGGAAGACTACATCAAAAAATTCAAAGAAGTGAACGCAGATCCGGCGATCCATGGCATCCTTGCTTTCCGTCCTTTGGACAACATCGATGAGAACGTTGCGATCGGTGAGAACATCTCCGCATTGAAAGACGTTGACGCCTGCACACCTGACAATATGGGCAAACTGGTGATCAACGACCCAGCAGGTCTGTATCCCTGTACAGCAAGCGCGATCATGGAGATCATTGATTACTATGCAGACGATATCAAGAAGATCAAAGAAGCAAAATATAAAACAAGCTCTCTGGCAAAACCGGAGCAGGCTGCTGACGTATGCTGCGGGCTGGATGTTTGTATCATCAACAACTCCAACGTTATCGGAAAACCAGTATCCATGATGCTGACAAACCGTTTTGCGACCGTATCCATCGTTCATCATCTGACACATGAAGAGATCAAGAACGAATACATCCAGAGAGCAGACGTTGTGATCTGTGCTGTACCGTTCACAAATTCTGTGACAGCAGATATGATCAGAGAAGGCGCAGTTGTGATCGACGCAGCTGTAAACAGAGAAAAAGCTTTTGACGCTGACGGAAATCCTGTCATCAACGAAAAGACTGGCAAACAGAAAGTCGTTACCCTTGGCTGCTGCGCACCAGATGTTGAAGAAAAAGCAAGCTGGAAGACACCAGTTCCTGGCGTAGGCGCGATCACATCCGCATTACTCGCTAAGAACCTGATCAAAGCCTGCAAACTGCAGAACGGGATCGAATAACTGAAATCTACCGGCTGCGGGGCAGTCCCCGCGGCCGGGTCATATGGATCATAAGATATAGTGACAGCCCAAGGAGGCGTATCTATATCAAACTGGGAGGAAAAAATATATGATCATCACGCAGAAAAAGCCCATCGAAGAATTGATGGCAATGTTGGAAGGTGCAACAAAAGTTGGACTGGTCGGCTGCGGCAACTGTGCTACAGCATGTCAGACCGGTGGCGAAAAAGATCTGGCTGAAATGAAAGAATATCTGGAAGCAAACGGCAAACAGGTTGTTGCCACGGCTATCCCAGATGAGTGCTGCCAGAAATTGCTCGTAAAGAAAGAAGTAAAAGCATTCAAAGATGCAGATATCGATGCTGTTGTCTGTATGGCTTGCGGCGATGGTGCACAGACCGTAGCTGCCAATGTAACACTGCCTGTATATCCGTCCAACAACACCATGTTCCTTGGACAGGTAGAGCGCGTAGGTGTATTCAACGAAGCATGTCGTATGTGCGGTGACTGTGTAGTCGGCACGACAGGTGGTATCTGTCCGATCACACAGTGTGCAAAATCTCTGGTAAATGGACCTTGCGGCGGCCAGAAGAACGGCAAATGTGAAGTAAATCCGGACAACGACTGTGCATGGATCAAAATTTACAACAGATTGGTTGAGATTGGCCAGGAGGATATGATCACTGCGACAAGAGCAGACAAAGGCTATGCAGCATTCTCCTATCCGAGAAAGATCAGCTTAAAGGAGGGAAAATAGATGAGTTTATTACAACAGGCATTAGAAAGTGGTAAATTCGGTGTAACTGCCGAGATGGCGCCCCCGAAAGGCTGCGATTTTTCCAAACAGATGGAAGATGCTGAGTACTTAAAAGGCCTTGTTCATGGCGTAAACGTAACTGACATGCAGTCTGCTTGTATCAAAGCTTCTTCTCTGGGTCTCTGCATCCGCTTAAAAGAAGCTGGCTTAGAGCCGATCCTGCAGATGACAGGCCGTGACAGAAGTAGGATCGCTATCATCGGTGAATTTTTGACTGCTGCAAACTTCGGCATCGACACAATGCTGGCTCTGACCGGTGACCACACCGTAGTTGGTGACTGTAAAGAATCCAAACCAGTATTTGACCTTGACTCCTGTGGTATCTTGAGCATGCTCAGCGAGATGGAAGCAAGCGACAAAGACTGCGGCGGCAACGACTTAGAGAGCAAAGCTCCTGTATTCTACAAAGGTACATCCGTTACACCTGTATATGAGCCACAGATCTTGCAGATCAACAAACTGAAAAAGAAAGTGGAATGCGGTGCAAAATATGCACAGACACAGGGCGTATTCACGATCGACGCACTGAAGAGATTCATGGATGCTGTAGATAAAGCAAACGTTGACGTACATATCATGGCTGGTATCATCCCGTTGAAGGCTGCTGGTATGGCTAAATACATGAACGCAGGCGTACCAGGTATCGACGTTCCGGAAGAAATGATCAAGAGACTTTCCGATGCGGCTGCAGAAGGAAAAGAAAAAGGCATCAAGGGCCTGCCAATGAAAGTGGGTATCGAGATGGCAGCTGAGCTTGTTCAGCAGATCAAAGAAGAGAAGATCTGTGACGGTGTTCATCTTATGACCATCGGCGCAGAGAAGAATATTCCGACTATTCTGGAAAAAGCAGGCGTAAGCATTAAAGAATAAGGTAAAAATGGGCAAGGATGACGGCATTTGCCTCATAGCCAGGAGGATCATCGGACCGGCTGGTGTGCAGACACCATGTCCAGGCCGTAGATTTTCCTGGCTGCCCTTTTTTATAGAATAGGATATGGAGGATCAATAGTTATGAAGATTACTGTAATCGGTGGAGGCCCCGGTGGATACGAGGCTGCCATCTACGCAGCCAAAAAGGGCGCAGAAGTAGTCCTGGTGGAAAAAGACAGTGTCGGCGGTACATGCTTAAACAGAGGTTGTATCCCCACAAAAGCATTTTTGGCTTCATATGACACATTAGAGACAGTTGAAAAAGCAGAGAGCTTTGGTATCAAAGTATCTGGCGAGGCAGAGGTAGATTATCCCGCGATCCTTGCTCGGAAGAATAAAGTCATGGGTTCCCTTGTAAAAGGTATCCAGTTCCTGTTAAAGAAAAACGGTGTGACTCTGATCGAAGGCTTCGGCAGCCTGGTTGACAAGAACACTGTAAAAGTTGCTAAATCTGACGGAACAGAAGAGACATTCAGCACAGACTACGTGATCCTTGCAACAGGTTCCGTACCCATCGCACCGCCTGTATTCAAATACGACGGAAAACGCGTGATCACCAGCGATGAGATCCTTGATTTTGACCAGGCACCGAAGTCCCTGATCCTTGTGGGCGGCGGCGTTATCGGTTGTGAGATCGGACAGTTCCTGGCTGCTATGGGCACAGAAGTGACTGTAGTGGAGGCGCTGCCAAGGCTTCTGGCTACTATGGACGAAGATGTGAGCAAACAGCTGCAGCGTCAGTTCAAGAAAGACAAGATCAAAGTAGTTTGCGGCGACGGTATTGCAGAAGTAAATCCTGCTGACGACCATGTAGACGTGACACTCTCAAGCGGCAAGAGCCTTTCCGCAGACTATGTACTGGTTGCGATCGGACGTGCACCGTTTACGAAGGGTGCGGGCCTTGAGAACGCAGGCGTAGAGATGGCAGAGCGCGGAAGAGTTGCTGTCAATGAATATCTGCAGACAAACGTAGAGAACATCTATGCGATCGGTGATATCATCAACACGCCATTCCTGGCACACGTAGCCAGCAAAGAGGGATGCATCGCTGTTGACAACATCATGGGCGCTAAGAAAGCTGCCACATACCATGCTGTACCTGGCTGTGTATTCACAAATCCAGAGATCGCTACAGTTGGTAAGATGGAATTCCAGCTCCAGAATGATGGAAAAGAAGCGGGCAAAGACTACAAGACCGGCACATTTGAATTCAAGGGCTTGGGTAAAGCACAGGCATCCGGCCATATCACTGGTTTTGTAAAAGTCATCGCTGACGCGGATGACACGCTGATCGGCGCTGAGATCGTAGGGGCAAGGGCTTCCGATATGCTCCAGATCCTGACGACAGCTATCCAGTTGAAATTGAAAGTGGAAGACGTTGCAGACAGTATCTTCCCGCATCCGACTATGTGTGAAGCGATCATGGAAGCGTTGCATGATGTTCACGGGATGAGCGTACACAAAGGCTAAGTCGGTAAAGTTTATCAATATATGAAAAAATCTTTGATATCAGAAAAATGGGATTGCAAAAACTCCAAAAGTATGATATAAAGCATATAGGCGACGCGATTTAACATTCTATTTTATAAAGGAGACAAGTGCTATGACATTTCCAGCAGATCTGAAATACACCAGCGAACACGTATGGGTAAAAGTTGAAGGCGACACTGCAAAATTAGGTATCACAGAATTTGCACAGGATCAGTTAGGTGACATCTTGTTTGTTGACCTTCCAGAAGTAGGCGCTACATTCTCAGCAGGCGATGTTTTCACAGAGATTGAATCCTCTAAGACAGCTTCTGAAGTACCGATGCCAGTTGGCGGCGAGATTGTTGCAGTAAACGAAGAACTGGATGATTCACCGGAAAACATCAACGAAGATGCGTATGCTGCATGGATCGTAGAAGTTAAGATGAGTGATGCATCTGAGTTGGACGCTCTGATCACAGCAGAAGCTTACGAAGGCGGATTAGAAGAAGCATAAGAATGACTATGGAAAAGCTGATACTTCACAGGGGTGGGCCTGTGTGGTATCGGCTTTTTTATGCGTTTTTTCTTCATTGATCCAAACAGAAATCTTTTTTATCCATTCAGAAGGATGGGGGCCCATATCGTTGACTTTTCTTTTCGGGATATATATACTGCAACTAATAGTTAAATAAATGTTTATATATTCATGTGATAAAGGAGGACGATATGAAGATTACGATCATTGGCGGGGGACCTGGCGGATACGAGGCGGCTATCTACGCGGCGAAGAAAGGGGCAGAAGTAGTTCTGGTGGAAAAAGACCGCATCGGCGGTACTTGCCTAAACAGAGGCTGCATCCCCACAAAAGCATTTTTAGCTTCTTACGATACCTTGGAGACGGTGAAGAAAGCGGAGAGTTTTGGGATCAAGATCTTCGGTGCGGTGGAAGTGGACTATCCCGCGATCTTAGCACGGAAAAACAAAGTCATGGGTTCCCTGGTGCGGGGCATCGAGTTCCTGTTAAAGAAAACTTTGAATTTAAAGGGTTGGGAAAAGCACAGGCATTCGGTCACATTTCCGGCTTTGTAAAGGTGATCGTTGACGGGGAGGATACGCTGATCGGGGCTGAGATCGTGGGGGCAAGGGCTTCCGATATGCTCCAGCTTCTGACGACAGCCATCCAGCTGCGGCTGAAAGCGGGAGAGGTCGCAGACAGCATCTTCCCCCATCCGACCATGTGTGAGGCCATTATGGAAGCGCTGCACGATATCCACGGGATGAGCGCGATGAAAGCTCCTTGAAATATATGTATGATAAAAAAGGCTGATGCTCAATATCAGCCTTTTTATCATACATATCAAACATAAAGAACAGGGTCAGATCGCGCTGTACAATAGCTCTCCGATATCATTTGCCATGGCTTTATTTTCCTCGGTCTGGCAGCACTGAGAGATTAGGGCGGTCAGGGCCTCATAGGAAAAGGCCGTACCATCCAGGCCGTCCCGGATCTGGCGGATAAAGGTTTCGTCGTTTGCATCGGAGTAGAGGGCGGCTGTGGAGATCTTTCCCTGTTCCACATTTAACTGCAGGTCGAAATCTCCCCAGGCAAACCGGCGGTTGATGCGGTAGGTAAAGTCGATCCGCCTGCCGTAGAGCCACTGATCTGAGGCAAAGAAGTTTTCCGTTTCCGAGAGTGTATCTTGATCGATCCCGTCTATGTCATAGGCAACAGCGGAGAGGCCGTATACTTTTTCAAAAGCCTGGATCATCTTTTCTTTCATCATGTCGATGGTCAGTTCCGGGCAAAATTCCGTCAGGTTGGTGACGCGGGAGCGGACGGAGCTGACGCCTTTGGTGGCCAGTTTCTCTTTATCCACGTTCAGATAGGCGGACATGTTGGCGGTATCGACATTGATCAGCAGGGTGCCGTGGTGGTATTTACGGTCATCGGAGGCGTAGAAAGCGTTGCCGGAGAATTTACGGCCATCCGCGGTGATGTCGTTGCGGCCGGTCTTCTCTGTCTGGATGCCCAGGCTCTTGCAGGCTTCGATGATGACCTGTAACTGTCTGTCCACATCATAATTTTTCTTTTTGACTAAAAAGGTAAAGTTCAGATTGCCTTTATCATGAAAGACGGCCCCGCCGCCGGAAAGCCGGCGTACAGGGTGGCCGCCGTCCTCCAGCAGTTTTGTCACGCGGCATTCTTTCCACAGGTTCTGGTTCCGGCCGCAGACCACGGTCCGTTCATTTTGCCATAGGTAAAGGATGATCTCGTCTTCTCCTACGTGGTCGAATAGATATTTTTCCAACGCAAGATTGTGATAGGGGTTGAAAACAGTGCTGCATACTTGGCTGATCTTCTGGATCATAGACTTCTCCTTTGTGTTTGTTCAAATGTGTGTATAAGAGATATCATAGCAAAAAGCGGGGTAGAGAGCAGATCAATCATCGATCCCAAAGAGGAGTTCCAATTGGTCCTCGCACCAACCCAGACGGTCTTCCAGGGCTTCTATCTCGACATCCAGATCCCGGTAAGTGCCCGCTTCCAGCGATCCGCTCTTATATTGGACTTCCAGATCATCTTCCGCATAGTCTAATTCTCGTTCGATGGAGTCGATCTCGGTCTTTAACAGACCAAACTGCTGTCCCTGTTCCTGAACGGAACCGGTGGGGGTGGTGTCCTTGATCTGCTGTTCCAGCTCGTCGATGCGTGTGGAAAAGCCGGACAGATCCGTTGTCCCCACGTCATACTGCGGTGTCTGGTCTTGTTCAGCGTTCTGGGTGTCTGCGGCCGGGGAGGTCTCCGTGGGGGCAGTCGTATCTGTGGCTGGGGAGGTCTCGGCGGGGGCAGATGTGACTGTGGCCGGATCTGCCTGGAGGGTATCATTTTGGGTGTCATCCGGGGTTTCGTTTTGGGAAGCAGCCTGCATCTCCTTGATCTGCTGTTCTAGTTGGGCGACCTGGTCTTCCAATTGGGCTGTCTTATCCTTTTTGGCACCGCATGCGGTGAGGGTGCAGGTCACGGTGAGTGCGGCAATGGTCAGGATCATTTTTGTTTTCATAGTCTGTCACGCTCCTTTTTATTTTCTGTCAGATTTTATAGTGTCTGCGGTATTCAGTGGGCATCATCTGCGTGATGTCCTTAAATGCCTTCGTGAATTTCCCCTGATTTTCATAGCTTAGACTTTTGGCGATGGCGGCGACGCTCTCATCCGTGGTGCGCAGCAGTTCCATGGCGCGCCGGATACGGTATCCTTTCATATAGGCGGCGATGGGCTGTCCGTAGACGGCTTTGAAGATCTTTTTCAGGGAGGACGTGTTGATCAGGTATTGCTTGGACAGGGTTTCGATGGTAAAGCGTCTGTCCAGATTGTGGGTCAGCAGTTCGTGGATCTTCTTGATCTGCTCGATCTGCGCGGAATAATACTGATCAAGCGCCTTTTCTTTTGCCGGATCTATGCGTTCCAGATAAAGGAAGAGCTCCTGTATCTTCAGTTTGCAGTATGGGAGGTACAGAGGCTTTGGAAGGCTGCAAAGTACGGAAAAAATATGTTCGATCTCCGGGTTTGCCGGGAGACAAAAAGGTTTTCCTTCCGGGCAGAGCCTGTGGATTGTTTTTGGGATCTGGATCTTGGCTTCCGCTAAGAGGGGCGGAGGCTCCTGGGCGGACCGCTGCATATCCACGGAGACGGTGATCCCTTTGAAATGGCCCAGGGGAAAAGACATGGAGGAGATGGCGCATTGGTCCATTGTGTGCAAGGACAGGTCTCCCGCGCCGAAATAGGCGGAAACACCGTGGCGCATATCCCATCCCACCCGTCCTTTCAGGCAGTAATTGATCTGGAGCATCCCCGGGAGGTCCTCGTGGCGGAAATCAGATCTTTCATTATGATATTCCAGGAAGAATAAATCAATACCAGGAAATATCTCTGCATGTCTGGCCCGGCCTTTTTTGGAGGCTGTGAGGGAATCGGCGAATGTGTGGATTGGATTTTCGGTCATACAGGCGGCCTCTCTTTCGATGGAGCCTCTTTTTTCTGCGGACAGGAGATCTGGATCATCTCCTCGATCATCCGGTGCATCTGTCGGGCCTGTTGGGTGTCGGCGGCTCTGTAATACACTTCTTTTCCCTCTCGGCGGCAGCGGATCAGGCCGCTGGTGCGCAAGAGCTTCAGATGGTGGGCGACTGCGGGACTGCTCATCTCCATCAATGAAGACAGATTGATGACGCACTCTTCACAGTGGCAGAGGATCCAGAAGATACGCACACGGCTGGGGTCGCTCAGCTGCTTGAACAGTGAAGAGATGGTCAGGAAGTCGTCTGCGGCCGGCATCTGTGTCAGCAGATTTTTTGCGGCGTGTCCGTGGTCGTGGGGCAGTGTGTCTGCTGTCATAAGATCCCTCCTTATCTTTCCATTCTTTTCATTAATAATATACCACAGATCGATCCAAATAGAAATGTTTTTTATCCATTTGGAAGGATACACGCCGGATCCATTGACTTATCTTGGAGGGATGCCCATACTGTAAATATAACAATTAAACAAACATTTAAAACAAATCGTGATAAAGGAGGAGATGATGAGCATGATCAAAGGATATTTAGAACAACAAGAGATAGATCCCGGTCTGGTCGCCGATGTACAGACGTTTCGGGATACATATGAGGTGGATGCACAGGTGAGGGACCGGGTCCTGGTCCCGGATGTACTCTTTTATGGAAAGGATATCCTGGAGATGTCCATAGCGGTCCTATTGCAGGGGGATAATCTGCTGCTCTCCGGCGCGAAAGCCACGGGGAAGAACGTCCTGTGTGAGACGCTGGCCTGGATCTTCGGCCGTCCCTCTTATGACATTTCGTTTCATGTAAATACAGACAGCGCGTCCCTGATCGGAACGGATACGTTCATAGCCAATGAAGTCCAGCTGCGGAAAGGGCCGGTGTACCAGTGTGCGGAATTTGGCGGGTTTGGGATCCTGGATGAGGTCAACATGGCGAAAAATGACGCGGTCGCTGTGCTGCACGCCGCACTGGATCACCGCAGGCGCATCGATGTGCCGGGGTATTCCAAGATCCATCTCCATCCGGCCACACGGTTCATCGGAACGATGAATGATGGCTATGCGGGGACGAAAGAGTTAAACGAGGCACTGGTCTCCCGGTTTATGGTCATAGACATGCCGCCTCTGGATGAGGAGACGGTCCGGTTCTTATTAAAGGAATATTTCAGGGATGCGAAAGATGCGGCCCTGGAGCAGTTTGCCGGCGTGTTCCTCGACCTGCAGACGAAAGCATACAATGGGGAGATCTCCACAAAACCGCTGGATCTGCGCGGGCTGATCTCGGCGATCGCCGCCATGCGCAGCGGTCTCTCCCCAATCCATGCGATCCATATGGGGATCGTCAATAAGAGCTTTGATGTTTTTGAGAAGGAGATCATCGGGGATGCAGTGGGGACCCGTGTGCCGTCCACATGGACGAGAGCAGATATTTTTGAGGGGTGATGGAAATGAGAGAGATCTATCAGGCATCAGAAACGGGGACAGTGGACGAACACCGTATGGAGATCGAGAACCGTATCCGGAATCTGTTCTGGACGGTCAGCGGCGACTATAGCCTGCATGTCCGTCCCGATGTGGA
The DNA here is from genome assembly GCA_910575625.1 of Clostridia bacterium. Lineage (GTDB taxonomy): Bacteria > Bacillota > Clostridia > Lachnospirales > Lachnospiraceae > MGBC164599. The sequence goes on from CAJTFD010000004.1 coordinate 156,941, forward strand.
GGCATTTGCCCGGTCAAGATACGCTGCCCTCTACGATGCGATCAAACAGGGTGCGTTTGCCCGATACTATGACCTGGAACAGTTAGAGCTCTATGTGGCAAAGAAGATCTGCTGTCAGGCACGGGAGGGGTCGTTGATGGAGCTTACGCAGCTGTGTGTGGATGTGGCTGTCTATCCGCGCATCAAGGAGGATCGTCTGGGGATCGATGAGATCCGGCAGAGAGCTTTCATGGATCTTTTGGCATATCAGGAGGAGCGGATGCAGCGGACGCTCTTTGGAAAAGTAAAATGCCTGATCATGGAACGTTTTCTGGGCAGAGAGGATAGGGCCTATGAGGAACCGATCCCAGAGGCTGCGGATATGATCCTCTCCCTGGAATCGGCGACAGATACAGACACGGTGATCGCCATGATCGATCAGGTCTACAATAAGTTTTACGACCAGACTTTCGAGGAACGCCAGGGCGGACTGCGGCAGATCCTGGACATCCCACCCCATGCGATCGCCCAGGCCGCCTGGCAGGACTGCCTGACGGATGAGCAGATGCAAAAGGTCATCAAGGCATATCTGGCAAATGTGGGGGAGGACGCGATGCGCCTGGATATCGCGGATGGATCGAAAAGGCGTCCATTTTTTACAGAAGATCTGCGGCGACAGGATACAGAAGAGACGGCGGTCAATGAGCAGGCGGTCAAAAAAGTGCAGGAGTATGTGGAGCTGAATTACGGGAAGTCTTATCTGTCCCAGCGGGAGAGGGAGCAGAGGGACATGAAGCTCTGCAGAGGGATCCACAAGGGCTGTATCCTGCATTTTACAGAAGGGATCTTACACGATCCGGTCAAGAAAAACAACCAGTACCGCTTCAGCCAGCTCCAGTTTGAGAAGAATAGCCTGTACTATGGGAACAACCATTGGATCGTGAAGCGCAATGCGGCCCTGTTGGCGGACACGCTGCAAAAGGCGCTGGTCATGCGTCAGGAGGAGGATGTTTGCCGCTCTTCGGCAGGGCAGCTGATCCCGGCAAGGCTCTGGAAATTGGGGCGGGTAAAGGATGAAAAGCTCTTTGACAAGAAATTGAAGTCCAAGAACACGGAGTTCGTGGTGGATATCCTCCTGGATGCCAGCGGCTCCCAGTCGAGGCGGCAGTCCCAGGTGGCGATCCAGGGGTATATCATCAGTGAGGCGTTGAGCCGGGTGGGGATCCCTCACCGTGTGACGGGGTATTGCAGTTTTTGGGATCATACGGTCATGCACCGTTTCAGGGATTATGATGACGGCAGGGAGATGAACAGCCGGATCTTCGAGTTTCGCGCCTCGGCGAACAATCGGGATGGGTTAGCCATCAGGGCGGCTTGTGCCACCTTGTTGGAGAGGGAGGAGGACTGTAAGGTCCTGATCGTGCTCAGCGACGGGAAACCCAATGACGGAGATACATCCCGGCCCGGGACACAGAAGCTAAAACCCTACCATGGGGAGGAGGCCATCAGGGACACCGGCTTTGAAGTGCGCAGAGCCAGAGCCAGCAGAGTCGCGGTGCTGGGGATATTTGCGGGGAGCGAGGAGGATCTGTCTGCGGAAAAACGGATCTATGGGAAGGATTTTGCTTATATCAGGGATATCAGCAATTTTTCCCATATTGTTGGGAAGTATCTGCGCAGACAGTTGGATGATGATTGGAGGTGAAGACGATGAAGATAGCGGTGACAGGAAAAGGCGGTGTGGGAAAGACTTCATTTGCTGCAACATTGGCCAGGGCCTTTGCGGCGGAGGGGCGCAGCGTGCTGGCGGCGGACGCGGATCCGGATGCAAACTTGGGCCTGGCCCTGGGATTCCCGGAAGAGCTGGTAGAGTCCATTGTTCCCATATCCAAGATGCGGAAGATGATCGAGGAGCGGACAGGGGCTGATAAGGATAATACGTTTTATGTACTGAATCCAAAAGTAGATGATATCCCGGATAAATACGGAAAACTCTGTCATGGGGTCAGACTGCTGCTCCTGGGGACAGTGGATACGGCCGGGGGCGGGTGTGTATGTCCGGAGAATGTGATCTTAAAACGGATCATCAGCAATCTGGTCCTCCATAGGGATGACGTGGTCATCCTGGACATGGAAGCGGGACTGGAGCATCTGGCCCGCGGGACCACTGCCGGGATGGACCAGTTTGTGGTGGTGGTCGAGCCGGGGGCGAGGAGTATCCAGACGTACAAGAATGTGAGACGTTTGGCTCAAGAGCTGGGCGTCCGACAGGTGCGGGTGGTGGCCAGCAAAGTGCGGGATGAAAAAGATGAACGATTTATCATGGAGAAGATACCGCCGGAGGATCTTCTCGGGCTGATCCATCATGACCAGAAGATCATGGAGGCGGACCGGCTGGGGATATCTCCCTATGACCACAGTCCCGCGCTGGTGGACGAGATAAGGGCGATCATAAAGAAGATGGAGGTGTAAAAGATATGGCACATGTGATAGCAGTCGCCGGAAAAGGCGGCGTGGGAAAGACAACACTGACGGGACTATTTATCCAGCGTCTCTGTGAGAGCAGGAAGGGACCTCTGTTGGTGGTGGACGCGGATGCAAATGCAAATCTCAATGAAGTCCTGGGCGTGGAGATGCCGCTCACTTTGGGTGAGGTCCGGGAGGAGATCGAACGGGCCGGTTCTGACCCGAAGATCCAGATCCCGGTGAGTATGACGAAGAAAGAGTATCTGGAATACCGGATCGAAGATGCGCTGGTGGAGGAGGCGGAGTATGACCTGATGGTGATGGGACGCTCTCAGGGAGCCGGATGTTATTGTTTTGTAAACAATCTGGTACAGGCTCAGATCCAGGCATTACAGAACAACTATCCCTATATCGTTGTGGACAACGAGGCGGGGATGGAGCACATCAGCAGGGGAATCCTGCCGAAGATCGATACGATGCTCCTGGTCAGCGACTGTTCCAGGAGAGGCATCCAGGCGGCTGGGCGGATCGCGGAGCTTGTGAGGGAACAGAAGATCGATCCTGCATTTATGGGGCTCATCGTAAACCGGGCGCCGGGAGGGAGATTGAACGCGGGGACGGAAGAGGAGATCCAAAGACAGGGATTGACGCTCTTAGGGGTCGTCCCACAGGATGAGGAAGTCTATCAGTATGACTGTGAGGGGCGGCCGACCGTGGGATTGCCCGCGGACTCCCCGGTGCGGGAAGCCTTGGATCAGATCATCAGACAGTTGGGACTATGAGAGATTTTACAGGGAGGAAAACATTTATGGTGTCATTTGGATGTGAAGATAAAAATAAGACTCCGATCCCGGAGGAGCGGATCTGCCCGCAGTGCGGGGAGGAGATAGAAGTTTTTACAGTAAAAGGCAGGGTCATCGAGGATGCAGTCTGCACATGTGGGTATGTGATCAGAGAGGAAGCCCCGATCCTCACCGTGCAGGATATCCAGTGACCTGGAGACAAAAAAGGAGGGTAAAAGACAATGAAGATTGCAGTGTGCGGAAAAGGCGGGAGTGGAAAAAGCACGGTGACCACGCTCCTTGCAAAGGAATTGGCCCGGATGGGCAAACATGTTCTCGTGATCGATTCGGATGAATCCAATTATGGGCTGAGCAGGCAGATGGGCGTGGGATTGCCCAAAGATTTTACCGCGTATTTCGGGGGCAAGGAAAAGGCGCTGAAAGATATGATGCTGTCTGATTTTACACACCAGTTTTTTGAGGAGACATGGACATTGGGTGATGTGCCGGAAGGATATTATGCGGAAAAAGACGGGGTGAAGCTGATGGCCAGCGGGAAGATCCATGCGGTGAATGAGGGGTGCGCCTGTACCATGGGCAATATCATCAGCCAGTTCATCGATCATCTGGTGCTGGGGGAGGATGAGTATGCGCTGATGGATATGGAAGCCGGTATCGAGCATTTTGGCCGGGGGATTGACAACGGGATGGATCTGATCTTGATGATCGTAGATCCTTCTTATGAATCACTGGCCCTCAGTGGAAAGATCCTGGGATTGGGGGAAAGCATCCAAAAGCCTGTGGGTTTTGTGCTGAATAAGGTGGATGATGGAAATCGTGATCTGATGCGGGAGGGTATCTGTGAAGGTGCAAAGATCATCTGTGAGATGCCGGATGATGGACAGATACGCGGGGCTGGACTGCAGGGAAAAGAACTGGATCTGGAAGCGGAACCGATCAGGAGGCTGGCGGCGTATATCCAGTCAAGATAAACGGATGCTATCCTGCTGCGCTGCTGGGAACCCATATGTCCAGGCGGCGCAGCAGGATGGATATTTATAGATCCAGTCCGGAAAAGTCGATCCACAGATCATCATAGATACCGGCTTTTATCTTGTCCTGGAAAGTGTGAGCGGTCATTTTAAATTCCTCCATCACCAGATGATAGACATAGACCATTTTCTGCGTCGGGTCGACGATCCAGTATTCCCTGACTCCGGCATCCATGTACAGATGGAGTTTGAGGACATGGTCGTGGGCGGGGTTGCTGGGGGAGGTGATCTCGATGATCCAGTCGGGTGCGCCTGTGCAGCCTCTGTCTGTGAGCTTATCCCGGTCACAGATGACGCTGATATCCGGTTCGACGACGGTCTTAACGTCCTCAGACAGTTTAACGGCAAATGGGGCAGGGTAGACCTTACAAGGTCCTTTTTTTGAAACGATATGGTTTGCGATGATACGGTACAGAGTCCCCAATATCTCCTGATGTATCCGGCTCGGCGCTGACATGGCGTAAAATTGGCCGTTGATCAGCTCTGCCCGGACATTTTCGGGGAGGTTATGATAATCTTCTTCTGTGTAGAGTGTTGTCTGTGCCAATGCCTGTGACATGATGATACTCCTTTCTTCTGGATCGCTGCGGTCTATGGGCGCATCAGGTCCCGGATGATCTTCTGTGCATGATACCAGTCCGGGCCCCGGTCCCAGCCGAGGGATTTATTTACGGCGAAATTCCCATGGAGCATATACAGGAAGAGCTTCTCGGCTTCCCATTCTGTGACGCCGTATTCTGCCATGAGTTCCGGGATGCGCACCGGTCTCTGGGCGCGGTAGAGTTTGTTCAAAATATGATGGGAGAGGGTTTCATCGAGAAAGAGGATCTTGTACTTTGGGTCGCTCGCTGCCCTCTGGCAAGCTGGGAGGGCGACATCCAGATCTGTGCTTGCGGTAGGAGTGTGCAGCAGATCAAGCTCTGTGAGGCGCAGGGCATCGTCCAACGCCTCATCCAATACATCGTCGATATTATCATAGTGGAGATAGAAAGTGGCCCGTGTGATCTCAGCCTGTCGGCAGAGTGCTGTGACGGTCAACTTATCATAGGATGTGGTCCTGAGCAGTTCCAGGAGCGCATCCTTTATCATGTGCTTTGTCAGGAGAGTCCTCCTGTCTGTCTTTCTTGCGGCCAATCGTGCTCCCTCCTTAAATTCCTATACAGATTTTTGTAAAGTGTAAAGAAATGTACCATTTTATCTGATCTTGGATAGGACTTTTTTTGTTGACTACAGTATAATTTTTTTCAGACAGGATGTCAAGGAATAGCAAGGAATAGAACGGATAAAAAGAAATGAGGGATCAAAAAGATGACAAGATATGAGGAGATAGCAAAAAGGATCTGTGATGCCGACGCGGTCCTGATCGGGGCCAGCAATGGTCTCTCCATCTCGGAGGGACTCCATATCTTTGCTGAGGATCAGGCTTTTGGGGATATCTTTGGGGATTTCAAGGAAAGATATGGACTTTATAATATATTGAGCGGCCTGTTGGCGCGCTGGCCGTCCCAGGAGGCAAAATGGGCATTTTTAAGCCGGCTGATCGGTCATTACAGCATTGGGTATACGGGGAGTCCTGTGATGGACCAGATCAGGGACATCATCGGGGGAAGACCCTATTTTGTTGTGACTTCCAATGGGGAATGCCATTTTGAGCTTGCGGGATATGATCCGGACAGCATTTATGAGATCGAGGGGAGCTGGGGCGAGATGCAGTGTGCCCGGGGATGCCATGATCTGCGGTATCCGGTATTCCCATTGATCCCAAAGATGGCTGCGGCGGAAAAGGACTGCAAGGTGCCCTCTGCGCTGGTGCCCAGGTGTCCGAAATGCGGTGGGGAGATGAGGCTTGGCACATCCGATGAAAAGGCCCAGCAGCGTTGTCAGGATTTTATCGGGAAATATCATGGAAAACGGCTGCTCATACTCGAACTGGGCATAGGCTGGCGGAATCAGCTGATCAAAGCGCCGCTCATGGATCTGGTGCAGCGGGAGCCGCATGCCGTTTACATCACCGTGAACAAAGGGGAGATCTATATCCCGGATGTGATCAGGGAGAAGTCGTACGGGCTGGACGGGGATGTGACAGATGTATTGAAATTGCTCAGTGATACGGTGAAAGAGGAGAGGTGTGTGTGCGGATGAGTATGTATGAGGAGCTGGTGATACAGACACAGATGAACTATTCCAGATACTATGAGCAGTATCAGAGGGGAAAGACTGCGGTGCGGCTGAGTGAGAAAGAGCCGCTGTCCTATAAAGAGCAGATCCGGGAGACTGTAAAGCAGATCCAGGAGGCGCAGTGCATCGTTGTGGGCGGCGCTTCAGGGCTGTCGGCGGCGGGCGGCGGTGATTTCTATTATGAGGATACACTGTCTTTTCAGAAATATTTTGGGAAGTTTGCGAGGAAATATGGGTTTAAGGGGGCTTTTCGGGGGATGCAGTATCCCTACCAGACCCGGGGAGAGTTCTGGGCATATCTGGCCACATTCCTCCATACGACACAGACAGCTCCTGTGCGGAAACCATATCTGGATCTGGATGCAATCTTAAAGGGAAAAGATTTTTTTATCCTGACGACGAACCAGGATACCCAGTTCGTGAAACTCTATCCGGAAGATAAAGTGGCTCAGATCCAGGGGGACCACCGGTTCTTCCAGTGTTCCCGGCAGTGCTGTGACCAGACCTGGGATGCCTTGATGCCGGTGGAGGAGATGATGGAGGCTATGGGGGAGGGGATCAGTATCCCTGAAGATATGATCCCCCGGTGTCCATATTGCGGCGCGGAGGCTTTTCCCTGGGTGCGGGGGTATGGGAATTTCCTGCAGGGGCGTAAGTATGAGGAGCAGTATCAGAAGATCTCGGCGTATATCCAGGAGAATGCCGAGAAAAAGATCTTATTTTTGGAGTTCGGGGTGGGGCGGATGACGCCGATGTTCATCCAGGAACCTTTCTGGAATTTGACGTTGATGCTGCCCCAGGCGTATTATATTGCTGTCAACGCCCAGTATGATCTTCTGCCGGAACAGATCGAAGAGGAGGGGATGGCCATCCTGGGGGATATCGCAAAGTTTTTGGAAGATGTAAAAGAGGCGATGATCGATCGTTAAGGAGGGAGAGGAGCATGGAAGAGAACAGGCAATTCCAGGAGATGCTGGGGGCGGCGGAGAAAAAGTTGGAAGGGATGTCTGCGCAGGAGATCGCAGAGCGGGGAGGTCTGGCGTTTGACGCCGCAAAAAATATGTTTTCGTTTGAGAGTTTTGGCAGGCGGGTCCAGGTGAGCTATCCGGATCTTACATTGGACTGCGAGGTGGATATGTGGATGCATCTGACGATCCTGCAGTATATGGCGGAGGCGGACGGACATCCTCTGGCTTCGGAATGGATCTCGCTGAGTGATCTCCAGGTGGGCGGGCTCGTCCGCGGGGCCAGTTTTGACCGGGAAAATGACGCTTTGATCCAAAGGGGGATCGGGAAACTGGATCCGGATATATTGCGCGGGGCGGGCCGTAAGATGGGCGCGGTGGAGATACCGTCCAGGGCGGATCTGTCTTTACAGTTTTATTTTATGCCGAAATTCCCCTGTCTGCTGAATCTGTGGTTTGCGGACGAGGAGTTTCCGGCAGCGGGGAAGGTGCTGTGTGACCGTGCGGCGGAGCATTACCTGAAAGTGGAGGCGGCTGGGACGGTGGCGGGGCTGCTCTTGCAGGAGCTGGAAAAGCTGTGTTCTGCGGATGGAGGGGGAAATGGATAACTGCGTGTATGGGTCTATCTGGCAGAACCGGTCACAGATACGGTTGCGGCGGCGGTGACTACATCTTATTTCATCTTTTCTTTCAGGCTGTCCAGGAGCCGCTCCGCGATTGGGGTGAAGACCTGATATTTTTTCCAGACCAGGTACATCTTCGACTCTAGTCTGGGGGAGAGCGGACGGAAGGCCAGGCCGCTTGCCTTTGTCCAGCCGCTCGATGACCTGTTCTGTATTTCCGCTGGTGATGTGGTAGCGCAGGCAGGGGTATGTTTTTTTGAAAGTATTGATCGCATTGGCCAGAAAACGGATCTGATAGGATTCCGCCAGACCAAAATAGACATCACCGCCTGTGACGTCGTCAAGGGACATGAATTCGTTGGCGATCTTGTCGGCCATCTTCACCAGATCCTCGGCACGTTTGCGCAGCAGGATCCCTTCCTCGGTCAGTTGGATGCTGAAACTGTGCCGCAGGAAAAGTTTTTTGCCCAGTTCGTTCTCCAGGGATCTTAGTTGTTTGGAGAGTGTGGGCTGGGTGACGTGGAGGAGCGCTGCGGCGCGGGTCATGTTCTCCTCCCTGGCTACGGCCAGGAAATAGCGGAGTGTGCGTATCTCCATTGGGATGATCTCTCCTTTTTGATATGTTTAAATGGAATGATATGATACGGATTATAAATACTGGGGATCAGAGAGTCAAGTATTTAGGGGGATCAGCCAGTGTTTACCTTGCAGAAAGATCCTCTGTATGCTAATATGAATGTATCTATCATATGGTCATAAAAATAAAGAGCATAATTTGTATTTTAGAGCGTGTCTTAAAACCTTCTAAGTTCTGTAAATAACTTGGATTTTAAAATTATTTTGATACAGTTCATGGCCACTTGGATCTTTTAAGTGTACTTTTCTGCGAGAAAAGTACCAAAAGCGCCGGGGGATTGCGGATTTCCCCCGGACCCCTTAAAACGCTTTCTGAAAGGCAGGTATCCTAATTGTCTGTAAATTTGTGGAAATTAGGGGGTATTTTAGGTTTTAAGACATGCGCTAGGGAGAGGAGTGTGTTGGATGCAGGTACCCATAAAACTTCCCATTGGGATTGAGGATTTTGAGAAACTCCGCACGGAAGGTTTTTATTATGTGGATAAAACGGGCTTGATAAAAGGATTGCTGGATAACTGGGGAGAGGTAAATCTGTTCACACGTCCCAGGAGATTTGGAAAGTCTTTGAACATGAACATGCTCAGATGTTTTTTTGGATATGGCTGTGACCGCAGCCTGTTTGACGGGCTTGCCATAACGGAGGAAAAGGAACTCTGTGAAAAATATATGGGCAGGTTCCCGGTGATATCCCTAACATTGAAGGATATAGGGGCCATGGAGTTTGAGACGGCACAGGCCCAGTTACGTTTGGCCGTGGGTGAGGAAGCGTTGCGGTTTCGATTTTTATTGGATAGCGATAAGCTGTCAGATGAAGAGAAGATACAGTACAGGCAATTGATAAATGTGGGTGCGCCAGGAGAGACAGGATTTGATATGACGCGGGAAGTTCTGGAAACAAGTCTGATGACGATGTGCCGCCTCATCCAGAAACATTACGGGCAAAAGGTGATCCTTCTGATCGATGAATACGATGTCCCATTGGATAAAGCACAGCATTACCAATATTACGATGAGATGGTCAGCTTGATCCGGGGCTTTTTAGGCAAAGCGCTAAAGGGCAATGAGGGCCTGCAGTTCGCAGTCCTGACCGGATGCTTGCGGGTTGCGAAGGAGAGTATCTTTACAGGTCTGAATAATCTCCATGTATTGTCCATCACGGATGTGCTCTATGATGAGTATTTTGGGTTTTCGGACAGGGAAGTCCGGGATATGCTGGCGTTCTATGGTTTTGAGGATAGATATGATCTGGTAAAAGAATGGTATGATGGTTATCATTTCGGGAACGTGGATGTGTATTGTCCCTGGGATGTGATCAATTACTGCGCGCGTTTAAGAGCTGAGCCGGACGCGCGTCCCAGGGCTTTTTGGATCAACACCAGCGGGAATGACATCATCCGGATCTTTTTGCAAAAGGCAAAGGCGAGGACGAGAGGGGAGATTGAGCGGCTGATCAATGGTGCGTGTGTTGAAAAGAAGATCCGGCAGGAGTTGACTTACAGGGATCTGTATAAGGATGTGGACAACATCTGGAGCGTGCTGTTCACCACAGGGTATCTGACCCAGACAGGGAGACCGGACGGGGATGTCTATCAGCTGGTCATACCCAATCTGGAGATCCGGCAGATCTTTGCGGAGCAGATCCTGGAATGGTTCGAGGAGGATGCACGCCGGGATGGGACCCGGCTGGAGGCATTTTGTGGGGCGTTTAGGAGAGGAGATGCGGCAGAGATCGAGGAGCGGTTCAATGCGTATCTGCTAAGGTCGATCAGCGTCCGCGATACGGGTGCAGGAAAAGGGAAAAAAGAGAATTTTTACCATGGCATCCTGTTAGGGCTTCTGAGTTATCAGGAGGAGTGGGACGTGTGGTCCAATGCAGAGTCGGGCGACGGTTTCAGCGATATCCTGGTGGAAATCGAGGAGGAGCGCGTGGGCATCGTGATCGAGGTAAAATATGTGGACAGCGGCGATCTGGAGACGGGATGTCAAAAAGCTCTGGAGCAGATTGAGGAAAAAGGATATGATGCCAGGCTTAAGCTGGATGGGATGGAGACCATCTTGAAGTACGGGATCGGGTGCAGGAAAAAGGCGTGTAAAGTCAGGATCAGTGATCTTGCCCCAGTCATCGGATCCGGCTCACAGGTATAAAAGAAAGGAAAAATGTAAGATGATAAAAACTGTTCTCTGTTACGGTGATTCAAACACCTATGGATATGATCCATCAAACGGGCTGCGCTATCCGATCGATGTGCGATGGACCGGAAAGCTCCAGCAGATCCTGGGCAATGGATACAGGGTCATCGAGGAAGGGTGCAATGGGAGGACCACTGTGTATGATGACCCGGTTGAGAGCTGGAAAAACGGCCTGGATCATCTGAGGCCCTGTCTGAATTCCCATAAACCTCTGGATCTGGTGATCCTTATGCTGGGCACAAACGACCTGAAATATTATTTTCACGCCTCGGCGGAGGAGATCGCGGAGAATGCGGAAAAGCTGGTGGAGGTCATCCAGAGTTTTACAGAGGAAAAACAGGGGTTCCAGCCAAAGATCATCCTGATCTCCCCGCCGGAGATCGGGCCGGATATGGAAGATTCGCCGTTTGGGGAGGTCTTTAAAGGGGATGTCATCACCCGGTCAAAGGAATTTCCGGGATATTACCGGCGGGCGGCTGCGCGCAGGGGCTGTATATTTTTTGACGCTGCGCAGCACATACAGCCCTCCCGGGAGGATTCCCTGCATCTGACGCCGAAAGCCCATGCCGATCTGGCGAAAGGGCTGGCGGAGGAGATCCGGACTCTATTTCCATAAGTCCTTCGTGTTTGCGCATCATATCATACAGATCATTTTCCATGGCCGAGACGTTTTCGGCGGGGTGCGCGTCCCCGGACGGAGCTGGCCTTTTATGTTTTCTTCGCATCGGCCCGTTTGCAGGCAGATCATTGTCGGATCTGTCTGCAAACGGGCCGATGTACGTCATTTTTTCTTGTCCATCTGTCATAGGGCAATGTCTTCTTTAAAATTAATTCCTGAAAGATCAAGAAATACAGATATAAAAGTGCATACAGCAACAGCTGCGTTGGCGTCGATCCTTCGATCATATGTTTTTGAGATAGAAAAATCCGGTCCAAAATGAAGTGCACCAGGGTTTATTGTATGATCAAGGGGAATCATGATCATATAGGAGGACTTTATACCATGAGCCAATTTGCATATATCCGTGTATCCACGAAGGAGCAGAGTATCGACAGGCAGATCCTGGCGTTGGAGCCTTACGGTATCCCGCGAAAAAATGTTTTCTGCGACCACCAGTCGGGAAAGGATTTTAAGCGGCCCGCGTATCAGAGATTGTTAAAACGGCTGCGATCCGATGACCTCTTGATCATCAAGAGCATCGACAGGCTGGGGCGCAATTATAATGAGATCTTGGAACAATGGCAGTATATCACAAAAAAGATCGGGGCGGACATCTTGGTGCTGGATATGAGCCTGTTGGATACCAGGGATCGGGAGGGGGATCTGACGGGGACGCTGATCGCGGATCTGGTGCTGCAGATCCTGGCCTATGTGGCGCAGACGGAGCGGGATTATATCCGTCAGCGGCAGGCGGAAGGGATCGCGGCGGCCAAGGCGAAGGGAAAGAAACTGGGCAGGATACCGATCGAAATGCCGGAAGGGTTTGAGAAGATGTGCCGGGCGTGTAAGGAGGGGAGGATGACGACCAGGGAAGCGGCGGAGCGGTTGGGGGTCAGCCATACCACGTTTTATCGGCGGTGGAAGCGGTATCTGGATGAAATGTGAAAAATATGTGAAAAAAATGTGTTTCAGTAGGTAGACTTTTTGGTACGCTTTAGATCAGTGAGAGTGTATCGGATCCTTCCGGCAGCGTCGCAGATTCATCTGCCCTCGTAAAAAAGATAGTTGCGTTTTATGGGATTTTGCACAGTTATATACATATTTTATGTTTTTGGTATCGGGAATCTGCAAAATCATTTTCTTGTACAATCAAAATAGTAACTTACATGATTATATCATTGTTGTTTCAAAAAGTCTACTTTATGAAACAGCAATGGAGATCATGGATGATAGCAGTCGGCATTTGTTCAATGATATTGGTTCAAGGGGACGCCGGGAAAAGAGGGGTATCGGCAGACGGAAAGGATCTGTGGGAAATGGGGAGATAGGGATCTGACAGAAGAAGGAAATGTTCACAGGTAATTTATAGTAGAAAGTTTTATAGGACATGATCATAAAAGAAAGATCCCGGCCTCCACCCTATGAGCGGGGCCAGTGATACGGCCCAAGGATTATAGTATCCAGATACAAAAAGCATTAAACCTGTTCGTGTTAGCTGCACGTTCTATATTTGCGGGTAAGCTGTTCTTTATCCGGCAGATACAGTCTGCTGCGCCGCTTTCATGCGGGACAGATTCCCCACGGATCGTGCCATTTAGTTGATATGAAGCGATTTTAAAACGCACGCTGATGAAATGAAAGATAACGAGGTGGATACAGATAAGATCCATCGGTCTCAGAGTGAGGAGAGGAAAGATGAGAAATAAGTTTTTGGCGGCATTGCTCACATTGTGCATGACATCTGTAATGCTCCCGGTGTCCCTGTTTGCGGAGGAGAATGTACCGGCAGCGGATGATGTGGCAGGAGTGAATGCCATAGAAGAGGTTAATGGGACGGCGGACAGGGAAGAGATCTATTTTGCAGATAGTCAGGCTGCCGATGGGATGAACGGTGGAGAATGGATAAGTTCCGAAGGACGGGCCGCGGAAGAGGCGGAAGATATAACTGTACAGCAGGAAGTCGTTTCGGGAGAGGATGCGGAAGGGAAGGAACTTATCCAGCTTCCGACGCCTACGGATCTGACTTGGGGGATAAGGACGGATCCTTCTACATTGACAACAGAGGACTTACCAGGTTGGATAGAATGGAAAATTGATGATATTTATGGTATGAGTGGTCCTGGGACACATGAGTTATATAGATTCAGGATAGAAATTCATCATGAAGGAAAAAATGGGAGTTCTACTGTGGTTTCAAGTGTTGATCATAGAATTTCGAATAGAAATGGTGGTCTGTTTTCTGACGCTGATTTTTTCATGTCTGAGCATCTTTATGAAAGTGGGATTTATTATTTTACTGTTCAATGGATGGGAGACGGAGAAGAGTATTCTGACAGCGAAATTGCCAAGTCTGAAATCTGGGAGTATCAAAAACCAGAAGCTCAGCTGGAAACTTCCATAACCAAAATGGAATGGGAAAAGACGGATTTTAAATGGGAGTACACAGGTGATATGTCCTATGCATGTTCTCCGCAGATTGAGATATTATTTTCAGAAACAGAGAGTGGAGAGCCCAGGAGGATAGTGCAAACATTGCCGATATTGGATGATAGGAATAGGACAACCTTTCCACTGGCTGATCAATGGATACAAGAGCATGGAAAGGGCTATTATTATTTCAGAGTACGTGCATTGAGTAAGGATATCACCAAATATCAACACGGTGCATGGTCAGAATTAAGTCCGGCATGTAATCTGACGGAAGTGGCAAACGCGGTGTCTGATTCATTGGCTCAAATCTTAAACGATCCATCCAGCAGTGATCCTGCCCTGATCAGGGAACAGGTCAAAAAGATAGATCGGGACGATCTGCGTTCAGCTATGCTCGCTGATCCGACAATCTTAGATCAAGTCCAACAGCTTGAAGAGAAGATTACTGGCAATGATCATATTAAAGTTGAGATAGATGTCCAAGATTCGCAGATAGAAGAAAATTTCCACAGCGACAAGATCCAGATCCATGGAGCGAAACTCAACAATCCAGAAGCAGGTGTAGAAAAGATTACCCTACAGATCGATCGGCCAAAGAATGAAAATCTCAATATCCCAAAACGTTATAGAGACACCCTGGCCATAAAATTTTCCATGGACATCAACGGGCTTGAAAAAAACGCAGACCGGACATTGGACGTACCAGTCCGGATCACCCTCCCCATACCAGAAAACATCAATCCAAAACGCCTGTGCATCCTGCACTATCAATCCGACGATACATTTAATCCGTATGTAGGGCCATCAAGCGTTTATACATATGAGGGAGAGGATGGCCAATGGTATGCCTCATTCATGCTGGATCATTTTAGTGATTTTGTGATGACGGAGATCATACAGGCGGTTGTCACCTTTGACGCCAATGGAGGCACATGCGGCACAGCGGCATTATCCGTCAACGATGCCAACACCCTGCCGGAGATACCTGTCCCGGCCCGGAGCGGCTATAAGTTCGACGGCTGGTACATGCAAAACGGGACCAAAGTGGACATGGTCACTGTTTTCTCAGAGGACACCATAGTAACAGCGAAGTGGACACAGGCAGAGGTAAATCCGCCGATAGTCAACCCGTCCACGCCCACTGTCCCGCCCACATCACCGACGGTGACACCATCCGTAACACCAGGACAGGATGTGACCCCGACACCCAGCGGCAATACAACGCCCACACCCAGCGGGAATGTGACCCCATCCCCAGGCGCAACGGTAACGTCATCCATCACACCAGTGCCGACAGAAACGGTAACACCCGACGTGACGCCAGGCATCAGGCCAAAAGCAGCGCAGATCCTCAAAAGCAGATACGGATCCGATGGAAAACGTTTAAAAAAGAAAGTCGGATCCCGTTTAACACAGGTGATTACGGGAGCCAGGACCGCCGTTACTTTTGAGTCATCAAACCCGAAAGTAGCCAAAGTCGGAAAGACCAGCGGCGTGATCGACCTTGTCGGGGTTGGTAAAGCTGTGATCATCGCAAAAGCGGCGGAGTCCAGCGCATACAAAGCAGCCGAGAAGAAGGTAACGATCTATGTGATTCCGAAAACTGCAGGCATAAGATCCATAAGATCCAACAGCAGGGGACAGGTAACAGTCAAGAGTAACAATGCAGCAAAAGGGAACGATGGCTATCAGCTCCAATATAAACACAATGGAAAGACAAAAAAAGTCACGATAAAAAGCAAGAATCCCATCACAAAAACATTTAAAAACCTGAAATCCAAAAAGAGTTTCAAAGCAAGGATACGCGCTTACAAAAAAGCAGACGGAAAAACTTATTACGGTAAATACAGTAAGTGGAAGACCTTAAAGAAAGTGAGATAAAGGTAAGTGCCATTTATGGGATCAGCCTGCTGGGATTCTCAGCAGGTTGGTCCTTGATGGACATGGATCCAGCAGCCTGTCCCTATCCATGACTGGACAGACAAACACCAAGAAAGGAAAAGATATGAAAATAAAAAGTATGAAAACAGATATCCGTTTTTTTATAGTTCTATGCCTGATCGTGGTATCCATCACATGCTCTGTCGATGTCTTTGCAGCTCCATTGGGAATAACTTATGAAAAAAATATCTGTCATGGAGTCCGGGAAGATATTAAAAGCGGCGCAGCTTTTAATATGAATATCCCTGATAAGATGCTCCAGGGCGGAAAGATCGTCAAAGTTACTTCCAGTAAGAAAAACGTCGTAAAACAGATTGAGATCTCGTCAGAAAAAAAATCATTTGGATTCACCACCAGGAAATATGGTAAAACAACTTTTACGATCACGGTCAAGACGGCGAAAAATAAAAATAAGAAATATAAATGCAATTTTTCTACCGTAAAATATTCAAATCCTTTTTCAAGTATCCAGCTTGGGACGAGCGGCAATCTGGCTCCAGAATTTGAAAAGAGTGATTATTATTCTTATTATTGTACAGCACCATCCGAAAAGATATCTATCAGGCCAAAAGCCGGCTGGAAAGTGGTTTCAATGAGTTATTGGTATTATGATCAGGAGAAAGGAAAATCAGTCGGCAAAAATATAAAAAATAATTCTTCCATAAAATATCATTATTCACCTGGGTCAAGTTCAATCTGCATCCGTATGAAAAATAATAAAAAAGGTGTGGAGCAGTCAATAATACTGTTTGTATCACAATCTAGTGGACAAATTTCTGGTGGATCAGTTTCTGAGGGGTCGGTTTCCGAGTCTATAGAATGATCTTTTGTGTACGGACATAGTAAAGTCCAGAACTGTCTATAAGATTATAGGACCAGCCTGCAGTCAGGTCTTTCAGCAGGCTGGTCTTCAAAATGCGGATCAGTCACATTTATGAGAGTGTAGAATGAAGTGTGTAAGTTAGGAAACCAGTAAATCTAATTGTGCACTTTATTTTTATAGATTAAGGTGTGTTACACCAAAAAAAGGATAGAGAAAAGGTTATAGCAAGCCGGTTTTTTTATACAGCCTGACTTTTTTCTACCCCATGTATCAATTCCGCATAGGTGATCGTGGAAATACATAGTTCATCCGGGGCGTGCATGAGATGATTTCGGATCACGGTTTCCGGTTTATGTTTAATGGTGTAAATACAGATATTTGTGTCGAGCATATATTTCATAATGGTCCACGTTCCTGCAAGGTCTGCTGTTGACGGCCATCGTTCATAAAATCATCTGTAAAAAGACTGAGGCTGTCGAGAAACCCGCTCCATTTTTTTCTTTTGGCATTAAGAGTATGACATCCCCGATCTTATTTAGGATCACCTCATCGTCTGAAAAGCGGTATTCTTTTGGGAGACGGACCGCCTGGCTCCTGCCATTTTTAAATATTTTTGCTGTCATCATTGCTATGCACCTTCTTATACCATATAGTATATACTCGGATATATATCAAATCAAGTAAAAACGAGAGATTGTTCTATTTTTTTGTGAGGATCCATCATTATACAGATTAGTCTGCTGCTTTTTAAGGCTTTTTTTGCAAAAGCGCATCTGCCTGATCAGGGGTGAGCTTCCCTGTCCGGACAAGGAAAGCCAGCTCGCCTGTCTTAGGCGGGAATCCGTTTTTTTCCATATACATACGCGCGGCCATATCATGGACGGCCTGATCCGCCCGATCCGCATATGGATAGATACCGTTCCCTCCCGTGTGCACCCATCCGATCTTTTCCTCCAAGGTATGTACGATCTTTTTTTCACTGACATCGTGATAGGCAAAATAGGAGACGGCTTCGGCCTCCACATCATCCAGGAACTCTGTTTTATCAAAGAGAGCCTCCGGGTCTTCCACACCCATCTCTCTGAAGATCTGTCTCTCAAACCCCATCAGGTCATGGGCCGTCTCAAAAGGTTCGATGTCCTCCGTGGAATCGGCACGCTGCAAGATCCTCCTTTTCGGCCTTCCGTTTAAGATCAGCGGGATCTTATACTGGCCTGCCAGCAGGTAACTGTGATGATATATGGAGTGGATGTATGCCAGATAAGGGTCGCACCCGGACCCGCCCATATCGGGTCCAACCGCGGAAAAAGTGATGCTGTCCACATGCAGTTTTTCCAGGATATCACGGCGGTATCCTTGTCCGCGTTTTTTGGAAGGACTCCGATCAAATGTGAATGCCAGTATGCGCATATGATAGACTTCTTTCAGCTGGCAGATCATATAGGCGCTGCGCTTGCCGCCGCTGAAAGCGGCCAGGCAGTCGTACCGTGCACCGGATGCCCGAGCTTTTGCCTTTCCGATCTCCATCTTCAGAAGGAAAGATTTTTCAAGTGCTGTTTTTTGCTCCAGCACATTTCTGTGCTTTTCGTAAAATCCACAATAGCTGCAGATGCCCATGTGATCAAAACGGATCTTTGTGTAATTACTGTATGCCCCACATTTTCTACAACGCTGCATTTTGTTTTCCCTTTCATCCAATATGTTTATGATGACTATAAACGTTAAATGTGATGGAAATAGGAAATATTACAAAAATATTTCAGATTCATTATATGATCAAAAGATGCAGTCTTTTTTAGATAAAAACCTGCAATTTATAGAAAAACACACAAAAATATGATATGATAAGGCCCAGACAAGATCATTTTAAAAACAAACGCAAAAATCCAGGAGGTATCCCTATGCATAAGATACAGATCATGGATCATCCGCTGATCCAGCACAAGATCAACTACATCCGCAGGGAGGAGGTGGGTTCGAAAGAATTCCGTGAGATCGTCGGCGAGATCGCATCCCTCATGTGTTATGAGGCTTCCCGTGACCTGAAATTGCAGGATGTGAGGATCAAGACACCCATCTGCGAGATGACGGGAAAAGAACTGAGCGGGAAGAAACTGGCGGTGGTCCCGATCCTGCGGGCGGGCTTAGGGATGGTGGATGGGATCCTCAAGATGATACCGGCGGCGAAAGTTGGGCACATCGGTCTGTACCGTGACCCGGAGACATTCGAGCCGGTTGAATATTACTGCAAGCTCCCGGCAGACTGTGAGGAGAGGGAAGTCTTCGTGGTGGATCCGATGCTGGCCACCGGCGGCTCCAGCGCAGCCGCAATCCGTATGCTCAAGGACAAGGGCGTAAAAAAGATCCGTTTCCTCTGTATCATCGCCGCCCCGGAGGGCGTGGAGAAGATGAAGAGGGAACACCCGGATGTTGCGCTGTATATCGGGGCCCTGGACGACCATCTCAACGAGCACAAATACATCGTCCCGGGACTGGGAGACGCCGGGGACCGTATCTTCGGGACGAAGTAAATGGAAAATCACTTTTAATTTCAGATCCTTTTTGGTATAATAACAAAAAAGTATCGAGATCATATCGAACTGGTGAACTGATTTTAGGAGGGACAGATCATGGCAGAAAAAAGAAACACCTATAAAATACATGAGAGCGGAGAAAACGGGGATGTGAAGATCGCGGACAATGTGGTCGCGATCATCGCGGGCCTGGCGGCGACGGAGATCAAGGGTGTCGCGTCCATGGCGGGCAACATCACCAACGAGCTGGTGGCGAAGCTGGGGATGAAGAATCTCTCCAAGGGCGTGAAGGTGGACGTACAGGAAGGCGTGGTGACCGTGGCGCTGAACCTGAACATCGAGTACGGCTACAACATCTATGAGACCAGCAAGACCGTACAGGAAAAGGTTAAATCCGCCATTGAGAACATGACCGGCCTGGATGTGGCGGATGTGAACATCCGTATCGCGGGCGTGGTGATGCAGCCCGAGGAAGGAAGATAGTCTTGTAACTGTTTAGTACCTTCACGCGGGATCGTGGACTGCTGAGTAGTTATATAGCCTTAAAATAAACAGGAGGGGACATGGGGAGAAGAGGACTGAGGGAGCATATCTTCAAACTTCTTTTTATGAGTGGATTCCACCCGGAGGAGGAGCTGGCAGATCAGGTGGCCATCTATCTGGAGGGAGTGGAGGCGCTGCAGAAAGAGGATGGGGAGTATATGCAGAAAAAGTACGCGGGTATCCGGGAGAAGATGCCCGAGATCGACGGACAGCTCAACGAGATCTCGCGGGGATGGAAGACCAGCCGCATGAGCCGGGTGGACTTGAACATCCTGCGCTTGGCGGCCTATGAGATCCGCTACGATCCGGAGGTGCCGGAGAAGGTGGCGGCCAATGAGGCCGTGGAGATCGCGAAGAAATACGGCGGGGAGGAGTCGGCTTCCTTTATCAACGGATTGCTGGGGAAAGTCATCCGCTCTGCCCACAACGGGGAAGAGGATCCATGAGCAATATCTATTCGGTAAAACAGGTAAATGCATATATCAAAAATATGTTTACCCAGGATTTTCTCCTGCGAAACCTGTGTGTCAGCGGGGAGGTGTCCAACTGTAAATACCATACGTCCGGGCATATTTATTTTTCCCTGAAAGATGAGAGCGGGGCCATTGCGTGCGTCATGTTTGCCGGGCAGCGCAAGGGTCTGGCTTTTTCCATGAAGGACGGGGATAAGGTGGTCGTAGAAGGGAGCGTGGATGTCTACCAGAGGGACGGACGGTATCAGCTCTACGCCCGTAAGATCACGCTGGAGGGTGCGGGGCTCCTCTATGAACGGTTCCTGGCACTGAAAGCAGAGCTGGAGGAGATGGGGATGTTCGATGCGGGATATAAGCAGCCGATCCCCCGCTTCATCCGGACGCTGGGCGTGGTCACAGCGCCGACAGGCGCGGCCGTGCAGGATATCCGCAACATTGCTCATCGGAGGAATCCATATGTACAGGTCATCCTTTACCCGGCCCTGGTACAGGGGGATGGGGCGAAGGAGAGCATCGTCAAAGGGATCCAGGCGTTGGAAGCCCTGGGCGTGGACGTGATGATCGTGGGGCGGGGCGGCGGTTCCATCGAGGATCTGTGGGCGTTTAACGAGGAGGAGGTGGCGCGGGCTGTATTCAATTGTTCCGTGCCGGTCATATCCGCCGTGGGCCATGAGACCGATACCACGATCATCGACTATGTGGCCGACCTGCGCGCACCTACCCCGTCGGCCGCGGCGGAACTGGCCGTGTACGACTACCGGGCCCTGCAGGAGAGCCTGCTGGGCTATGAGCAGATCCTCCGGGATAAAATGGGAAACCGCCTGGAACTCATGTGGGAGCGGATCAAGCGGTATCAGATGCGCCTGCGTTACTTAAGCCCCCAGAGCCAGATCCGGGAGAAACGCCAGTATCTGGCGGACACACAGGAGCGGCTGCGGCTGGGTATGCGGCGGCAGACGGAACAGGCCAGGAACAGCCTGGATCTGTACATTGAGCGGCTCAAGGGCCTGTCGCCCCTGGACAAGCTGAAACAGGGATTTTCATACGGTATGGATAAAGACGGCAGGACACTGGTGAGCATCGCCCAGGTAAAACGGGGGGACATGGTCACGCTGCAGGTCAGCGACGGGGCGGTGCACGCCCAGGTGGCGGAAGTGGATCTGGTGGACTGGGGTCAGATCAGTGGATGAGGGAGTTTGTTATGATGCAAGAGCCAAAAGAGAGCAAGGAAGAGAGCATAGCGGAGATCACATTAGAAGGAGCGTTTAGGGAGCTGGACAAAGTGGTGGAGCGTCTGGAGAGCCGGGAGATCACACTGGAGGAGTCTTTTAAAGTCTACCAGTCTGGCATGGAGCTTTTGAGGACATGCAACGAGAAGATCGACCGTGTGGAAAAGAAGATGCTGCAGATGGATGAGGATGGAGAACTCAGTGGATTTTGAAAGATTACTGGAAGAGAAGATAGAGAAGACGGAAGCGTGTATCAATAAATATCTGCCCCGCGAGGAAGGGCCTGCAAAAAAACTGGCGCAGGCCATGGGCTATGCCATGCAGGCCGGGGGAAAGAGGCTGCGCCCATTGATCTTAGGGGAATCCTACGCCCTGTTCGGCGGCAGGGGCCGGATCGCGGAGCCGTTCATGGCGGCGTTGGAGATGATCCACACCCACTCCCTGATCCACGATGACCTGCCCGCCCTGGACAACGATGATCAACGCCGGGGCCGGAAAGCCACCCATGTGGTATTCGGGGAGGCCATGGGCATCCTGAGCGGGGATGCGCTGTTGAATTATGCATATGAAGTTGCTCTGCACAGTTTTGACCTGGCCGAGGGCAGCGGGGAAGTCTCCCGGGTGGTACTGTCCCTGCAGATCCTGGCGGCCAAGACCGGGCTGTACGGGATGCTGGGCGGCCAGAGCGTGGATGTGGACTGCGCGGGCCGCGCTGCGGATAAAGAGATGCTGGAAGAGATCTATCTGAAGAAGACCGCGGCCTTACTGGAAGCGGCGTTCATGATCGGTGCGGTCCTGGCCGGCGCCACGGCCGCGCAGATACAGGGGATGGAACAGGCAGGCCGGAAATTCGGACTGGCCTTCCAGATCCAGGATGATATCCTGGACGTCACCGGCTCAGAGGAGGAACTGGGAAAGCCTCTACATAGCGATGAGAAAAACGGGAAGACGACCTATGTGACGATCTATGGCATCGAGGAGGCAAAGACCCAGGCGGAGAAGCTCTCCAGGGAGGCTGTGGAGCTGCTTGAGGGGATGGGGCAGGGAGATGGTTTCCTGCCGCAGCTGGTCATCTGGCTGCTCACCCGCAAAAAATAATTTAAGGAAGAGATATCGTGATATTAGAAAAGATCCAAAAGCCCAACGATATACAGGAGATACCTCTGGATGAATTTCCCAGGCTGGCCGGTGAGATCCGTACGTTCCTCATCAACCATATCAGCAGGACGGGAGGCCATCTGGCCTCGAACCTGGGTGCCGTGGAACTGACCATGGCCCTGCACAACGTGTTCCATCTGCCGGAAGACAAGATCATCTGGGATGTGGGGCATCAGGCATATACACATAAGATCCTTACCGGGCGCAAAGAAGAATTTTTAAGATTGCGCCAGATGGGCGGGATCAGCGGATTTCCAAAGCGGTCGGAGAGTCCCTGCGATCCTTTTGACACCGGGCACAGCTCCACGTCGATCTCTGCCGGTCTGGGTTACGTGCGGGCGCGGGATCTGCTGAAGCAGTCCTATTATGTGGTATCCGTGATCGGGGACGGGGCCCTGACCGGGGGGATGGCCTATGAGGCTATGAACAACGCGGCGGAACTGAAGAAGAATTTTATCATCGTCCTCAATGACAACAAGATGTCTATCTCGCCGAACGTGGGCGGCATCTCCAGTTATCTGAGCAGCCTGCGCACGGCGGAGTCCTACTGCGGCTTAAAGCTGAGCGTACGGAAAAACCTAAAGAAGATCCCCCGCATCGGGGAACCCATGGTGGAGGCGGTCCACAAGACCAAGACCGGCATCAAACAGCTGGTGATCCCCGGCATGCTCTTCGAGAATATGGGCCTGACTTATCTGGGACCTGTCAATGGGCACAACATGCGGCAGATGATGAAGCTGTTCAATGAGGCGAAGCGGGTGGAAGGCCCGGTCATCGTCCATGTGCTGACGGAGAAGGGCCGCGGCTATGAACCGGCCATGCGGCATCCGGCAAAATTCCACGGGACCGCACCCTTTGAGATCGCCACAGGCGCGCCAAAGAGCAGGCAGGAAAAAGCCACGTACACGGATGTTTTTTCCGCGGCATTATGTAAGCTTGGGGGCCAAGATCCCCGGATCGCGGCGGTGACGGCGGCCATGCCAACAGGGACCGGACTCAACCGTTTTGCCAGCCTGTATCCGCGGCGTTTCTTCGACGTGGGGATCGCGGAACCCCACGCGGTGACTTTCGCGGCCGGACTGGCTCTGGGCGGGCTGATCCCTGTGGTGGCGGTCTATTCCTCCTTTTTGCAGAGGGCCTTTGATCAGATCCTCCATGATGTATGTATGCAGGACCTCCACGTAGTCTTTGCCATCGATCGGGCGGGGCTGGTGGGCAGTGACGGCGAGACCCATCACGGGTGTTTTGACTTCAGCTATCTATCGCTGATGCCAAATATGACCGTGATGGCGCCCAAGAATAAATGGGAACTGACGGACATGCTCAGATCCGCTGTGGAACATACAGGCCCGGTGGCGGTGCGCTATCCCAGAGGGGAGGCGGCGGATGACCTGGAAGAGTACCGGGAGCCGGTGGCGCTGGGCAAGAGCGAGTGGATCTTCCGCGGGAAAGGGCTGGCGTTCTTGGCCATCGGGAGCATGGTGGCTGAAGGGGATAAAGTGCGCCGGGTCTTGCAGGAGGACGGCTGGGAACCCAGCCTGGTGAATATGCGCTTTGTCAAACCGTTGGACACGGACTGTCTGGATAAACTGGCGGAGGATCATCAGATCTTTGTCACGCTGGAGGAGAACGTGGCCTCCGGAGGCTTGGGCGAGAAGGTCCGTGCCTATGTGGGTGTCCGTTATCCCCAGATCCAAGTGGTGTGCATCAGTATACCGGATCAGTTCGTGGGCCATGGCAGTGTGGGGCAGCTGAAGGAAATGCTGCATTTGGATGTGGAGGGGATCGTCTCCACAGTCAGGGAAAAGGTGAGCAGATGAAAGAGCGGTTGGATGTATTGCTGGTACAGCGGAACCTGGCCCCCTCCCGGGAGAAGGCGAAAGCCGTGATCATGTCCGGCAATGTCTATGTGGAGGGGCAGAAAGAGGATAAGGCGGGGGCCATGTTCGCGGATACGGCCGCCATCGAAGTAAAAGGGGATCCCCTGCCGTACGTGAGCCGGGGCGGCCTGAAATTGGAGAAGGCCCTGCGGTGTTTTCCGATCCGGCTGGAGGGGAAGATCTGTATGGATGTGGGCGCGTCCACCGGCGGTTTTACCGATTGTATGCTGCAGAACGGGGCGGCGCAGGTCTTTGCCGTGGATGTGGGCCGCGGTCAGCTGGATTGGAAGCTCCGCCAGGATCCCCGGGTGGTCTGTATGGAGAAGACGAACATCCGCTATGTGACAAGGGAGCATATTCCGATCCCCATCGGCTTTGCGTCCATCGATGTGTCCTTTATCTCGCTGGAGAAAGTCTTTGGCCCGGTACAGGCCCTGCTCGCGGAAAATGGGCAGGTGGTCTCTCTGATCAAACCCCAGTTTGAGGCCGGGCGCAGCCAGGTGGGGAAAAAGGGTGTTGTCCGGGATCCAAAGATCCACCGGGAGGTGATCCGGCGGGTGATCTCTTATGCCGTGGATGCAGGTTTTGTGCCGGGGCATCTGGAGTTTTCGCCGGTGAAGGGGCCGGAGGGGAACATCGAGTATCTCCTCCATCTGTATACCGGGGCGGATCAACTGGGAGATGCATCGGAGGGGATAGATTTTGACGGGGACGCGGTGGAGGCTGTGGTGGAGGCCGCGCACCGGGAGCTGGACCGGTCTTGAACTGGGTTTGGGCTGGATCTTAAGCCGGATCTGGGCTGGATGTAGATTGGGGCGGACTTATGGATAAATTTTATATCATAACCAACGGACAGAAAGATACAGGGATGCAGGTGACCAGACAGGTGGCTGCCTATCTGGAGGAGCGCGGCTGTTACTGCGGCGTGCAGAAGCTCTCGGGCGGGCGGATGGAAGGACTCTACCGCTATACGGATCCGGGACGGATCCCGGCCGATATCCAGTGCATCATCGTCCTGGGCGGGGACGGGACGCTTTTGCAGGCGGCCCGGGATGTGGTGCACACGGGGATCCCGCTGTTCGGGATCAATATGGGGACGCTGGGGTATCTGGCCGAGGTGGACCGGCAGGGGATACAGCCGGCCCTGGACAAACTTTTACAGGATGACTATGAAGTGGAGGAGCGCATGATGCTTGAGGGGACGGTCTGCCACGAGGGCCGGGTGATCGGCCGGGGCATCGCTCTCAATGATATTGTGATCGGCCGGGAGGGGCCGCTGCATGTGATCTGTCTGCGCAATTATGTCAATGGCGAGTATCTGAACATGTACAATGCCGATGGCATGATCCTGGCCACCCCCACGGGATCCACCGGTTACAGTCTCTCTGCGGGCGGACCGATCGTTGCGCCGGAGGCGTGTATGACGGTGATCACGCCTCTGGCTCCCCATACGTTAAATTCCAGGAGCATCATACTGCCGGCCCGGGATGTGATCACGGTGGAGATCGGGGAGAGCCGTCGGGAGGAGCGGGAGACTGCGCTGGCGACTTTCGACGGGGATACACAGATATCTATGGTCACCGGCGACAGGATCGTGGTCGGGAAAGCCCAGGTGAGCACCCGGATCATCAAGCTGAGCAATCTCAGTTTCGTGGAAGTGGTGCGGCGGAAGATGAACGCGTAACATGATGGGATAAAAGAGAGGCTGTACGTTGTATGAAATGCCACAGATCTATAGATAGGGATGGAAGATGA
The DNA here is from genome assembly GCA_910575625.1 of Clostridia bacterium. Lineage (GTDB taxonomy): Bacteria > Bacillota > Clostridia > Lachnospirales > Lachnospiraceae > MGBC164599. Next base: position 183,239 of record CAJTFD010000004.1, read on the forward strand.
AACTTAGGAGGCACAGGAAGATCCTCGATCTGATCAGCGAGTCTGAGATCGAGACACAGGAGGAATTGGCCCTCAAGCTCCACGAGGCCGGATTTGCGGCCACACAGGCCACTGTGTCCAGGGATATCCGGGAATTGAACTTGAGGAAAGAAGTGAACGGCCGGGGAAGGTCGGTCTACGTGCCGGCACGGGAGCCGTCCGAGGAGTCGTCCCGGAGCGCGGCCGGCCGGTATGCAAGGGTTTTACAGGATGCCTTTGTGTCCATGGATGTGGCCCAGAATATCCTGGTGATACGGACGGACTCCGGCATGGCCATGGCTGCTGCGGCTGTCTTAGATGAGCTGAAATGGGAAGAGATGCTGGGCTGCATAGCCGGGGACGATACGATCATCTGCGTGGTCAGGAGCGAGGAGCACAGCCGGATCGTGATGGACCGGCTGCGCGCACTCCTGGATGGCGTCTGAGTGTTGGAAAAAGGGAGGGGCGGATACAGGATGTTAACAAATCTGCATGTGAAAAATTTAGCCCTGATACGGGAGGAGGAGGTGGAGTTTAAGCCGGGTCTCAATATCCTGACCGGGGAGACCGGGGCCGGCAAGTCCATCCTCCTTGGATCTGTACAGCTGGCTCTGGGCGGGAAGATGTCCCGGGAGATGATCCGGGAGGACGCGGACTACGCCCTGGTGGAGCTGGCTTTCCAGGTGGAGGATCCCCGGATACACCAGGCGTTGGAGCGGATGGACATCCATCCGGAGGAAGGTCAGGTCTGGCTGTCGAGACGTCTGGCCGGGAAGAGGAGCACAAACCGGATCAACGGGGAGACCTGCACCCTGGCCCAGATGAAAGCTGTGGGGGCGCTGCTCATAGACATCCATGGACAGCACGAACACCAGTCCCTTTTAGACCGGAAACGTCAGCTGGAGATCCTGGATGAGTACGGCAAGGAGAAGCTGGCGCCGATCCAGGAGAAGGTGCGGGCTTCCTACCAGATGTATCTGAAGCTGCAGAAACAGTTGAACGCGGATCAGATGGACGAGGTGCAGCGCAAGCGGGAGGTCTCATTCCTGGAATTTGAACTCCAGGAGCTGAAGGAAGCGGATCTTAAGCTAGGTGAAGACGAGGAGCTGGAAAGACAGTACCGGAAGCTGAGCAACGGAAAGCAGATCCTGGAGACGCTGGACCGGGTGCATGCATGTACCGGGTATGAGGATCCCAGCGGCGCGGGGGACCGTCTGGGGCAGGCCCTGCAGATGCTCGGCGGCATCTCGGATCTGGATGAGGATCTCTCGCCGCTTGAGGAGATGCTCACGGATCTGGACGGGCTGCTCAACGATTTCAATAGGGAATTGACGGATTATCTGTCTGAGTGGGAATTTGATGAGGAAGAGTATTACCAGATCGAGAAACGTCTGGATCTGATCAACCATCTGAAGGCAAAATATGGCAATTCAGTGGAAGCTATCCAGAAATACCAGGAAAAACAGGAACAGAGGCTGAAAAAATTACAGTCCTATGAAGAATACAAACAAGCGTTGGAGCAGAAACTACAAGGACAAAAAGAAAGACTGGACCAACAATGCCGCATTTTGACAAAATACCGCAGGGAATATGCCAGAAAGCTGGAACGAAAGATCCAGGAGCAGCTGACGGACCTGAATTTCCTCCACGTGGATTTTGCCATCGAATTTTCCAGTCAGGGTTATGCGGCAAACGGCACAGACCAGGTGGAATTTATGATCTCCACCAATCCCGGTGAGCCGCGCAAGCCTTTCGGCAAGGTGGTCTCCGGCGGCGAGCTGTCCAGGATCATGCTGGCGGTGAAGACACTTTTAGCGGACAAGGATCAGATCGAGACTCTGATCTTCGATGAGATCGACACCGGGATCAGCGGACGGACGGCCCAGAAGGTCTCGGAGAAGATGGCCTACATCGGCAGACAGCGGCAGGTGATCTGCATCACCCATCTGCCCCAGATCGCGTCCATGGCGGACGCCCACTATTCCATTGAAAAAAAACAGCAGGGCGCGGATACGTTCACGTCGATCCATCTGTTGGAAAAGGAAGAGTCGGTGCGGGAGCTTGCCCGGCTCTTGGGCGGCGCCCAGATCACAGAGCGCGTCCTAGAGAGCGCGCGGGAGATGCAAGATCTGGCAGATCAACAAAAAAATGCAAGATTGAAATCATGATATTATCGCATACTAAGAGAGTGTACACGAGAGGTACGCTCTTTTTTTCAACTTCTGAGGAAGGGATGTGTGTGATATAGTGAGCCGAAAGAGCAGATATAGAAAAGTATTGTGGGTGCTGGTGTTTTTCTGTATGGTCCTTTTTACCTGTATGGGATATTGGGAGGTGCGGGACGGCCTGCCGGATCAGGTCAGTATCGTTGAGGGAAAGGAAGGGGATTTTTTTGAGCAGTTTGAAAAACCCTGGCTGACACTGGAAGATGCCATACCTGTGTCGGGGCGCGAGAGCTTTACATTGGAGTGCAGCCTGTTCGGGGCGATACCGCTCAAACAGATCAAAGTCCAGGTGGTGGAGCCGACGGACATCTACGTCAGCGGCAGCACGGTGGGCGTGTATATGGAGACCCAGGGTGTGCTGATCATCAACAGCGGACAGATCACCGGGCCGGATGGGCTGTGTTATGAGCCGGCCCGGAACCTGGTGCAGCCGGGGGATTATATCGTGGCCATGAACCAGGAGACGGTGGGAAATAAACGGGAATTGATCCGCAAGATCATGGAGTGTGAGGGCGACACGGTGGAACTCTCTCTCTTGCGCCGGGGAGAGGAGATCCGGATGGCGCTGGATCCGGTGGTGGATGAGGCGGGGGATTATAAACTGGGGATCTGGGTGCGGGACAATACCCAGGGCATCGGTACGCTCACCTACATGGACCAGAGCGGGGATTTCGGCGCGCTGGGGCATGGGATCAGCGATGTGGACACGGGGGAGCTGATGCAGATCCGGGACGGGGACCTGTACCGGGCCCAGGTGATGGGCATCCATAAAGGGACGAAGGGAAGTCCGGGGGAATTATCCGGGCTGATCCGTTACGACAATTCCAATATCATCGGGACGATCATGAAAAACGGGGAGAACGGCATCTACGGGCATCTGGACTCAAAATATGCCCAGAGCCTGACGTTCAGGCCCATAGAAGTGGGGTACAAACAGGAGATGGAATTAGGTGGGGCCAGCATCCTGTGCAGCGTGGATGGGGAAGTGGAAGAGTATCAGGTGCAGATCACCAGCATCGACCTGAACCATCCGGATACGAACAAGAGCTTCGTGCTGAAGGTGACGGATGAGCGGCTCCTAGAGAAGACCGGAGGGATCGTCCAGGGGATGAGCGGCAGCCCTGTCCTGCAGAATGGAAAGGTCGTCGGGGCGGTCACCCATGTGTTTGTACAGGATTCTACGGGGGGATATGGGATCTTTATTGAGAATATGTTGAAGAATAATGAGAATCCTGCAAACAAATAAGGAAGTTTTGTCGATTAATGTAAACAAAAACAATGTGTTTTGGCGAGTTTGCTGTTGATTGTCAGGAAAAAATGTTCCATAATGGTAGAGAGGGAAAATTTCCCGGACGACCTCTGAGAGCCAGAGAGTTTTAGGAGGTTAATACAAGCATTAGAGAGGTGCATTATGGAGAAGTTGAACATTGCCATTGCTGATGATAACGAGAAAATGGTGGAAATACTTGAGAAGATGATCGACGGGGATAAAGACCTGCACTTAGTCGGTAAAGCATACAATGGGGAAGATATCTGTAACATCATCCGGGAAAAAGAGCCGGATGTGGTACTCCTTGACATCATCATGCCGAAAGTGGACGGGCTGTCCGTGATGGAGCGGGTGATGCATGATAAAGAGATGAAAAAACAGCCTTCGTTCTTCATCCTGTCCGCGGTGGGGCAGGAGCGGATCACGGAGGATGCTTTCAACTTGGGGGCGGATTACTACATGCTCAAGCCTTTTGACAGTGGATTGTTGCTGGACCGCATCAAATATGTGCGGCAGAGCGCCCAGCGCAGGAGCCGGGAGACACAGAAGATCAGCGCCTATGAGAGCTCCAGCCATTACATGGAACGGAATTTGGAGAGTGATGTGACCCACATCATCCACGAGATCGGGGTGCCGGCCCACATCAAAGGCTACCAGTATCTGCGGGATGCGATCATCCTCTCCGTCAACGACCAGGAGATGCTCAATTCGATCACGAAGATCCTGTATCCCACCATCGCCAAGAGGCATCAGACAACCCCCAGCCGGGTGGAGCGGGCGATCCGCCATGCGATCGAGGTGGCCTGGAGCCGGGGGAAGATGGATACGATCGATGAATTGTTTGGCTATACTGTCAGCAACGGAAAAGGAAAACCTACAAATTCTGAATTTATAGCCCTGATCGCGGATAAAATAAGACTGGAATATAAAAATCAGACTTTCCATAGTGTAGAAAGTAGGATATAATGATATGAAGTAGATAATTTTGTTTCGCGAAGGAGGATATGGGATGAAGAAGATATTGTTTGCCACGTCGGAAGCCGTGCCGTTTATCAAGACAGGAGGTCTGGCAGACGTAGCGGGCGCGTTGCCCAAATGTTTTGACAAGCGTTATTTTGACATTCGGGTGATACTGCCTAAATATATGTGTATCGCTGGAGAGTGGAAGTCGAAGATGGAATATATCACCAATTTTTATATGGACTTAGGGTTCCGCAGCTGTTATGTGGGGATCTTCCGTATGGAATACAATGGGATCACGTTCTATTTTATTGACAATGAATTTTATTTCAGTGGACCGAGACCGTATGATCAGGCGCCGTGGGATCTGGAGAAGTTTGCGTTCTTTTCAAAAGCAGTCTTGTCTGTTTTGCCGGTGATCGATTTCAAGCCCCATATCATCCATTGCCATGACTGGCAGACAGGTCTGGTGCCTGTCTATCTGCATGACTCATTCCAGGGAGGGGACTTTTTCCGCGGTATCAAGACCATCATGACCATACATAATCTGAAATTTCAGGGAGTGTGGGATGTGGATACAGTCAAGAGTATAACGGGCCTGCCGTCGTACTATTTTACAGCGGATAAATTAGAAGCATATAAAGACGCAAATTATTTAAAAGGCGGCATTGTCTACGCGGACGCGATCACCACCGTGAGCAACACCTATGCGGAAGAGATCAAGACGGCGTTTTACGGGGAGGGCTTAGAAGGCCTTCTGTGCGCCCGGACCAACAGTCTGCGGGGGATCGTCAACGGGATCGATTACGATGAATATAACCCGGAGACGGATGTCCAGATCGCGTACAATTACAATGCCAAGACATTCCGGAAGGAAAAGGTAAAGAACAAGATCGCGCTGCAAAAAGAATTGGGTCTGGAGGAGGATCCCAAGAAGATGATGATCGGGATCGTCTCCCGTCTCACGGACCAGAAAGGGTTCGACCTGATCGCCTACATCATGGATGAACTGTGCCAGGATGCGATCCAGCTGGTGGTCCTGGGGACTGGGGAGGAGCGCTATGAAAATATGTTCCGCCATTTTGCCTGGAAGTATAAGGGAAAAGTTTCGGCCAATATCTATTATTCCGAACCTATGTCCCACAAGACCTATGCTTCCTGCGACGCATTTTTGATGCCGTCCCTGTTCGAGCCCTGCGGTCTGAGCCAGCTGATGAGCCTGCGCTATGGGACCGTGCCGATCGTCCGGGAGACAGGCGGGCTCAAAGATACGGTGCAGCCGTATAATGAATATGAGAGCACAGGGACAGGTTTCAGCTTTATGAATTACAACGCCCATGAGATGCTGGGCGTGATCCGCAACGCACAGCGGATCTATTACGATAAGAAGAGGGAGTGGAATAAGATCGTGGACCGGGGGATGGCGATGGACTTCTCCTGGAACAATTCAGCCAGGCAATATGAGGAAATGTATAATTGGCTGATCGGAGAATAATATCTGGATGTCGTGGGATACTAGTACAGCGAAGATTAAGTTTTGGATAGTTTGGCGCAGAATATTTTTCTGAGAGTGCTGCTCCACAAACGCAGGCGTAGCGGTGGCTACGTCGAGGCTTGGGGAGTGGCGCTATCGGGAAAATAGGCAAGTCAAACTGTCAATTACTTAATATTCGCTGTACCAGGAGAGTAAAGCCATACAAATCTCGAAAGACTTAGGAGGTAGACCATGACAAACATTACAGAATTGGATCTCCAGAACCTACGCCATCTGATCGGCGGGTTTGAGGTCACCCATTGTAAGATGCAGGGCTACGCGGAGCAGGCGCAAGATCCCCAGATCAAGCAGTATTTCCAGAAGTCAGCCCAGTCAGCGATGCAGAGCAAGCAGCAGTTGATGCAGTTTTTACAGTAGGAGGGATGCGTTATGTTAGATGAAAGAACGATGGTGGCAGACACACTGACCGCAGTGAACGGTGAACTGCTGCGCTATTCAGAGATGATCACCCAGACCGGAAATCCGCAGCTGAAACAGACATTGAAACAGATCCGCAACCAGTGTGAGATGTCCCAGGAAGAGATCTACAACATCGCCCGGGAAAAACACTACTATGTGCCGGCTGCGGAGGCGAAGGCCGATGAGATCAGCCATGTGAGGTCTGTCCTGACACAGCAGCAGATGGTGTAATGTAATGATGAAATAAGATAAGCTAAGGATCACACCCGTCCTGGTCATCCAGGGCGGGTAAAATTAAGGAACTGTAGAAAAATAAGTGATGCAGGCTGCGCAGGATACTTCTTCGAGAGCGCAATACAAAAAACGCAGGCGCAGCGGGCTCTGGCGAGGCTTTTTGTATTGTGCTGTCGGAGAAATAGACAAGTCAAGATGCGTCAGTTATTTTCCTACAGTTCCTAAGTATGACAGAAAGGATGAAGACACAGATATGATCGATCAGATAGCGATAGTCGTAAAAAACAAGCCGGGCAGCCTCCGGCGGATCACCAGTCTTTTAGCAGAGAACAACATCAACTGCCTGTGTATCTCTACATATGACGCGCCGGATTTTGGCATCCTGCGGATGATCGTGGATGATTTTGATAAGTGTTACCGGATCTTGGAGGAGCGCGGGGAGCTGGTCATGAAAGACCGGGTCATCGCGATCCCGATGGAAGATAAGCCGGGGGCTATGGACGGCATTCTGGCGGCGGTCGGGGAGGCGAACATCAATATCGACTGTATGTATTCGTATATCAGCAGCCGGCTGAAGTCGGCTGTGCTGATCTTCCGGGCGGAGGATATCGAGGAGACGGAGAGCGTCCTGGCGATCAAAGGGTATCAGGTGATCCGGGATGTGAAGGGATTGTAAAATGATCAATAATGTAGTGTTTGAAAATTTCCGTGGATTTGAAAAAATGGAGCTTTCTAAGCTCAGACCGATCACACTGATATCGGGAAGAAATAATGTTGGAAAAAGTTCGATTTTGGAGGGCATATTTCTATTTTTTGATCATGTATCACCAGAATCCTTTGCGAAGATCAATCAATTTCGAGGGATCGCGCTTGCGTCTGATTCTGTAAACTTATGGGAATCTGCTTTTTACCAAATGGATACGACGAAGACCATGCGGATCTATCTGGAGGACGATGGGATCCCTTCTATGTTGGAATATGAGCGGGATGAATCTTTTGTTCCTGCTAATGATATAAACGTACCACAGGAAATGATGAATCAGATCATTTCTTCGGCAAAATCCCTGTATACACTTAAGTTCTGCTATGAGAAAAAAGATTATCTGGAAAACGGTCATTTTATTGTCGGGCCGATGGGGATGTTCCGGAGTGTTTCGACGACCCTTGAACATGATCAGATAGATAGGATGACATTTACACAATATATAAATGCAGCCATCATCAACAGTGGGAGTCTCCATTCTATTGTTGAATGGTTTGGGAAGCTGGAGTTGGAAGGAAAAAAACAACAGATCATAAATATCTTACAGTTTATGGAACCGATGATCACAGATCTTTCGACGATCGTGGTAAATGGTCAAGTCCAGCTTTATGCGAAAATGGGCGGTCAGCTGCTGCCCCTTAGGTTGGCAGGAGATGGAGTAAATAAACTTTTGTTTATATTATTATCTATGATCGCAAATCCGCATTCTATTATTCTGATCGATGAGATAGAGACAGGTTTTCATTATTCTATGTTTCCGAAACTTTGGGAAACGATCGCGCAGGCGACGTATGAGAGCGGATGTCAAGTCATAGCTACGACACATAGCTATGAATGCATTGTCGGGGCGATCGATGGCGTGGAGAGTGCGCAGAGGAAGTCAGATTTTTGCTATCTGCGTGTTGATAAGATCGATGATAAAAATCGTGCATATTGGTATTCAGATGATCTGCTCCAAACAGCGATCGCAACAGATATGGAGGTGCGCTGATGCCGCGTAAGACAAATGATCGGCTGATGAAAGAGCATTTGATCATCTGCGAAGGGAGAGACGGACAGGAATTTTTGATCCGATATCTGAACAGTCAGGCTCTGTCGTATGATCCGAGATTTTCAGATGATATCCAGGTAAATGATTTTGGTGGGAATTCTGAATTGTATAAATACCTGGAGATCCTAAAAAATACTTCAGGCTATGAAAGATTAAGATCTTTGATGATCATCCGCGATGCAGAAAATGATGCAGAGACTGCCGTCAGAGAGATTCAGTCTGCACTGAGAAAAGCAGATCTGGCAGTTCCGTCAGAGCCTCATTTATGGACGGGGGATGTTCTAAAGATAGGATTTGTACTTTTTCCAACTTGTGGGGATATTGTGGAGGATGGCACACTTGAAGATCTGTGCCTTGCCATTTTGGCGGAACCGCAGGCAGGGGAGATACTCAAAGAGATTGATTCTTTTCTTATGATGTTGGGGGAGGCGCATCAAAGAGATTTTCCTCGGATCTTTAAGAACAGGCTCCATACATATTTTTCCGTCCACAATGATTACGTTTCTTTTAAAATAGGCGAAGCTGCCGCTGCCGGGGCGTTTGACTGGAGGAGTGAACGATTGGATCTGCTTAAACGGTTTATGGAAAAGATGTTTTAGTGTTCAATCTGAAAAGCAGAGGCCAGCAGGATGGGGCTTCTGCTTTTCTCGCGCTTGAGTTATCCAGGCGTGTATGGTAGAATAGGAACATCTTGGATTTGGAAAGGGATAGTTATATGAAGAAAATTGCCATTGTGACAGACAGCAATAGCGGTATCACGCAAAAAGAAGGGAAGGAGATAGGTGTACATGTCCTTCCCATGCCTTTTTATATCGACGGAGAGATCTTTTACGAGGACATCACGCTGAGCCAGGAGCAATTTTACCAGAAACTCTCAGACAACGCGGATATCTCCACATCCCAGCCCTCACCCGGGGAGGTGATCGATCTCTGGGATAGATTATTGGCGGATCATGAGCAGGTCGTCCATATCCCCATGTCCAGTGGGCTGAGCGCCTCCTGTGAGACGGCTGTGGCCCTGGCCCAGGACTATGAGGGGCGGGTGCAGGTCGTCAACAACCAGCGGATCTCAGTGACCCAGAAGCAGTCGGTGATGGATGCGCTGGCGTTGGTAAAAGACGGCGCGGATGCGGGGCAGATCCGGGAGATCCTGGAGCGGGAGAAGATGGAATCCAGTATCTACATCACCCTGGAGACATTGAAATATCTGAAAAAAGGCGGGCGGATCACACCGGCGGCCGCAGCCATCGGCACCATGTTGAAATTAAAACCTGTCCTGCAGATCCAGGGGGAGAAGTTGGATGCCTATGCGAAATGCCGCAGTAAGAAACAGGCCAGAAAGACGATGCTGGAAGCCATGAAAAAAGACATGGAAACACGCTTTGCTCCTTATGTCGAGGAGGGCTGTTTCGCATTGATGGTCGCTTACGCAGGAAATGAGGAGGAGGCGCAGGACTGGAAGCGGGAAGTGGAGGAATGTTTCCCGGGGTATCCGCTCATCGTGGATCCTCTTTCTTTGAGTGTCTCCTGTCATATCGGCCATGGGGCCCTGGCTCTGGCCGGCGCAAAACTGGTGGATCAAAGAAAAAGATAGGAGTGTTGAGGATGAAAAAGTGGATCGAGCGTTTGACAGAAGAGTTGTCAGATGCTTTTGAGAGAGCGGGATATGACAGGAGTTATGGGAAGGTGACCCTCTCCAACCGCCCAGATCTGTGCGAATATCAGTGCAACGGAGCCATGGCGGGGGCGAAGGCTTATAAGAAAGCGCCGATACAGATCGCGGGGGATGTGGTGGAGCAGCTACAGGACAGCCCGGTATTCTCTGCGGCCGAGGCTGTGATGCCTGGATTTATCAATCTGAAAGTGGATCCGGGAGCTTTGGCGGATTTTCTGCGGGAAATGGCGGCGGATGAGGACCTTTCCGTTGAAAAGACAGACGCACCCAGAACGATCATGATCGACTACGGCGGACCCAATGTGGCCAAGCCTCTGCACGTGGGACATCTGCGCTCCGCGATCATCGGTGAGAGCATCAAGCGGATGGGACGGTTCCTGGGACATAAGATGATCGGGGATGTGCATCTGGGAGACTGGGGACTGCAGATGGGACTGATCATCACGGAGTTAAAGCGCCGCAGTCCGGATCTGGTCTATTTCCGGGAGGACTATGAAGGGCCTTATCCGGAGGAGGCGCCGTTTACGATCGGAGAGTTGGAAGAAATCTATCCGGCGGCCAGTGCAAGATCCAAGGAGGATGCGCTCTACAAGGAGGAAGCCATGGAGGCGACCCATCTGCTCCAGCAGGGGCGGCCGGGCTATCATGCCCTGTGGGAACACATCCTGCATGTATCCGTGGCCGACTTAAAGAGGAATTATGAGCGTCTGGAAGTAACGTTTGACCTGTGGAAAAAAGAATCCGATGCCCAGCCTTATATCCCGGAGATGGTGGCGTATCTGAAAGAGAAAGGCTATGCCCATCTGGACCAGGGCGCTCTTGTGGTGGACGTGAAGGAGGAGGGGGACACAAAGGAGATCCCGCCCTGTATGATCTTAAAATCCGATGGAGCGTCCCTTTATAACACCACGGATCTGGCCACGATCGTGGAGCGCATGAAGCTGTTCCACCCGGATGAGATCCTCTATGTGGTGGACAAGCGGCAGGAGCTATATTTTACCCAGGTGTTCCGCTGTGCCAGAAAAGCCCGCCTGGTAAAGGAGGATACCAAGCTCTCCTTCTTAGGCTTCGGGACCATGAATGGCAAGGACGGCAAGCCGTTTAAGACTCGTCAGGGCGGTGTGATGCGCCTGGAGGACCTGATGGGTGACATCAGCGAGGAGATGTACCAGAAGATCGTGGACAACCGCAGCGTGAAAGCGGAAAATGCCCGGGAGACGGCACAGGTGGTGGGGCTCTCTGCCATCAAATACGGAGACCTCTCCAACCAGGCCACCAAGGATTATGTGTTCGATATCGATCGTTTCACCTCCTTTGAGGGGGATACAGGACCCTATCTGCTCTATACGATCGTGCGCATCAAGTCCATTTTAAAACGTTACCAGGAAGAAGGGGGAGATCTGGCGCAGGGCAGTCTGCGGGAGGCTGCGTGTGAGAGTGAGAAGGCATTGATGCTGGAGCTGACGGACTTTGCACCGTCCATAGAGGGTGCTTTTGCGGAGAAAGCGCCCCATAAGATCTGTTCTTATCTGTATGGTCTGGCGAATGCCTTTAACCGGTTTTACCATGAGACGAAGATCTTAAGTGAGGAGGACCAGGCGCAGAAGAGTTCCTGGGTACAGCTTTTATCCCTGACCCGTCAGGTTTTGGAGACCAGCATCGACCTGTTGGGATTCTCCGCGCCGGAGAGGATGTAGGGCTTGAGAACGCTGTACTTGGAATGTGCATTTGGGATCAGCGGGGACAGGCTGGCGGCGGCCCTCCTGGACCTGGGGGCGGATGCGCGGGCGTTGGAGCGGGCAGCCATGAGTCTTTCCATAAAAGGGCTCAAGATCCGCATCGCCCAAGCGGTGAAAAACGGCCTGGATGCCTGCAGGCTGCAGATCTTTTTGGAAAAGGATCCGGGGGTGTCAGGTCTGGAGCTCATCCGTCAGGCGGAGATGACAGAGCGGGCGAGAAAAATGGCAAAGAAGATCTTCCGTATATTGCTCCAGGCAAAGACGAGAGCGCACCGTGTGCCGACGGTGCGCTCTGTCGTGGAGATCCTGGCGGTGGCTGTGTGTCTGGATGACCTGGATATCACGGAAGTGATCATACCGCAGCTGTGCGAGGGGACTGGCACGGTCCAGGATCAGTGTGGCCTTGAGCCTGTTCCCGTCCCAGCTGTGCTGTATATCTTACAGGAGTATGGACTGCCTCTTCAGATCATTTCTGCAGAGGGCGGACTGGTGACGCCGGCGGGGGCGGCGATCGCGGCATCTATCCGTACGGCCGGGGAACTGCCACAGCGGTCCATCGTAAAGAAGATCGGCATAGGCACTGGGGAGCGGGATCTGTCCTGTACGGATATTTTGCGGGCGATGATCATAGAGTCGGAAAATGTGCCAAAGGCGGCAGATGCGGACACTATCTGGAAGCTGGAGGCAAATATCGACGACTGCACGGGGGAACGGCTGGGCTATGCCATGGAGTGCCTGTTTGAGGCCGGGGCGAAGGATGTCCATTATACGCCTGTTTTCATGAAGAAGAACCGTCCGGCTTACCAGTTGAATGTACTCTGTGATGAAAAGATCCTCCCGCAGATGGAGGAGATCATATTCCGCGAGACCACCACCATAGGGATCCGCAGGATGCAGATCCAGCGGTCGGTACTGCGAAGAGAGGTGCGGGAGGTGGACACATCTCTGGGGAAGGCAAAAGTAAAAGTATGCTCTGGGAGTTCCGGTCAGTGGGTCTATCCGGAGTATGAGAGCGTAGCCGCCCTGGCCAGGAAATATGGGCTCTCTTACGGGCAGGTGGAACAAGCGGTGGTACAGGAAGCGGCCCGGCAAGGAGGGATGTATGGAGAGGGGAGCGAAGAAAAAACTCCCGGTGGGGATCGAGGATTTTGAGAAGATCCGACATATTTAGATTACTGGAGCAGAGAGAGGTGGTAAATGATGGATCTGGCACAGGCAATACAGGAGAGGCACTCCGTAAGAGCCTACACAGGGCAGAAGATCGAGGAGGAGAAGCGGCAGGAGCTGGACACGCTGATCCGCGGATGCAATGAGGAGAGTGGGCTGCACATCCAGATATGTTACGATGACCCGGATGGATTTGACTCAAAGATGGCCCATTACGGGAAATTTAGCAATGTCAACGATTACATCATCCTGGCGGGGAGACCGTCGGAGGATCTGGAAGAAAAATGCGGCTATTATGGGGAGCGGATCGTCCTGGAGGCGCAGGCCATGGGCCTGAACACCTGCTGGGTGGGGCTGACTTTTAACAAAAGGAATGTAAAGAAACGGATCCCCAAAGGGGAAAAGATGGCGTTGGTCATCGCCATCGGCTACGGGGAGACGCAGGGCATACCCCATAAAGAACGGCCGCTTGATCGATTTGTGGCCACGAAAGGTGAGATGCCGGACTGGTTCCGAAAAGGGGCCGAGGCCGCCCTGCTGGCGCCCACGGCTCTCCACCAGCAGAAATTTAAGATGGGGATCAGAGACGGGAAGCCGGTGATCCGCAGAGCGGGCAGGGGCCCTTATACGAAAGTGGACCTGGGGATCGTAAGATATCATTTCGAGACGGCATCCGGCCATAAGGTGTTTTGAGAGATGATGTTCACAAAAGAGATCCCAGATCTTGACCTGGGACAGATCAGCCGCTCTGGACAATGCTTCCGGATGCGGCAGATCGGGGAGGATACATATGCTCTGATCGCTTTTGGGAGATACCTGGAGGTCAGGCAGGAGGGGGAGAGGATCTCTTTTTCCTGCACAGAAGAGGAGTTTGAAAAGATCTGGCGGGGGTATTTTGACCTGGATACGGATTATGGGCGGATCAAACAGGCGGTCGACCCCGCCGATGCCTATCTGCAGGCGGCTGTCCGGCTGGGCGGCGGTATCCGTATTTTGCAGCAGGAGCTGTGGGAAACGATCGTAACGTTCATCATCTCCCAGAGAAATAATATCCCCCGGATCAAAAAGTGTGTGGATATGCTGTGCCGGGCTTTTGGCAAAAAGGATGTGGACTTCCGGGGAGAGATGTACGATCTGTTCCCCACACCGGAGGCCCTGGCCGGGGTGTCGGAAAAGGATCTGCGGGACTGCAATCTGGGGTATCGGGCTCCTTATATCCATAAGACTGCCCGGATGGTCTGCGATGGGACAGTGGATCTTGGACAGCTGCATACATTGGATCACGGGGCAGCCAGGCAACAGCTGCGCAGGTTCTGCGGGGTGGGTGAAAAGGTGGCGGACTGCATCTGTCTGTTTGCCCTCCATCACATGGAGGCTTTCCCGGTGGATACCCATATCCAGGATATGCTCAGGAAGTATCCGGGAGGGTTTCCCTTTGAGCGGTACGAGGGATATGCGGGCATGATCCAGCAGTATGCTTTTTATTATGAATTGTTTGGAGAAAGGAATCTGGTATGATGGCGGCAGCGAGAGAGAAGGTCTTGTATTATAATCCGGAAAAGTCGGATAAGATCCGTATCGTAAAAAGCGTGCTCGTGCGCATGGGGATACGGATCCGGAACATCGATGCGGATGAGATCGGGCAGAAAGTAGGATATCTGGCGGGGCTTGACGGTTTTGCCCGGGAGGAGGGGCAGGGGGAGATCCCGCCTGCCGTCCCGGAGGAGATGATGGTGCTGTATGGATTTGACAGCAGCCGTCTGGATGAGCTCCTGCGGCAGCTGCGCAGAGCGAAAGCCTCCGTGGCGTTAAAGGCTGTGCTCACTGAGAGCAACTGCGACTGGAGCTTTCGCCAGCTCTATGAGGAGATCCGCGCTGAACACGAGATGATGATGCAGGGGAAGACAAAACATCAAGTATGAAAGACATAGCGGCCCAGCCGGTCAAAGGCTTCCTGTACCCGGCTCAAAGGCAGCGCCAGGTTCATGCGGATCGCGCATGGGCCGTGGAAGATCCTCCCGTCCTGCCAGGCCACGCCCACATCCCATCCGGCCTTGAGCAGTCGATCCAGGGTCCAGCCGTGGTCCCGGCACCATTTCGCACAGTCCAAAAACAGCATATACGTCCCTTCAGGCCTGCTCACCTGTACGCCTGGGAAATGTTCCGCGATGTGGGAGCAGGCGAAATTGACGTTCCCGCTCAAGACCTGGCACAGCTCATCCACCCATTCGTGGCCCTCCGGCCGGTATGCCCCGATCAATGCGTGCATGGAGAGGACATTCATGCTGTTGTAGTGGGATTTGCTGCCCTTGGCGCGTACCCGGTCGCGCAGGTACGGATCATAGATGATGTGGTAGCTGCCGATCAGTCCGGCTAAGTTGAAAGTCTTGCTGGGTGCGTACAGGGCCACCGTGCGTTTTTTCGCATCCCCATTGACAGACTGGGTCGGTATATGTTTATGCCCGTTTAAGAGTATATCGGACCAGATCTCGTCGGAGATCACGATACAGTCGTTGCGGCGGTAGACCTCCATGGCCTGTTCGATCTCCCACCGTTCCCATACACGGCCGCAGGGGTTGTGGGGGCTGCAGAAGATCGCTGCGTGGATATGCCCCTCTTTTAACCGGGCGTCCATATCATCGTAGTCCATGCGCCAGATCCCGTCCACATCCGGCTTCAGGGGGCTATGGACGATCTCGAATCCGTTGTTCTGAAGGCTTGCGGTAAATCCGATATAGGTGGGGCTGTGCAGCAGGACCTTATCACCGGGGGAGGCGAAGGCTGTGAGTGCGGCCAGGACGCCGCCCAGAACGCCGTTTTCGTAACCGATATGTTCAGCTTCCAGGTCTTTTACCCCGTTGCGGGTCTCGTGCCAGCGGATGATGGAGCGGTAATATTCTTCGGAGGGTGCGAAATAACCGAACGCCGGATGCTGGGTCCGTTGGATGATGGCCTCCAAAACGGTGGGCACGGTGGGAAAATTCATATCCGCGACCCACATGGGGATCGCATCGAACCCGTCTTTTGGCAGGTCAGGCGAGGAACCCATCCCGCTGCCCAGGCTGTCTATCGCCAGGGCGTCCATGCCCCGACGGTCCATGATGGAAATAAAATCGTATTTCATTTTTATGATCCTTTCTGGTATATCTCAGTCATCTGTATCTGCGGGCAGACCTTAATAATCTTAACGATCATTTACCGTTATGTCAATGCTGGCAAGGGGAAATAAACATTGACAGTTTCTATGGGAATGACGTATAATCGTAGTTAATATTTTAACTTGGATAAAAGTAAAAAAAGAGAGGATCAAAAGCGATGAAACAGTTTTTTGGCATGAGCCAGAGCGGCGATCTGAAAGAGGCGGTGCGCGGATTAAACAGACCTGAGCTGATCATGCTGCTGTCGAATAAAGAGCAATTTGACACACATGTGAAAGGATTGGAGCAGCTTTATCCGCAAGTGCCCAGCATTGGCTGTATCGGGATGGGGTACGATACAAAGGTCGTACAAAGGGGCGTGGCTGTCATAGCATTTTCAGATGGGGTCACGGCGGCGGCCAATGTGTTGGAGCAGGCATCGGTCATGCCGGTAAAATATATCGACCGGTTGAAAAAAGATGTGCAGGATGTGGGTGCGGCCAAGAATGATACCGTCTGCATCGATATCTGTACAGGCAACGACGCCTGTGTGCTGACCACTCTGTACAGCGTCCTGGGGGAGAGAGGCATATCCCTGGTGGGCGGTACAGGGGATGCGGGCATGGTATCCGCCAACGGTCGGATCTACGAGGATGCAGCTGTCTATGCGCTGGTAAAAAATAATAAAGGCCGGGTAAAGACTTACAAAGAGAACATCTACCATCAGATGGGGGACTACAGGTTTATCGCCTCCAGGACGGACAGGGCCAGATACATATTGGGGGCGCTCAACGGCAGGCCTGCGAAGGAAGTGTACCAGAGTATCCTGGGAGTAACAGAACGGGATATCACGACCCAGACATTTAAAAACCCATTCGGAAAACTCAATGGGGATGACATCTGCATCATCTCGATCAAAGAAGTCAATGGAAATGCGCTGGCTTGTTTCAGGCAGGTGAATGATTCAGATATCCTGATCATGCTGGAACTGGGGGATTACAGGGCTGTGGTAAAGGAGACGATCGAGACGATCCGCAAGGATTTCCCGAAACTTTCCGCAGTCTTTTCGGTGAACTGTCTGTTCCGTTATAAATTGTTCTGTGAAGAGCGCTATATGGACGAGTACCTTCGGGAGATGAGTGTTTTGGGCAGACATGCCGGTTTTGTTGGGTACGGGGAGCATTATAATAACCGTTTTGTCAATCAGTCGATGACTTGTGTGGCATTTGAGTGAGGAGGGATCTTATGTTGTTTCGCAGAAAATCCCGGCAGGGGACAGAAAAGGCGGATGAACGGGGAAAGAGCCTGCGTTCGGTGCTGCATGTGACGGACAGCCTGAAAAAATATCAAAAAGTGATGGTGCAAAAGGAAGTGGATTCCCTGCAGGAATTGGGCCTGGTGGGCAGCTCTTTTGACAATGTAATGGAGGAGGCGGACCGTTTCCAGGATGAGCTGCAGCAGTTCGGGGAGAACTTTTCCAGTATCAACGAGACGGCTGGAAAATTTGAGGATGTGAAAGATGAGATCACAAAGTCGGTGGAGTGTGCCCAAAACGGGGTCCAGAGCTTTAGGGTCAGTTCAGAGCATGTGGAGACTTATTTTGCAGAGTTAGAGAAAACATTTAATGATTTTCAAAATTCTGTAGCGCAGATCAAGACATGCACGGATAAGATCGCGTCCATCGCTGACCAGACGAACATCCTGGCTTTAAATGCGTCGATCGAGGCGGCCAGGGCCGGGCAGCAGGGGAAAGGATTTGCCGTGGTCGCGGTGGAGGTGAAGAAACTCGCCGACGAGATCAAGGACCTGGTCGCCGTGGTGGGGGCGAATATCGGCGATGTGGAGACCAGCACGGAGGAACTGAGCACGGGCCTTGACACCTCGCAGAAGGCGCTGGAGGAGAGCATCCACAAGTCAAATGAGACTTATGAGATGTTCAATCTCATCACACAGGCGGCCGGAGGGGCCACAGCTGTGCAGGCGGAGATCTCCGGCGCTACAGAAGATTTCAGAGGGGCGCTCCAGGCGCTGAGCGGTTTTTTTGACAATATAAAGATCCAGTACAAGGAGGTCGTCCAGCATATCGACCATGCGAGCAGCTTGTGTACGACGAAGAGCGCTATGTTTGAAGATGTGGACAATATGCTGTCCCAGATCCCGCCGATCATAAAGGAGGTCTGTCCCAAAAACACCTGATCCGATCCAGGGTGTGGAGTGCGTGGATATGCTGCAGAGGGCCGATAAGGCTTATCTCTGATAATGATAAAGGACCATGATAAAACAAAAAGAGGTGATGATATGCTGGAATTAAAGAACATATCGTTTGAAGTGACAGAAGAGAACGAATCAAAGCAGATCGTAAAAGATTTGAGCCTGACTCTGGAAGACGGGAAATTCATCGTGATCACAGGACCCAACGGGGGTGGGAAGTCCACGCTGGCCCGGGTGATCGCGGGGATCAACATGCCCACGTCCGGCAAGATTTTTTTTGAGGGGGTGGATATCACAGACAAGAGCATCACAGAGCGGGCAAAGATGGGGATCGGGTACGGGTTCCAACAGCCGGTGCGGTTTAAGGGGATCACGGTCCATGATCTGATCTGTCTGGCCGCAGGCAAGGATCTGAAGGTCACCGAAGTCTGTGAATATCTGGCGGAAGTGGGCCTGTGCGCCCGGGATTACATCGACCGGGAAGTCAATGCCAGCCTCTCTGGCGGGGAATTAAAGCGCGTGGAGATCGCGACGGTGCTGGCGAGGGGGAGCAAGCTGTCGATCTTTGACGAGCCCGAGGCTGGGATCGATCTTTGGAGTTTCCAGAATCTGATCCAGGTCTTTGAGAAGATGCGTGAGGCTGACCGGGAAGGATCGATCCTGATCATCTCCCACCAGGAGAGGATCTTGAACATTGCGGATGAGATTGTTGTCCTGGCAGACGGTGAGATCGTAAGACAAGGGGGAAGGGATGAGATCCTTCCGACTTTAGTCAGCACAGATTCGATGGCCAGTGTCTGTGGAAAATATGATATGGGAGGCAAAAAGTAATGGTGGATGAAATACAAAAAAGGCTTTTGGAGGAGGTGGCCGGGCTCCACGAGATGCCGGAAGGCGCGTATAATATACGGGCCAACGGCGAGATGGCCGACCGGAATACAACAGCCAATATAGATATCGTATCGAAAGATGACGGTACCGGGATCGATGTCCGGATCAAATCCGGGACGCAAAATGAGAGCGTGCACATCCCGGTGGTGCTCAGCGTGAGCGGCTTAAAAGAAGTGGTGTACAATGATTTTTACATCGGAGAAGATTGCGATGTAACGATCGTGGCCGGGTGCGGGATCGATAACTGCGGGGTCCAGGATGCGGAGCACGACGGTCTGCATCGTTTTTTCGTGGGAAAAAATTCCAAGATCAAATATGTGGAAAAACATTACGGCTCCGGGGATGGCAAGGGCAAACGGATCATGAACCCCGGCACGGAAGTCCATATGGAAGAGGGCAGTTCCATGGAGATGGAGATGGTGCAGATCAAGGGTGTGGATTCCACGGTCCGGAAGACCACGGCAGATCTGGCCTCCGGTTCCAAGCTCCTGGTGCGTGAGCGGCTGATGACCCATGGGGAGCAGTCCGCCGTGAGCATCTATGAGGTGGAGTTAAATGGGGAGGGTGCGACCACGGACGTGGTGTCCCGTTCCGTGGCGAAAGACGCCTCTTACCAGAAATTCGACGCGAAGATCGTGGGGAATACCCTGTGTAACGGGCACGCGGAGTGCGACGCGATCATCATGGGCGACGCGAAGATCCTGGCTGTGCCTCAGTTGGAGGCGAACCATGTGGACGCTGCGCTGATTCATGAGGCTGCGATCGGGAAGATCGCGGGAGAGCAGATCACGAAATTGATGACTTTGGGGCTTACGGAGGAAGAGGCGGAGGAGCAGATCATCAATGGTTTTCTGAAATAGAGAAGGTTTTGGAAGGAGAGCAGGCATGTTCTGCTCTTCTCCCCCCCCTGGCCGTCTCCGCTTGCAGGCAGACGGGATGGGGAAAGGAGGGGATTGTTATGGCGAAAGAACGCTCTGAAAAAGAACGATTTATAGAAGTTTACTCTCAAGGGCTCACCGACATGGAGAAGATCTTTGACGCGGCAGGCATTGATATCAATAAGACATTTGGCACAGCCAGTGCATTTGAGGTTGCCGGGACTGTTCTCCATAAACGGGCAGAAGGATCTGGGCTCGGCACAAAGACCAAGGTTGTCGTCGGCGACAGTGACCATGAGATCGCTATGCTGGGATGTGGCCTGACCGGACCGGGGCAGGGATCCTGGCCGCAATGGCGGAAGGACTGTTTGCCAGTGTAGAGGACTCCGTCCATCGCTACGTGAAAAAAGGGAAAAATGATCCCGTCGGTGTCTCTGGCATCCGGATCTGTTTTATGGATCATACCTTGATATCCAAAGATGGCTCCGGCTTCAATGAAAATTCGGTGCTGCCTTTTACAATGCGTTTTTCCACATCTTCGCGGGTCATGCTGCGTACGATGTTCGTATCAAACGGCTGTCCGAGCTGCCAGCCGGGGTCTGCTTCTTTTACAGCGTTGTAAAATGCTTTTGTATACATCCGTTCATATTGCCCGAGTGTCCATGTGCCGCTTAATCGATCTGGTTTGTCGACGCTCAGCTGATAGCGCGTAAAAACCTCGGTACGTTTGGTCGTATCGCCGTTGGCGACTCCGTTTTCTTGTATGAAGTGGCGCATCGTCTCATCAAACATATCCTGCCGGGCAGTTTCGGGAACATCTATGATCTTATGGAATTCAGACGGGTCTTTGCCTGTAATGTCCATTCCCGCTACACCATAGGCATTGATGAGATCACCGTCCTCATCGAAAAGCCCCATATAATTGCGGATAAATGTTTCTTCGTCCGCTTCAAATGGATTTTTAAAAATAAGATCAAAGTCATCGTATTTTTGCCCGAGCATCCGCTTGAGCATTTTCAGATCTTCCAGATCCTGTTCGATCTTTTCCTGCGCAGCAGACTTTGTTTCCTCTCCGTTGGGATGTCCTTCGTCATACATTGCCTTCGCGCGTTTGTATCGAGCGCTGTCTGTGTTGATCGCGCCTGTGTAAGGCTTATGACCTACAGTCATTGACATAACGTGATCCTCCTTAAATAACAATTCTTTTTGACTATACACTTAATCATTATATCGGCTGTCTGGCAGGATTTTCTAAGGAAGTTTGGGAAAATTGTTGGATTTCATTAGAGTGTCCTATAAAATCTAAAATACCTCATGATCATCGCAGATTTACAGATAATAGGATACCTGACTTTCAGAAAGCGTTTTAAGGGGTCCGGGGGGAGATGGCGATCCCCCGGCGCTTTTGGTACTTTTTTCGCAGAAAAGTACACATCCAAAGACCTGAGTGTTCGTGGATCGTAGTAAATGTTCGTGATATTTGATCTGTTTACAGAATTTAGGTATTTTTCAGGATCGGAAAAAAACACTTGCATATAGAGCGGACATGTGTTAATATAATACCAGTTCGGGGGCGTGTACCGTCTCCGTGATATTATCAATATCAGCCGCTGTGGCGGAATTGGCAGACGCACACGACTCAAAATCGTGCGGGAAACCATATGGGTTCGACTCCCATCAGCGGCACTGGTCAACAACAGCTCTGAGCCATTTATACGGTTCAGAGCTATTTATATTCTGCCATCTGAAAAAAACAGGTTGAAGCACAGATCTGGCAATGCTATAATGAAAAAATATATGTGAACAGAAAAACTGGAGGTTAGAAAAGATGACGACATATCTGGTGACCGGCGGCGCCGGCTTTATTGGATCCAACTATATCCACTATATGTTCCGGAAATACGGCGATGCCATCCGCATCATCAATCTGGACAAACTGACATATGCGGGCAATCTGGAGAATCTAAAAGAAGTAGAAAGCCGGGAGGGCTATACATTCATACGGGCGGATATCTGCGACAGGGAGGCCGTGGAGGAGGTCTTTGCCAAAAACGACATCGACCGGGTGGTGCATTTTGCAGCGGAATCCCATGTGGACCGGAGCATCAAAGATCCGGAAGTCTTTGTCAAGACGAACGTGCTGGGGACGCTGGTCCTGCTCAACGCGGCAAAAGCGGCCTGGGAACTGCCGGACGGCTCTTTTAAGGAAGGAAAGAGATTCCTCCATGTCTCCACAGACGAGGTGTACGGCTCTTTGGACGAGGACGGCGGGTATTTTTACGAGACGACGCCTTACGCGCCCCACAGTCCCTATTCGGCCAGCAAAGCCTCCTCGGATATGCTGGTGAAGTCCTACATGGATACGTATCGTTTCCCGGCGAATATCACCAACTGCAGCAACAATTACGGGCCCTATCAATTTCCGGAAAAACTGATCCCGCTGATCATCAACAACGCCCTCCAGGGCAAAAAGCTCCCGGTCTACGGAGACGGAAAGAACGTCCGGGACTGGCTCTATGTGGAGGATCACGCCCGGGGCATCGATATGGTCATGGAAAAAGGCCGGCTGTTCGAGACGTACAACATCGGCGGCCACAACGAGAGGCAGAATATCCAGATCATCCACATCATCCTGGACACGCTGCGGGAGATGCTGCCTGAGACGGATGCCCGCAGGGAGCTGGTCAGCGACGATCTGATCACGTACGTGGAGGACCGCAAAGGCCACGACCGCCGCTATGCCATCGCGCCGGACAAGATCAAAGAAGAGGTGGGCTGGTATCCGGAGACGAAGTTCGAGGACGGGATCCGCAGGACGATCCAGTGGTTTTTCGAGCACGAGGACTGGATGAAGAACGTGACCAGCGGGAATTACCAGAAATATTACGAAGAGATGTATAAGATCTAAGGAGGTAAGGACGATGAAAGGGATCATATTAGCAGGCGGTGCCGGGACCCGGCTGTATCCGCTGACGAAAGCAGTTTCCAAGCAGATCTTACCCGTATATGATAAACCCATGATCTATTACCCGCTGTCCACATTGATGCTGGCCGGTATCCAGGAGATCCTGGTGATCTCCACGCCCAGGGATCTGCCGGTCTTTGAGGAACTTCTCGGGGACGGGGGACAGCTGGGGCTTTCCATGTCCTATGCCGTACAGGAGACGCCCCGGGGACTGGCGGACGCCTTTTTGATCGGGGAGAGATTTATCGGAGATGACCATGTGGCGCTGGTGCTGGGGGATAATATCTTTTACGGACAGAGTTTTTCACAGGTGCTGAGGAGAGCGGCTGCCCGGGAAGAGGGGGCCACGATCTTCGGCTATTATGTCCGGGATCCCAGGGAATACGGTGTGGTGGAATTCGACCAGGACGGCAGGGCCCTGTCCATCGAGGAGAAACCGGAGCATCCAAAGTCTAATTATGCGGTGCCGGGACTCTATTTCTATGACAACGATGTGGTGCAGATCGCGAAAGAGGTCAAGCCCTCCAAGCGCGGAGAGATCGAGATCACATCGGTGAACAACGCCTATCTGGCAAGGGGGACCCTCCAGGTGGAGACCCTGGGGCGCGGATTTGCCTGGCTGGATACGGGGAATCACGACTCCCTGCTGGATGCGGCGGATTTTGTGGCGGCTGTCCAGAAACGCCAGGGGCTTTATGTGTCCTGTATCGAGGAGATCGCCTATCGGGCGGGATTTATCACGAAGGAACAGTTGGTGGAACTGGCACAGCCTCTCTTGAAAACGGCATATGGAAAATATCTGATCGAAGTGTCGGAAGGGCTGTGATCGGAAAACAATATACGATGAGGTAAGAAAATGGGAAAGATAACGGTAGAAACATGCAAGATCGAAGGACTGAAAGTGATCACCCCCACAGTGTTCGGCGACGAGCGGGGTTATTTTATGGAGACGTACAATTACAACGATTATAAAGAAGCAGGGATCGATCTGGAGTTTGTCCAGGACAATCAGTCGATGTCGAAGAAGGGGGTGCTGCGTGGGCTGCACTTCCAGATCGACTATCCCCAGGACAAGCTGGTCCGGGTCATCCAGGGGGAAGTGTTCGATGTGGCGGTGGATCTGCGCAAAGGCTCGCCTACGTTTGGCCAGTGGTTCGGAGTCAGGCTTTCGGCAGAGAATAAGAAACAGTTCTTTATCCCGAAAAATTTTGCCCACGGTTTTCTGGTGCTCTCGGAGACGGCAGAGTTCACATATAAATGCACGGAATTTTATCATCCCAATGATGAGGGCGGCCTGGCCTGGGACGACCCTGAGATCGGGGTGGAGTGGCCCATACCGGAGGGCATGGAGCTGACGATCTCTGAGAAAGATCAAAAGTGGGGCAGCTTCGCCCAGTACCAGGCAGATCAAGGTTAGGAGAAGGCCATGTCGAAGAAAAAAGCGGGGCTGCTGGTCTTTTTATCCGTGTGCCTGGCAGCTTTAAATGTATTGCTCTTGACGCACCGTTCGCCCTTGACCCAGAGGGCTGTATTCAGTCTGGAACTGGAGGCGGACCGGGCGCAGGAGGTGCATGTCTTTTACAGTGAGTCGGATGCTTTTGGGACGGACAGGCAGGTGGGAGCGGCCCTGGAAAAAGCGGGGAGCAGGACCAAGCTGGAGTTTCCGGTGGGTATGGAGACCGCATATCTGCGGATCGATCTGGGAAATGCTCCGGCGCAGTGGAAGGTCTACAGCGCCAGCTTGAGTTTCGAGGGAGAGACAGCCGAGATCCCGCTGGAAGAGTTCCGAAACCCCGAGAAGGCTCAGCAGGTGGGCGCGGTCGCAGAGGCCGGGCAGGCCTTGTCTATGGCTGGACAGGGGGAGGACGCGTATCTGGTGATCCGGGCGGGCCTTGGTGATCTGCGGCCTCTGGCCGAAGCGCAGACCAGGCGGTCGGATCGGATCAAAAACATTGCTGCCGCGGTATTTTTTGACCTGGTGGCCCTGTTCCTGTTCAGATACAGGAAACGAGCGTTGGCGTTGCCCCTGGAAGTCTTCCAGAGCCGCCATCTGATCGTCAATCTGGCAAAGAATGATTTTAAGACCAAGTTTGCCGGGTCTTACCTGGGGATCGTCTGGGCGTTCATCCAGCCGATCGTGACGGTGCTGGTATATTGGTTCGTGTTCCAGGTGGGCCTGCGGGCGGGGGATATGGGGCAGGTGCCTTTTGTCCTGTATCTGATCGCGGGGATCATCCCCTGGTTTTATTTTCAGGATGCCTTGAGCAGCGGCACCAATGCGCTGATCGAGTACAGCTATCTGGTAAAAAAGGTGGTGTTCAAGATCAGTATCCTGCCCATGGTGAAATTGCTCTCAGCCCTGTTTGTCCACGGATTTTTTGTGTTGTTCGCAGTGGTCTTGTTCAGCTGTTACGGCTATTATCCGGATCTGTATGAACTGCAGATCTTCTATTATACGCTGAGTATGTTCGTGTTCGTGCTGGGCATCTGTTATGCCACCAGCGCGGTGGTGATCTTCTTTCGGGATCTGTCCCAGATCATCACGATCGTGCTGCAGGTGGGCGTCTGGATGGTGCCGATCATGTGGGACCTGAACATCCTCCCGGGCAAATATCATTGGATCTTCAAGTTAAATCCTATGTATTACATCGTGTCCGGGTACAGGGATGCATTTTACCAGAAAGCCTGGTTTTGGCAGCATTTTGACATGACGGTCTATTTCTGGGCCGTGACCATCGTGCTGTTCGGGCTGGGAACGGCTGTCTTTAAGCGGCTGAAGATCCATTTTGCAGATGTATTGTGATCATGCATAAAATGGGTGAAAAAGGAGGAGTCATGAGTGATCTAGCTGTTCGGGTGGAACATCTGCAGAAAATATATAAATTGTATAATAAACCTATGGACCGTCTGAAGGAATCTCTGGGCCTGACTAGGAAGAGACTCTACCGGGAGCACTATGCCCTCAATGATGTGAGTTTCCAGGTGGAGCAGGGGGAGACGGTGGGCATCATCGGGACCAATGGATCCGGGAAGTCCACGATCTTGAAGATCATCACCGGTGTCTTGAACCAGACGGCCGGGGAGGTGGAGGTCAACGGGCGCATCTCTGCGCTGTTGGAACTGGGCGCGGGGTTTAACGGAGAATATTCCGGTCTGGAAAATGTCTACCTCAACGGGACGATGATGGGCTTCTCGCGGGAGGAGATCGATCAGAGGCTGGATAATATCCTGAAGTTTGCGGATATCGGTGATTTTATCCATCAGCCGGTCAAGACTTATTCCAGCGGTATGTTCGTGCGGCTGGCTTTTGCCGTTGCAATCAACATCGATCCGGAGATCCTGATCGTGGATGAGGCCCTCTCCGTGGGCGATGTCTTTTTTCAGGCAAAATGCTATCATAAATTCGAGGAATTCAAGGAGATGGGCAAGACCATCCTCCTGGTGAGCCATGATCTGGGGAGCGTGGGGAAATACTGCGACCGGGTCGTACTGCTCAACCAGGGCGTCAAAGTGGATGAGGGCGATCCGAAGAAGATCGTAGATCTATATAAGAAGATATTGGTCGGGCAGGAAAAGCCCCAGGAGGATCTTCAGGCAGAGCATGTCTCCATCGCCCAGGCAGGGGAATGCTGGAAGGATCATCTGCAGATCAATCCTCAGCTTCTGGAATACGGGGAAAAGAAGGCGGAGATCATCGATTTTGCCATCTTAGACGAGAATGGGCTGATCACCAACACGGTGGACAAGGGCAGTGTGTGTCAGATACGCATGAAGGTGCATTTTTTCACAGAGGTGCAGGAGCCGATCTTTGCCTATACCATCAAGAACCTGCGGGGGACGGAAGTTTCCGGGACCAACACCATGTATGAGGATGTCTCCATACCGCCGCAGGGGCCTGGGGATGAACGGGTGGTGACGTTTGAGCAGAAAGTAGACCTTCAGGGCGGAGAATACTTACTCTCTCTGGGTTGTACAGGTTATCGGGACGGGGATTTTCATGTATATCACCGGTTATATGATATATGCAATCTAACGGTCGTCTCAATTAAAAATACGATCGGTTTTTACGATATGAATTCGCAGATCCGAGTCGAGTAAGAAATTCCTGTAAAATACGAAAACACTCTTTGATATTCTTTTTTTTGTGTTATGATAGTGGTATATCAGATCAATACTGATCTTTAAGAGATGGAGGAGGTAGGGATGGAGAAGATCCGGATTTTAAAAGAGAGAAAGGATGGGAGGGCTTATAAGAGTATCGGGGTAAGTGTTGGCCGTGTCGTTGCTGTCATGCAAGTGCTCTCAGTCTTGCTGATGCTGGCGGTCTGTGTTGTCATATTGGATTCCCTGATCACAAATATGCTGGAAGAACGCTGTGTCAGCGGGACTAATGTGCTGTCACAGGTATATGCGAAAGTATCTGATGAAGATGATATGAATGAGGTCTTGGATGACCTGAAGGAACGTATGGGCTGTGAGTTTACGGTCTGTGAAGGTGATACCTGGACTTTCACTACAGTGACCCAGAACGGTAAACGGGTGGCAGGCACAAAACTGTCTTCCCAGGTAAGCGCCACTGTACTCCAGGAGGGGAAGAGTTTTGTAGGAGAGGCAGACATTGGTGGGACGAAGTATTTGTGTTCTTACGTTCCGCTCAAGGATGAGGATGGAAAGATTAGCGGCGTGTTCTTTGCAGGGATCTTGAAAGCGGAGGTTGGGCACCAGCTTTCTGTTGTCGTCGGTACAGTTGTCGTCGTAGGGCTTGTGATCATCATCATCAGTGGGGTATTCATAATCTTCTATCTGAGAAAACGGGTCTCCATGCCTTTGAAGGGTATCACAGAGGCGGCTAAGCGTTTGGAGGTTGGTGACTTTGGCTTGTCCAGCAATGAGGAGATCGATACCGGCATCCGGAGCAACGATGAGTTCGGTGAACTCAGCCGGATATTTGGATCTACGGTCAACTGTTTGCGGGATCATATCGGAGAGATCACGGAAATATTGGGCGCAATTGCAAAAGGTGATCTGACCCACAACGCTGTGCAGGATTATCAAGGTGATTTCCAGTTCATCAAGGGATCCCTAGACAGCATCCTGGAAGGGCTGAATATGACGCTCAGCCAGATCGTGACCAGTGCCGGTCAGGTTGCAGATGGATCGGATCAGGTGTCCACCAGTTCCCAGTCGTTATCCCAGGGGGCGACCGAACAAGCCAGTTCCGTCCAGGAGATCTCGGCTACGATCACAGACATTTCCGGGAATGCGCGTCAGACTTCAGCTGCTGCTTCTGAGGCAGGCGGGTATGTCAATCAAGCCGGCGCGCAGCTGGAGACCAGCATGGAGTATGTCAAAGAGCTGAATGTGGCGATGGAGAATATATCTGTTTCTTCGAAGAAGATCAGTGTGATCATCGCGACGATCGAGAATATTGCGTTCCAGATCAATATCCTTGCGTTGAATGCTGCTGTGGAGGCGGCACGGGCAGGCGCAGCAGGAAAAGGTTTTGCCGTGGTAGCTGACGAAGTGGGGAATCTGGCTGCGAAATCCGATGAAGCGGCCAAGGCGACCAAGGAACTGATCGAGAGTTCCATTGCGGCTGTCACCGAGGGCGGGAATGTGGTGGATAGAGTTACGAAATCCCTGGAAAAGACAAGTCAGATCGCGGGGAATGTGACCACCAAGATGACGGATGTGGTGGAGGCTGTGGATAAACAGACTCTCGCTATATCACAGGTCACCGAGGGCATCGACCAGATCGCCGTTGTAGTCCAGAATAATTCAGCGACCAGTGAAGAGTGTGCAGCGGCCAGCGAAGAATTGTCTTCACAGGCGGATATGCTCAAGGCGTTGATGGATACGTTTAAGCTGAAAGCATAGGAACATACATAAGAAGGCTGGAAGATATTGAGTCCGCAATATCTTTCATGCAGGCAAGGTGTAAGAAACAAAAGGACCAGCCGCTTTAAGAGTGGCCGGTCCTCTTGTTTTTGCGTTTTTTGGCGATCTTCACTCTTGACAGAATGGAAAAATGTATATAGAATAGGTAAAAGATAAAGGCGAGGAAGGTGTTACGTAGGATTTATTCTTCCAACAGAGAGGGGAGATCATCGGCTGTGAGTCTCCTTTGGTCCAGGATGAGTCTGAATTTCCCACCAGAGCCGCATCTTTGAAGTGATCTGTATCCTTTAGCATACAGAAAAGTAGGAGATGACGTGGATGCGCGTTAAGCATATGAGAGAAGCCCGCAGTCATACCATGCGGGAATTAGGGTGGTACCGCGAACAATAGCTCGTCCCTTTTTGGGGCGGGTATTTTTTGTGTTTTGACCGCAGTTTAGAGTGTGTCTGAAAACCGCTTTATGTCAACTGTAAGTCACAATTTGTGGAAGATCTGGCCCAAATGAGGAAGGCGCAGCGGGCTACGCTGACCGAAAGCGGATCAGATCTGCCGCAAAGTGGGGCTTGCAGGTGGCGTGAATGGGTTTTAAGACACACTCTAGGCGTGTAAATTTTTTAAGGAGAAATGAGTCTATGAATATGAAGGAGAAGTTACAGGAGATCCGTGAGGAAGCCGTAAAACGGATCCAGGGATCCGAGGGTCTGGAGCAGTTGAACGAAGTGCGTGTGGCCTACTTGGGAAAAAAAGGTCAGCTGACCGCTGTATTAAAAGGCATGAAGGATGTGGACGCTGAGGAGCGTCCCGCCGTTGGGCAGTTGGTGAACGACACGCGGACGCACATCGAGCAGTTCTTGGAGGAGACGAAGGCGCGGATGGAGCAGATGCTCCAGGAGAAACGTCTGGAGGAGGAAGTCATCGACGTGACACTCCCGGCGGCGAAGATGGAGACGGGCCACAGGCATCCCAACACCATCGCGCTTGAGGAAGTGCAGCGGATCTTCATCGGCATGGGCTATGAGGTGGTGGAAGGTCCGGAAGTGGAGTATGATTCCTATAATTTTACAAAATTAAATATCCCGGCGGATCATCCGGCCCGGGATGAGCAGGATACGTTCTACATCTCGAAGGATATCGTCCTGCGTACCCAGACCTCCCCGGTGCAGGCACGTGTGATGGAGCAGGGAAAACTTCCGATCCGTATGATCGCGCCGGGGCGTGTGTTCCGTTCCGATGAGGTGGACGCCACCCATTCCCCGTCTTTCCATCAGATCGAGGGCCTGGTGGTGGATAAGAACATCACATTTGCAGATCTTAAGGGTACGCTGGAGGAGTTCGCCCGCCAGCTCTTCGGGCCGGAGACCAAGACTAAGTTCCGTCCCCATCATTTCCCGTTTACCGAGCCCAGCGCGGAGGTGGATGTGTCCTGTTTTAAATGCAAGGGCAGCGGCTGCCGGTTCTGTAAAGGGAGCGGATGGATCGAGATCCTGGGCTGCGGCATGGTGCATCCCCATGTGTTTGAGATGTGCGGCATAGACCCGGAAGTCTACACGGGATTTGCCTTCGGCGTGGGTCTGGAGCGGATCGCGCTGCTGAAATATGAGATCGACGATATGCGTTTATTATATGAAAATGACACCAGATTCTTGAAGCAGTTTTAGGAGGGAAAGAGCATGAATACTTCATTATCCTGGATAAAAATGTATGTACCGGATCTGGATGTGGATGCGCAGGAATATTCCGATGCGATGACCATGTCCGGGACCAAGGTGGAGGGATACCAGCGTCTGGACGCAGATCTGGAAAAGATCGTGGTCGGCCAGATCATAAAGATAGAGAAACATCCGGATGCGGATAAACTGATCATCTGCCAGGTGGATGTGGGGACAGAGACTGTCCAGATCGTTACCGGTGCGCCCAATGTGAAGGAGGGAGATAAGATCCCGGTCGTCCTGGACGGGGGACGTGTGGCGGGAGGTCATGACGGGAAGATGACCCCCGGCGGGATCAAGATCAAGAAAGGAAAACTCAGAGGCATCGACTCCAGCGGTATGATGTGCTCGATCGAAGAGATGGGGAGCAGCCGGGAGATGTATCCGGAAGCACCGGAGTACGGCATCTATATCTTCAACGACGATGTGTCGGTGGGGGACGATGCGATCTGGGCCCTGGGGCTTTCCGACGTGATCTTCGAGTATGAGATCACATCCAACCGGGTGGATTGTTACAGTGTGATCGGGATCGCGCGGGAAGCGGCGGCCACATTTGGCAAGGAATTTAAGCCGCCGGTGGTCAAGGTTTCCGGGAATCAGGAGAAGGCTGAGGATTACATCCAGGTGACTGTGGAAGACGAGGATCTATGCCCCCGCTACTGCGCCCGCGTGGTGAAAAATGTAAAACTGGGTCCCTCTCCCAAATGGATGCAGCGGTGTCTGGCCGCCAATGGGATCCGTCCGATCAACAACCTGGTGGACATCACCAACTACGTGATGGAAGAGTACGGACAGCCCATGCACGCCTACGACCTGGATACGATCGAGGACAGACGCATCGTGGTCAGGAGGGCTAAAGATGGAGAGGAGTTTGTCACCTTGGACGGACAGACCCGCAGGATGGATGCGGACGTGCTGATGATCTGCGACGGCAAGAAGCCGGTGGGCGTGGCCGGGATCATGGGCGGTGAGAATTCCATGATCACAGACCAGGTAAAAACGGTGCTCTTCGAGGCCGCGTGCTTTGACGGAGCCAACATCCGCAAGTCGGCCAAGAGGATCGGGCTGCGCACCGACGCTTCCGGAAAATTTGAAAAAGGGCTGGACCCCAACAACGCCCGGGCCGCCATCGACCGTGCCTGCCAGCTGATGGAGGAACTGGGAGCCGGGGAAGTCGTGGGCGGCATGGTGGATGTGTACAGCCAGAGGCGGGAACCCGCCCGGGTGAAATTTGAGCCGGAGAAGATCAACGCTTTACTGGGCACAGACTTTTCAAAAGAAGAGATGCTGAGATACCTGAGTAAAGTCGGATTGAAATATGAGGAAGCCACTGGGGAGATCATCGCGCCCACTTTCCGCCAGGATATCCACTGTATGGCGGATCTGGCCGAGGAGGTGGCAAGATTTTACGGATATGACAAAATATCCACAACACTGCCCACCGGGGAGGCGACCACGGGACACGTCTCTTTCAAACAGCGCATCGAAGAAGTGGCAAGGGATGTGGCAGAATACTGCGGCTTTTCCCAGGGCATGTGCTATTCTTTTGAGAGTCCGAAAGTGTTCGATCGATTGCTGCTCCCCCAAGATTGTCCCAAGAGGGAGGCCATACGGATCTCGAACCCGCTGGGAGAGGATTTCAGCATCATGCGAACGGTTTCAGTCAACGGGATGCTCACCTCCCTGGCCACCAATTACAACCGCCGAAATAAGAGTGTGGGGCTGTATGAGCTGGGCAATGTCTATCTGCCAAAAGAACTGCCGCTCACAGAGCTCCCCGATGAGCGGATGATGTTCACGCTGGGAATGTACGGCAAAGGGGATTTCTATACCATGAAGGGTGTGATCGAGGAGTTCTTTGAAAAGGTGGGGATGCGCAGGAAACCGGCCTATGAACCCTCCGCGCTGCGTCCATACCTGCATCCGGGCCGCCAGGCGGTGGTCTCCTATGAGGGGAGAGAAGTGGCTTTCTTAGGAGAGGTGCATCCCACAGTGGCTGGAACTTACGGGATCGGAGAGAGGGCTTATCTGGCCGTGGTGGATATCTTATCGGTCCTGGAATATGCCAATTTTGACTATAAATACGAAGGGCTTGCCAAGTATCCGGCTGTGACCCGGGACATCAGCATGGTGGTCCCCAAGGATGTGCGCGCGGGTCAGATCGAGAACGTACTGGAGCAGCGGGGCGGCAAAGTCCTGGAGGATTACAGCCTGTTTGACCTCTATGAAGGGAAGCAGATCAAACCGGGCTACAAATCCATGGCCTATTCTGTGACACTGCGGGCAAAAGACCGGACATTAGAGGAGAAAGACGTAACTGCTGTCATGAAGAAGATTCTCCACGGGCTGGAAGGTCTGGGGATCGAGCTTAGGAGTTAAGGGGAGTTTTGGTGTATGCTGTTATATGTGATCAGACATGGGGAGACGGCCTGGAATGCGGTTCGGAAGATCCAGGGGGCGACAGACATCCCCTTAAATGAAAATGGGATACGGCTGGCGAAGATCACCGGGGAAAAATTAAAGGATGTGCCTTTTGACCTGGCGATCAGCAGCCCCCTCCAGCGGGCGTTCCATACGGCAGTGCTGGTGCTGAGGGACCGGTGTGTCCCCATTGAGACGGATGAGCGTATCCGGGAGATCTCCTTTGGGGATCTGGAGGGGACGCAAGTCTTGCAGGTGGATCCGTCCCATCCATTCCATAATTTTTTTGCCGATGCCTATCACTATGTGCCTGCCAGGAACGGGGAGTCGATCTACGATGTCTGTGCGCGGACCCAGGAGTTTTATGCGGAATTGATCCGCCGTCCGGATCTGGAGGATAAGACGGTGCTGATCGCGACCCATGGCTGTACGGTGCGGGCCCTTTTGCAGAATGTGTATAAGGATACCTCAGATTTCTGGCAAGGGGGCGTGTGCCCAAACTGCGGCGTGAATATCATAGAAGTAAAGGGTGGGAAGTCCACCCTTTTGGAGAGAGATAAGATCTATTATTGAAATATTTTAAGTCAGAGAGTATTTGCTGATCTTCCGGTTGATGAGTTCCATGGCGGCTTCGCTGGCCTCGAACATATCGTTGGTGTATACATCGGCCTTGATCTCCTTGGCGTATTTTGCGGTCACCGGCGCGCCGCCCACCATGATCGAGACCTGGGGGCGCACGCCGGCCTCCGTGATGTAGTCGATCACGTTCTTAAGCTCCGGGATGGTTGTGGTCAGCAGGGCTGAGAGGGCCAGGATGTCCGGGCGGTGACGGCACACAGCATCCAGGAATTCTTCTTTTGTCACATCGATGCCCAGATCGATAACAGTAAAACCGCGGCTCCTGAGCACCATGGCGACTAAGTTCTTGCCGATGTCGTGGAGGTCACCGGCCACGGTGCCGATCACGACCACACCCCTGCGCCGCCCGCCGGAATAGTGGGAGAGGATCGGTTTTAAAACGTACATGGATGCATGTATGGCACGGGAAGCCATGAGCACTTCGGGGATGAAGATATCGCCGTTGTGCAGTTGGTTTCCCATTTCTTTCATAGAGGGCATGATAGCTTTGTCGATGATCGAGTGGGTGCTGTAACCAAGGCTTAAGGCTTTTTCTGTGGCGATCTTTGCGGCCTGGGCGTCGCCGGAATAGATCACCTGTTGTAATTCTTGAAGGATGTCTTCTTCCATGATCCGGATCTTCCTTTCGTGGACAATAGATCCCTTTTGGGAATATATTGTCATGCTTTTTGTAATGTCTTGCGGTATTGGGTGGGTGTGACGCCCTCGTACCGTTTAAATACTTTTGTAAAATAGCTGGCATCGTCATAGCCGATGTTTTCTGCGATCTCGTCGATGAGATACTGGGGGTTGTGCAGCAGCCGTTTGGCTTCCTCGATCCGGACCCTGGTCAGGTATTCCATCAGGGACATATTCTGGACTTTCTTGAATAGGCGGCTGGCATAGCTGGGGCTTAAGTAGACGGACTGCGCGATCTCCTCCAAAGTGAGGTTCCGGTTGAAATTGTTCTGTATGTACCGTTGGATCTCCTGGATCCTGGAGTGGTAGGGTTTCTGGTTGGTCTTCTGGACCTGTTCCAGGAAAAAATCCAAAAGCTTCTGTCCGACGACACAGATGCCCTCGGGGGTGGTCTCATGATAGATCTCCTGGAAGATCTTGGTATTCTCTTCGCAGGCGACCTCCATGGGAATGCCCACGCTGACGGCGCTGCGGGATATGATGACGCACAGTTCGATGACTTTTGTCTGGACGATGGCAGTCTGGTTGTTGCTGTAGAGGACGATATCGGTGAGGAGCCGCTGGAAGAGTTCGCGGGCGGCTTTTTCCTCGCCCAGTTTGATCTTGGTCGTCAGATCCGATTCGATGGAGATATTGTACTCAAGGGCGGGTTTGGGCAGCTTGTTTTCCAGATTTTTCCGGTTCTCGATCTCCTCGTGCAGGAGGGACTGCTGGTAGATGATCTCTTTGGTGTGGATATAGTTTTCCCAGCCGGACTTCATGATGTAGTTGGCCACGATATACATGAGATAGGAGGCGCTGCGGACCATGCTCGCGGATACGACGGGGAGTTCTTCCACCGCCTGGAATAATTCGGTGAAATCCGAGGTCAGTTCCTGGTTCATCTCCCGAAGCTCGATCCAGAAAAATTCTTCCGGCTGCCACATCAGCACCTGGCCGCAGATGATCGTGCCCAGGTGTTCGCCCTCCACGATGATCGGGGAGGCCCACTCGATCAGGCCGGAGGGACAGCGGAAGATGTAGGGCTCGCCGAACATGGCCGCCTGTTTTCCGGCTCTCTTATATGCGCCCCGGCATCGTTCCAGGCCGTGCTGCGTGTTGTAGATGAGCTTGCAGAAACGGCAGCATTTGGAGAGGTCTTTGCGGGAGAAGATGGATTTCCCATCGATATCCACGATGTTTGCCATCAGGCCGGTGGTCTCGGTGAAAGCATCCAAGATGTCTTTTAATATCTTGGTATCGATAAAGTTCAGCAGTTTGGTCCTGCTGTTGGTATTGTTGTCTTTTTTTCCGTCATCCATTGCGGACACCTCCTTAAAAGGGAAAATAATGCATGGATCCCTTTTATTTTACTCCTTTTTTCATAGAAAAGATAGGGAAAAATTTGTTAATGGAGAAAAAAATGCTGTTTATCTGTTGTAAAGGGAAAAAAATGTCATCCAAGGATTTAAGACGGAGGAAGAAAAAGGAAAATCCGATATTTTCAGGAAAAAGATAGAACGAAAAACTGCCCGAAGAGTATCCAGGCAGTTTTTTATATCTATTTATAAAATCAAGGGTAAATTTATAAGGAAACAAATCAATGATAAACCAAATGGACCGTTTGATCGACCGATCTATGCAGCAGCCAGTTCTTTTGCTTTCTGGGCAGCAGCAGCAGCGTCAGCTGTGTAAGCGTCAGCCTCTACTTCGTCACAATATTTCTGTGTTACAGGTGCACCACCGATCATGATCTTGACCTGGTCACGCAGTCCTGCTTCTTTGAATGCGTCGATCGTGGATTTGATCGCTGGCATTGTTGTGGTCAGAAGAGCAGAGCAGCATACGATCTTTGTATCGGGGTTGCTCTTGAGAGCTTCGATGAATTTCTCTGGGGAAACGTCAACGCCCAGGTCGATCACTTCGAAGCCAGCGCTCTCTAACATCATAGCGACTAAGTTCTTGCCGATATCATGAAGGTCACCAGCGACTGTGCCGATGATGAGCTTGCCTAATCCGGAGCTTCCATCTGCGGACAGGTGTGGTTTGAGCACTTCTACGCCTTTTTTCATGGCCTTAGCGGCAACCAGCATCTCAGGAACGAAGATCTTGCCCTCTGTAAACTGAGCGCCTACTTCATCCATAGCTCCGATCATGCCTACGTTCAGCAGTTCGTTTGCGTCCTCGCCAGCGTCCAGCGCTTCTTGTACAGCAGCTGCGATCAATTTGCCTTTACCTTTTTTCACTAATTCACGGATCTCATCAACTTTAGACATAATATAAATCCTCCTATTTTAAAAAATAATTTATTTTTATGAACACGGATCGTGGATATAGATGTGATCGTGGAGTGCCAGGGGCACAAAACGATCAACCTTCATTATTTTTGGACAGGGCCAAATAAACCTTCGCGGTAAGCGCCGATATATTCCATACAGTAGTCGTCCAGACCGAGCAGAGCTTCTGTCGCGTAGATCAGACCGATCATATCCCGGTTTGTCGGATCTAAGATCCCGCTGTCAAGACCGGCGTTCATAGCCAATACGGTATATCCTAAGTTTACCATCTTACGCACGGGCAAGTTGAAGGATATATTGCTGACAGCAGCGATGATATGGATGTCCGGATACTGTTCACGGATCGTCTTGATGACCTGGACGTTCAGGCTCATGCCATCCTCGGATGTACAGAGCATTTCCACAAGTGGATCCACATAGAGCCTGCTGGGGGCGATGTTGTATTTTTTAGCCAGTTCCATGATCTGGTCAAATACTCTGAGCCTGTCCTCGGCTGTCTTGGGGATACCTGAGTCGTCGCTCAAGAGGCAGATGATCTGCCAATCGGTGTCCGCCACTTCCTTGAAGACTTTCTCCGCTTTATCGCCTTCCATGGAAATGGAATTGATGATCCCTGGCTTATTACAGAATTTATAAGCTGCCAAGACTACATCGGCACTGGGGCTGTCCACGGCAATAGGCAGGTCAGTGACTTCCTGGATGCAGTCGATCATCCATTTTAATGTTTCAACTTCAATCTCTTCATCTACAGAAGCGCAGCAATCGATATATGTAGCTCCAGATTCAGCCTGGATCTTCGCACGCTCTTTGATGAATTCGGAATCATGGTTTTTGATGGCCTCCCCAACAGATGGGATCGAGCCATTTATCTTCTCTCCGACTATGATCATTTTATGAGAGCACCTCCTTTATGTTGTCTATGATAATACGATGCGGGTAAAAAATCTCTGGACTATTAGGGATATTTTCCGTATTATTTTATCCTGATCGGTATTTGATCGTGGATATTGACGGTTGTTGGATCTGGGGAGGAGATGGTATACTAAGATCTATGGATATTAGCCAGATGGGAGATGAAGGAGGATTTGGATATGAAGACCAGTGATTTTTATTATGACCTGCCGCAGGAGCTGATCGCGCAGGATCCCTTAAAAGACAGGAGCGCTTCCCGGCTTTTGTGTCTGGGTCGGGCGGATGGGCATATCGCACACAGACGGTTTGTGGATCTAAAAGAGCAGCTGCGCCCGGGGGATTGTCTGGTCATCAATGACACAAAGGTGATACCGGCCCGGCTGCACGGAAAGAAGAAAGATACTGGCGCGGCGGTGGAGCTTTTGCTGTTAAAACGCCGGGAGGGGGATGTCTGGGAGACTCTGGTAAAGCCCGGGCGCAAGATAAGGCCCGGCTGTCGTCTCACGTTCGGCGAGGGGATGTTGGAGGCGGAAGTGACGGATATCGTGGATGATGGGAACCGTCTGGTC
Source organism: Clostridia bacterium (assembly GCA_910575625.1). Lineage (GTDB taxonomy): Bacteria > Bacillota > Clostridia > Lachnospirales > Lachnospiraceae > MGBC164599. The sequence goes on from CAJTFD010000004.1 coordinate 221,479, forward strand.
CATTTCTTATATAAAGGAGTATTTGAGGAAGTCTTAGATCAGCTGGGGGAGATGCCGCTGCCGCCCTATATAACCCATGAGCTGAAGGAGAAGGGCCGTTACCAGACGGTCTATGCAAAACATGAGGGCTCGGCGGCGGCCCCCACGGCGGGGCTTCATTTTACCGGGGATCTGTTGGAGGAGATACGGGGGATGGGTGTGAAGATCGCCCATGTCACGCTCCATGTGGGACTGGGGACGTTCCGTCCGGTGAAAGTGGACAATGTGGATGAGCACCATATGCACGCGGAATTTTACCAGATCGAGGAGAGCCAGGCGCGGATGGTCAATGAGACCCGGCAGGCGGGCGGGCGGATCATCGCTGTGGGGACCACGAGCTGTCGGACGCTGGAGTCGGCGGCGGACGAGACGGGGGTGCTCTATGCGGGGTCTGGGTGGACAGATATCTTTATCTACCCGGGGTATGATTTTAAGATGGTGGACGGGTTGGTCACGAATTTCCATCTGCCGGAATCGACGCTCTTGATGCTGGTGTCCGCGCTGGCCGGGAGAGAGCGGGTGATGGCGGCCTATGAGGAGGCTGTGCGGGAGCGGTATCGATTTTTTTCGTTTGGGGATGCGATGTTTATAATGTGAACGGACCTTGGATACTGAAACGTAGTTATTAGATTGCAGATGAAGAAGGAGTCGGAGATGAAGACAGACAAGATAGAAAAGAACATCATCCTGATCGGCATGCCCGGCAGCGGCAAGTCCACTGTCGGCGTACTGCTGGCAAAATGGATGGGCATGGATTTTATCGACACGGACATCCTCATACAGAAAGCGTCCGGGCAGATGCTCTATCAGATGATCGAGGAGAAAGGGATAGAGGCGTTCATAAAAGCAGAGGAGGATATCTTAAAGTCGATCCAGTGCAGGCACAGCATCGTGGCCACAGGAGGCAGCGCGGTGTACGGCCCGGAGGCGATGGCGCACATGGCCCAGCTGGGCAGCAGGGTCTACCTCAAGCTGTCCAGTGAGATCATCGAGGGCCGGATCGGCAACCTGAGCACACGGGGCGTTGTCATCCGTGAAGGGGAGACGATCGGAGAACTCTACCAAGAAAGAGCGCCGCTTTATGAGAGATATGCGGATATAACTGTGGACGCAGCGGGAACGCCCATGGAAGTGGTGGAGCGGATCCGCCAGGCGGTGGGGCGCTGAACAAGTAGACCGGAGCAGGGATCTTCTGCTCCGGTCTATGTGGCTTCAATATCAATGATCTTCTATCATCTCAACGGTCAATGTTCTGTCTTCAGATATCACAGTCCCCGCATCTAAGCTGTTGTCCGAGATATCATCGGAGCCCGGGGGCATCTCAGACGTCACATCCAGCGCCTCTTCCGGCAAAAGCGACCCCTTACCGTTCTCATCGAAGATATATGTCAAAATATGGCCGTCCTCCTCAACAGTCACAGTCGTTCCCGTGACCATCATCCCCCAGTCCATGGCATTTTCCAAAAGCGGCTCCTGCGGCGGCTGGAAATAATAATACCAGGACGCATTCCCGGCCGGGTCATCCCGGTCCGGCAGCTGTACCAATCCGGTAGCCATGATCCCGGTAGCCGGATCCAGGTAATGATAATGGGTCTGGAGTGTACCCTCACCATCCGGGACCTGCAGGGCGAGCCACCCGGTGTGCAGTGTCCGTTCCGTCTGGAAATAATAATGATCCGTACCGTTGAAGCTGTGCCATCCGGGGGCAGGGGCCTTCTGCAGTACACCGGATCCGTCAAACAGATAGCTGCAGCCTTTCAGGGTCTGCAGTCCGGTCAGGGCTGCGCCGCTGCTGTCAAAATAATACTCTGCCTGCCCGATGGTCTGCCAGCCCAGGGCCATCACGCCGCTGGCTGTAAAATAATGCCGTCGATCCCCGATCGTCTTCCAGCCGGTGGCGATCGAATGGTCGCTGTTGAAAAAGTAAGTCTTTTCCTGTATGGTCTTTGGCCCTTGTCCCTGATGGAGCTTCCCGTCGGTATTGAAATAGTATCTTTTTCCGTTCACCTTCTGGAAGCCGGTGTACATCCCTTTGGCTGTGAAATAATATCTTTTGCCGTCCACGGTCTGCCAGCCGGTGGTCAGCTTGCCGTTTGAGCTGAAATAATATTTTTTCCCTGCGATCGCCGTGATGCCGGTGGCCCGGTAGCCGTTGTGGCCGAAATAATAGCGGCTGCCTTTGATGGTCTTCCAGGTGTCTTTTGCATATGTCCCATTTTTATAACGCCATTTGTAGCCGGCGTTGTATTTCTGCCAGCCGGATCTGCTGCGGCCAGGGATCCAGCGGCCATGCTCGTCGTAGTAATAGCGGTCGTGTAGCCAGCCGGTATACATGGAGCCGTTGGAGCGGAAATGATACCAGTAGCGGCCGATCTTCTTGTCGCCGGTGACCATGTGGCCCTTGGAGGTCAGATAATAGTTCTTCCCTTTGTGCTTGAGCCAGCCGGTCTGCATGATCCCTTTTTCGTCGCAGTAGTACCAGTGGCTGTCGAGCTTGAACCAGCTGGTCATCATCTTGCCGTCCTCTCCGAAATAGTACCATTTCCCTCTGTATTTGAGCCAGCGGTCTGTCAGCGGCCTGGTTGAACCGGTCGGGAAATAATAGCCGGTGCGGCCGGATCTCTGAAAGCCTCCGCCAACCACTTTTTTCCCGTTTTTCAGGTAAATATATCTTTGCATGCTTGCGGAGTAGCCGGATACGATCTTCTCGGACAGGCTTTCGTTCTTGGCGATGTTGGTGGAGACTCTGCTGTCCATGTTTACAACCGTGGCCCCGACGCTTGAGGCGTACAGTGTGGTGATGTATGTGCGGGTCTTGGTGGAAGCCAAGGCATCCCACATCTGCTGGCGGGTCTGGCCCGTCCGTCCGGTGAGGACCGCGATGTCGGGGCTCAGACGCCGCAGATAGTGGGTGGTGTTGGAGCCGTAGTAGCCGTGGTGGCCCAGTTTTAACACGTCCACGTGCCCCAGCTGTTTGGCCAGGCGGTCTTCTGTGCCGCGGTAGTTGTTGATATCCCCGGCGAGGAAGGCGGTGGAGCCGTTGGCGGTGACTTTTACGCCCAGACAGAAGTAATTGGCGTCCGGTGCGGATAATTTCGCGTTATAGTTCATGATCTGGATGGTCATGCCGTCCCCGAGGGTAAATGTGGGCCGGGCGGTCTGTGGCTTAGAATTGCCGGTCAGGGACAGGGGCGCGGCATCGTAGGTGTCGTTGGGCACCATCGGCGTATAGTCGACCACTGCCTCATCCTGGGAAAAGCCCGTCTGTGTCGGGATATCATCGGAAGGCGTAAGGCCGGTGGCTGTGGCGTTTTCTTCTATGGCGCTCTCCTCTGGGACGGCGGCTATCTCTTCATTCACAGGGAGTTCCTCGTTGGGGGACGCATCGGCAGAGGCTTGGCCCTCTGGTGCGGTCTGGTACGTCTGCGCGGGACTGTTTTGGCCGGAATTACTTTTGGCAGAGTTTTTGTTGGAGCTGTCCCTGATCTTGCGCAGGGGGTCTATGTAAGCCGCGCCGGGTTTAAGATACTGGATCAGGGTGATGCCGTCCTCGGCGCTTGCGGCCTGGCTGTTTACCTCCTTGATGGCATTTAGAGCATTGTCATATACAAACAGGTTATCCCAGAGGCGGGTCTTGTTTGTGATGTAGGAATCCTTGTAAGGCCGCAGGTAGACCCGTTTGGGACGGAAGGTCCTGATGATCTGGTGCGCGTTGCCGATATGGTCGCTGTGGGGATGGGTGCCGATGTAAAATTCCAGGCGTTTGACACCCACGGACCGCAGGTACTGGATCACATTCTGACCCTGTCCGCCATTTTTTACGATGCCCGCCCTCCAGGGGTAGCGTTTATCGCTCCCGTCCGGGTAGCTATTGTCCTCCCCGGAATCCACCATGCCGAACGCGCCGTTGCATTCGAGGAGGATCGCATCGTTGTTGGCATCCAGGTTGATGAAGTGTATCCTGGCGTCGGCGGCCTTTGCCGCGGCTACGTCCCGTGTGGACAGGAAGGGGAGCAGAAGGCCGGTACACAGGATCGTATATATAAGGTAGTGAAAGATCTTCGCACGTCTGTTCATCTCAGGTCTCCTTGTGGATAACTTTTTTTTGATTCTATCACATCGGCGTTTTTTTTTCTATAGGATTTCTGACTATATTGTGGAGCGTGCTGCTTGCATATCTTTGACAGATACTGTAAAATAAATCAGATGAAAAGAAAGGGGTATCGATGTCTGACAGATTTGGTTTATTGGATACAGAGAAGATGATCTTGCCATGGAGACGGTGGAGACGGGCTGTGGGGCTGCTGTTTTTAGGGCTTGTGCTCCTGTCTGATATGTTCTTGGTCCACCGTGCGTACAGGATCCATCTGCAGGAGCATCCGAGGGTGCTGCTGCGGATCTCTGGCGAGCGGGAGACGACGGGGGAATTGGTCAGGGGGGATGTCCTGACGCAAGATCTTTATCTGGAAAAGGGACCTATGGTGGGATTTTCCCTGCAGTTTGCCACGTATGGGCGGGCCAGCCAGGGACCGGCGCAGGTAAGACTCTACCAGGATACAGGGGACAAGCTCCTGGGGCAGTGGACGCTGGCGGCTGAGGAGATCGTCGACAATGGATCCCACAGGTTTGACCTGGACGCACCGTTTCCGGTGAAAGAGGGCGGGGAGCGGTTCAGGGTGGAAGTGCGTGCACCGGCTGGGATCCGGGGGAAAAGTTTTTCCCTTTATCGGACAGAGAAGGACCTGTATAAGAGCGGTTCCCTGCAGCCGGAAGTAGATGGGCCCTCAGACCTGTATATGGAGGTGTATCCGGCGGGTCCCGGGGGCGTGGAGCTGATGTTTGTCCTGCTGGTGCTTTTTACAGGGGGGATGTATGTGCTCGTCTGCCTGTACATGGCGGACAGATCCCGGGCGGGGCGGAAGATCCGGGACATACCTTTGGAGCGGACGGTCCTTGTATTGATCTTGCTTTTGGGGACGGCCTATATGTTCGTGATGCCGCCCCACGCCGCGCCGGATGAACCGGCTCATTTTGGGACAGCCTATGCGTATACGGATAAGATCCTCATGCAGGAAGCCACGGATGCGGATGGCTATGTGTATATGCGTCCCGAAGATATGGTCTACAACGAGGCCCAGAAAAATCCCACGGCTTACAGTTATCAGCTCTTTTGGGATCATTTTCTGACCAGGGCGGGGCAGGAGGGGCGCGTCACATTCGGCTCCCGCATGTTAAACGGCGTGTGGCCGCTGGCGTACCTGCCCCAGATCTTAGGGATCCTCCTGGCCAGGTTCCTGCGCCTGGGCGGCGTGCCGCTCATCATGTCCGCCCGGGGGATGTCCCTGTTGTTCTATGCCTTCTGCTGCGCCTGGGCTGTCAGACGGATGCCTTTTGCAAAAGGGGCACTGGCCCTGGTGACGCTTTTGCCCATGTCGCTGGAGCTGGGTGCGTCCTGTTCCTATGACAGCATGATGCTGGCCCTGGCATATCTCTTTGTGGGCCAGGCCTGGCATTGTATCTACGCAAAGGCGCAGGTCAGCTGGAAAGACTGGGGTCTGCTGGCGGGGACGGCGGCCCTGGTGATACCGCTGAAGATCGTCTACTGGCCGCTGACTGCCCTGTGTCTGCTGATCCCCGCGTCAAAATGCGCGTCTGTCCGGCAGATGTGGGCGGGCAGGGTCTGTGTGCTGGGCGGCGGCCTGGCCTCTCTGCTGGCAGTCCGGCTGTATTCGATCGTCTATTATCTGACCAGGACATCTTTTCACGCGGCCAAGGGACAGTGGCAGGGGATCAGCCTGCAGGATGTGCTGGAGCGTCCTGCGCAGGCTCTGCGGCTTCTGGCCGAGAGCCTGCGTACCCAGGGGGATTTTTATCTGTCCACGATGGTGGGGGGAAAACTGGGATGGCTGGATACGGAGATCCCGGGTTATCTGGTCTGCGGCTTCTGGCTCCTGCTGCTTCTGGCGGCTGTGAAGGTGGCAGAGGAACGGCAGTCTGTACAAATGATACAGACGAGGGACAGGCTCCTGGCCGTCGGTGTGTCAACTGTGGCCGTCCTGTCCATATTCGGGGTCTTCCTGCTCACTTGGACGGCGGCGGGGGCGGATCTGATCGACGGCGTGCAGGGGCGGTATTTTCTCCCGCTTTTGCCGATCCTGCTCCCTTGCCTGCAAAATAACAGCCTGACAGTGCAGAAAAATATGGATCGGCCGCTCCTGACCTGTGCATCTATCCTGCATCTCTTCGTGCTCTGGTCAGCGTTTGAGACGAACCTGCTGCGGTAGGGGGTATGCACGCTGAAAAAACATGGACTTTGCATCCGGGAGATGCTATAATAGCCCAATATGAAATGATACAGTCAGATCTGCGGGAGGGATGCTTATGGACTGCAAGAGAGCGGAAAGCTTAGTCACGGACTATATCAATGAGAAAATGGATCTGCATGAGCAGAGGGAGTTTATCGCCCACGTCAAGAACTGTTCCTCCTGTTACGATGAACTGCAGACGTATTATGCGGTCTATTTTGCAATGGAACATCTGGAGAACGGAGAGAGCAATCCCTCTTACAATATGAACACGGTGCTCCAGGAGGATCTGAAGCACAGGGAAAGGCATGTGAGGCGGGAGCTGGCAAAGCGGTGGCTCCTGGTGACCGGCTGTATCCTGCTGATCCTTCTGGTGCTGCTGTCTCTGTTTTTATAGAGCGTGAGTGGAAGGAGTCTTATGAATGAGAAAATATTGCTGATCGATGGCCACAGCATCATCAACCGGGCGTTTTACGGCCTGCCGGACCTGACAAATGCGGAAGGGCTGCACACCAACGGGATCTATGGCTTTTTGAATATCTTGCTGAAGACTTTGGAGGAGGAGACGCCCCAGTACCTGGTGGTGGCTTTTGACTTATCTGTGCCCACGTTCCGCCACAAACGCTACGACCAGTACAAAGGGACGAGGAAGCCCATGCCCGGTGAACTGCGGGAACAGGTCCCGGTACTGCAGGAAGTCCTGGCCGCCATGGGGATCCGGGTGGTCACCCTGGAGGGCTATGAGGCGGATGATATCCTGGGCACGCTGGCAAAGGGGAGCGAGGCAAAGGGCATGGAGGTGACGGTCCTCTCCGGAGACCGGGATCTTCTCCAGCTTGCCACAGAGAAGATCAAGATCCGCATCCCAAAGACCAGCCGGGGCAGCACCACGGTGGAAGACTACCGGGCGGATCAGGTAAAAGAAAAATATCAGGTGACACCGCCCCAGATCATAGAGCTGAAAGCGCTGATGGGGGATTCCTCGGACAATATCCCGGGGATCCCCGGCGTGGGTGAGAAGACGGCGACCAAGATGATCGTCCAGTTTGGGAGCATTGAGAACGCCTACGCCAACCTGGAACAAGTGATGCCGAAGAAGGCCCGGGAATCCCTGCGGGAGCACTACGATATGGCCCAGCTGAGCAAAGAGTTGGCGACGATCGATGTGGAGGCGCCGGTGGAGTTTGCCTATGAGGAGGCACGCCTGGGCGGATCGGCGGATCTTAAGGAGCTGTTCACGCCCCAGGCCTATGAGATGTTCAAAAGGCTGGATTTTAAAAATCTGTTGAACCGGTTTCCGCAGGATGTCCAGGGAGGATCCGCGGAGAAGAGATTGGAGGAAGATTTCATATGGTGCCGCAGCCAAAAGGATGCCGAGGGATATTTTGCGCAGGCAGCACAAGAGGCGGATGTGGGCATCAGTGTCCTGGGTGAGGAAGGCAGGTTAACGGCGATGGCGCTGGCCTGGGACGGGCAGACGGTCTATTTTTCCGCGGAGGCGGATCTGTCCAGGGAGTTTTTGATCTCCCAGATGGAAGACCTCTCAGGGAGCACTTCCCTGGCGGCGATGGATGTGAAACAGCTGCTGCATTTCTTTCCGTTTTTGGAGGAGGGGCGGACGTTCGACGTGGGGGTGGCGGCCTATCTGCTGGATCCGCTGAAATCCCATTATAGATACGAGGATATCGGGAAAGAATATCTGGGCCTGTATCTGCCCGCCCGGGAAGAACTGTTGGGGAAGACGACAGATATGCAGGCGTTCTTAGGCCAGCCCGAGGTTCTGATGCAGGTGGGCTGCTCCATGGCTTATGTTGCCAAAAATGCCCGGAAGATCTTGGAAGGGGCGTTGGCCAAGACAGGCATGGAGGCGGTCTTCTGGGAGATCGAGATGCCTCTGGTGACCACGCTCTATGAGATGGAGCGGGAGGGGATCCAGGTGGAGGCAGAGTCTCTGGAGTCTTACGGCCAGCAGCTGGTGGGACGGATCTGTGAACTGGAGGAGAAGATCTGCGCCCAGGCCGGAGAGAAGTTCAACATCAATTCCCCGAAACAGCTGGGCGTGATCCTATTTGAAAAAATGGGCCTCCCGGGAGGGAAGAAGACAAAGACCGGATTTTCCACGGCTGCGGACGTGCTGGATAAGCTGGCCCCGGATCATGAGATCATACGGGATATCCTGGAGTATCGCCAACTGACGAAGTTAAAATCCACCTACGCCGACGGGCTGTTGAACTTTGTGGACGATACCGGGCGGATCCACTCCCATTTTAACCAGACCATAACGGCCACCGGGCGGATCAGCAGTACGGAGCCGAATCTCCAGAACATCCCGATCCGGATGGAACTTGGCCGGTTGATCCGGAAGGTCTTTGTGCCGAAAGAGGGGTATGTGTTCCTGGATGCGGATTATTCCCAGATCGAGCTGCGGGTCCTGGCCCACATGTCCGGGGATGAGAAACTGATCCAGGCATACAAGGAGGCGCAGGACATCCACCGGATCACGGCTTCCCAGGTGTTCCACATCCCTTTTGAGCAGGTGACGGATCTGCAGCGGCGCAACGCCAAAGCGGTGAATTTCGGGATCGTGTACGGGATCAGTTCCTTCGGGCTGAGCCAGGACTTGAGTATCACACGGAAAGAGGCGGCCGCCTATATCCAGTCCTATTTTGAGACTTACCCACAGATCAAAGGATTCTTGGACGGACTGGTAGAGCAGGGGAAGACGCAAGGGTATGTGGCCACCATGTTCGGTCGGCGCAGGCCCGTCCCGGAGTTGAAGTCCAGCAATCATATGCAGCGGAGTTTCGGGGAGCGGGTGGCGATGAACTCTCCGATCCAGGGTTCGGCGGCGGATATCATCAAGATCGCCATGAACCGGGTGCGCCGGCGGCTCTCAGAAGAAGGGCTGCGCTCAAAGCTGATCTTGCAGGTCCATGATGAACTGCTGGTGGAGACCCATAAGGATGAGGTAGAGGCGGTCTTTCGGATACTGGAGGAGGAGATGAAAGGCGCGGCCCAGTTGGCCGTGTCCCTGGAGGTGGATATGCACCAGGGAGAAAACTGGTATGAGGCGAAATAGATGAAGATCATAGGGATAACAGGCGGCGTGGGGGCCGGAAAGAGTACGGTGCTCGACTATCTGAGGGAGCGCTATGATGCCTATACAGTCCAGGCGGATCTGGTGGGCCATGAGGTGATGGGACCGGAGGGGAGTTGCTATGCTCCGGTCCTGGATCTGCTGGGGCGGGAGGTCCTGGATGCCCAGGGGAAGATCGATCGGAAGAAAGTGGCGGGGATCGTCTTTCCCCGGCCCCAGGTGCTGGCGCGATTGAATGGGATCATCCATCCGGCGGTGAAGGACGATATCCGCAGACGGATCGCAGGGCAGGAGCGGGAAGGGCGGCGGATCTTCGTGATCGAAGCCGCGCTCTTGCTGGAAGATCATTATGATGAGATCTGTGAGGATCTGTGGTATATCTATGCCGAGGAGGCCGTGCGCAGACAGCGGCTCAAGGACCAGAGGGGCTATACGGATGAGAAGATCACGGACATCTTCCGGAATCAGCAGACAGATCAGGTGTTCCGGCAGAAATGTCTGTATACTGTGGAAAACAACGGAGATCTGCAGGTTACATATCAACAGATAGACAGAAGGATAGGGATGGAAAAGACACATGGACCTATGTAGTATTGCCAGTGGCAGCAGCGGGAATTGTATCTATGTGGGCGGCGGGTGCGCCAGTGTACTGGTGGATGTGGGCCTGAGCGGCAAGCGGATCGAGATGGGACTGAATTCGATCGACCGCACCACAAAAGATGTGGACGGGATCCTCATCACCCATGAGCATTCCGACCACATCCAGGGCCTGGGCGTATTGGCCCGGAAATACGGCCTGCCCATCTATGCGACGGCGGGGACGATAGAGGCCGTCAGAGGGATGAAACAGCTGGGGAAGATGCCTGAGGGGCTGTTTTGTGAGGTGCGGCCAGATCAGAGATTTTCGGTGGGGGATCTGACGATCCTTCCATTTTCCATTTCACACGACGCGGCGCAGCCGGTGGGGTATCGCCTGGAATGTCAGGGAAAGGCAGTGGGCATCGCGACGGATATGGGAAAATACAGCGGATACACGATCGAGCATTTAGAACATCTGGACGCTCTCCTTTTGGAGGCAAACCATGATGTGAATATGCTGCAGGTGGGCAGTTATCCTTACTATCTGAAACGGAGGATATTAGGTGACAGGGGGCATTTATCCAATGAAAATGCCGGCAAGCTCCTCAGTCGTCTGCTCCATGACGATCTGAAAGCAGTTTTTCTGGGACACTTGAGCAAAGAGAATAATTATGATAAACTGGCATACGAAACAGTGTGCGGGGAAGTGGACAGCGGTGAGAATCCGTACAAGTCCCGGGATTTTTACATACAGGTGGCCAGGCGGGAGCAGGTTTCTGAACTGGTCGCCATATGATGGGCGGGATGGGAACTTCTGACAGGCCGATCATATAATAAAAGAAAAGACGAGAGGTAGATTAAAATGAAAAAGACGATCATAACAGTAGTAGGCCAGGATAAGGTAGGCATCATCGCGAAGGTATGCACATACCTGTCCAACAATCAGATCAACATCCTGGATATCTCCCAGACCATCGTACAAGGGTATTTCAACATGATGATGCTCACAGATACCAGCAAGTCAGCGAAAGACATGGGCATCCTCTCCCAGGAGCTGGAGGGGCTGGGGGAGGAGATCGGGATGGTCATCCGCTGCCAGAATGAAGATATTTTCACAAAGATGCACCGGATTTAAAAGCGAGTAGGAGTGGGATAGATCATGATAAATATTTTTGAGGTAAATGAGACAAACAAGATGATCGAGCAGGAAAATCTGGATGTGCGGACGATCACCCTGGGGATCAGTCTGCTGGACTGCATCGATCCTGATCTGGAGAGACTGCGGGAGCGTATCTACGAGAAGATCGTGGATACGGCGAAGGACCTGGTGCCGGTGGGCCAGGAGATCGAGATGGAGTACGGGATCCCCATCGTCAATAAACGGATTTCTGTCACACCGATTGCCCTGATTGGGGGGAGCGCGTGCAAAAGCCCGGAGGATTTTGTTTCCCTGGCAAAGGTGTTGGACGATGCGGCGAAAGCTGTGAAAGTGAATTTCATCGGCGGGTATTCCGCGCTGGTATCAAAAGGGATGACCCAGGCGGAAGAGTACCTGATCCGTTCCATCCCCAAGGCACTGGCCAAGACCGACCGGGTATGTTCTTCTGTAAATGTGGGTTCCACCAAGACGGGCATCAATATGGATGCAGTGAAACTCATGGGCGAGGTGATCTTAGAGACGGCCCAGATGACAAAAGACCGGGATTCCTGTGGATGTACGAAACTGGTGGTGTTCTGCAATGCGCCGGATGATAATCCCTTTATGGCGGGGGCATTCCACGGGGTGACGGAGGCGGATTCGGTCATCAACGTGGGCGTCAGCGGCCCCGGTGTGGTGAAGAAAGCTCTTGAGAGTGCCCGCGGCGCGGATTTTGAGACTCTCTGCGAGACGATCAAGCGCACGGCTTTCAAAGTCACGCGGGTGGGCCAGTTGGTGGCGCAGGAGGCTTCCAAGAAGATGGGCGTGCCGTTTGGTATCTTAGATCTCTCCCTGGCGCCGACCCCGGCTGTGGGGGACAGTGTGGCCGATATCTTAAGGGAGATCGGGCTGGAACATCCGGGCGCACCGGGGACCACGGCCGCACTTGCACTCTTAAACGACCAGGTGAAAAAAGGCGGCGTGATGGCCTCGTCGGCTGTGGGAGGCTTGAGCGGCGCATTCATCCCGGTCAGTGAGGATCAGGGGATGATCGACGCCGTGGAGGCAGGGGCATTGAGCCTGGAGAAATTAGAGGCGATGACCTGCGTGTGCTCCGTGGGTCTGGATATGATCGCGGTGCCTGGGGATACATCGGCCAGCGCCATCTCCGGCATCATTGCCGATGAGGCGGCCATCGGCATGGTCAACCAGAAGACGACGGCCGTGCGCTTGATCCCGGTGATCGGAAAAGGCGTGGGGGAGACGGTGGAATTTGGCGGTCTGCTGGGACATGGGCCGATCATGCCGGTCAATGGGTGTTCCTGTGAGGCGTTTGTGGAGAGAGGCGGGCGGATACCGGCGCCGATCCACAGCTTTAAGAATTAGATGTAGGTGGATGGTCAGGATAGATGACGATAGGGCGGCAGGCTTCGTGGACGAACGGCGTGCCGCTCTTATGCGCCAGGACGCTCTCGTACAGATTGGCGGCATGGATGTCCGCATCCAGCATGGCGCGGGCATCTGTATCCAGCAGCCGATCATTTTTTAAGGATTTAGCAGGCCGGGATACCAGCGGGATCCGGCTTGTTTTTTTTAGGTGTGTGAGCAGCGGTGCGGCTCCCTGGCGGAAACCGAGGATCCGGGCATACGGCGTGACTGCGCAGGCAGACGGACGAGGCGCGGGCTGGTACAGGTCCAGGAGGATATGCAGGAGGCCCCGGGCGGCCCGTGTGTGGGTGATCTGCTTTGTCTTGATCTGTGTGATAAAGCTTTCGTAGTCCGTAAAACCATTTAGGCAGTTGCAGATCCGGTTGGCCATTTCTTCGGACACGTCAAAATAGCGGCATGATTTTTCAGGCGGTGTTTCCATACATTTGTATCTGAGCAGGAGTGAAAAGTCATTTGCCCCCATCCATCCCCGTTTGTAAAGCGCATCTGCCAAGATCTTTGCGGCCGGTGCGGGGATATGGGAGGACCAGTCTGAAAAGGGGGCGTTTTGTTCGATGATCCGGCGGATGGCGGTGGCGGAACTGAATGTTCCATCCGGTTTTGTCTGATGGTAAGCGGCTCCCTTGCGGCGGATGACGACTGGCTGGATCGGGGAGGCGAAGTCTTGTATGGCCATGCAGTATTCCAGTCCCAGTATGTTGTTGGGTGAATCCAAAAGTCCTTTGGAAAGAGGCACATCGCCCAGACAGTCCCGGAGGGCTTTGTGCCGGGCGAGGGGAAAAGTATCTCCTGTGGAGAGATATCCCCGCAGGTTTTTTTGAAAGAGGGGGAGTTCCTGGCGGATCGCCTGACCGATCCGCGCGAGATCCTCCGGCCGTGCACTCTCACTCCCAAAGCACAGGCAGTCGACGGCTTTCAGGTTATGCAGCAGCGCCACGGCGCCCCGGGCGAAATAGGAGGCGCTGCCTGTGGCATGGATGACCGGGAGCTCCAGCACCAGATCCGCGCCGCAGGCGAGTGCCATCCGCGTTCGGGTGTATTTGTCCACCAGAGCCGGCGCGCCCCGCTGGGTAAAATCCCCGCTCATCACGACCACGATGTGATCCGCGCCTGTGATCTGGCGGGTTTTCTCCAAGTGGTAGAGATGGCCGTTGTGGAAAGGATTGTATTCGGCGATGATCCCTGTGATCTTCATAAAAACTACCTCATTGTGATATCTCAGAGCGGAACATCTCGGCGATGTCCGAAGGATTGCTCCACCAGAGTTTTGATGTTTCATCGTATAAAAGTCCGGCGGTCTTTGAAAAGATAGATCTTGAGAAGACTCCATCTGGATCCATCTGCAGATCCTCGGACAGTCCCTCGATGATCAGAGCGTGTTTGAAAAATGCTTTATATCAACTGTATGTCACGATCCACTCCCGGATGGACCGGAATATCTTTGATCCAGCAAAGACCCGGGCAGCCTCCTGGATGGACATCCCCCATTCCTTTGAGGCCGGCCGGAGGATCCTTGCCTGCATATATATGATCTGTTGACTCTCATCCATACGTGGTCAGCCCTTTCTTTACATTTTTTTTCGTATTATGGATCCCGTGTATATTTCTTCGCATATTTTACCATTATAAAACTTGAAATACAACTCTGCAAGGGTTATAATGGAAAAGAAGTGCAACAGGAAAAACACGAAAGGAGCCAAAAGATCATGGGATTTATTGACACGATCAAAGCGAGGGCAAAAGCAGCCCAGAAAACTATTGTATTACCGGAGACTGAGGACAGAAGGACCTTAGAAGCGACGGAGATGATATTAAAAGAAGGGATTGCGAAAGTCATCCTGATCGGAAATGAAGAAGCTGTTAAGAAAGGTGCCGAAGGACTGGATATCTCCGGCGCTACGATCGTAGACCCGGCTACTTCTGACAAGACAGCCGCTTATGTCGACAAGCTGGTAGAATTGAGGAGCAAGAAGGGGATGACCCCGGAGCAGGCAAAAGAAATCCTATTGAACCAGTACCTGTACTATGGCGTCATGATGGTCAAGATGGGCGATGCAGACGGCATGGTATCCGGCGCTTGCCATTCCACAGCAGATACACTGCGTCCCTGCCTGCAGATCTTAAAGACAAAACCAGGCACAAAACTGGTTTCCGCATTCTTCCTCATGGTCGTGCCGGATTGTGAATACGGCGCAGACGGGACATTCATCTATGCAGATTCCGGCCTGAACCAGAATCCGAATCCGGAAGAACTGGCAGCGATCGCCGGATCATCCGCAGAATCCTTCCAGTTACTGGTAGAGAAAGAGCCGGTCGTGGCTATGCTCTCCCATTCCACCATGGGCAGTGCAAAACACGCAGATGTGGATAAAGTACTGGAAGCGACCCGCATCGCAAAAGAAGAATATCCAAACCTGAAATTAGACGGCGAATTCCAGCTGGATGCCGCGATCGTACCAAGCGTAGGCGCTTCCAAAGCTCCGAACAGCCCGGTAGCAGGCAAAGCTAACGTGCTGATCTTCCCAGACCTGGATGCAGGGAACATCGGCTACAAGCTGACCCAGAGGCTGGCAAAAGCAGAAGCATACGGACCTATCACACAGGGTATCGCTATGCCGGTCAACGACCTTTCCAGAGGATGCTCTGCAGAGGATATCGTAGGCGTGACTGCGATCACAGCCGTACAGTGCCTGGCACAGTAATCAATATCAAATAATAAAGATCATAAAAAACCGGAGGAAAATAAAATGAATGTATTGGTGATCAATTGCGGAAGTTCATCCCTGAAATTCCAGCTGATCAATTCCGACACGGAAGCAGTCCTGGCAAAAGGTCTCTGCGAGAGGATCGGGATCGACGGAAGACTGGTTTACCAGCCGGCAAACGGTGACAAAGAGACGACAGAAGCGGACATGCCCACACACAAACAGGCGATCCAGCTCGTGTTAAATGCGCTGATGAACGAAAAGACAGGCGTGATCAAGAGCTTAGAGGAAGTGGACGCTGTAGGCCACAGGGTGGTACACGGCGGCGAGAAATTCGCTTCTTCCGTAGTGATCAATGACGAAGTCATGGCAGCGATCGAAGAGTGTAACGACCTTGCGCCGTTACATAACCCGGCGAACCTGATCGGTATCCGCGCCTGCCAGGAGCTGATGCCAAAAGCGCCGATGGTTGCTGTATTTGATACCGCTTTCCATCAGACAATGCCAGAGAAGGCTTATCTGTACGGCCTGCCCTATGAATACTACGAGAAATACAAAGTAAGGAGATACGGCTTCCACGGGACCTCCCACAGCTTCGTATCCAAACATGCCGCAGAATTCTTGGGCATCGATGCTGCAAACAGCAAGATGATCGTAGCGCATTTAGGAAACGGCGCTTCCATCAGCGCAGTTGTAAACGGAAAATGTGTGGATACATCCATGGGTCTGACACCTCTGGAAGGTCTTGTGATGGGTACACGTTCCGGCGATATCGACCCGGCGATCATGGAATTCATCGCGAAGAAAGAAAACCTGGATATCTCAGGCATGATGAACGTGCTGAACAAGAAATCCGGTGTGGAAGGTCTCTCCGGCGGCCTCTCCAGCGACTTCCGCGACCTGGAAGAAGCCACAGAAAAAGGCAACAAGCTGGCTGAAAACGCGATCGAAGTATTCTGCTACCGTGTAGCAAAATATATCGGTTCCTATGTAGCGGCCATGAACGGTGTGGATGCGATCGCTTTCACAGCAGGCATCGGCGAGAACGCGATCAATGTACGCGAAAAAGTCATGGGCTATCTGGGCTATCTGGGCATCGAGCTGGATAAAGAAGCCAATTCCAATAGAGGCGAAGACACTGTGATCTCCACAGCTTCCTCCAAAGTCAAAGTGGCTGTGATCCCCACAAACGAAGAGTTGGCGATCTGCCGTGAGACAGTGGCATTGGTATGATATAAGTTCAATATGGACCCCCGCAGATATCTGCGGGGGTTTTGCCGTGCACAAAAAGTGAAACGGTAATAATATTCTGATATCGGTAAAATATTTTATATTCTAAAAAATCTGTGGTATACTATGTTTTATCATGTTGATAGAATGATGTATTTTCAGATCATAAATGAAAGGAATAGTAAGCTGAAATGAATGCGGCGATCGTGGATGATTCGGTGGAGGATATTGAACTTTTATACAGTTATCTGTCACGATATTGTCAGGAAAATAAGATACATATATATATCGAAAAATTTACCGATGCGGATACATTTTTAGATGCTGTATGTGACACGGCCTATCATCTAGTCTTTCTGGATATTTATCTGAAATGTATGACGGGTATCCAGGTCGCAAAAAAGATACAGATAAAAGATCCCAGATGTCAGATTATCTTTACCACAGTCAGCGGTGAACATGCACCTGCGGCGTTCAGACTCCATGTCCTGGATTATCTCGTAAAACCTTATGGATATATATATCTGAAAGATGCTCTGGATAATTATGCATCGTCTGTATCAAGAATGGCCCATTATATTGAATTGAAAGAAGGCAGGGAGCGCACACGCGTGCCGATCTCTGATATCATCTATACAGATTATTCCAACCATTATATCCAGGTACACACAGTTTCCTGCGTTATACGTTCTCATCTGTCCTTTAGTGATTTTTACCCGATGCTGTCGCCATATCCGAATTTTCTATGGTGTTACCGCAATTGTATGGTGAATATGGATTTTATCGAATCTTATATGGACAGGGATTTTATCCTAAAGAATGGAGAGAGTATACCGATAACAGCCGCACGCAAACGAGAGATCTTGCAGACCTATGCGGATTACATATTTGATGCTCATACACAGACTGGAAAAGGGAGGAGAGTATGACGGGTGTCTATATGGTCAACGGTCTGCTCTTTGTCATACCTTGTATACTGCTCTTGTATCTGATCTTCCGTGACCAGATAAAGATACCGCGGCTGCTGGTGATCTTCGCTTCAGTCGCGATGTTTTTAATGGTCCATCTGCTCTCATCCCGGGTGTATCTGATGGTGGACACTCCTTTGGAGAAAACGTTTGTCTCGATCGTGTCCCAGTTTGCGGGAGTCTTTATATTCAGTACAGTGAGCAGCTATACATTTGGACAGAGTCTTTTCATCATCACAGTTGTAAAAAATTATTCTGAAAACGTTCGGCTTTTTTCTTACCAGATCTATTTTCTGTCTACTGGCAGACTGCCGGAAGGATCTGTATCTGCAATCTCATGTATCATGGCTGCAGTCTCTTTGGCGCTCTTTCCCCTGATCTGTTGGTTTTATAAAAAACTCATGCGTCCCGCCCTGGATTACAGCAGGTCACTTGTGATATGGAAACTCATCTGGGTGATCCCCATAAGCAATACCATCATCTATACGATGAACATTGCGCCGGATACAACAAATTACTCTTATTTTCCAAAAGAAGAGTTCCTCGTGCTCCCGGCCTTGTGGTGCATGATGACTTTTATGACTTACGGGATTTTTTTGCGTACGGTCATCGCTGTCAGCAGGAATGCAGAGCTGCAGGAGAAACTCCATTTAACAGAGGTACAGATCACAGCACAACAAAAATATATGGAAGATCTGCAGATGCGTATCCAGGAGACTCGTCGATACAGGCATGATATCCGTCATCATTTCCTGGTCTTAGGGAACCTTGCAAAAAGCAAAGACCTGGATGGCCTGCAAAAGTATCTTGAAAAGATCAGTGCATTTTCAGTCCTGCGGCCAACAGAGATCTTCTGTGAGAATACTGCTGTCAACGCTTTATTGGGATATTATAAAGAAAAAGCTGAAAAAGAACAGATCAAGATGACTCTGCAAGTCTCTCTTTTTGAAAAGATTCCTATTGCAGATACGGAAGTCTGCATCATCCTGGGAAATCTTCTGGAAAATGCGATAGAAGCGTGCAGACGCATGGAGTCACAGGACAGATCCATCGATCTTGAACTTACCATGGTGAGCAGCACGCTCCTCGTACTCCTAGTCCAAAACAGTTATGAGGGGGTCGTGCAGCGGGCGCAGGACGGTACATTCCTTTCAGCAAAGACCAAGGGGAGAAAAGGGATCGGGCTTTCGTCCGTGTTGGATATAACAGAAAGATATAACGGTGTCTCGAGATTTGAGTACAAAGATCAGATATTCAAAGTCTCTTTGCTCCTAAATGGCGGAGGACCAAAGGAATGGTAAAAATCCTGTGATATCTGTAAAAAAGATTCTCTGGATGGAGATCTGTGCTATATTGTTATGATCGGACGATAAACAGATCAGCACAGAACGTGCAGATCCCTATATTTCTGTAACATCGTTGGACGGAAATATCCGGATCGATCTTCCGGATGACACGTGGAGGAGTGTAGAAGAAAAGGAAGGGAAATATGTTTTCAGTAGCCCGGGCATCGGGAGTATCTCCATAACGCGGAACATGGATATCTCCGGTATACGGCTCCCCAGATCGGAAGAAACGGTCCTGGGTTATCTGGAGGATATGGGCGGCGATACATCTCAGATGGAAGTGGTGCAGTATGTACTGACAGATATCGGGACAGATGGTCTGGAGACTGTTACCTATACGATAAAGGATCGTAAAGAAGGCGCGCATCCTTTTATCACCTCTTACATCATCCTGCACACGGATGGCTTATACGATGCGACTGCTCTTGTAGAAAAAGGTGACGCAGCTCTGCTGGAACGTTCGCAGAGATGTGTAGCTTCCCTCCAGGTACTTCGCGAGGATCATATGGAGAGCAGAGTGACGCCTGTTGTCATCACTGAGGCACCGCCAGCGCAGACTCCCGTCCCGATACAGGTGACCGAGACGCAAGCCGCTGTCCAGGACACCCCGGAGGAGACTGAAAGGACAGGAGGATCGATCACTTTATACAATGTCGATACGAATGTCCAGACGTACGCCCCTGTATACATATGGCGTGTATCTGAATGAGACGAGAGGATGATAAGGAGTTTACCAGGATGGATCAAAAAAAGAGAGTGAAGAGAACAGAAAATATCCTGACGGCCACAGTCCTTAAAATATTTATCGCCATTGGCTTTTTTACCGTGTTTGGACTGCTGCGCTCTTATTCTGTGGAAGTCTGCCTGCAGACTCTGGGGCAGGAAACACAGGAAGCAAAAAATGATCTCTACAGGCAGATCACATCTCTCCAGGAACAACTGGAAATACTGGCGGATATGATCGGAGAGGAAGGTTTAGCAGATCATGTGCAGGCGGCAAAGATCCTACGTGCCTGTGAGGGGATGGATATCATATCCCGCGCAGGCATCCTCCTTCCGGATGACCAGATCTTGCAGCAGGATGGGACCCTGGCGATGCCCAGGAATGGGATCACATTCGATGCGTTGGCGGAAAAAGGTTCTTTCATAACGAATGTTGAACAAGATAACCTCGACCCGGATGCTTCAGTTTTATTTTGCAATGTCCCTGTCGTGACAGAGGGCAGGGCAGAAGGGGTCTTATTTGGAGTGATAGAGCTAAAAGACATAGCTGATCATATGGAAGTAGACATATTTGATGGAAATGCCGACATTTTTATCGTTGATACGAAAAACATGGATCTTATCATGGATACTCTGCACAGCGGGACGGAAACTCCCGACGCACTGCACGGCCGGCAGATAAAAAAAGGGTATAGTGAAGAACAACTTATCCGGAATCTGACCGCGGGCAGAGGAGGGTTGACAGCATATTTTTCAAAAAGCGTGGGCGGATATCTGTATACATCGTATGAGCCTGTCGGCATCAATGAATGGTTTATCATGCTGTCAGTACCAGAAGATATCGTTCTGAAAGAAGCGTCTTATATGAAGAAAGTTTTGTTCTGCCTGGGGATCTACGAAGGGATCCTGCTGCTGCTGTATATCTGGTGGGAGATCATCCGCACACGGAAGGAGATCCAGGAAAAGGAAAAAATAGCGATAACAGATCTGCTCACAGGGCTAAAGAACAGGAATGCTTATGAACAGGTATTGGATCGATATACCAAGGAACGTCCGGATCTTCTTTCCTGTGTTTACGCGGATGCAAACGGTCTTCATGAATTAAACAACAGCCAGGGGCATCTTGCGGGGGACAAGATGCTGCAGTCCGTGGCAGACGCCCTGGTGGACGCTTTTGGCGGTGAAGATGTCTATCGCATTGGCGGTGATGAATTTCTGGTCTTTACAGGAACAGATGAAGACACAGCGGTCCAGAGAGCTGCGGGAGCAAAGGAAGAAGTTTCAAAGGCCGGATATCATGTTTCGGTGGGGACGGCATCAGGAGAAAAAACGGCCACGGTCACCGCGATTGTAAAAGCGGCCGAGCAGAAGATGTATGAAGATAAGAGACGATACTATATGAGTCACGGGGAACGGCGCAAAATGCGGCATTGATCTTTGTACCTGCCACGCTTCCTAGAAAATTTATGGCGTAAGCCATGGATTTTACCAGAGTGGCGATTGACTTTGTCGACATTCTGCGATGGGATAATATTCCCGTCATATCTCGTCTGTTTACTGTGCCTATTATCAGACTTTTTACGTTCTTGTAATAAAATTAGAGCTTTAGTTTTCAATATCAATACAGCATAAGGAAGATCAAGCTGTTTTGAGGATGATCGAACAAATATAATGAGGTGTGTGGTTATGGAAAAAATACTGATCGTCGATGATAGTCTCCTGCAAGCAATACAACTGAAGACGATCATAGAGGACGAATATGATGTTACCATCGCGCAGACGGCGGAAGATGGCCTGCGTAGAGCACATGGTGAAGATTTCTCTCTGATTCTGTTGGATGTAGTTATGCCGGAAATGGACGGGTTTACGCTGCTGAGAAAATTGCAGGAAGAACTCGTAACCCAAAATGTCCCGGTCATTTTGATCACCAGTCTTGCGGACGCAGTGAGTGAGCAGCGTGGACTTGTATTAGGGGCTGTGGATTACATTACAAAGCCATATATCTCCCTGATCGTCAAAGCGAGAGTGGATACCCATATCAAACTGTACCGATACCGCAGGAAGATTGAAGAAATATCCATGACCGACCAGCTGACTGGGATTGCCAACCGCCGCAGATATGACCATTACAGTCTGGCGAAATGGCACGAAGCGACCCGCCTGCAAGTCCCCTTTTCCATCTTTATGTTTGATATTGACCACTTCAAAGTGTACAACGACACATTTGGCCACCCGGCTGGGGACAAAGTGATCGCTGCCGTAGCAAAAACAATATCCTCCCATTTGAAACGCAGTACGGACTTCGTGGCCCGATACGGGGGCGAGGAATTTGTGGCGATCTCCATGGGCGAGCCTTCTAAAAAAATGTTTGAGTATCTGCAAAAAGTCCGGCAGACCATAGAAGATCTACACATTCCGCACAGTCCAACCGTATCTGAGTGGGTCACAGTCAGCATAGGCGGCGTTACCATGATCCCTAAAACGGGGAGCGCCTATGATGTTTACTTAAAAATTGCTGATGCTATGCTGTATGACGCGAAAAAAGGCGGACGCAACAGAGTCGTTTGGGCCGACGAACAGTTAAAGCAGAAATTTGAAAAATAAATTTGAGAGAAACTATATGAGATCAGGGATTCGGGTAGAGGTGACGGCTATGATATATAAGATATTGCGGACTGGTTTGTCGCCGCCTACTACTTGATAGTTTCAGAAAGGTTACAGCCACAGGCTCTTTGTACATTTGTTGATCAGTTAGATACCGCATGACGGCTTATTTAGAACGAGATCATAATTCCAGGGAGTACCAGTCTTATAGAATTACTATTTGATTCCATTTTATTGATGTGGACCGCAAATAAACGGTCTAAATATAGAAAAAAGTTGACAATGTATAAATGTTGATGCTATAATCTTTCATAAATTTCGGCGATCAGAACAAAAGAACAGGTAAAGGGAGGATCTCTTTGTTATATTTATCGCATTTGATACCGGATGGCGACATGGCAGATCTGTTGGATCGTTACCATTTGGGGGTGGAATCCATTGAGTTTTCCATCGGCTATTGTCTGGATACATGGAATGAAAGGGTGCCGGCCTATAGAGCGCGTTTGGCTGAGATGGGTGTGGAGCGTCCATTGAGTATACATGGTCCTTTTTTGGACCTGAATCCTGTGAGCTGGGACAAAAAAGTCGCGCAGGTGACCCAGGAGCGTTTTGCGCAGGCGTATCATGCAGCTTGTGAGCTGGGGGCAGAGAAGATCATCTATCATACCTGTTTTGTGCCCATGATCAACCTGATGGAGGGATGGGCAGAGCGGATGATCACTTTCTGGAGGGATTTTATGGAAGACAAGGGAGAGGAGATATCTGTCTGTCTGGAGAATGTATTTGATCCGGAGTATGAGCCCCTCGTCGAGATCGTACAGGGAGTGGATCATCCGGCTTTTGGCCTGTGTTTTGACATTGGCCATGCGAATTGTTTTTCTGC
The DNA here is from genome assembly GCA_910575625.1 of Clostridia bacterium. Lineage (GTDB taxonomy): Bacteria > Bacillota > Clostridia > Lachnospirales > Lachnospiraceae > MGBC164599. The sequence continues at coordinate 244,545 of CAJTFD010000004.1, forward strand.
GTATCCGGCAAAGGAATGGCTCCACGCCCTCTATCCCTACATACGCCATTTTCATCTGCATGATAATCACGGGGAGCGGGATGAGCATCTGGGGATCGGGCAGGGAGATCTGCCCTGGGAGTCGATCCTGCGCTTCATAGAGGAAAAAATACCCCAAGTGGATGCAACAATCGAGAATACCAGCAGGCAGGCATGTGCAGCATCTTTTGCAGAGTTGGAACGTTTTGGGGATTTGGGCGCATTTGGTCGTTATTGATGAAAAAAGAGTGTTTTTCCTGCGTTTTTTTTGATACGATTTCATAAAGTATAGGGATGTCCTCCAACATGGAGTGCATATATAAAAAACAAAGGGGGTAAAAAGCAATGAAAGAGTTTCATCATGTTTTAAGGAATGAGAGGGGGTTCCACCCCAAGACAGCCAGCAGGTTTGTACAGATGGTCAAAGGTCTGGATTCAGCGGTCACCGTCTCCTGGGATGACAATGTGGTGAGCGCAGACCGTCTCTCGGATCTGGCATCTCTGGATGTACATAAGGGAGAGCAGATCACGGTTACGTTTGAAGATCACGTGAGTGATGAAGAAATGGGAAGGTTTAGAGAATTTGCCAAACAAAATCTATAAGGTGTAGACAGGGCGGTCTTTGGCTAAAAGGCTTCCCTGTTTTTTCATGTGTGCATGGCAAAAAAAACATAGGAAAAACGTCTGAAATTAAAAGATTAGCTTGTCATTTCATAGGTATATGATATAATCATGGTAACGAATAATATGCAAAATAGATTTCCATGCGTAAAGTGTTCGGTGGATAGGGAGTTGCTGCTGAAACGAAAAGTTTATTAAGGACTTGAAAACTTGCGGTATGGAGGTCGCACCCGTTGCAACATGGAGCCAGACATCTCATATTGTGTAGGGGATATTTTCGACATATGTTCTTCGCATGATGGAGGTGTTTTTTTCATAGTGTAAAAAACACACTCCGAATTGTGTAATATACGGAAAGGAGTATCTTTTCATGCTGGACAAGCAGAAAATCGAAGAGAGTGTACGTTTGTTTTTGGAAGGGATCGGAGAGGATGTGACCCGTGAGGGCCTTGTGGAGACTCCGTCCCGCGTTGCCAGGATGTGCCAGGAGATCTACGGAGGCCTGGATCAGGACGCAGGCGTACACCTGGCCAAACAGTTTACGGTAGAAGACAACGAACTGGTGTTGGAAAAAGATATCACATTCTATTCTACCTGTGAACATCATCTGCTCCCCTTTTATGGGAAAGCGCATATCGCCTACATACCCAACGGCAAGGTTGTGGGCCTGAGTAAACTGGCCAGGACTGTGGAGGTCTATGCCCGCAGGGCGCAGATCCAGGAAAAATTGACCGCCCAGATCGCAGATGCCTTATGGGAGCATTTACATCCCCAGGGTGTGATGGTCGTGGTGGAAGCGGAGCATATGTGTATGACTATGCGTGGGATCAAGAAGCCTGGCAGTAAGACGGTGAGTTGTGTGACACGGGGAATGCTCAAAGACGATCTTGGGATGCAGAAACTGATCCTGGATATGGTGAAAGGGTGAATTGGGTGGACCGGGCCGATCAGATCCTGTTCCATCCCAAGTATCAGTATGCCTTAGAGCAGATAAAAAAGTGGGAAAAAGAGCGGCAGTTCTGTCGTCACGGCATCGGGCATTTCCTCGACGTGGCGCGTCTGACTTACATCCACTGCCTGGAGGCGGGCGTGGATGTGGGAAAAGATGTGGTCTATGCGGCCGCTCTTTTGCATGATATCGGCAGGTATCGTCAGTATGAGGCGGGCATCCCCCACGAGGAGGCCAGCGCCTCCCTGGCGGATGAGATCTTGCCGGAATGTTCTTTTTCAGAAGAGGAACAGGCGCAGATCCGGGATGCGATCTTAGGCCATCGCAGGAAAGAGGCGGGCGCGGCAAAAGGCTCGGCATTGGCAGAGTTACTCTGCCGGGCGGACAAGCTGTCCCGGAACTGCTTTGCCTGTGCAGTGCGGGAGGCGTGCAACTGGCCGGAAGATAAGATGAATATGGGAATACGGGATTAAGGAGAGAACGCGGATAATTCTATGAAGATAGGAAATAAGATATTTGATACAAAACAGAAATGTTACATCATGGGGATCTTAAATGTGACGCCGGATTCTTTTTCCGACGGCGGGAAATGGGATTCGCTGGATAAAGCCCTCAGACATACCGAGGAGATGATCGGGGAGGGGGCTGACATCATCGATATAGGAGGTGAATCCACAAGGCCGGGCCATGTGCAGATCACAGACCAGGAGGAGATCGACCGGGTGGTGCCGGTGATCGAGGCGGTGCGCAGCCGGTTTGACATCCCCATCTCTGTGGACACATATAAGAGTAAAGTGGCCCAGGCGGCGATCGGGGCAGGCGCTGATCTGCTCAATGATATCTGGGGCCTTAAATACGACCCGGATATGGCAAAAGTGGTGGCCCAGGCGGGTGTTGCCTGCTGTCTGATGCATAACCGGGAGAAACCGGAATATGGCAATTTCATGACCGAATTCCTCCAGGATCTGGGTGAGTCTGTGCGGATCGCGGAGGCGGCCGGCATCGCGGAGGATAAGATCATCTTAGATCCGGGCGTTGGCTTTGGGAAGACGTACGAGATGAACCTGGAGGTGATCCGGGAGATCCACCAGATGCACCAGTATGGATATCCCGTCCTTTTGGGTACGTCCAACAAATCCGTGATCGGAAATGCGCTGGATCTGCCCACGGGAGAACGGCTGGAGGGGACCCTGGCCACCACGGTGATCGGGGTCATGAACCAATGCGCCTTTGTCCGTGTGCATCAGGTCCGGGAAAACAGACGGGTGATACAGATGACAGAGGCGATCATGGGAAGGTAGAAAATGGACAGGATCTATATCAAAAGACTGGAGTTTTTTGCAAAACATGGCGTGTTCCAGGAGGAGAATGTCCTGGGACAGAAATTCCTCATCTCAGCGGTGCTGCACACGGACATCCGGGAGGCGGGGAAGACAGATGATCTGACCAAGTCCATCCATTACGGGGATGTGAGCCATATGATGAAAGAGTATCTGGAGAGCCATACGTTTGCATTGCTGGAACGGGCGGTGGAGACGCTGGCAGAGAAGATGCTCCTGGAGATCCCCGGCCTGCAGGAAGTGGAACTGGAGATGGAAAAACCCTGGGCGCCGATCGGTCTGCATCTGGAGACGGTATCGGTGGCGGTCAGGCGCAAGTGGCACCGGGCGTACATCGCGCTGGGTTCAAATATGGGGCAGCGGGAGGGATACATGCAGATGGCTGTGGATGAGATAGGCGCGATCCGCGGCTGTGAGGTGGAGAAAGTCTCTTCTTTTGTCCGCACTGCGCCCTACGGGGGTGTGGAACAGGAGGATTTCTTAAACGGCTGTATGCAGATCCGCACACTCTTTACGCCCAGGGAGCTTTTGGAGGCGCTCCAGGCGATCGAACAAAAAGCCGGACGGGAGAGGAAGATCCATTGGGGTCCTCGGACGCTGGATCTGGATATCATCTTCTATGACCGGGAGGTGATCGAGGAGGAGGATCTGCAGATCCCCCATGTGGAGATGGCTAAGAGGGATTTCGTCCTGCTCCCTCTGCGGGAGATCGCGCCCTGGCTGCGCCACCCGATCACAGGCAAGAGCGTGGGCGAGATGGCGGAAGAGCTGACACAGCATTATGTTATGTAATGTGAGGCCGCCTGTTTGATCTTGTATGGCAGCCTCGTCAAGGGGAGGATAAAAAGTATTTTTGTATTCATTGGAGGGGATTCCAATGAATGATTATAGTATTGCCGGATATGGGAAGATCATACAGGTTTTTTTAAAATTCATTTAAGAGCCATTTTAAATGTGTTCTGGGAGGAAAGATATGCGTTATGAGATAAAAGGAGAGACACTGCCAGTGGTGATCTGTCATCTGGAGTCGGGTGAGTCCATGATCACGGAGAGCGGAGGGATGGCGTGGATGTCTCCGAACATGAATATGGAGACCACCTCCGGCGGCGGGGTCGGCAAAGCCCTGGGCCGGATGTTCTCGGGGGACACGCTCTTTATCAACCGCTATACGGCGATGGGAGGAAATGGGCTGATCGCGTTTGCATCCAGTTTCCCGGGGTCGGTGAAGCCTTTTACGGTGGGGCCCGGACAGGAGTATATCCTGCAGAAGAGTGCGTTTCTGGCCAGTGAGATCAGTGTGGACTTGAGCGTCCATTTTCATAAGAAATTCAGCTCTGGGTTATTTGGCGGGGAGGGTTTTATCCTGCAGAAGCTCAGCGGCAGCGGCATCGCTTTCGCGGAGTTTGACGGACATGTGGTGGAGTATGATCTCTCAGCCGGACAGCAGATCGTGGTGGATACGGGACATCTGGCGGCTATGTCGGCCACCTGTACCATGGAGATACAGACGGTGCCGGGGCTGAAGAATAAGTTATTCGGCGGGGAAGGCTTTTTTAATACGGTGATCACCGGGCCGGGGCATGTGTGGCTGCAGACCATGCCGATCAGCAATGTGGCCGGGGCGCTGCGGCCGTATCTGCCGACCGGAAGTAATTAAAAGGATGGATCATCCAGACGTGCTGCAAGGCATCCACTTAAGTGTTAGAGAGTGGATGCCTTTTTTTCTGGTGGAGACTGTCCGTCAAAAGATAGGAAAGGGATCGGTCAAATATGGATATAACAGTTGGAGTCATTGTATATGCGCTTTCTCTGGATACTACGATCCGTACGAATATAGATCTGGACAATGATCTTCCGATAGAGGCATACGAAATGTGGGCCCAGGGGATCCCCCGCAGCAATGTCCTGTATATCATAGATAAGGACAGGCTCTTGCAGACCCGGGCCATCTGGAGGAAAAAATTTGTCATCTGTAACGGATGGTTAAAGGACGATGCGTTTAAGGACCAGGAACTTTACTGGATCTCGGTGTCAGAGAGCATCACGCTCTACGAGCTTGCGGGGCTTGTGCAGCGTGTCTTTTATCAATATTTCCAATGGTATATAAGGTTGGAGACGTTGATCCGGAAGAAGGAGAGCCTGAGCAGCATGCTGGAGACGCTGCGCGAGACGTACAGGATCATAAGCTGCATCGCGACGGAATCGATGGAGATCATTGGGATCTGTTCTGATTTTGAGGGATCTAATACATGGGTGGATCAGGGGAAGAGGACGACCCTGCCCATGGTCAATGATCTGGTGGCGGATGTGGACTTTCGTGATTCAGCGGTGTACGATGATGTGTTCCTTTATCAGAATATCGATCAGGAATGGTATTACTGTTACAATTTTAAGATCGACGGTCAATACCGGGCGCGTCTGGTCGCCAATGCGGAAAGCCATCAGAAGACCCATGGGGTGCAAAAGCTGATCCATGACCTTGGGATGTGTATCGCGGATGTCTATGAGGAGCATTACAGCCAGGAGCCCTTTTTTCAGGATGGGAAGGAGTGGAGGGAACTTCTCTACAGCCTGGTCCAGGGCCGGGAAGTGGACAGGAATGATCTTCAGCGATTTTCAAAGCGGTGTCATTGGGAACTGGACCATGCGTATCAGGTGATCCTTTTCCAGTTCCAGGACGGGGCGTGCGGGGGGATCGGGATGGACTATTATCGGGCGCAGATCAGGGATCTGTTCCAGGATTGTCATGTGGTCAGGGAGAGTGACCGTTTCATCTGCATCCGGAATCTGACCCGGTGTGAGGATCGGGATAAAGCCTATGAACAGGTCCTCCCCTATTTTCTGCGGGAAACGTTGTGCAAAGCCGGTATCAGCAATGTGTTTTACGATCTTTCCTGTCTGCACAGGTATTGTCTGGAAGCGGAGCAGGCGCTCCTGACAGGCGGGCGGATCGACGGCACACAGTGGTATTATACATTTTCCCGATATGTGGTCTCCTACATGATGGAGCAGTGCATCCGGGAATTTACGGCGGAAGATGTGTGTCATCCGGCTATCGCTGTCTTACGGGATTATGATGCGGAGCACGAGACACATCTGCTGGAGAGCCTGGAGGTTTTTCTGCGTGAACGGCACAGCATCACTTATACGGCGAAATTGCTGGATATCCATCGGACCACGCTGCTGGTGCGCCTGGATAGGATCCGGCAGCTGACGGGCATCGATCTGGATGACTATGAAACCTGTCTGCACCTGATGATCTCCTTTGAGATACGGAAGATCAGTCTGTGATCCTACAAAATGTAGGAGTGATATCTTTTCTATTTCATCCTTTTAAAGAATTTACATCCGCTGCGGCTGTCTTTTACAATAGATGCATACCATATAAATGATCAAGGGAGGTACTGTAAAATGATGACTGCAAGGGAAAACTACATGGAACTGGTAAAGGGCGGTAAACCAGAACGGCTGGTCAATGGATATGAACCCTTTGAGTTTGTGCTCAATGAGCCGCTGCTGAATAAGTATTATTTCAGCTGCTACATTGAAGGGCAGGACACAAAAAATCCGTTCGGTGTAACGATCCGTTGGAAACAGGGCGACCATGCAGGTATGCCGTATATCACGGAAGAGACGAAAGTGATCAAAGATATCACAAAGTGGAAAGATGATCTTATCAAACAGGATCTGAAATATCCGGATGCGGATTGGAAGGCTGCGCAGGAAGCATGTGCGAAGATCGACCGCAAGGAGAAGCTGGCGACTGGCTTGATGGTGACGGGGCTGTTCGAGGCTTCCCATTTCCTGATGGGATTTGAGGATACTTTGATGAATTTCCTGATGGAGGAGGAGTCCATGCATGAGCTGCTGGATGCTCTGTTGGAGTGGAAGATGGATTATGCCAAGGAACTGATGGACCATCTGGATCTGGATGCGATCTTGTTCCATGACGACCTGGGTGCCAAGGACAGGCTCTTCTTCAGTGAGGAAGTCTTTACGGAGTTCTTCAAACCCCGTTATGAAAAACTTTTTGGTTACATCACGTCCAGAGGCGTGCAGGTCGTCTTGCATGCGGACAGTTATTGTGAGCCGTTGGTGGAACATTTCGTGGATATGCATATCACCACATGGCAGGGCGCGCTGGTGACCAACGATTTTAAGGCGATGCAGGAGCGGGTGAAGGGCCGTCTGATCTGCATGGGCGGTATCGACTCCTATGTGGACAGGGAAGACTGGAGCGAAGAGGAAGTGCGCGGGGAGGTCAGAAGGGCCATCGAGGCGTATGCGCCATATGGAGCTTTTATCCCCTGTATCACATACGGGCTTCCGGAATCAATCTACCCAGGTGTCTTTGAGTGCATCCAGGACGAGGTAGATAAGTATAATAAAGAACATATGTAAAAATGATCTGGATAGATCGGGTGGGATCATGGTATGATAGATAGGATGATAAATATGGTGAGCCTTTTCAATATATTAAATACATGGAGGATCTTAATCTATGAATGATCATTCTCATACCAATCACCTGATCCATGAGCGGTCGCCGTACCTGCTCTCCCATGCGCACAACCCGGTGGACTGGTATCCCTGGGGGCCGGAGGCTTTTGAGAAAGCCAAGCGGGAGGATAAGCCGGTGTTTTTGAGCATCGGGTATTCCACCTGTCACTGGTGTCATGTGATGGAGCGGGAATCCTTTGAGGACGAGCAGGCGGCGAAACTCTTAAATGACCATTATGTGAGCATCAAGGTGGACCGGGAGGAGCGGCCGGATATCGATTCCGTGTACATGGCAGTCTGCCAGGCGGTCAATCACTCCGGCGGCTGGCCGCTGACCATCATCATGACGCCCCAGCAGGAGCCTTTCTTTGCGGCCACTTATCTGCCCCGGGAGGGCAGGGGGCAGATGCCCGGGCTCATGCAGGTACTTAAACAGCTGGCGGATCTGTGGAAAAAAGAGCCGGAAAAACTGCGTCAGGCGGGGACTTCCATCTGCGAACATTTGGCAGGCGATACGGGAGCTTCCCCGGATGCGTGGCCGGAGCAGGCGATGCTCCACCAGGCGGCGGGGGTCTTTCTGCAGACGTTTGATAAAGAATACGGCGGTTTTGGACAGGAGCCCAAGTTCCCGGCCGCCCACAACCTTTTGTTCCTGCTGCGCTATGGCAGGCTGCACCAGAATAAGACCGTGGAGTATGTGGCGGCGCAGACGTTATACAGTATGATGCGGGGCGGGATCTTCGACCACATAGGCGGCGGTTTTTCCCGGTATTCCACGGACCGCAGGTGGCTGGTCCCCCATTTTGAAAAGATGCTCTACGACAACGCTCTCCTGGCGATGGCCTATCTGGAATGCTGGGCGCAGACAGGGGCGGACTGGTCTCTTTGGACGGCAGAGCGGATCTTTACCTATGTGTTCCGGGAACTGACCGGGGAGGAAGGGGGCTTTTTCTGCGGACAGGATGCGGACAGCGAGGGCGTGGAGGGAAAATATTACGGATTGTCCCCGGATGAAATATGCCGGGTCTTAGGAGAGCCGCGGGGGCAGGCGTTCTGTGCACGTTATGACATCACGGAGGAAGGGAATTTTGAGGGGATGGGTATCCCGAACCTTCTCCATGAGGAGAGACCCTGGCTGCCGGATCCGGAGACGGAGGCGGACCGGGAAAAGCTGTATGGATACCGCAGGGACCGCTATCCGCTGCATAAGGATGACAAGATCCTCACCTCCTGGGACAGCTTGATGGCGGCGGCCTGTGCGAAAGGAGCGCGGGCGGCTTTCCGGCTGGGAGGGCAGGAATATCCCGCTCTGGGCCAGTGTCTTTTGCGGGGCAAAGAGAGCCTTGCCTTTGTCAGGGACCATCTGACAGATGGGGATGGCCGCCTGATGGTCCGCTACCGGGAGGGGGAAGCCGGATTCATGGGGCATCTGGATGACTATGCCTTTTATGCATATGCATTACTTGAGATGTATGGGACTGTGTTTGAGGCCGCTTATCTTGAAGAGGCCCTCCGTGTTGCCGAGATGATGGTCACGTATTTCCAGGACCGGGAAAAGGGCGGTTACTATCTCTATGCCTCCGACGGGGAGCAGCTGATCAGCCGTCCGAAGGATACCTGGGACGGCGCCATGCCTTCCGGTAATTCGGTGGCGGCCCATGTGCTCTGCCGTCTGGCCGCGCTCACAACCTTGCCGGAGTGGATCAAACGCCGGGACCGCCAGCTCTCGTTTCTCGCAGAGCAGGCGAAGAGCTACCCTTCCGGTTACAGTTTTGCCCTGCTGGCCATGACGGAGGTGCTCTATCCGTCCAGGGAACTGGTCTGCGTGCTGCCGGATCTTCAGGATGAGCAGCTGGTGCACCGTCTGGCCGCCGCAGCGGAGGAGGGCTTTCATGTCCTGGTGAAGACGCCGGAAAATGCGGATGTCCTGGCGCGTCTGGCGCCTTTTACCGCAGATTATCCGCTGAGCGACACGGCCAGATATTATCTGTGCGAGGGCGGGAGCTGCCAGAAACCGACGGAAGACCTGGACGAGATCTTGATCCCTGCCCAGGGCTGAGGATGTAAGAGGCGTATCAATGCATAGAGGACCAATACCACCGCGATGACCGTTTCGGCCAGGACTGCGTACTGGAGCGCTGGGATCGGCCGCGACAGCGATACCGACGTATACAATGTAATAGCTGGCAAACACTTTCGGCATCTGGAGCTTTGCGATAAATTTTACGGTAAACCTTGGGTCTTTTTATGTTTCGCTGACGGCCAGGGTCTTGATCTTGGCCAGGGCCTTTTTTACTGCGGGGAGGGAGAGGACGGCCACGGTGATCACAGCCTCCGCCGCGATGTATGAGTAATTGTAGACGATGGGATATAAGTCGGCAATCGTCTGCGGGAAGTTTTCCGGCATATAGGCCATCCAGAACAGGTATCCGCCGATGGTATGGCACAGACCCCGGGCAAATGCGCCGGCCAAGTATCCCAGGATCAGCCCGTTTTTCCGCTCCCGGAAAAAGCCGGATATGCCCAGGGCGGCAAAAGCAACGAAATAATCCAGGCATACCTGGAGCGGGGAGAGGATGTAGGGTTCCTGTAAAAATTCTAAGATGCTGTACGCAAATCCGGTCAGGATCCCGGCCTTCGGTCCATACCAGTAGCCCACCAGACAGATGAACAGCATGCTGAACAGTGTGACAGATCCGCCGTAGGGCAGTTTGATCAGTCGGATGTACGATGTGACAAAGGCAAGTGCGATGGCCATGGCGGAAAAAGATAAGGTCTTGACAGACAAAGCTCGTTTTTTATCTTTCTTGCGGTCTGTCAGTACAGATGTGAGGATCAGGGCCGCGACGGCCAGTACCACGAATAAGACGATCCCCGCGGTGGTGGGATGGTAGTAACCATCCTCGAAGTTGAAAAAGATAGACATAAAAAAACCTCCTTTATAAAAATATACAGGAGGGGTTTGAGAAAAAGTTTGAGAAAAAAACGTGATCTTAGGATCACGTACGCTCCGCTTCCTTACGCCGGTATTATCCGGTTCAAGTAGTGAGGGTGATATTCTCAGCCTTTCGGCACCCCTAGCTGCTAACGTCTCTAGTATAACAGGGAATACTCTGGGATTCAAGTTAAAAATTTTTTTGATATTGCCCTGTCTGATGATGTGCGCATTTTTGAGGATGGCTGTATCCGGTCTTGTTCCGGGCTTGCGTTCCCATCGTTTTGTCTGTATACTGAAAGCAGTAAAAGAAATCCCGCTGTAAGACCAAGCTGGACGCATTTGAGAGGAGCGGGAGACATTGTATACTGTATTTGAAATGAGGGCAGGAAATGGATAATAAAGATATCTTGATAAACCAAGGGACGGACTACAAAGAGATGACCAAGGAACTGCTAAAAGCCTCAGATCTGATCGGACGGATACCAGACAGATCCTGCAAGATCGGGATCAAGCCGAATCTGGTGTCGCCGTCTGAAGCTTCGTACGGGGCCACGACCCACCCGGAAGTGATAGCAGGCATCATCGAATATCTGCAGGGTTACGGCATCCGCGATATCACGATCATGGAGGGCTCCTGGGTGGGGGCCAAGACCATGGAGGCAGTCCGTGTGTGCGGCTATGAGGGACTGATCCAGTCTTACCAGGTGGATTTTGTGGATGCGCAGAAAAGCCCCTGGGAGAAAAAAGACTGCCGGGGGATGGAACTGGCCGTGTGTTCCTGTGCGGATCAGGTGGATCTTATGATCAATGTGCCTGTGTTAAAGGGCCACTGCCAGACGAAGATCACATGTGCCTTAAAAAATATGAAAGGGCTGATCCCCAACAAGGAGAAGCGGCGTTTCCATCAGATGGGTCTGCATCGTCCGATCGCTCATCTGGCGGCGGGGATCCGGCAGGATTTTATTGTGGTGGACCATATCTGCGGGGATCTTGATTTTGAGGACGGGGGCAACCCGGTCATATGCGACCAGATCTGGACGGCGGCGGATCCTGTCCTGGTGGATGCCTGGGTATGCCATATGATGGGGTATGAGAAAGCGGACGTGCCTTATATCGGCATGGCGGAGGAGCTGGGCCTCGGATGCGGGGACTGGACGCAGGCACAAGTGCACACATATGGATCGGGCGAACTGTCCAAGGTGGATTTCCAGGATCTGGCCCTGCCAAAGAGCAGAAAAGTGGTCAAGCTGCAGGATGCGGTGGAGGAAGTGGAATCCTGCAGCGTCTGTTACGGATACCTGCTCCCGGCTCTGGACCGTCTGCGGGAAGAGGGATTGTTGGATGGGCTGGATACGAAGATCTGCATCGGCCAGGGATATAGGGATCTATCCGGGAGACTGGGCATCGGAAACTGCACCGCAGGTTTTACCCATCATCTGCCCGGCTGTCCGCCCATGCCGGATGAGATCTATCGATTTTTAAAGGGGTATCTCCGGTGTTATCGGAAAAAAGACAAACAATATTAAAAGTTATTTTTGAACAGTTCCTTAGGAACTTTTGATATCCACTTTTTTCAGATAGGCCACCGACAGCAGGTAGAAGAGGACCAAAGATCCGATCCCAGCTGCGAGGAATGGGATGAGCTGTCCGCGCAGCATGTCTTCTGCATGGTTGGCGTTCATGCCCAGCATCATCAGGGCATAGGGGGATAGGAAGCCCATCCCTTTGGCCGTGACATAGATACTGGCGATGCTGCCGAACAGAGCAAATATGATCGGCAGGGTGAAACTGCGGATGATCATGGAGAGGAAGAGCTGGAGGGCCGCCAGGGCGGTCCCGGCCAGTGTACCGCGCAGGAGATATACAAAGATCTCGGCGGGGATATGCCCATGCACCCCGATACATGTCCCGCTGATCAGGAACAAGACCCCGATCCAGACCTGTGTGACGATCAGGTACTTGCAGGCGACGAGCAGCTTAGATAGAACGACAGCCCAGACGGGCACAGGGGCAGTCATCAATGTATTCCAGTTGTGGTTTCTGTGTTCCAGCCGCCACAGGTACGCGCAGCACAGTCCGGTCAGGGGCGCGCTGAAGAAATTGGCATAGAACAGGGTTTCCTGTGTCCAGAGATTGTGCCATCCCGGTGTGATGATCGTAAGATTACTCAGGTAATTGAAGGTCCCCATGATGGTCGGGATCAGCGGGATGCCCAGAGTGGCCAGCCAGAGGATCGGATGTCTTGATTTCTTTTTTTCACTTCGGATACAGCGGATCAGCATGTCAATACTCCTTTCGTAAGAACAGTTTTTTTCCGATGAGATATACGCCCGCAGTCACGACCAGGAATCCCAGGAACAGGCCCGTGGGAAAGCCGATCGGATAAAAAGTCTGGATCCTGGTCTCGGGGTCCCAGTCCATGGCCAGGGGCGTAAACTGGCAGAAATACGACCAGGGGACCAGCCGGGAGATCTGTTTTGGAAAAAATAGGGAGAAAAGTCCGGCGAATGACCCGACCAGGCCCACGGCGAGGGGCAGCAGTTGGTTTTCGCACAGCAGGGAGAGGCTCTGCTGCAGGAGATACACCATGGCCCCGACTATGAAGACCTCTATAAAATGAAAAAACAACAGGTCGATCCTCAGTTTTTCCGTAAAATGAAAATGGATGCCCGTGGCCAGAATGCCCACCGATTCCAGAAGGGCGATGCAAAAAAGGTGTTTCAGGCCCATCAGCAGTTTGCAGTCATACAAAGAACTTTTCTCCTGGAGCGTGCATAAAAGCTTCAGTGTGTTCCCTTTTATCTCCCAGTCGCACAGCCTGCTGGCGATGACTGCAAGTCCCAGCGGCAGCAGGACGGTGTTCAAAAGGGGGATCTGATAGAACAATCTGCTGTAGCCCCGGGCAAAGTCTGCGGCATCAGCGTTGCGGAAATTAAAAGTCCCCCAGAGAAAGAGCACCAGGCACAGGACGACGGTGACGGCCCATACATACCTGCGCCGGGCTTTGATCTGCTCGGCTTTGATCTGTGTTGTTTTAAAATGCCCGCTCATAAGCTCACCTTCCTTCCTGTCAGATTTAGGAAGATATCTTCTAAGCTCATCTGTGCTTCCTCCGCCCGCAGGATCCCCACATTTGCGTAGACCAAGAGCCGGATGGCGCGGGATACATTGTCATCGCTGCTGTCTTTTAAGATCAGCTGGCCGTCCTGTTCTGCGGCCGGGATGCCTTTTTGCCGCAGCGCGTCCAGGGCTTGGGCGTTGTCGGTGGTGCGCAGGCGGAGCCTGGAACGGCTGTGTTCATGGAGAGCGGACAGACGGTCCTGGAAGATCAGCTGGCCTTTGTCGATGATCCCCACATGGGTGGCCATCTGGTCGATCTCACTGAGCAGGTGACTGGATACCAGGATGGTCATGCCGGTCTTTGCGGGCAGGGAACAGATCAGTTCCCGCATCTCCTGTATGCCTGCAGGATCCAGGCCGTTTGTGGGTTCATCCAGCAGGAGCAGATGTGGATGTCCCAGTAAAGCTGCGGCCAACCCCAGCCGCTGTTTCATGCCCAGAGAATAATGACAGGCTTTCTTGTGCTGCTGTCCCTCCATGCGGACCAGTCCCAGGACTTGATCGATCTCCTGTTTTGGCGCATCTTTTAAAGTACACACGATCTCCAGGTTCTCACGCCCGGTCAGATGGCCGTAGTAGGAGGGAGATTCGATGAGGGATCCGATGTTCTTCAAGATCTCCAGACGGTTTTTCTTGTTCAGGGTCTTTCCGAAGATCTGGATGTGTCCCTGCTGCGGGTGGGTCAGCCCTAAGAGCATCTTCATGGTCGTGGACTTGCCGGCCCCGTTGGGACCCAGGAAGCCGTAGATGCTGCCCGCGGGGACTTTCATGTCCAGGCCGTCTACGACGGTCTTTTTGTTGTAGCGTTTTGTAAGGTCTTTCGTTTCTATCATTGTTGGCATAGATAGTCCTCCTCTCGATCTTGTATCTCAAGGATACAGGAGGATCCTTACGGCAGACTGACGGTTACCTTATTTTTAGCTTAAGATTTTGTTGAAAAAAATGTAAGGAAGATATATACTATCATTTAATGAGCATTTTGGACGTACAACAACAAAGAAAGGGGGCGCATGATGTATAAAATAAAGAAGATCCAGGGGCGGGCCAAACGGGCTACATTGGAGACTGTGCACGGGATCATTGAGACACCGGTGTTCATGAACGTGGGGACTGCCGCCGCGATCAAGGGCGCCGTATCCACCCAGGATCTAAAAGAGATCGGGACACAGGTACAGTTGTCGAACACCTACCACCTCCACGTAAGGCCGGGGAACGAGCTGATCCGGCAGATGGGGGGACTGCATAGATTTATGGTGTGGGACCGGCCGATCCTGACGGATTCCGGCGGGTTCCAGGTGTTCTCCCTGGCCAGCCTGCGCCGGATCAAGGAGGAGGGCGTGTATTTCCAATCCCACATCGACGGGCGGCGGATATTCATGGGGCCGGAGGAGAGCATGCAGATCCAGTCCGACCTGGGCTCCACGATCGCCATGGCTTTTGACGAGTGTCCGTCCGGGATCGCCCAGCGGGATTACATCCAAGCTTCCGTGGAGCGGACCGCACGCTGGCTTGTCCGGTGCAAAGATGAGATGGCCCGTCTGAACCAGAAATTTGACACGATCAACCGAAAACAGCTCCTGTTCGGGATCAACCAGGGGGGCATCTACGAGGACATCCGCATCGCACATGCCCAGGAGATCTCACGGATGGATCTGGACGGCTACGCGGTGGGCGGCCTCTCCGTGGGGGAATCCCAGGAGGATATGTACCGGATCTTGGACGCGGTCGTCCCCCATCTGCCCCAGGACAAGCCCACATATCTGATGGGTGTGGGCACACCGGCCAATATCCTGGAGGCGGTGGAGCGGGGTGTCGATCTCTTCGACTGTGTGTATCCCAGCAGGAACGGGCGGCACGGGCACGTGTACACCAGCCAGGGCAAACGGAATCTGTTCAATGCCCGATACAGCACGGATGCCCGTCCGATCGAGGAGGGCTGCGGCTGTCCGGCCTGCCGGCATTACAGCCGGGCATATATCCGCCATCTGCTGAAGGCGAAAGAGATGCTGGGGATGCGTCTGTGTGTGCTGCATAATCTCTATTTTTACAACCATCTGATGGAGGAGATCCGGGAGGCGCTGGAAGAGGAGCGTTTTGAGGCATACAAAAAGAACAAGCTGGAATCTCTGCAGCAGGTCCAAAAAGGATGGGAAATAAATTAAAAAATACTTGAAGGTTTTCGGCCTTTTGTGTATGATGTTAAATAGTATGTATAGCAGTATTGAGATCTATCGATCTAGGAGGGAGTTTTAAGTATGAGCAATACCTTAATGTTGATCTGGATGGTGGTCCTGATCGCGATCATGTATTTTCTGATGATCCGGCCGCAGAAGAAAGAGCAGAACCGGATACGCGCCATGCTGGCCGATATGGCCGTGGGCGACAGTGTGGTCACCACCAGCGGTTTTTACGGCGTGGTGATCGATATCACTGAGGAGGATGTGATCATAGAGTTCGGAAATAACAGGAACTGCCGGATCCCGATGCGCAAAGCGGCCATCGCGGAGGTGGAGAAGGCGCAGATCGCAGAGACTGAAAGTAAATGATCGAGATAAATGCAGATGTATACCATGCCCCTTCAGCCTGGCTCTTAGCCCGGTCGGAGGGGTTGTGGTGCTTAGGATCGTTAAGATCGGATAAAGGGGGATGAGGATATGGAACATAAGATCGTATTGATACCCGGCGACGGGATCGGCCCGGAGATCGTGGGCGAGGCAAAAAAGGTTCTGGATCGTGTGTGTGAAAAATCCGGCCATACATTTTTATATGAAGAAGTGCTCCTGGGAGGGGCCTCCATCGATGTGCACGGCGTTCCGCTGACGGATGAGGCGGTCGCTGTGGCAAGATCTGCCGATGCAGTGCTGATGGGCTCCATCGGCGGGAATACGGCTACGTCTCCCTGGTATAAGCTGGAACCGTCCAAAAGGCCGGAGGCGGGTCTTCTGCGGATACGCAAGGAGCTGAACCTGTTTGCAAATCTCCGTCCGGCGTATCTTTACAGTCAGTTGAAAGATGCCTGCCCGCTGCGCCCGGATATCATCGGGGACGGTTTTGATATGCTGATCATGCGCGAACTGACCGGGGGGCTTTATTTCGGGGAGCGCAGGACCTACGAACAGGACGGGCTGCGGACAGCCATGGACACTCTGGTCTATAATGAAGAGGAGATACGCCGGATCGCCGTCAAAGGCTTCGAGATCGCCAAAAAGCGCAGGAACAAGGTGACCAGCGTGGATAAGGCCAACGTCCTGGACTCCTCCCGCCTGTGGCGCAAGGTCGTGGAGGAAGTGGCGGTCCATTACCCGGATGTGGAACTGGAACATATGCTGGTGGATAATTGTGCCATGCAGCTGGTGCGCGACCCAGGCCAATTCGATGTGATCCTCACGGAAAATATGTTTGGCGACATCCTATCCGACGAGGCCAGCATGGTCACCGGCTCCATCGGGATGCTGTCCTCGGCCAGTTTGAATGAGACGAAGTTCGGGCTCTACGAGCCCAGCCATGGATCCGCGCCGGACATCGCCGGACAGGATAAAGCCAATCCCATCGCGACGATCCTGTCAGCGGCTATGATGCTGCGCTATTCCCTGGATCTGGATGGGGAAGCGGACGCAGTGGAACAGGCCGTGCAGAGAGTCCTGGAACAGGGATACCGGACCGTGGACATCATGTCCGAGGGCTGCACCTGTGTGGGGACCAGGGAGATGGGAGAACTGATTTCTAAAGCGATATGATAGAGAGGGAGAGTGGACGATGAAAAGTGATGCAGTAAAAAAAGGGATCCAGCAGGCCCCGCACCGTTCTCTGTTCAATGCCCTGGGCATGACAAAGGAAGAGCTGGAGCGGCCGCTGGTGGGTATCGTGAGTTCATACAACGAGATCGTGCCGGGGCATATGAACCTGGATAAGATTGTGAGCGCGGTCAAACAGGGTGTGGCCATGGCCGGTGGGACGCCCATCGTATTTCCGGCGATCGCCGTGTGCGATGGGATCGCCATGGGGCATATCGGCATGAAATATTCCCTGGTGACCCGCGATCTGATCGCGGATTCCACGGAGGCGATGGCGATCGCCCACCAGTTCGATGCACTGGTGATGGTGCCCAACTGTGATAAGAACGTGCCGGGGCTGTTGATGGCGGCGGCCCGTATCAATGTGCCCACTGTGTTTGTCAGCGGAGGCCCGATGATGGCCGGGCACGTACAGGGCCACAAGACCAGCCTTTCCAGTATGTTTGAGGCGGTGGGGGCCCACAGCGCCGGGAAGATGAGCGACGGGGAAGTGCAGGAATACGAGGATCTGGCATGTCCCACCTGCGGTTCCTGCTCCGGCATGTACACGGCAAACAGCATGAACTGCCTGACGGAAGTCTTAGGGATGGGGCTTAAAGGCAACGGCACGATCCCGGCCGTCTATTCTGCCCGCATCCGTCTGGCGAAAGAAGCCGGGATGAAGGTCATGGAGATGTATGAGAAAGACATCCGTCCCCTCGACATCATGACGGAGGATGCCATCTTGAATGCCCTGACCGTGGATATGGCCCTGGGCTGCTCCACCAACAGCATGCTCCATCTCCCAGCCATCGCCCATGAGATCGGCATGGACTTCGACATCACCTTCGCCAATGAGATCAGCGAGCGGACACCGAACCTGTGCCACTTAGCCCCGGCAGGTCCCACATACATGGAAGACTTAAACGAGGCCGGAGGGGTCTATGCGGTGATGAACGAACTGGATAAAAAAGGTCTGCTCCACACAGACTGCATGACCGTCACAGGCAGGACCGTGGGGGAGAACATCAGGGGATGTGAGAACAAAGATCCACAGGTCATCCGCCCTATCGACAACCCATACAGCGAGACGGGCGGCCTGGCCGTGCTCACCGGGAATCTGGCCCCGGACGGCAGTGTGGTCAAACGTTCTGCCGTTGTAGCCGAGATGATGGTCCATGAAGGACCGGCCAGGATCTTTGAGTCCGACGAGGAGGCTTGTCAGGCCATCTTAGGCGGCAAGATCAAGTCCGGCGACGTTGTGGTCATCCGCTATGAAGGTCCGAAAGGAGGCCCGGGCATGCGGGAGATGTTAAATCCCACCTCGGCGATCGCGGGGATGGGGCTTGGCGAGAGTGTGGCTTTGATCACCGACGGGCGTTTCAGCGGCGCATCCCGGGGCGCGTCCATCGGGCATGTGTCTCCCGAGGCGGCAGTCGGCGGCCCGATCGCTCTCTTGGAAGAGGGGGATATCATACAGATCGACATCCCTGCACTTAAACTGGATGTTAAACTCTCAGAAGAAGAGCTGGCAGCCCGGAAGGCGAAATGGCAGCCCAGGCAGCCCAAGGTGACGACGGGATACCTGGCCCGCTATGCATCTATGGTCACGTCCGGCAACCGGGGGGCCATCTTAGAAATACAGTGACTATATTGATACAGGAGGAGAAAACACATGCAGCTTACAGGTTCTGAGATAGTGATCGAATGCCTCAAAGAGCAAGGGGTAGATACGGTTTTTGGGTATCCGGGCGGCGCGATCTTGAATATATACGATGCCCTGTACCAGTATAAAGATGAGATACATCATGTCCTGACCTCCCACGAACAGGGCGCGTCCCACGCGGCGGACGGCTATGCCCGTGCCACCGGCAAAGTAGGGGTCTGCCTGGCCACATCCGGCCCGGGGGCCACGAACCTGGTCACCGGGATCGCCACCGCGTACATGGATTCCGTACCCCTGGTCGCTATAACCGCCAACGTGGGCAGGCCGCTCCTGGGAAAAGATTCCTTCCAGGAGGTGGATATTGCGGGGATCGTGATGCCGGTCACCAAACACAGTTACATCGTAAAAGATGTGAACGTGCTGGCTGACACCTTGCGCAAAGCCTTCCACATCGCAAAGAGCGGCCGTCCGGGTCCGGTGCTGGTGGACATCACAAAGGATGTTACCGGTGCGAAAGCGGAATATACGGCGAAAAGCCCAGAGCCCGTTGCCAGGTTTGCAGACTATACAGAAAATGACTTAGACCGTGCCGTGCAGATGATCCAGGGATCCGTCCGTCCCTTCATCTTTGCCGGGGGCGGTGTGACCATATCCGGGGCGCAGGAAGAGTTGATCCAGCTGGCCCATACCATCCAGGCTCCGGTCTGCGACAGCCTGATGGGAAAAGGTGCATTCCCCGGGACAGAAGAATTTTACACAGGGATGCTGGGGATGCACGGGACGAAAGCCTCAAACCTGGGGGTGACGGAGAGTGACCTGTTGATCGTGGTCGGCTCCAGGCTCAGCGACCGTGTGACCGGCAATGCAAAGAATTTTGCAAAAAATGCTAAGATCCTGCAGCTGGACATCGACCGGGCCGAGGTCAACAAGAACGTGGTCGTAGATGCCAGTGTGATCGGGGATGTGAAGGAGACGCTGAAGGCATTGAATGCACGTCTGCAGCCCCAGGAACACGGGGAGTGGCTCCAGAGGGTGAAGGCCCTGCAGGAGAAATATCCGCTCCACTACGACGAGACCCAGATCACAGGTCCCTACGTGATCGAGAAACTCTACGAGCTCACCGGCGGGGAGGCGGTCATCACCACGGATGTGGGGCAGCACCAAATGTGGGCAGCCCAGTTTTATAAATATCCGAAGCCGCGGCGGTTTTTGACTTCCGGCGGCCTTGGCACCATGGGCTACGGCCTGGGGGCCGCGATCGGGGCCAAACTGGGAATGCCGGAGAAGACGGTGGTCAACATCGCCGGTGACGGCTGTTTCCGCATGAACATGAACGAACTGGCAACGGCCGTACGCTGCAACATCCCCCTGGTGGAACTGGTGCTCAATAACCATGTGCTGGGGATGGTGCGCCAGTGGCAGACACTGTTTTATAAAGAACGCTACTCCCACACCGTGCTCAGGGACAGCGTGGATTTTGTAAAAGTGGCGGAAGCCATGGGCGCGGACGGCATCCGGATCACAAAGAAGGAAGAGGTGGTCCCGGCACTGGAAAAAGCACTGAAAAACCCCAGGCCCATCGTGGTGGACTGCTGCATCGACAGCGACCTGAAAGTATTCCCCATGGTGCCTGCTGGAGCGAATATCGAAGATGCGTTTGAAGAGGAGGATTTGTAGAGATGTTTCAGTATCATTGTTTAAACCCCATTTCTGAGCGGGGTCTGGAGCTGTTCAGTAAAGATTATCAGAAAGCGGACCAGCTGGAGGGTGCACAGGCTGTTCTGGTGCGCAGCGCCAATATGCTGGAGATGGAGATCCCCCAGTCCGTTGCGGCGATCGCACGGGCCGGGGCAGGTGTCAACAACATCCCCCTGGATAAATGCTCGGAAAAAGGGATCGTGGTCTTCAACACGCCCGGCGCCAACGCAAATGGCGTAAAGGAGCTGGTGCTCGCCGGTATGCTGCTGGCCTCCCGTGATATCGTTGGGGGCATCGAGTGGGTGGAGCGCAATGAGGATCTGGAAGACATCGGCAAAGTGGCGGAGAAGAAGAAAAAAGAATTCGCCGGATGTGAGATCAGCGGTAAGAAGCTGGGTATCATCGGTCTGGGTGCGATCGGGGCCTTGGTGGCGAACGCTGCCACACATCTCGGTATGGAGGTCTACGGCTACGATCCGTATATCTCCATCGACGCGGCCTGGAATCTCTCCAGGAGCATCCATCACGCCCGCAGCCTGGATGAGATCTACACCCAGTGCGATTACATCACGATCCACGTACCGCTTGTCGACGACACCAGGAAGATGATCAACAAAGAGTCCATCAGCCAGATGAAGGACGGCGTCGTGATCTTGAACCTGGCCCGCGATCTTTTGGTGGACGAGGAAGCTCTGGTGGAAGCCCTGGAGAACGGAAAAGTCAAGAAATACGTGACAGACTTTGCAAATCCGGTGGTGGCCGGTGTCAAAGGCACTCTGGTAACGCCCCATCTGGGAGCCTCCACGGAGGAATCCGAAGAAAACTGCGCCGTGATGGCCGTGAAAGAACTGCGGGATTTCATGGAGAACGGAAACATCAAGAACTCTGTAAACTTCCCGGAATGCAACATGGGCATCTGCGTGGTCGCAGGGCGTGTAGCCATCACCCATGAGAACATCCCCAAGATGATCAGCCAGGTGGCCAACACCCTGGGAAATGCAGGGATCAATATCGCCGACCTGACCAATAAGAGCCGCGGCGGGAACGCCTACACCCTGGTGGATGTGGAAGCGCCGGTGTCCCAGGAAGTCTTGGATGAGCTGGCAAAGATCCCGGGCGTGACGAGTGTGAGGGCCGTAAAATAAAAGAGTAGGAGACATCCCATGAGGCAGACAGTCAAGTATCTGAGAAAAAGGATAAAAAAGATCAGGCAGCTTTATAAGATCATAAGGTCTGTCTGCCGTCACCGCCGGACATATCTGGAGGGCGTAAGAGTTGTGGGGAAGTCTGTGAAAGATCATATAAAGCTATAAAGCGCAAAGATATGTAAAATATACCCCTTGCCGTTCATTTTGTGAACTGCAGGGGGTGTTTTTATGTTACCGATCCCTTTTTTATCTGTCATCTCATCTATTTTTACCAAAACCGCGCATCCGGCAGGCATAGTAGACGATGAAAGCGATGCCGCTCAGAAGCCAGGTAACCGGATACCCCACCATGATCGTGGACACTTCATGCCGTAGGGGGACGGCTGTCATGACCCAGATGATGCGCAGTACGCATACGCCGCAGATGGTGATGACCGTGGGGATCATCACGTCCCCGATCCCCCGCAGCGCGCCGGAGAGGACTTCCACGGGTGTAAAGACAGCGTAAAAAGGAGTCAGGATCAAGATCATCATGAAGCCAATCTCCAAAACCTGCCTGTCTGTGGTGAAGATACCCAGCAGCGGTGCGCGGAAGACCACCATGACCACGGAAAGGACGAGCGAGGATACAACCTGCATACCTGCGCACACCCAGACACTCTTCTTGATCCGCTGGTATTTCAGCGCTCCGTAATTCTGTCCCACGAACGTGGTGACCGCGATCCCAAACGCACTGCTGATCATCCAGTAGATCGCATCGAGTTTCCAAAAAGCAGCCCATGCGGCCACCGTATCCGTGCCGAACCGGTTGAGCGTGGCCTGGATGATGATGTTGGAGATGCTGTACATGGTACTCTGCAGTCCTGTGGGAACGCCTATGTAAAGCTGCGATCTTAAGATCCCCCTGGCAAAATGCAGATCCTGCAGCCGGAGCCGGAGTCCGCTCTCTTTGTCCGCCCGTGTCAGAGCGCGTGTGACCAGGCAGGCGCTGACGGCCTGGGAGAGGACTGTGGCAATGGAGACGCCTGCGATGCCCAGTCCGCAGAGCAGGACAAAGAGGATATCCAATACGATATTTAAAATGCAGCATACGATCAGATAGTAAAGGGGCCGCCGGGAATCGCCTGTCGCCCGCAGGATGCTGGAACCCGTGTTGAAGATGAATGTAAATAAGATGCCCCCATAATAGATGCGCAGGTACAGGATCGAACCCGGCATCAGCCCTTCGGGCGTGTTCATCCACCGTAAAAATACAGGGGTCAGGAGCATCCCCAGCACGGTGATCAGCAGGCCTGCAGCGATGGAAAAGGCATACGCGGTGTGGATGCTTTTCTCTATGTTCTTCCTGTCTTTCGCGCCCCAGAACTGGGAGACGACCACAGCGGCCCCAGAAGTCAGCCCGGTAAAAAAGCCTACCACGAGATTCACCAGCTGGCCAGCGGATCCGCCCACACTGGCCAGCGCCTCCTTGCCCACAAAGCGGCCGACGATGACCGTGTCCACCGTATTATAGAGCTGCTGGAAAAATGTCCCCAGGACAATGGGGAAAAAGAAGATCAAAAGCTGTTTCCAGATCACGCCTTCGATGATCTGATTCTTGTGTGCAGTTTCCATCCTGCCTTGCCTCCTCAAAAAAATGGTAATTCCATATATAGCACATACAGGGAGAAAAAACAAGTAAAAAGATCAGGAACAGTTTTATAAAAAATTTATTTGCCAAAAGAGGACAAAAAAGTTATACTGTACACCAAGATCTTGGAACGTCTGTTCAGGCGGGACATTTCCATCGCTGTTGTTTTGGAAAAGAGAAAGGCATAGGGTAGTCATTTGATCGGAAAAGTGATAGGGGATAAGTATGTCCTTTTGAAAAAGATCGGGCAGGGGGGCAGCGGCAGCGTCTATCTGGCCAGGGATCTGCGCCTGGGGAAGCAGTGGGCGGTGAAAGTCCTAGAGGAGGAAGACGGACGGGAGGCATCTGTCCTGAAATCCTTTGAACACTCCATGATCCCCCGGATCGTCGACTGTCTAAAAGAACAGGGGAAGATCTGGCTGGTCATGGACTATATATCCGGCAGGAACCTTTCAGAACTGCAAAGATCCAAAGCCCTGTCCAGGAACAGACTGCTGGATCTGGCCATCGACCTGTGCCAGGTACTGTCCTACCTGCACAGCTTAAAACCGCCTTATATCTACGGGGATTTAAAGCCGGAAAATCTGATCCTGACCCATGAAGGGAAGCTGTTCCTTGTGGATTTTGGGGCCGGGGCGAAGCGGTATAGGGGGATCTGTGAAGGGACGCCGGTCTATATGGCGCCGGAACAGGCGGAGGGGATCGCGACCTGCCGTTCAGATATTTATTCTTTTGGGAAGACCTGGCAGTCCCTTTTGGGGGACCCTGTCAGCAGGGATTGGAGGCGGATCATGGATAAATGCTGCCAGCGGTCACCGAAGAAGCGGTATCAGAAAGTACAGGAACTGGAAAAATGTTTGAAGAGGATGAAAAGGAAGCGGGAGAACCGCTGTCTGCTCTTTTTATCAGTCAGCGCCCTGGTCATATGTGCGACGGCCGGATATTTGACGGGGAATAGGGAAAAGGGGGTAAGGAAGATCCAAGAGATACAGGCGGGCAGTGTATCCGCAATGGGGAATGAGGTTTCAGAAAATGTGGAAAAGACAGAGGAAAACGGGGAGTGCTTGGGAAAAATAGCAGAAAGATTGGGGCAAGCTGTAGGGCTGCCGGAGGGCGCTGCCCGGCAACAGAGGTTCAGCGAGGTGACAGAGGAGCTGGAAGGATTTTATCAAAAAGAGACGCAGCGGGACTGGAAACTGCGCAGCGGCCTGCTGCTGGCCTGGAGCTATTGGAAGAACGGGGAGACAGAAAAAGCGGAAGAGGTATATCTGAAGATCCTTGCATCTTATCCGGATTCCGGGGAGTGTTATGGCAGTTACGGTTGTCTGCTGGCGGAGACAGGAGCCTCTAAGGAGAGGCAGCGGGATTTATATGAGAGAGCAGAGCAGATGGCCACAGACAAGGAAGGGTATAATTATCAGGTATGGACAAGATATATGGAGGAGCTGGAGGGATGATATGAAAAATATGAAAAAAATAGGGCTGCGGATCAGCCTGTCGGTCATCGGCCTGGTCAGCACATTGCAGGTGTGGGCGGCCCCGATAGATATGGGTGGATTCCAGATCGAAGTGGGGGCGGGCGGGGATGTCGGGATACAGACGGACCAGAGCGGCGATGAAAAAACGGAGCCGATCCCGTCGTTGCCGGCCGGAGAAGGGCAGAGAGAAGAAGATGTGCCTGCGGTACAGACTGGGACTCCCATACCCCAGGCTGAGTCGTGGGAAACATTTCCGGGGGAAGAAAGCGTGCCGGAGCAGGAGACAGATAGACGGATGCTTCCCCAAGCGGAAACCGGATCGCCAGGAGAAAGTACGGATCCTTTTTTTGATATGATCCAAGAGGAGCCGGTCATACAGGAAGAGGGCAGAGAGGAAATGGCTGAAATGATCCAGGAGAGCCAGGCGCAGTCGGCATATCCAGAGCAGGACAGGCAGGATGGACCGGAAAAAGGGGAAAAAGAGAACGGGGATAAAAAAGAAGATGATGACAAGGAGGTAGATAAAATAGATGTAAATAAAAGAGAAAAAAATAAGAGGAAGGCCAAGGCAGGAGAAAAGGCACAGCAGAAGATCCGTTTTATCCATGAAGATCTTACGCGGCTCTCAGATATAGGCTCCCTTGCCGTCCGTCTTGAAGGCGAAGAGGCGGTCTGCGTGCTGTCCTGCACGGTCAACCGCAGGGAGTGTGCGTACCGGTGGGAGGGCGGCTGCCTGCTGCCTGTAGATCCTCTTTTACAAAAAGGGATGAACTGCATGGAACTCTTGGTCCTCCTCGGCGACGGGCAGATGTTTACCATGGAACCCTGGTACTTTTCTTGCGGTGTGGGCCCGGCTATGCTATAATTTCCAGGAACGACGTTTTCAGGAGAGGAGCAAAAGAGAATGTACCGTGCTATTTTATTTGATCTGGATGGGACCTTGACGGCTTCGGCGGAGGGGATCACGAAAAGTGTCCAATATGCACTGCATCGGCTTGGGATAGAAGAAACGGATCTGCATAAACTGGAGGCTTTTATCGGTCCGCCCCTGTTGGATCAGTTTATGGAAGCCTACGGGATGGACCAGGCGTCGGCCGGACAGGCGGTGGTGTATTACCGTGAGAGGTATACCCGGCAGGGGATCTATGAGAACAGGCCCTATGAGGGGATCAGGGAGCTTTTACAGGAGCTGAAGGGGCGGGGTTACATCCTCGGGGTGGCTTCTTCCAAGCCGATCGTGTATGTACGGCAGATATTGGAATATTTCCAGCTCACATCCTTTTTCACAGTGATCGAGGGCAGCCAGATGGATGGCTCCCGGGTCACCAAAGGCGATGTGATCCGGGAGGCCATCAGAAAACTGCGGATGGAAGATCAGCTGGAGCAGGTGGCGATGGTGGGCGACCGCAGGCATGATATCCTGGGGGCCAGGGAAGTGGGGATCGACTGCGTGGCGGTGGCTTACGGATATGGGAGCATGGAAGAATTGGAACAGGCGGGGCCGGTGATGATCGCGCCCACTGTGGGAGGGCTGGAGCGTTTTTTTCCGTAAACCCTCTGCAGCGGCGGGGTTGGCTCCGCAAAGTGTGGAGGGTGCTTTACCCGGCAGGGATCCATTTTGTGGCCGGCTATGTGGTGGGGCAGGCATTGATCATATTCCTGCTCCTGACGGGGCAGGGTCTGGGCCAGGTGGAAAGATACAGCCTGGCGGCCACAGGCATCACAGGGCTGGTGATAATGCCCATCGCCCTGTGGCTGATGAGACTGGATGAAAAGAAGGGCGGTTATTACCGGGGCGGCCGGTTCAAGCGGCGGATGCGTCCGGCAGAGGTGGTGTGGATGCTGCTCTTGGGCATGTCTGTCTGTCATATGGCGAATATGCTGCTGTCCATGCTGCAGATCGCGCGCCTGTTCCCAGGGTATGGGGAATTGTCGGAGCGGGTCTTCGCGGATCAAAACCTTTTGGCCATGTTGTTCTGGGTAGGGCTGGTGGCTCCGATCGCGGAGGAACTGATCTTCCGCGGACTGATCTTCCGGCGGCTCCTGGATGATATGCGCGTGGGATGGGCGATCGGGATCTCTGCTTTTTTCTTCGGCATCTACCATGGGAATGTGCTGCAGTTTTTGTATGCGGGTATCTTGGGCGCGTGTTTTGCCTACTGTTATTACCGGCTGCGCAGTCTGTGGGCACCGATACTGCTCCATATAGGAGCCAATTGCTGGTCCGTGATCCTGACCCAGCTGGCGGCAGGCGGTGCAACGCCCCAGCTCGGGTATATACTGCTGTTGGTCATGGGGGTGGAGATGGTGATCTTAGTGTCCTCCATCGTTGCTTTTTGCAGAAAGCCGTGATCTATAAAGCCATGGATCTATAAAGCTTTGCATGGCCGGGTTTTACCGCTATAATGACCATAACTGATGATGGTCATGGAGAGAAGGTGGTGAATGGATATGGAGGTATCGGAAATGGACAATGGTGAGATCCTGCAACGGGGTATTGAGGATTTCAGGGAGATACAGGAGTATATGTCATTGTCAAAAAAGAGTACGCCACGGAAACATATGCCAGATTAAAAAAGAAATACATTTCCCTGAAAGTATTACTAAACAGTCTGGGTGTAAACCTGACGGAGCTTGATGAGATAAAAAAATAGCCTATATGGTGATCGGGTCACGGCTGCTGGTCAGACTGGCGGTTGTGACCTGTTTTCTTTTTGAAAAGATGTATATACAATTAAGAAAATTTAAAAATGTGAGGTGTTTCAATGGACTTTTTTATGTCTTTTTAAACCTGCATTGGTATACGGGAGATGTGTGAAATGGAGATAAAAGAGAATATTTGGCATTATTATCAGATAAAATATAAATAATAATATAAAAATCAGATTATCTGACAATATAAAGAAAAAAGGATATTTACAACCGGGCAAAAATGGTTTATAGTATCTATAGTGACCAC
Organism: Clostridia bacterium; assembly: GCA_910575625.1. GTDB lineage: Bacteria > Bacillota > Clostridia > Lachnospirales > Lachnospiraceae > MGBC164599. Next base: position 272,383 of record CAJTFD010000004.1, read on the forward strand.
GAGCAAGAGAGGCAGGTATAGAAAGGATGGTTTTCTTAAATGGAGAAAACGTTATACGACGCCCGGTTCGAGCATGACAACTGCGGGATCGGTGCGGTAGTAAATATAAAAGGGATAAAGACCCATGGGACGGTGGCCAACGCATTGAAGATCGTTGAGAACCTGGAGCATAGGGCTGGCAAAGATGCCGAAGGAAAGACAGGAGACGGAGTGGGGATCCTATTGCAGATCTCGCACAAGTTTTTTTCAAGAGTCTGTCGATCCATCGGCATTTTTTTGGGTGAAGAGAGAGATTACGGCGTGGGGATGTTCTTTTTTCCGCAGGATGAGCTGAAACGCAACCAGGCCAAAAAGATGTTTGAAGTGATCGTGGAGAAAGAGGGTCTGGAATTTCTGGGATGGAGGGATGTACCCACAGCGCCGGGGGTGCTGGGACATCGGGCGGTGGCCTGTATGCCCTATATCATGCAGGGTTTCATCAAGCGGCCCAGGGGATCGGCCCGGGGGCTGGCGTTTGACCGGCAGCTCTACATTGTCCGCCGCATCTTTGAGCAGAGCAATGATGATACATATGTGTCGTCCTTATCCAGTCGGACGATCGCCTATAAGGGGATGTTCCTGGTGGGGCAGCTGCGCACGTTTTACAAGGATCTGCAGAGCGAGGACTATGAGTCGGCCATCGCCATGGTCCATTCCCGGTTCAGCACCAACACCAACCCCAGCTGGGAGCGGGCGCATCCCAACCGTTTCATCGTACACAACGGCGAGATCAACACGATCCGGGGCAACGGGGATAAGATGCTGGCCCGGGAGGAGACCATGGATAACGGCGCACTGGGGGACGACCTGTATAAAGTGCTCCCGGTGGTGAATGCGACGGGGTCGGACTCTGCCATGCTGGATAACACCCTGGAGTTTTTGGTCATGAGCGGCATGCCCCTGCCGTTGGCGGTCATGATCACCATACCGGAACCGTGGGCGAACAATAAGACCATGAGCCAGAAGAAGAAAGATTTCTATCAATACTATGCGACGATGATGGAACCTTGGGACGGCCCGGCCTCGATCTTATTCAGCGACGGGGATATCATGGGTGCGGTGCTGGACCGCAACGGGCTTCGGCCTTCCAGGTACTATGTGACCTCGGACGGCTATGTGATCTTGTCCTCGGAGGTGGGGGTCCTGGACATCGACCCGTCGAAGATCATAGAAAAGGAACGGCTCCATCCGGGCAAGATGCTGCTGGTGGATACAGTCCAGGGCAAGATGATCTCCGATGATGAGGTGAAAGAATACTATGCGGGCAAGCAGCCCTACGGGGAATGGCTGGACAGTCATCTGGTGACGCTCAAGGAACTGAGGATCCCCAATAAAAGGGTGCCTTCTTATACGTCGGAGGAACGGGCAAGGCTGCAGAAATCTTTTGGCTACGCGTACGAGGACTGCCGGACGTCCATCCTGCACATGGCGGCCACCGGCAGTGAGGGGATCGCGGCCATGGGTGCGGACACACCGATCCCGGTCCTGTCAAAAGGGCATAACCCCCTGTTCGACTATTTTAAACAGCAGTTTGCCCAGGTGACCAACCCGCCCCTGGATGCGATCCGGGAGGAGATCGTCACGTCCACCACGGTGTATGTGGGTGAGGATGGGAACCTTCTGGAGGAAAAGCCGGAAAACTGTACGGTCTTGAAGGTAGAAAATCCGATCCTCACCAACACGGATCTCTTGAAGATCAAGAATATGAAGCGTAGGGAGTTCAAGATCGAGACGATCCCGATCTTATTTTACAAGAATACCAGCCTGGAAAAAGCGATCGACCGTCTGTTCGTGGAGGTGGACCGGGCGCACAGGAACGGGGCGAAAGTTTTGATCCTCTCGGACCGGGGTGTGGATGAAAACCATGTGGCGATCCCGTCCCTTCTAGCCGTTTCGGCGGTGCACCAGCATCTGGTGAAGACGAAGAAGAGGACCTCCCTGGCGATCATCCTGGAATCTGGGGAACCCCGGGAAGTACATCACTTTGCCACTTTATTGGGGTATGGGGCCTGCGCGGTCAATCCTTATCTGGCACAGGATACGATCTATGAACTGATCGACACGGGGATCTTGGATAAAGACCCCTATGCGGCTGTGGAAGATTACAACAACGCGATCCTCCATGGGATCGTGAAGATCGCGTCCAAGATGGGGATCTCTACGATCCAGTCGTACAGCGGTTCCCAGATCTTCGAGGCGGTGGGGATCGCGAAGGATGTGGTGGATAAATATTTTACCAACACGGTCAGCCGGATCGGGGGCATCACGCTGGAGGACATTGAGCGGGAGGCGGATCAGCTCCACGCGGCGGCTTTTGACACCCTGGGGTTGGAGACGGATCTGTCTTTGGACAGCATGGGGCGGCATAAGATGAGGAGCGGCGGGGAACGCCATCTGTACAACCCCCAGACCATCCATCTCCTCCAGGAGTCCACGAAACAGGGCGATTACAAGATGTTCAAGGAATACACGAAACTCTTGGAGGCGGAGGAGGAGCAGAGTCTGCTCCGGGATCTGATGGAGCTGCGATATCCGAAACAGGGGATCCCGCTGGAGGAAGTGGAGAGCGTGGACTCCATCGTGCGTCGGTTCAAGACCGGGGCCATGTCCTACGGTTCCATCTCCCAGGAGGCCCATGAGACGCTGGCCATCGCCATGAACCGGATCCATGGGAGATCCAACACCGGGGAGGGCGGCGAGAGCCTGGATCGGCTCACGGTGGGTCCAGACGGACAGAACCGCTGTTCAGCGATCAAGCAGGTGGCTTCCGGGCGTTTCGGCGTCACGTCCAGGTATCTGGTCAGCGCCCAGGAGATCCAGATCAAGATGGCCCAGGGGGCAAAACCGGGAGAGGGCGGTCATCTTCCAGGAGGGAAAGTGTATCCGTGGATCGCGACGACCCGGCATTCCACGCCTGGGGTCAGCCTGATCTCACCGCCGCCCCATCACGACATCTACTCCATCGAGGATCTGGCGCAGCTGATCTATGATCTAAAAAACGCTAATCCCGATGCGACGATCTCGGTCAAACTGGTGGCGGAGGCAGGCGTGGGGACTGTGGCCGCCGGTGTGGCGAAAGCCGGGGCGCAGGTGATCTTGATCTCCGGGTACGACGGCGGCACCGGGGCCGCGCCGGGCAGCTCTATCTACAATGCGGGCCTTCCCTGGGAACTGGGGCTCTCGGAGACTCATCAGACCCTGATCATGAACGGACTGCGCAACAAAGTACGCATCGAGACGGATGGAAAATTGATGACTGGAAAGCATGTGGCCATAGCCGCCATGCTGGGCGCGGAGGAGTTTGGTTTTGCCACAGCGCCGCTGATCACCATGGGCTGTGTGATGATGCGCGTCTGCAACCTGGACACCTGTCCGGTGGGCGTGGCCACCCAGAATCCTGAACTGCGCAAGCGTTTCCGCGGGAAACCGGAGTACGTGGTCAATTTCATGCGTTTTATCGCGGAGGAACTGCGGGAATACATGGCGAGACTGGGCGTGCGCACGGTGGATGAGCTGGTGGGCAGGACGGATTTTTTATGCGCCCGGACGGATATCCAGGCGGAGAAGGCAAAGAAAGTGGATCTGGACAACATCCTGTCCAATCCCTACGCGGCCGCCAAACAGAAGGTTGTCTTCGACCCGAAACAGGTCTATGATTTTGAGCTGGATCAAAAGGCGGACCGGACGATCCTGCTGAAAAAATTCAAGGACGCGCTGGAGAATGGCCAGAAGCGCAGTGTGGAGCTGGATGTGGGCAATACGGACCGGACCTTTGGGACCATGTTCGGGGCAGAGATCACGAAACGCTATGGCGATACATTGGAAGAAGATACATTTACGGTGAAATGCCATGGGGCCGGAGGCCAGAGCTTCGGGGCATTCATCCCCAAGGGGCTGACCCTGGAGCTGGTGGGCGACAGCAACGATTATTTTGGAAAAGGATTATCCGGCGGCAAATTGGTGGTCTATCCGCCCAGGGGGAGCCGTTTCCGCCAGGATGAAAACATCATCGTGGGCAACGTGGTCCTCTACGGGGCGACCAGCGGAAAAGCCTACATCAACGGCGTGGCCGGCGAGCGGTTCTGCGTGCGCAACTCCGGCGCGATGGCTGTGGTGGAGGGCGTGGGCGACCACGGCTGTGAGTATATGACCGGGGGCCGTGTGGTGATCCTAGGAAATGTGGGTAAAAATTTTGCCGCGGGCATGAGCGGCGGGATCGCCTATGTGCTGGATGAACGAAACGACCTGTATACCAAGACAAACAAAGCCATGGTCTCCATCGAGAAGGTGACGTCCAAATACGACGTGCAGGAGTTAAAGACCATGATCCAGGAGCATGCGGCTTATACCAATTCTGTGAAAGGAAAACAAGTGCTGGATCGTTTCGAGGAGTATCTGCCCAAATTTAAGAAGATCATCCCCAATGATTACAACCGGATGCTCTCAGCCATCGTGAAGATGGAGGAAAAAGGTTTGAGTTCCCAGCAGGCACAGATCGAAGCGTTTTATGCAAACAAGCAGGAAGAGGAGGGATAAAAAGTGGGAAAACCGACGGGATTTTTAGAATACCAGCGCGTGGTCAGCGCGGCGGAAGAGCCGAGAGCGAGGATCAAACATTTTCAGGAATTCCATGCCCATCTCTCTCTGGAGGAGCAGAAGATACAGGGCGCAAGGTGCATGTCCTGCGGCGTGCCGTTTTGTCAGTCCGGGATGATGATCGGGGGGATGGCCTCGGGCTGTCCGCTGCATAATCTGATACCGGAGTGGAACGACGCCGTCTACCATGAGAACTGGGAACAGGCGTACCAGCGTCTGAAAAAGACGAACAATTTCCCGGAATTTACCTCCCGGGTCTGCCCGGCCCTCTGCGAAGCCGCCTGTATCTGCAACCTAAACGGCGACCCGGTCTCCACAAAGGAGAACGAGTACGCGGTGATCGAGACGGCCTATGAACGGGGCTACGCGGCGGCCCATCCGCCCAAAGTGCGCACCGGGAAAAAAGTCGCCATCGTGGGCAGCGGCCCCTCCGGGCTGGCGGCGGCGGACCAGCTCAATAAGCGGGGCCATGAGGTGACCGTGTTCGAGCGCGACGACCGGATCGGGGGGCTGCTCCGCTACGGCATCCCGAATATGAAACTGGAAAAACAGGTGATCGATCGGAAGATCCAGGTCATGGAAGAGGAGGGCGTGAAGTTCGTCGTTGATGCGGATGTGGGAAAGAACCCCAAAGCGGCCGTGCTCCTCAAGGAATATGACCGGGTCGTCCTGGCCTGCGGCGCGTCTGAACCCCGGGATCTGAAACTGCCGGGAAGGGATGCGAAGGGGATCTATTTTGCCGTGGATTTCTTAAAGTCTGTCACGAAGAGTCTGCTGGATTCGGATCTCCAGGATCAGAAATACATAGCGGTCAAGGGGAAAAAAGTGGTGGTCATCGGCGGCGGCGATACGGGCAACGACTGTACCGGGACCGCCATCCGCCTGGGGGCAAAGAGTGTCGTTCAGATCGAGATGATGCCAAAGGCCCCGGATACCCGGGCCGACGACAATCCCTGGCCGCAGTGGCCCCGGGTCTGCAAGACGGATTACGGCCAGGAGGAGGCCATCGCCCTGTTTGGCAAGGATCCACGGGTCTACCAGACTACGGTCACGGAGTTTGTGAAAGATAAAAACGGCGGACTGTGTCAGGTGAAGACGGTGAAGCTGGAGGCGAAGAAGGACGGGGACACGGGACGGGTCAGCATGGTGTCGGTGAAAGGGTCCGAGCAGGTGATGGACGCAGATGTGGTGCTGATCGCGGCCGGATTCCTGGGATGCCAGGACTATGTGGCAAAAGCCTTCCATGTGGGCCTGGACGGGCGCACGAATGTGGCTACGGAGCCGGGAAGGTATGAGACCAGTGTGCCGAAAGTGTTCGTGGCCGGGGATATGCACCGGGGCCAGTCGCTGGTGGTGTGGGCCATCCGCGAAGGCCGGGAAGCGGCCAGGGCTGTGGATGAGAGCCTGATGGGGTATACGAATCTGTCTGTACAATAAGAAGAGATGATAGAAAAGAGGACGCTAAATGAGGCGTTCTCTTTTTGCTCTTAGAAAAAATGGGGATTTTTGGACCAAGCAATGATTTATTTCGTTGACAAAGTAAAATATTAATAATATATTAAGGGGGGGGTAGCGGCTCAAAATCCTCTCCAAATAAAAAAAGGAGGTTGTAAAATTGAAACAGAGATTTCTTTCAGTTTCTTTAGCACTGTGTCTGTGCATTTCTTCCCAGTCAGTGATACACGCAAGTCGGGAAGATCCTCAGCAGCAGGAGGATATCCGCACAGAAGCAGATGGGACAGTCAACAGTGATGATGAGATCTTGGAAGTGGATGGAGAAGGGGCTGGTCCTACGGAGAGGTCCATAGGCATTTCGAGTACTGCCGATACGATCCCTACCCCGACGGAAGTCTATGAGGCCATGATTGCACTGAAGGACGATCCCAAGTATGCAGAAGGCGTGTCCTGGACCGATGACTCTAATCCTGTTACAGGCACAAACGTTTACCATTGGCAGGGCGGACTCGTTGGCGGGGTGAAGATTAGCAGCACGGGCTGTGTGGCATTTGCTTTTATGCTCAGCGATAAAGCCTTTGGCTTTCTGCCAAACAGGATGTACGCAACAAATGGATTTACATACGAGGATATAAAAGTTGGTGATATCCTGCGGATGAACAATGACACCCATACTGTGATCGTTCTTGAGGTGAGTAAGGTAGGCGTGGTCGTTGCCGAAGGGAACAGCGGCAAGGTAGTCCATTGGGGGCGGACAATATCCAAGGAAGAGGTGATGTCAAATACCAGCCATTATATCACCCGTTACCCGGAAGGCTATGTAGCACCGGATGATCCCACCGCCAACGAGATAATTGGGAAGGGAAATTTAGACCAGCTCACTTGGAAACTGACGAAGGCGGGTACGCTGACCATCTCCGGCACAGGAGCGATGCTGGATCTTAGCAGTGCCGGAGACCAGCCGTGGAACGATAAAAGCAGTCAGATCCGGAAAGTCGTTATCGAGGATGGCGTCACCAGTATCGGCGCCTGCGCTTTTTGGAATTCTGGAGTCCTCAGTGCAGAGATTCCCTCCAGTGTGACAACGATCGGCAACAGTGCTTTCCGCGCTTCTTCAATCATTTCCGTGACCATCCCCTCCAGCGTGAAGACAATTGACGACAGTGCTTTCCGTGAATGTCAGAATCTTAGTTCGGTGACTGTTTCCGAAGGGTTGGAGACGATCGTCCAAAATGCCTTCCGTGGTTGTACAAGTCTTACATCTATAGCTTTGCCTGCCAGTATTGGGGAAGTGGGTGCCGGCGTATTTACGGATTGTACGGAGATGACAAGCGCGACGTTTGCGCCCGGCAGTAATATAGTAAAGATGGGCGACAATATGTTTACACGATGCTATTATTTGATGAGTGTAACACTGCCCCAAAGAATAGATCGTATTGGTGAGGGTATGTTCCAGAATTGCCTGATGCTTCCAGGGGTGGAAATCCCGCAAGGCGCGGAAAGTATCGGAGGATCAGCATTCGCTTCCTGTTCCGGTTTCACCACGGTCGTGATCCCAGACAGTGTAACGACGATAGGAATAGCTGCATTCTCAGCTTGCCCTCTGAAGGATATATATTTTACCGGCACTGAAGCACAGTGGAAAAGCGTGAGTAAAATAGGTGATACGGCAGCGGCAGTGCAAAAGGCGACTGTACATTATGAATACAAACCGAGCCCGAGCCCAAGTGTAAGCCCAGTCCCGAGCGAAAGTGTGACACCGGATCCAAGTCCGAGTGTAAGCCCAAGTCCAATACCGGATCCAAGTGAAAGCCCGGCCCCAAGTCCGAGCGGAAGCCCGAGTCCGACATCGACTCCAAGCGGAAGCCCGACACCGGCCCCGAGTGAAAGTCCGGCCCCAAGTCCGAGCGGAAGCCCGAGTCCGACATCGGCTCCAAGCGAAAGCCCGAGTCCGACATCGACTCCAAGCGGAAGTCCGAGTCCGACATCGACTCCAAGCGGAAGCCCGAGCCCGACATCGACTCCAAGCGGAAGTTCGACACCGGCTCCGAGTGAAAGCCCGGCCCCAAGTCCGAGCGGAAGCCCAAGCCCGACATCGGTTCCGAGCGGAAGTCCGACACCGGTCCCGAGTGTAAGTCCGGTCCCAAGTCCGAGCGAAAGCCCGAGCCCACTGCCGACATCCAGTCCAAGTTTAGAAGAGGGCAAAACTTTTACAAGCAGTAAAGTGACTTATCAAGTGACAAAGTCTGGCAAAGAAGTAGAGCTGAAAAAGATAAGATCCACTTCATCGAAAATGACGGTCAATACAGTCACTGGCACAGACGGCGTGGAGTATAAAGTGACCTCCATTGCACCAAATGCGATGAAGGACAACAAGAAGCTGAAGAACCTGACCATCGGAGACAATGTAAAACATATAAAAGCAAACGCATTTGCCGGCTGCACGAATCTGAAGACAGTCAACATCGGCAAAAACGTAACCACGATCAGGTCAGGCGCATTCAAGGGATGTACCAGCTTAAAGAGGACGGTCACCATACCGGACAGTATAAAGAAGATCGGATCGGGAGCATTTGCCGGCTGCACGAATCTGAAGACGGTCAACATCGGCGGGACATCCAGATCTGACCTGACGAGGATCAGAAAGAATGCGTTTAACGGATGCGAAAAACTCAGCAAGGTAACGATCAAGTCAACAAAGCTCAGATCCGTAGAAGATAAGGCATTCAAAGGTACGAGATCCGATCTGAAGGTGAAAGTACCATCCAAACAGTTGACAAAATACAGGAAGATGCTTAAAAATGCAGGATTGAAAGCCAAACAGGTAACAAAATGATCATTTTCTGTAAGAGATAAACGGTATTCATATGGACGGTGATCGATCATCGCCATCTGCGCCGCGCACGGCCGCTTAGCGGGATCTACATATCCGTGTGCACGCGCATCTTCTCAGATTGTAGATCAAGAGTGGTGTCGGAGATGAGCCCCCGACACCACTCTTTCATCTTTATACATTTCTTTTTCGACCCATTTAGATCTTCTTCCATATAATATCCCCAATATTTGAGTGTCAAGGATTTATGGGATCGATCCACTTATATTGTAACTTTATAACACTGAGTATTGCAATCCGGGTTCTTGATCCGCAGGTGGGGCAGTGATTCAGTAGATATTTTATGAAAAAAATCTTTGTTTGCGAGGGACTATTCAATTCGGCAAACAAAAACGAGATCGGGAATATATCATAACGTTGACAATTGATTTAAATATGATATAATAAAATTACCTTTTAGGTAAGTAATTGAGAAGGGGTGATTCTGTTCTGTACATTGAATTTGAAGATGAAAAAGTCAAAGAGCTATTTGATGATCTGAATGATGTACAAGGGTCAAAGGGATTGATGAAGAAGACTATAGGTGCTGATCTGACAAAGTCCGTAAAGAAAAGATATAATCAGATCATTTCATTTTCGTCATTTTCTGCCCTGCAGTTGTCTGGCATAGGAAAAATGGAATCATTGGAAGGAGATTGGAAAGAGTCATATTCTTTGCGAGTTTGGGCTAATTATCGATTGATAGTAAAACCTAAGTCGAAAGACAGATGTGCCGAGAGTCTTAAAAAGTGTGATACATTAATAATCGAAGGGGTGATTGATCATCATGGCAAAGGAACAAAATACAGTTGGATTATCCCGTGAGTTTATTATCCACCCGGGGGAAACATTATCAGAAGTCCTGGAAGACAGAGATATGTCGCAGAGAGAATTGGCTATCCGCACGGGAGTGACGGAGAAGCATGTAAGTACAGTGATCCATGGAAAAAAGGGGATCTCAGCAACATTTGCGAAGAAGTTGGAATATGCACTGGGTATAGAGACATCTTTTTGGATGGATCTTCAGGCTCATTACGACCGGGAACTTCTTGAGTTTGAGGAATTGAATGATATTTCACAGCAGGAAATAGACGTCTTAAGGAATTTAAAAGAAGTTTTGGAATACTGGACAGCGCTTAATTGGATTGATACAGAGGCGGATCTTGCATCTATTGTGCTGGATCTTAGAATGATCTTTGGGATGAGTAACCTGCTCGATACGCCTAAAATGAGTTATGCAGCTGCATATAGGGCACAAAATAAGAACAATACAGTAGACCCATATGTTTTATTTGCATGGCAGAGAATGTGTGAATTGCTTACAAAAGATATACAAAGAGCTGATGAAATGGATATAAGTAGACTTCGTGAAAAAATCCCAGAGATCAAAAAGGTTATGTTTATGAGAGGAGATCAGATCCAAAAGAAGTTAACCAGTATTTTTGCTGCGTGTGGTATTGCGTTTAGGATTGTTCCCAATTTCAAAGGTGCGCCAGTCCAGGGATTTATAAAGAAGTTGGAGGATGGTTCTATGATCCTTTGTATGACATTAAGACAAAAGTTTGCAGATATTTTTTGGTTCACACTATTTCATGAGATATCTCATATATTGAACGGAGATACAAAGAGTGATTTTGTGGATTTTGATTCTGTATCGGGAGAGGCTGAGGCGAAGGCAGACCGTATGGCAGGCGATTTTTTGATCGATCCAAAAGCATACAGAGAATTTGTCCAGTCTGGACAGTATAAAACATCTCACGGAATAGAAGTATTTGCAGGATCGCAGAAGGTTAGGGAGTATATTGTTTTGGGACGATTGATGAGGGATGGATTGATCCCGTGGAAGGCAAGAACGAAATATGAGTGGGCGTAAATGACAAGATCATGCGGCAGGCCGCTGCCCATATCGATCGGGAGCCGGCGTCCGGATACGCGACGGCATCCGGGAGTACGCGGATACAGTCTTAAACTGGGCGGAGCTTGTCCTGTGTACCGGGAGCGCCCTCTCAAACGCCACGATCTCAGATTATATGGATCTGGATAAAGAGGTGTTGTTCTATGGAACGACGGTGGCGGGGGCGGCCAGTCTTTTGGGGTTGAAGAGGATCTGTCATGGGACCACTTGTGTTTTTTAAACGATTTATATTGTTATTTCTTATCTGTCGTAGTAAAATAGATTTCGGTTTCTGTTTGTGGTGATGTCTGCGCGGGCAGACATGTCAGTTTGGAGATCTGGGAGGAACTATGGAGGATAAGATACAGCAATTTCGATACGGTTTGAAAGACGGAGTCCCGATCGGGCTGGGTTACTTGGCGGTCTCCTTTACATTTGGGATCATGGCGAAGAAGGCCGGGATCCATACGCTGGCGGCGGTGATCATGTCGCTTACGAATCTGACGAGCGCGGGGCAGTTTGCCGCACTGGGGGTGATCCAAAACGGCGCGTCTTTTGTGGAGATGGCGGCCGTGCAGCTGATCATCAATCTCAGATACTGTCTGATGTCCTGTTCGCTCTCTCAGAAAATGGGGGCGGACATGCCTTTTTTCCATCGGTTTTTGATCTCTTACGGGGTCACGGATGAGGTCTTTGGGGTATCTGCCTGCCGGGAGGGGACTTTGAGCCCGTTTTATGCCTATGGGCTGATCTGTGTTGCCGTCCCGGGGTGGACGCTTGGGACGCTTTTGGGGGCGATATCCGGCGGTCTGCTCCCAGGGCGGCTCCTGAGTGCCCTCAGTGTGGCCTTGTATGGGATGTTCCTGGCGATCGTCATACCGCCGTCCCGGGGCAGCAGAGTCTTGGCCGGGGTGGTGATCGTCTCCATGGCGGCAAGTTTTTTGTTTTCTGTCATACCGGTGTTCGAGGGGGTGTCATCGGGATTTAAGGTCATCATATTGACGGCTTTGATCGCCGGGGCGGCGGCGTTCCTGTTTCCGGTGGGGGATGAGCGGGAAGGAGGGGAGGCGTGATGGAGCGTTCGGTCTATCTGTATATCTTAGTGATGGCGGGTGTGACATACTTGATCCGCATGCTGCCGCTGACTCTGATCAGAAAAGAGATCAAGAATACATATATAAGGTCGTTTTTGTATTATGTCCCCTATGTGACGCTCTCTGTGATGACTTTTCCCGCCATACTCACGGCCACCTCTTCGATCTGGTCTGGGGCGGCGGCGCTTATCGTGGCGGCGTTCTTGGCGTACCGTGGGAAAAGCCTGTTCCAGGTGTCGACGGCGGCGTGCGCGGCTGTGTTTGCGCTGGAATTGGTGTTGGATCTTTTATAAGATGGGTTAAATATAGATATGCAAAGACAGGGACACAAGTTTTCTCCTGTCTTTGTATGTATCATACGGGCATTTTCTTTGTCCGGGGTGTGAGTTCATCTGGTACGGCCTGATCTAAATACATTTCTCGATATAAAAATAAAGTGTGCGGTCAGATTTATCAATCTCTGACCTGCACACTTTATTTTTCTGTCTGATCTTTTTATCTTTTGGAGAACAAAAAATTTCGCAGATTCACATAATCTGCGAAATTTTTTTAGCTCAAAATCCAACAATTTTTCGTGGATATCCGTTTTTTCTCCGTAAATCATTATACTTTCAACAGCAGCGTTTGTCAATCACTAAAAAAATACAATGTATCTTTTTACAGATTTTGCTTGAAGATCGCAGATCCTTTTCTATTAAGGGTCAGAAAAATGGTCAGGAGGGAACGAAAAAATGTCAAGGCGTGGAGAAAACATAAGAAAGAGGAAAGATGGCCGATGGGAGGGACGGTACTATACACAGGACCCGCAGACTGGACAGAGTTCGGTACACTCTGTATATGCGAAGACCTATGGAGAAGTCAAAGAAAGATTATCTGCCGCAAAGCAATCTGCGAAAACAGCCCAGGAAGTGGAGCATGAGAGGAGAACACTCTATCTCGATACCGTGGCAGAGGAATGGCTTTCGATAGTCAGCGCCGAAAAAAAATATGCGACCTATATAAAATACCGCACTGTCTATGAAAAACATATCCGGGAGAAAGTGGGAAAGGTCATATTATCAGGATCAGACAGCAGGATCTGGGATGGGGTCGTTTGGAACAAAGAGCAGGAAGTCCTGTCGGATAGCCTGCAAAAGAGCATTGCCTGTGTGTTGAACCAGATCTTTGACTATGCGGCTTTGCATCATAACTGTATCATATCTCAATATGTATTCCCCAGGAAGAAAAAACATTCCAGGCCGGTAGGGATCCTGGATCTTTCTGAGCAGACGAGATTGCTGCGATGTCTTTATGACAGGATGGATGAATATAAACTGGGGATCGTGGTCTGCATCTTTACCGGACTGCGCTTGGGGGAGATCTGTTCTCTAAAGTGGAGAGACATAGACCTGGACAGGAGGGTCCTGCATGTAAATACGACGGTACAGCGCATTGCGGTGGAGGGAAAAGATACAAAGACAGTGCTCCTGGAAGGGGAGCCGAAGAGTATATTTTCCAAGAGAGAGATCCCTTTGCCGGACGAGCTCGTGGATCTGCTCATACCCTATCGGAGCAATGCCGGGGAGTATGTGATCAATCGGAACAGCCCGATGGAGCCGCGGACTTATCAGAACAAATTCCATAGATATCTCCGTTCAGCGGGGATAAAGAAGACAAATTTCCACGTACTGCGGCACACGTTTGCGACAAATTGCGTAAATGGCGGGATGGATATCAAGAGTCTCAGCGAGATCTTAGGTCACTCTAATGTGAGGATCACTCTGGACTGTTACACGCATCCTACGCTGGAGACGAAACGTCAGTATATGAATTCACTCTCTTCTATTTATGGTCAGATACTGGGTCAGTGATGGGGTAAAACGCTGTGTTTTAAAGGGATGGGGGCGGTTTTTTCGCAGATTATGTGAATCTGCGAGATCTTATTATCACCAAGATATCAAAAAATATACATAATACAGACGATTTCCATAAAATGGAGGTGCAGGCAGGATGGCTATATGTCTGTATGAACACAATCAGAGTGCCTATAGAGCGGCGGAGGTCATGCTCTCCAGAGAGGGTATGGCGGCTGTGATCCATCCCACCGGGACGGGCAAATCTTTTATCGGTTTTAAGTTATGCGAGGATCACCCGGATAAAAAGATCTGCTGGCTGTCTCCGTCTAAATACATATTTGCCACACAGCTTGAGAATCTTGCGCGCGCGAGCGGGGGATATCGGCCGGGGAATGTGGACTTTATCACCTATGCACGTCTCATGAACATGACGGATACGGAGATGGGGGCGGTCAGGCCAGACTACATCATCCTTGACGAATTTCATCGGTGCGGGGCATCGGCCTGGGGGCAGGGTGTCAGGAGGTTCCTCAATCTGTATGAGGGCGTGCCGCTCCTGGGGCTCTCCGCCACGGCGGTCCGCTATCTGGATAACCAGAGGGATATGGCGGATGAATTGTTTGACGGGCATATCGCCAGCAGGATGACCTTGGGCGAGGCCATTGTGAGGGGGATCTTAGATCCGCCCAAATATGTCCAGTCCGTCTATTCCTACATGGATGATCTGGAAAAATACGGTGAGAAGGTCCGTCGTATCAAGGATCAAAAGCGCAGGGAGCAGGCGGAGGATCATCTGGAGAAGTTAAAGAGGGCTTTGGATAAAGCGGAAGGGCTGGATGTGCTCTTTGACAGGCACATGACGGAGCGGTGCGGCAAATATATCGTCTTCTGCGCGAATCATGGAGCTATGCTGGAAGCGATCGGGAAGGTGGGAGAGTGGTTCCATCTGGTCGATGAGGAGCCTCATATCTATTCCCTGTATACGGAAGACCCTGCCGCCAGCGAGTCTTTTCAGAGATTCAAAGAAGATGGGGATGCAGGTCATCTGAAGCTGCTCTTTTGTATCGATGCCCTGAATGAGGGCGTACATGTGGAAAATGTATCCGGGGTCATACTCCTGCGTCCCACCGTGTCCCCGGTCATCTACAAACAGCAGATAGGGAGGGCTCTGTCCGCATCCAGGCAGACAAGGCCGGTGATCTTTGATGTGGTGAACAATATCGAGAATCTCTACAGCATCGATGCCGTCAGAAATGAGATGGAGGATGCCCTTATATTTATGCGGGCGAGCGGGAAGGAAAGGGAGATCGCCAATGAGACTTTCGAGGTGACGGGCGAGCTGAAGGACTGCCTGCGGCTCTTTAAGGCCATGGAGGGGATCCTGGCTGTTTCCTGGGATATGATGTATCGGGAAGCCAAGAGATATTATGAGGAGCATGGGGATCTGCTCCCTGTATCCACCTATGAGACAGAGGCTGGATATGCCCTTGGGAGATGGGTCGTGACCCAGCGGACGAACCGCCGGAAAGAGGATCCTTCTATGACCAGGGAGCGGATCGCGGCGCTGGAGCGGATCGGGATGGATTGGGATACAGCGCAGGATCGGACCTGGAACTCTTTTTATCGAGCGGCTGCAGAGTATTATAAAGCACACGGTGATCTGGATATCCCGGCCGGATATGAGACCGAGGACGGTGTAAAGCTGGGGCGTCTGTACCGTGGGATCCGGAAGAAATATGTGGAAGGGAAGCTCTCGGAGGAGAGGATCGCGCAGTTGGAAGGGATCGGGATCGAGTGGGATTCTGTGCTGGTGCGCAAGTGGATGCGATATTATGGGCTTGCGGCGGAGTATTATAGCAAACATGGTGATCTTAATATCCCGTATGATTATGCGGCTGATGGCATGAAGGTGGGTATATGGATCTCATCCCAGAGGGAGAGTTATGGTATCGGGAGACTTTCGCAGGAGCAGGTCCGGCTCCTGGAGGGTATCGGCATGAGCTGGGACCGGTTTGAGAGTAAATGGGAGCGGGGGTTTCAGTATTGTCAGCGGTATGTTGATGGATATGGGGATATCAACCGTATCCCGGAGGATTTTCAGATTGATGGTTTTAAGCCGATCAGCTGGCTCCGTACGCAGAGATATCGGAAGAGGATCGGGAAGCTGTCCCAGGAGCGGATCGAGAGGTTGGAGTCGATCGGATTGAAGTGGGATAAGAATCAGGCTTTTTGGGAAAAGGGATATGCCCATGCGATGGAATATGTGAAGGTGCATGGGAGTATCCGAATGCCGGTGGGGTATGTCTGCGAGGATGGTTTTAAATTGAAGGGGTGGCTGAATAATCAGCGGACGCGGTTGAAGGGCGGGAAGCTGTCCCAGGAGCAGGTGGAGAAGCTGCGGGTAATCGGGGTTGTGTAGGGCCGGGCTGGATCTGACTGTTGGCGGTCATAAAGGACGATGCAGGAGGAGCGTTTGTTATGATAGAGAGAGAGGATGCTATAAAGAACAGGACAGAGGATATGGACGGAGCTGGTCTCGAGACATCACGCAGCATCAAACAGCAGATCCCGCCTGCGGAGGCGGATCCCGATGAAGAGTGGGTGAAAAAATACATTGAGGAATTTGGGACTCCGCCGAGTTTCTTTTGAGGGATATTTATATATAAAATACGCTGAGATCTTATCATATTGTTTGGGAGAGTGTCCGATGTCCGTTGATACAAAAAAGATAGGAAGATCCTTAAAGGTTTTTGCTGTGGTCCTTGGCATGGCCTTTGTGGGGATGAGCATCATCGCAAAGAAAAAAAGGGCAGGTTCTGTTTACGACGATGAGCCCAAAGAGAAGAACCCGATGGCTGGGAAAAAAGTAGTTTTTGTGGAGGACGAGAACGATAAGGAAAATGCAGATGGCGTAAAAGGACATCTCGAAGCTGTGGGAGATAGTGAACTGCATCCGGGGTTTTACGATAAATATGTAAAACGTGCCATGGATATCCTTTTGTCTTTCGCCGGTCTGGTCGTACTTTCACCAGTATATCTAGTGATCGCAGCCGCGATAAAGATTGAAGATCCAGGTCCGGTCCTGTTTACGCAGAAGCGGGTGGGACAGGACAAGGAATATTTCAGTCTCCACAAGTTCAGGAGCATGAAGATGTCCACGCCGCACGATGTGCCGACCCATATGCTGGATGATGCAGAAC
Source organism: Clostridia bacterium (assembly GCA_910575625.1). Taxonomy (GTDB): domain Bacteria; phylum Bacillota; class Clostridia; order Lachnospirales; family Lachnospiraceae; genus MGBC164599. The sequence continues at coordinate 289,368 of CAJTFD010000004.1, forward strand.
AGTACATAACTAAAGTAGGCAGATTCCTCCGTGCCCATAGCCTCGACGAGCTTCCCCAGATCTGGGATATCTTCATGGGTAACATGAGTGTGATCGGACCCCGGCCTGCCCTCTGGAATCAGGACCTCTTGATCGCGGAGCGTGATAAGTATGGCGTGAATAATGTAAAACCGGGACTTACCGGATGGGCGCAGATCAATGGACGGGATGAGCTGAAGATCCCAGATAAAGCGGAGCTGGATGGGGAATATGTCCGGAAGATGGGATTGCTGATGGATATCAGATGTTTTTTGGGTTCAGTTGGCGTGTTTGCGCATGATGGTTCTGTGGTGGAAGGCAGGACAGGAGAGACGGAGAAAGTGGCCCGTCATTACACGGATGGAAGATCGGTGTCTGAACTGACTGGTCAGATTGGATTTTCAAGACCTGTTGTTGTAGATAAAGCAGCGACAAAGAAGATATTGATCACCGGTGCGGGTTCTTATATCGGAGAGTCTTTCTGTGTATATGCAGAAGAACATTATAAAGATGATCTTGAGATAGATGTTTTAGACATGATCGATCCGGACTGGCGGAAGTATGATCTTTCCCAGTACGATATTGTGTATCATGTGGCGGGCATTGCCCATGCTGATGTCGGCCAAGTAGATGATGCGGCCCGAGAGAGATATTATGCAGTGAATACAGACCTTGCGGTAGAGGTATGTGAGATCGCGAAAAAAGCAGGCGTGAAGGAATTTGTCTTCATGTCATCTATGATCGTGTACGGAGCATCGGCTGGATATGGCAAGAAAAAGGTCATTGATCGGGACACGGTCCCGGAGCCTGCGAATTTTTACGGCGACAGCAAGTTACAGGCGGATGTGGCTGTAAGGAACTTGGCAGATGAACACTTTACAGTTGTCGTCCTCCGTCCTCCGATGATCTATGGGAAGGGGAGCAGGGGGAACTATCCGATGCTGTCAAAACTAGCGAAGAAGATGCCGGTATTCCCGGATGTTGAAAATGAACGGTCTATGCTGCATATAGATAACCTCTGTGAGTTCCTCTGTCAGGTCATGTTGGTGGAGAGTCCGGATCAGGCCGTGGTACTCATCCCGCAGGATCGTGAGTGGACGAAGACGAGCCAGATGGTGCAGGAGATTGCTGCGGTCAGCGGGAATAGGATAAAACTCCTGAAGATCTTGGGGCCTGTTGTTGCAATCGGAGGAAAGATACCCGGAAAGATTGGCGGGCTGGTGGATAAAGCATTTGGGAACATGACGTATGATCAAGGTATGAGTGACTATGAAGGATTGGATTATAGGGTTGTCAGGAGTTTGCGGGAAGCCATTGAGCGGACAGAAGGTCCTGATCCAGTGAAAAGAGTCCTGATCCTGGCTTCTGTCGCATCTATGATCGATCAGTTCAATATGCCGAATATCAGACTCCTGCAGGACATGGGATATACCGTGGATGTTGCCTGTAATTTTGAAAAAGGGAGTACCTGTACTGTAGAGAAGATTGCAGAGCTGAGATCAAACCTCACAGAGATGGGGGTGATGTATTATCATATCGATCTTGATAGAAATGTGATGAATTTGCCGAAAGGCTGGATGGCATATGCTCAGGTAAAAAAGATTGTAAAGAAAAACAAGTATACATTCATACATTGTCATTCTCCTATCGGTGGTGTTATTGCCAGGATAGTAGGTCGTGAGTTGGGAGTTAAAGTCATATATACGGCTCATGGTTTCCATTTTTATGATGGCGCGCCAAAGAAAAACTGGATGGTCTATTATCCGATTGAAAAGCTTTTATCCAGGTGGACAGATACGCTGATCACGATAAACAAAGAGGATTTTGAACGAGCAAAAAAACATCTTCATGCGAAAAAAACAGTATACATACCGGGAGTAGGTGTAGATACGGAGAAGTTTCGGTCAGGTGTGGTTGATGTGGAAAGGAAACGTTCTGAATTGGGTGTTGGAGAGGACGGATTGCTGCTCCTCTCTGTGGGGGAATTATCTGTTCGTAAAAACCATGAGGTTGTGATAAGAGCGCTGGCACTCCTTCCAGAAGAAGGGCGGAAACATATCCGGTATTTTATCTGTGGTCAAGGAGAACTGGGGGATTATTTGACATCTCTGGCACAGAGATTAAATGTGGATCTGACATTGCTCGGATTTCGGACAGATATTACAGAGTTGTGCTGTGCGGCGGATCTGTTTGTGTTCCCATCGAAGCAGGAGGGGCTTCCAGTAGCTCTCATGGAAGCAATCGCATGTAAGACGCCGGTAGTATGCAGTGATATTAGGGGAAACACGGATATTGTAAAAGAAAATCTATTCAAGCCGAATGATGTAGAAGGCCTCGTTGTATTATTAAAAAAATTGTTTTGGAATGGCTCATGTTTATATACACCAGAAGGATTAAAACAGAAGCTACAGAATTTAGTACTGGAAAATCATAGATGTCTGTTGAAGTTTGATTTCACGCATGTTGAAGAAAAAATGGAAAAAATTTATAGGGGGGGGGTAATGCGGTTTGAAAGATTACGAAATATCATCAGAAGAAAATACCTTCTGGATCAACTGGGTATACCGGATGATGGTGTGATCCTATTATCGGTAGGCGAATTAAATGAGAATAAAAATCACGTTGCGGTTATCAAAGCACTTGCTCAGCTTAAAAATGATAGATTGCATTATTGTATTGCGGGGGCAGGGGCATTGGAGGATATGCTCCGGGAGATGGCGGAAGATAATGAAGTGAACCTCCATTTGTTGGGGTATCGTGATGATGTGCCGGAGTTAATGAGTATTGCAGATGTTTTTGTCCATCCATCATTCCGCGAGGGGTTACCAGTAGCACTTATGGAAGCTATGGTGGCAGGACTGCCGGTGATTGGTTCCGATATAAGAGGTATACGTGATCTGATTGAAGATGGAAAAGGTGGATGGGTCATAGATCCATATATTCCGCAAACATTGGAATACGTGCTGAAAGAGGCTTGCGAGAAAAAAACGATGTGGAAAGAAATGGGGAATCATAACCTGAACTTTATCCGGGATTTTGACAAGATGAAAGTAAAAAAAATTATGGGAAATGTCTATAAGGAGAAAGGGGGGTATAACAAGCTGTAAATATAATCTGCGAAAATGCGTGCTACATCGCCTTGTTTTGTATGAAATTGAAATCTCAGATTTTATCATCATTAGTGTTGGTGAATTAAACAAAAATAAAAATCATGAGGTGATCATCCGGGCGGTGGCATCTTTGGGTATCCCTGAGGTTAAGTATCTCATAGTCGGAACGGGGAATCTGAAAGAACATCTTGTAAATGTGATCAGGAATCTAGGCATGGAAAAACAAGTTTATCTGTTGGGATATAGGACGGATATTCAGGAATTGCTTTTTCTGGCAGATATATTTGCTTTCCCGTCTTTTCGTGAGGGGCTGGGACTGGCAGCAATAGAAGCCATGTGCTGTGGGCTGCCACTGCTTACATCTGACCGGCATGGGATCAATGATTATTCTGTAGATGGAGTGTCAGGGTATAAATGCGATCCAAATGATGTGGAAGGTGTTGCAGAAGGAATAAGAAAACTTAGATGCAACAAGGGATTGAGGAGAGTTATGGGGATAGTAAACATGGCAAGGGCAAAAATGTATGATAAAAAAGAGACAGAACGAATCATGGAAGGGGTGTATGAGAGAGGATCATATCCTACATTAGAGACCGAAAGATGACAGGAGGTACAGGAATGGGTAAACCATTGGTAAGCATCATAATGGGGGTCTATAATGGAGAAGATACGATAGAAAAATGCGTGAATTCTATATTTTCTCAGACATATGATAATTGGGAATTCATTATTTGTGATGACTGCTCAACTGATGATACATATTATATCTTAAAGAAGATACAGAGGCGAGATAATAGGATTTTGTTATTGCATAACAAAAAGAACAAAAGACTTGCAGCAACTTTAAACTATTGCCTACAGTATGCAAAAGGAAAGTATATAGCTAGAATGGATGCAGATGATGAATCTATGCCAGAGCGCTTAGAGAAACAAGTTGGATTTCTTGAGGCACATCCAGAATATGCTGTCGTGGGCACTGCAAGATATATTACTGCAGAGGGGAAAATAATGGGGATCAGAAGGGGGTATGTAGTCCCCGATAGAAGTACGCTCCTTAAAGATGTTCCTTATGGGCATCCCACGATCATGATGCGGGAAGAAGTATATCGTGCATTGGGTGGATATAGGGAAAGTAAAGATACGATGAGATCAGAGGATTTAGACTTATGGTTCCGGTTCTATGCATATAAATATCAAGGTTATAATATACAGGAGCCTTTGTACAAATACACAGAATCAATCTGTGATTATAAAAAAAGGACTCTGATTGCTGGTATTTATACTGCAAAGATTTTTCTCCGTGGATATAAAATGTTGGATTTTCCATTTTATCAATACATATTTGCGATAAAACCAATCATATCGGCAATTTTACCATCCGTATTTATGTATAGATATCACGTTAGAAAGCTCGACAGCGTAGATACAACTCATAATGAAGAAGTTTAAAATGATGATGAACGGGATGGTATAATAGATAATGATATATTTTTTTATGATCATAATTTCATGCTTGATGGCGATGCGTGTGAAAAATGTAAATGGTAAAATGGTGACAGTACAGCACAGAACAATCATTTCAAATAAAAAAAAGATTCGGGATATATATTATACCATTATGTCGGCTATACCTCTTTTTCTTATGTCGGCTTTAAGATACGGCATAGGTACAGATTTTTTTTATGGTTATGTGCCGATTTTCAATTGGGTTTTACATGACAGCCCAAAGCAAGAAATGGTTGAGGAAGGATATATTTTCCTGAATAAAATCGTAGCTCATTACACTGATGATTATCAGTGGATTTTTGTAGTAACATCATTTATATACATAACTTGTGTATTTTATGCTTTGTATAAGCTATCCCAGGAATTGTGGTATTCTGTCCTATTGTTTTTCCTATCATACAATTATTTTCAATCATATAATATAATCCGACAAGAAATGGCAATGGCGATCATTCTGATAGGTTTTACATTTATAGAGGATCATCCCGATTTAAAAGATTATGTGAAGTTTATCATTATTGTTTTGATTGCTGCAACCTTTCATAGGACAGCCATAGTATCACTTTTATTTCTGATACTGATCAATATTAAAATAGACATAAAGAGTATTGCTTTCTTTGGTATATTGGGCGTGCTTATAAAAAGTAAATTCGTGGAGACCCTTTTGGAACGGGCATATTTTCTCCATATAAGATATTATGTGTATTCGGGAAGTGAAACTCATTCAGAATTGCCAATCCAATTTTTGGTCTTTAATGGTATCTTCCTTGTTCTGATGCTTTATCTGGATTATAAAAATAAAGATTTAAGAGATGATAGGCAATGGAATACGGC
>CAJTFD010000004.1:294935-300636 GCA_910575625.1 Clostridia bacterium
TAGCAGTTTTTACGTATTCTCTGCAAGGGATGATACCATATGTAACAAGGATGGTACTTTATTTTACTTTCCCGCAGATTTTTTATATTCCTAACATTCTTGTCAAACATAGTTCAAGAGTTGAAAAAAAATGGATGTATGCTTTAGTAACATTTATATTTTTAATTGATTTTTTTTATAATTATTTTATGGGATACGGAGAAATAAGGCCTTATACATCTATTTTTAATAAGCAGTAGATCAGAGTAAGGAGATTATGCTATGAATAAGGTGCTCACTGTTTCAATTGCTGCATATAATGTGGAAAAATATCTCAGCGAAACGTTAGAGTCTATACTTAACGCGCAGGAAGTTCTGGATGAAATAGAGATTATTATCGTGAATGACGGTTCGGATGATAGCACAAAAGCTATATCTGAACAATACTGTAACCAATATCCTCATACAGTAAAATTGATCGATAAGAGAAATGGAGGGTATGGTTCTACGATCAATGAGAGTGTGAGGGTGGCAAGTGGAAAGTATTATCGTCTGCTGGATGGAGATGATTGGTATGAGACAGAGAATATTCCAAGTTACATTGAATATCTAAAGAGGCATAATGAGGATATGGTGATTACACCATATCGGAAAATAGATGAAAATTCCGGTGTGGAACAATTGATTGCTAAAAATGCTTCTGATTATCAGGAAGTCAGTCTTTATAAATCAAAGGATAAAAATATCTGCATGCATGAAATTGCAGTATTGACAGATGTCATACGAAAAATCAATATTACAGAGAATTGTTTCTATACTGATAACGAATATGTCGTGGAGGTATTGCTTAATGCACAGACAGTCACATATTGTAGGTTACCTATTTATCGCTATAGACTTGGAAATGAGGAACAGAGCGTAGGGAGTGAAGGTATAAAAAAACATTACAAGGATTTGCTAAGAGTAACTTACTATACAGGCCAAAAGATTGAAGCTGCGAATATACCAGATATCACAGCTCTTCGGGAAAAAATGGGAGTTATGCTCTGGACAGCGTTTCTCTATGTATCATTATGTGAGCCTTATAGAGAAATGAAGAAACATTTTGTGGAATTAGATAAAAAAATAAAAAATGAAATGCCCAGAGTATATGGATCAACAATGGATAACAGACATATCAGGAAACTTCGAAAAAGTCATTATCTGCTAGTTTTCCCGATGTATTTATACTTGAAATGGAAAAGGAGATGAGCATGCATGCATATTTGATCATGGCACATCATCATTTTTATCAGCTAAAAATACTCGTGTCTTTATTGGATGACAAAAGAAATGATCTGTTTATTCATATAGATGAAAAAGCTGAGAATAAGAATTTGGCCAAAGAACTTTGTGAGGCCACTGTTAGGAAGTCACGTATAATATGGGTTTCCGGAATCCATGTGACATGGGGAGGATATAGCCAGATCAAGTGTAAGCTATACCTGTTAAAAGAAGCACGGAAAATCCGGAAATACCGGTATTATCATTTATTATCCGGTGATGATCTTCCGTTAAGAAATCAGGATGAGATCCATGCCTTTTTTGACGTATATAGTGGGCAAAATTTTGTAAATGTAGGGTCAGAGAAATATTCGAAAGATGCTGAAGAACGCTGCAGATATTATTATTTTTTTCAGGACGTGATTGGAAAGTCAAAGTGGTATGAACATATTTTTCTGAAGGTTGTCCGAAGATTGTGTGTGTCTCTACAAAAAATAATCTGTATAGACAGAATACATGAAAGTTTTAAAAACGGCTGGAAGCTATGCCATGGTTCTAATTGGTTCAGCATCACAGATGAATTTGCAGGTTATGTGTTAGAAAATAAGGATTGGATTTACAAAGCTTTTCATGCTGGGTGTTGTGTGGATGAGTTGTTTTTACAAACTCTTGTTATGAATTCATCATGGAAAGATACACTACATATTAACACTTACAATAATGGATGTAAAGGAAACCTAAGGTTTATATATTTTGAGAACCATCTGCCGCATATATGGATAAGTGAAGACTATGAAAAGTTGATGGAATCCGAGTGCCTTTTCGCAAGGAAATTTGACGAAAGCATTGATATGAAGATTATCATGCGAATAAAAAATGTATTAACGAACGTACACTTTAGAGGGGATGAAATTGAGAACAAAAACAATTCATGATGTAGATATATCTATTCTATGTGATGATGATACCTATAGATATATTGCTTCCTTCTATGATTCTGAATATATAAAAACGATAATCGATCGTATCATATCGAAGGCGATTTATTATTTATCGACACAGATACTATTATCTGCGAAAATTTGGAGGATATTGATCAGATGAGCATGGATGTGGCAGTTTCTTATGATTTGGATTCCCCGATAAAAAGACATCCTGAAGAACTCGGGTTTCGAAAACAGACAGAGAAAACATTTAACTGTAGGATGAGTGAAAAAGTCGAATATTATAATAGCAGTAATGAGATGAAATCATGTCTGCTTCTCCAATTACTGGATAGATTTAATCGTAAAAGAAAAGCGGGGTGTAATACCAGTTTTATATCATTATCGTACGAGGTGGTGGTATGAAAAAAGTAACGGCGGTGATTACGACACATAATCGTCTCAATCTATTAAAACGCGCTGTGGAAAGTGTACAATCTCAGACATATAAAGAAATGGAACTGATAGTGGTTGATGATGGCTCCTCGGATGGAACACAGAAATGGGCAGAATTACAAGGATTTATCTATATTCGTATTCCGCCGTCCGAGAGCAGGGGAGGTAATTATGCCAGGAATTTAGGAATCAGATTGGCAACGGGGTATTATATTGCATTCCTTGACGATGACGATTACTGGATACCGGAGAAAACTGAAAAACAAGTTCGGACATTGGAGGAAAAGGGATGCGGGTTGGTTTATTGTGGCAGGAGATTTGAAAATATCTACGAAGATAGGATAGAATATATTCATGTCAATATTGATCCCAGAAATCAGGGGGATGTAAGCCGGAGGATATTTTTCAATATAATGTGTACCACATCGACTGTCTTGGTAAAGAAAGAGATATTAGGACAGGCTGGTATGTTTGATGAGAACCTCCGTTTTTGGCAAGAATATGAGCTTAATATCCGTATAGCGCAGATTACGCCATTCTACTATGTGGATGAGCCTCTTTGTGTTTACAGGGTTGATAAAAATGATAGATTTCGTCTTACGAATAAATATTTTGAATGGAAGAGGGATGTTTCATATATCAATGAAAAGCATAAAAGATATATACATAAAATGTCTTTATATGACAAGATCCAGCGAAAGATAATGATTCTCTGGGATGCTCAAGCACGATGCAAAATGTCTGGTTTATATATTCGTCACAGGATGATCTATATGGAATGGTTTATCATTGCATTTCCATTTAGAGTGAAAGGCAGATTAGAAAGGAAGTTATGGATTTAGATGTTGTTGGGAATGCGAAAAGGAATATGGTCTTTGGCGTTATTAACCGTGTCATTTCCGTGTCTTGTCCGTTCATAACGAAAACAGTTATCCAATATACGTTAGGTGAACATTATCTGGGGCTTAGCAGTTTGTTTTCCGCAATTCTTTCTGTGTTGAGTATGGCAGAACTTGGTTTTAGCGCAGCAATCGTATATAGCATGTATAAGCCTGTTGCGGAAGGAGATATAAAGCTTGTCAATTCCCTGCTCAACTTTTACAGAAAAGTGTATGCCTGTGTAGGTATGGTGATTCTTGGACTTGGATTTTGTGTTCTGCCGTTTTTGCCGTATCTGATCAAAGGGGAATATCCTGCAGATATCAATTTGATGGTACTTTATCTCATATATCTGGGAAATGCTGTGCTCAGTTATTTTATGTTTGCCTATATGTCGTCTTTGATCGTTGTTTATCAGAGAGATGATGTGAATAGTCGGACAAACGTGTTGATGACATTATTGTTGACAACTGCACAGATTTTTGTGCTGGTCAGATTTAGGGATTATCTTTTATTCAGTTTTTTGATGCCGGTTTTTACTGTGTTAAATAACATCAGAATTGCTCATATTGTAAAAAAAATGTTTCCTCAGTACTATTGTGAGGGGATAATACCGAAAATTATCCTCATAGATTTGAAAAAACAGGTTGCCGGAACTTTAATACAAAAAATATGTGCCGTTGCCAGAAACTCATTTGATAGTATTTGTATATCTGCTTTTATTGGACTTACTATGACAGCAAAATATAACAATTATTTTTCTATAATAGCGGCAGTAACCAGTTTTATGCAGATCTTTCAATCTTCTATTACCGGTGGAGTTGGAAATCATGTTGTATTAAAAAGCAAAGATGAAAATTATCAGGAACTTAAAGAAATTGATTTTGTATATATGTGGGTCAGCGGATGGTGTACCATTTGTCTACTCTGTCTTTCACAGCCCTTTATGAGATTCTGGATGGGGGATGGCATGATGCTTCCTAATCAGGCGCTGATCCTGTTTTGTATATACTTTTATGTGTTAAAGATTGGAGATATGCGTTCTATATATTCTAATGTTAGAGGGCTCTGGTGGCAACATAGATGGAGGAGCGTTTTTGAAGCTATTGGAAATATAATGCTTAATTTTATTCTTGCAAGATATTTTGGAATATATGGAATTATATTGGCGACCATACTTACCCTTTTGTTGATCAACACAATTTGGGGCGTACAGATTACTTTCAAATATTATTTCGGGTTGAAACATATCATGGGCTATTTTAAGTATCAGATGGCCTATGCTGTAGTAACTATAGTCCTATGTTTTATCACATGGAATATCTGTCAGATGCTTCCTGCAAGAGGACTCATTTCAACATTAGTAGTCAGAATCCTGATATGTGTGAGTGTGCCAAATTTATGTTATATTTTGATTTACAGACATTTACCTTATTTTCAAAGAATGAAGGAAATTGCGGTCAGGGATTAGGATCTGCAATGAATATATTTTTAGGAGGAACATATATGAAGTTGTCAGAGTATATAACTGAAATTCATAAATTTGGTCACAAGGAAATGTTGTTCCATCTTTTTTTCTCTTTTACGAGATCAGCTCGCTGGTATGGAAGGATGATGTCGGAAAGAGACAGAAAATATCAGTCTATGAATAGTCGGGAGCTAGTTGCTGAGTTACAGAAACAATATAAGGATCGAATGGGTGAAGAGATTGATATTGTCCATCCTCGTACCTATAATCAGAAAATCCAGTGGATGAAGATTTATGATGTCAGTGCTGAAAAAACTAAGCTTTCAGATAAATATCAGGTCAGGGGATGGATTGCAGAAAAAATAGGAAAAGAATATCTGATACCTCTGATCGAAGTCTGGGAACATCCATCAGAGATTGATTTTGACGCTCTGCCCCGGTCGTTTTGTCTGAAAGCGAATCATGGAAGCGGTATGAATTACGTTGTCAAGGATAAGACGGAACTTTCTGTAAGAGATATCAAAAAAATAAGAAAAATGCTGCAAGGTTGGATGGAAATCCCATATTGTGCATATTATATGGAATTTCAATACAGAAATATCTCCCGGAAAATACTTGCTGAGAAATACATAGAGCAGATGAGCGGAAATCTTTTTGATTATAAGATCCATTGTTTTAATGGTAAACCTGAGATCATCCAAGTGATCGGAGACAGGGATCTTGAACAACATAC
>CAJTFD010000005.1:0-65178 GCA_910575625.1 Clostridia bacterium
AGGGCAATCTTTGAATATATAGAGGGCTGGTATAACCGCAAACGAATCCATAGTGCAATTGGTTATATGACACCTCAGCAAAAGGAGGATGAGGAACTCAAAAAAGCAGCATAATCTTTCGACTTTTTTTGTCCAAAGTATTGACATAGATCCAATCTTTCCTAAGGCTGCCGGCAATGCTCCGCATACAGGCAAACTTTGCTTTGCCGGCTTCATCCTTTCCCACAAACATACAGACCGGCTCGCCATGATGCTGCGCCTCATAGAACAGCCCGTCCCGGAAACACCGGCTGATCACATCCGGGCTGATCCCGCGCCGTTGCAGATAAAAAACGGCAGAAGTGGCGCACCGTCTGGCCCAGGGGAGGGAAAATGCTTTCTTCTCCGGTTCCTTATGCACACGCCCTGCCGCTGCCGTGCTCCGATAGGCCGGCGTCTGCTGGATTTCCCCGCCGACCAGCGTATGGACCGCATCCACCAGCCCGTAGCCCCGTATCTGGATCAGGTAATCCAGGGCGTTGATACTCCGGCCCCGGCTGTTCCAGTACCAGTACCTTTTCCCGGTCACATAGACCAGGCTGTCATGCTCCTTGTGGCGGTAATTCGGGCCGTCCCGTTTCAGCACCCCAGGCTCATGGAACTGCAGGTAGGCAAACAGGTCCGCCTCACGCGCCGCCTGAATCTGCTCCTTTGTTACGCCGGGCATGACACCGGCACAGGGATTCTTTTCATCGTGCCCCGCCTCCTTTCTGTGATGAAAAAAGACGCCAGAAGGCGCCTAACAGCCGTACAGGTCATGGTTGACCTCGGCGCGGTAATAGCTGTCCATTGTTGCCGGGGCATTATAGAGCGCCGCCAGCAGGTATGCCTTGATGTTCCCGACTTTCGTGGTGTTCCTGTCAATGCAGTCAAAGACATACTCCAGGTGGCCGGAATTGATTTTCAGGAAACGGCCCTTTACCACCTCCCTGGGAAAATCATCCCCGGCGATACGGATATATGGACGTTTGGATAAAACCACTTCAAGCATAAGCTCCACCGTCTCGTCTAAGCGTTCTTTCCCATACCGGGAAACCATACAGCCATACTCAATATTTTCTTTCAGGATTTCACGGTAAGCGTCTGCCAGCTCTATCCGATCCATCCCATCCGAACGGCCTGCCGCCTCCGGCCCTGACGGATAGATTGATGGATGGGTCCTTGATATATCCGTTTTTGATTTTTTAGTTTTTAATGGATTAGTATTTAATTGTGCGGGATTTCCCTGTCCTGGTTCCCCCTGTTCAGGTTTTGCCTGTCCTGGATTTCCCTGTCTTGGATTTTCCCGTTTAGGTGAATCCTCCTGTTTTTCAGCATTTACAGGCTTTTCATGGATCGTATACTCGATGTCTCCGAGCTGCCCGTTCTCATAGCGGAGGCGCTGCCTGGTGAGGTACCCGTGCCGCTCCAGCTCTTTCAGGGCGGTAGTGATTGAATCCACGCCGTCCTTGCAGATATGGGCGAGCCCCTTTGTGGTATAGTCCCAATCTTCCGGCAGCGACAGCATGAGCGAGAGAAGCCCCTTTGCCTTTAAGGACAGTTCCGTATTGCGCAGGTGGTGGTTGCACATGATCGTGAAGTCCTTTGTTTTTTCTACCCGGAATACAGCCATAACAAAAACCTCCTTCCTTTCCCTCCGGGCTACAAGGCGCAGTCCCTGCGGTCATAGTGCAGATGGCCGCCCGGCGCAACCTTCGCATGGTTTTTCAATTTGACTTCGCCCCGTTCCTGGCTGTCTATGAATTTCTGGTAGCCGACATCCGTAAGGAACAGGCGCATCTTATCTCCTTTATCCCCGACAGGGGCATTACCTGAAAGCACGTCAAAGACGATCATGTGCTTTACTTCCGGGTCGAAGCGTTCCAGGGCCATGATGTCATGCCCCTTCAATTTCTCCGCACCGGATTTCTGCCTGGCCTCCGCCAGTAGTTCCCCCATCGTCTTAGGCCCTGCCGGAATCCGGTAGTTTTTCCGAATATCCTGAATAAGAGCCAGGCAGTCTTTTTCCGGCATGGCATCCAGCTTTCGCACAAGCTCCGCCGCCGTTTTCCTCCTTACCGGGTCCGGTATATAGGGGAGGCACATGCGCAGCTCATAAGTGACACCTGATTTCCCATAGCCTTCCGTCTGGAAGATCAGGCGCTTTTCCATTTCGTTCAGTTCCATGTGAATCTCCTTTCTCCTGAAAATGGATATGAAAAAAGGGCGTCCACCTATAAAAGTGAAACGCCCACAGCAATCAGCGGCCAGGCAATACACCGGACCGCTGGCGTTATTAAATTTTGTCGTTAATGAAACAGCCTCCTTTTTTCGATATTTTTCTCGTCAGATTTCAACTTGGAAAAGGAATTGAATAAATGACGGCAAACGCTCAAACCCCTTGAAAATCAAGGCTTTTTCCGTTTGTCGTTATTATACCGTAACGGCATAGCCACATCAGTTTATTGATTGACATGGGATTCTCGGCGGTGGCAATTGCTGACAGAGTAGGGCATGAGAGCATTGAAATCACTTACCGTTACGCTCATTTGTTTCCGTCAAAACAGAGAGAAATGGCAGACAGGCTTGACGATTTAGGAAAGGGGGATTTTTAATATGTCGAATAAGAACTTAGATAACTGCAACCGATGGAGAAATAAAACTGTTGCTTTTCGGGTATCTCCCGAAGAAAATGAGCAGATTGACAAAGTGGTGCGGCTTTCGGGGCTTACCAAGCAGGACTATATCACAAGGCGGCTTTTGTGCCAAGACGTGGTGGTGCAGGGCAATCCGAGGGTGTATAAGGCTCTCCGCAATGAGCTTGCCGCTGTCCTTGCAGAATTACAGAGGATTGAAGCGGGCAGGAGCGTAAATGAAGAACTGCTTGACGCAATCGAACTGATTGCTGTTATTCTCGGCGGTCTGAAAGGAGAAAGTGAAGATGGCGAATAAAAAAGAAACGGCTGTCCCGAATGTATCTGTTGGCGCAGATACGGAACAACCGCCTAATGTAAACAATAACAGTATAACTAATTACCCGCCGAAAAACAATAGCAAAGCTCTTGAAACTGTATCTATGGCTGAATTGTATGATTCTGTATATCCGAGCAAGCCGCCTTTGATTGACGGTCTGCTCTACCCTGGCACTTATCTTTTCGCAGGCGCGCCAAAAGTCGGCAAGAGCTTTCTTATAGCGCAGATTGCGTACCATACCAGCATGGGAGTGCCGCTGTGGGAATATCCCGTCCGAAAAGGAACGGTCTTGTACCTTGCCCTTGAAGATGATTACCGCCGCCTGCAGGAAAGGCTGTACCATATGTTTGGCACGGACGGGGCAGACAATTTATTCTTTTCTGTTTCGGCGGGTAATCTTGGCAATGGTTTGGATGAACAGTTGCAGGAATTTATGAAACAGCATACAGACACAAGGCTGATTATTATTGACACCCTCCAAAAGGTGCGTGAAGTCGGCGGGGATAATTACAGTTACGTAAATGACTATGAGGTTATTACAAGGCTGAAACAGTTTGCAGACAGCTATGGCCTCTGTATCTTGATTGTCCATCATACCAGAAAGCAGGGGTCTGATGATAAGTTCGATATGATTTCGGGGACTACTGGCTTGCTCGGTGCGGCTGACGGTGCGTTCCTGTTGCAGAAAGAAAAACGCATCGGCAATGCCGCCACGCTTGAAGTGTCGGGCAGAGACCAACAAGAGCAGAAACTCTATCTTCTCCGCAATCCCGAAACATTGTTATGGGATTTTCAAAAGGCAGAAACAGAACTTTGGAAAGAGCCGCCAGAGCCTTTACTTGAGGAAATAGATAAAAGAATTACTGTCGATTGCCCCTTGTGGAAGGGGACGGCGACGGAGCTTGCGGCTTGGCTGGAAACAGAGTTACAGCCGAATAGCCTTGCACGGAAACTGAATGTCCTGTCGGGACGTTTACTCAACGAATACGGCATTTTCTATAAACGTGAACGGTGTCACGAGGGGCGTATGATAAAGCTGTACCGTGGGGAGCGTGACGGTATGTGACGGTGTGACGGTATTTTTAGGAGTGGGGTGCGGTACGGAAATAACCGTCACATCGACGCAAACCGTCACGGATAAAGTTTTTGCGGGGTGCAGGGGGCTTTTTACAAAAAGCCGCCCTGTCTCGTCTGCCGACTCGGTCGGTTCGCAGCTTGTGTGCCACTGGCACACGCTCACCCCTCGGAGAGCGCAAAACCTGCTTGCAGGTTGCATTTTTGTTGGCACAGCCGACAAAAGTGCTTTTGCGTTACTTTCGGGAAAGTAACAAAGCCTACCAGCCGAAAAGAAAGGGCGTGATTTTATAAGACGGACGATTAGCGCAATGGTGGGGAAAGGCTCGGTCAACCATAACAGCCGCAAATTTAAGGCTGAAAATGTAGATGGGGAGCGTTCACATTTTAATGTAGATTACTGCAACGAGAATATAAAGAATGTGTATCATAAGCTATTTGATGAAGCGTTGCAGAGATACAATGAAAAGCAGACAAGGGCAGACCGCCGCATTGCCGATTATTACGAGAAGATACGGAACTCAAAGCAGGAAAAGCCATTCCACGAACTGATTTTGCAGATTGGCGATAAGGAAAATATGGGCGCAGGAAGTGAAAACGGACAGCTTGCAAGGCAGATTTTAGATGAATATTATCATGGATTTCAAGAGCGAAACCATAATCTCTATGTATTTTCCGCTCATATCCATATGGATGAAGCAACGCCGCATCTGCACATTGATTTTGTTCCGTTCACAACTGGTAGCAAGAGAGGGTTAGACACAAGGGTATCTTTGAAACAGGCGTTAGCGGCGCAGGGATTCAAAGGCGGCTCCCGTGGAGATACGGAGTGGAGCCAATGGGTACAGTCCGAAAAAGAGAATCTTGCCGCTGTGATGGGGCGGCATGGCATTGAATGGGAGCATAAGGGGACACATGAGAAACATTTATCCGTTCTTGATTATAAAAAGCAGGAGCGGGAAAAAGAGGTCGTCCAGCTTGAGGGGCAGATTTCGGAGAAAAAAGAGGAATTTCAAGCATTGTCGAATAGGGTGGCGAATTACGACAAAGGTATGAATAACCTAAAAACACTGGAACAGGCGTTTGACACTTCTCCAGAGTACCAGTTGGCAGAGCCGCAGGGATTCATGTCTGCGAAGTCATATAGAAACAAAGTGGCAGAGCCTTTGGTGCAAAAGCTGAAATCACTTGTTAGAACGGCTCTTATAAGGTGCTTTGAAGCGTGGGACGGCTACTATCGGCTGAATGCCACAAATAGCAATCTACACCGTGAAAATGAAGGGTTAAGGAAAACCAATGAGAAACTGGCGAGGGAGAATGAAAACCTCCGTGTGGAAAACAAAGATTATAAGCTTCTCCGTAAGGCATTTGGAAGTAAGCAGATAGACAATCTTTTAGGGCAGGCAAAAGCGGTACAGCAGTCTAAGCAGCGTGGGAAACGTTTTAGAAGCAATCAAGAGGAAAGGTAGGAAAAACACTATGGAAAACAGGATTTATGACGAAAAAAACAGTCTTTGGTATGCAAAGAAAGGCGACTATTACCTCCCAGAGCTTGCATTACCTCCCGAAGAACAAAAGCTGATTGGTATTTGGGGACAGCGGGATTTGCGGTATCTTAAAGAGCATAAACAGTTCGTTTATCTCAATCTGCTGACAAGCGGCAGGCTGAATGAATACCTTGCAAACGTAGATGAACAGGCAGAGGATATGTTTTCTCGGCTGGTAAAGGAATATGCCGAAAGGCAGGGAGTGACGGAACGGTTAAAGGCAGAAAATCAGCTTTTATGGGTTCAAAAAATGAATAATATTCGGGCTTGTGTGAGGGAGGTTGTGGAGGGCGAGTGTATCTATTCGTAGTGACAAGTGGCACTCCTGCGATATGTGGGAGTGCCGTTCAATTAAGCAAAAGTAGTTCGGGGAATTGAAAAATCTCATAAATTCGTGTATACTTAAAAAAATTAGACTGAGAAATCGGAATTTGGGGAAATGACATGGATAAGAAAACAGAAGAATCAAGAATTGCGTACAATAAAATAGCATTTGAATATGATACATCAAGAGAAGGACAATATACCAGTTTTCACATTAACGAACTATCTAATATAATAGATTTGAGCGAAGGTGATATTGTTCTTGATGTTGCATGTGGAAATGGAACTCTTTTGAGGGAATTATCGAAAAAAGCAAAAATACAAGCAAATGGAATAGATGTATCAGAAAACATGATTCATGCCGCAAAAATGCGTTATCCTAATATGAATTTTGAGGTAAAGTCTTGTTATCCACTTGAATGGAAAGATGAAAGTATTGATATTATAACGATATGTTGCGCATTTCATCATTTTGATAATCCGCAAGGATTTGTAAATGAATGTAAAAGAGTCTTAAAGAGGAATGGTACAGTGTATATAGCTGACCCTAACTTTGGAGCAGTACTTAGATTTCTCGCAAATAAATTTTGGTTGCCTTTTTCAAAAAGTGGAGATGTGAGGATATATAGCAAAAAAGAGTTAGAGGTTATTTTTTATAATTCTGAATTTAAAACCGTACAGGTTTATAGAAAGGATAGAGGGGTGTTTCTTAAAGCTAAAAAGTAGCAATAAATTCCGAATTTGTAAAGGAGCAAACTATGTCAGTCAATATAGCAGAAACATTTGAGTTATTGCTAGATAAAAATAATAATGTTGCATACAAGGCATTACAGTTGTTACAAAAAGAAAGTGAAGAAAGAAATTGTGTTTATCCTTACATGCACAGGTTGAGTGATATGCTTGATAGTGAAAATTCCTATATTCGCACAAGAGGTCTTACATTACTTGCCTATAATGCAAAATGGGATAAAGATAACAAAATTGATGAAATCATTGATAAATATTTAAAACACATAACAGATATTAAGCCTATTACAGCAAGACAATGTATTAAATTGTTGCCAATTATTGCGGAATATAAGCCAGAATTGAAGAATGATATTCTTTCTGCACTTCATAAGGCAAATATATCTATTTATGGCGATAGTATGCAATCGTTGGTTCATAAGGATATTCAAAAGGTATTGAATGAAATACAAAATTTGTAAAAATGTAACTTTTTGTTTATCGGTAAGTTGCATACGAAGAAAAGTCGGGATTGAGGAACGTATGATATGAAGATAATAAACAGAGACATAGATAGCGGAAACCCCTTTGACTGGGGGAAAACATCTTTTGATTATGCGAAATTCCGTGACATTTATCCGCAGGAGTTTTATCAAAAAATTGTTGGTCGTAAATTATGCTTAGATGGACAATCTATCCTTGATATCGGAACAGGGACGGGGGTTCTTCCTAGAAATATGTACCAGTATGGGGCGAAGTGGACAGCTGCGGATATTTCGGAAAACCAAATCGAACAAGCGAAAATTCTTTCAAAGGGTATGGATATAAATTATCATGTTGTATCAACAGAGGATATCAGTTTTTCGGACAACTCTTTTGATGTAATTACAGCGTGCCAGTGCTTTTGGTATTTCGACCATGAGACTGTTATGCCTAAGTTTTATCGTATGCTGAAACAAGGGGGAAGTATTCTTGTATTATATATGGCATGGCTGCCATTTGAGGATGAAATTGCAGGAGCCAGTGAAAAACTTGTTTTAAAATATAATCCAAAGTGGAGTGGCGCAGGGGAAACGAAACATCCGATAGACATACCAGATTGTTATAAAGAAAACTTTGAGCTTGTATATCATGAAGAATTTAATCTGGAAATACTATTTACCCGTGAAAGCTGGAATGGGAGAATGAAGGCTTGCCGTGGAATTGGTGCTTCGCTTACCGAGAAAGAGATTTCGATGTGGGAGCAAGAGCATATGACACTCCTTGAACAAATTGCGCCGAATGAATTTGATATTTTGCATTATATTGCTATTGCAGAACTTAAAAAGCATTAAATTTCGTTTGTTGAATTGATATATATGAGGTTTTATATAAACATGGAT
This sequence comes from Clostridia bacterium, assembly GCA_910575625.1. Classification (GTDB taxonomy): domain Bacteria; phylum Bacillota; class Clostridia; order Lachnospirales; family Lachnospiraceae; genus MGBC164599. The sequence continues at coordinate 8,045 of CAJTFD010000005.1, forward strand.
TATAAAATTCGAGAAATTAGAAAAAATGAATATCCAATATTATCTGATTTTCTGTACGAAGCAATTTTTATTCCAGAGGGCATGGACAAGCCGCCAAAATCTATTATCGAACGGCCAGAGCTGCAAGTATATATTAAGGATTTTGGAAAAGCGGATGATTGGTGTTTCGTTGTGGAAATAAAAGAGAAGATTGTAGGCGCAGTATGGGTTCGTATTATGAATGATTATGGGCATATTGATGATGAAACGCCCTCATTTGCTATTTCACTGTATGAGGAATATAGGAATATGGGCATTGGTACAGCACTTATGAGAGATATGCTTGAATTTTTAAAGAATAAAGGCTATAAGCGGACGTCTCTTTCTGTACAGAAGGTAAATTATGCAGTTCGTATGTATCAGAAAGTAGGTTTTGAAGTCATTGACGAAAATGAAGAAGAATGCATCATGGTTTGTCGGTTGTGATGGGGAGGGAGGGTATGTGTAAATGACTGGTAATTTAGATGAAAAAGCGGTAAAGGAAGTCTTAAAAAGGATTATTAAGAATAATAACAACATTCCGTATAAGGCTAAAGCAGAGATAAAAGCGATAATAGAATTGGAACACAATCCAGAAAAATTGCTGCAAGAGTGCCTGCTGTATATGCTGTCATATAAGGGATAATCTGTGTTAAAGGAAGTAGTTGGAGATAATGAAGAATATGAAAATAGATGCCAATGGAACAGAAATCAGAGTAATGGGTGATGTCGTAAATGAAGAAGCTTATATTTCTTTAACGGATATTGCCAAATATAAAAATCCAGACAATGCTTTTATCGTGGTTGCGAACTGGATGCGTAATCATTCCACAATCTCATTTTTGGGTTTGTGGGAACAGATTCATAATCCCAATTTTAAACCTATCGAATTCGATAGGTTTCAGACTGTAGACAAAGAGAGGTGCCGGAGTCAGACTCCAACACCTCTCTTTTATCTTGAGGCATATCTTCTTAAAAGTATGTGGAGGATCCTGGAACGGCAGCCCTCCGTTTTCCTTCCTGGCGAGGATCCTCGCCAGCTTCTTTAAGTTCATGCACGCAAAAGTGAGCCCGGCTCTCATCTCCATCCGTGCCCTTCCTATGTATTGTGTATAACGGGATCCATGCTGCTCTTTCGCAGTCCCGAAGATCCTCTCGATGGTCTCCTTCCTCCGGGCATAGATCTCCCTATTCCCGCGGGTATGGCGGATGTCCTCCACCATCTCCATATACTCTTCCCATACATGTCTGGTGACTGTCTTGACATGGCTCTTGCTGTGGGTGCATCTCCCAAGGCTCGGGCAGTGGGCACAGTGGGTCCCACAACTCTTATACTCCCTATACCCCGCCCTGTCTGTTGTCCGGTATGTCAGGATATGATCCTCCGGGCAGATGTAACAGTCGTAGTGCTCGTCATATACATACTCATACTTCTTAAAAAACCCATCTTTTGTCATCGGTCGCTTGTAAGGGAGCAGCGGCAGGATGCCATCCGTGAGCAGCTCATGCGCGATCGCGGGTGTGCGGTACCCCGCGTCCATGATGACCATCTCTGGGGTATATCCCTTTATCTTCTCATATAAAGGCTTGAATGTACGGCTGTCATGCTCATTCCCGGGATGGACGGTATACCCGAGGATCCATCCGTTCCTGTCACAGGCAGTCTGCACGGCATAGGCAAAGACGTGTTTATGTTCCCCTTTCCTGGACCAGCCGCTCTCCGGGTCAGTCGTGCTGCATCTGCGGGTCCTGCCCCCCCGTCACCACCGGCATCCCCGCCGGATGGTGGGTCATCGCGGTCTTTATCTCTCAACGGCCTTTTACCATGGCGTTCCCGGTCCAGTGCGATCTCCTTCTGCAGCCCGTCCTCATACCATAAGGCCTCATCATGCACGGCCTGCTCCTTTATCTTCTTACCGTTTGCACATGCTTTTACATGGGTAGCGTCCACAAAGATCTGGCTGGTATCTACCAAGCCAGCACCCATACACTGCCCCAGGATATGGGAAAAGATCTGTCCGAAGAGGTCCGTATCCTTGAAACGGCGGGTGTAGTTCTTTCCAAAGGTAGAAAAATGCGGGACTGGGTCCATCATGTCCAGACCAAGGGACCAGCGGTAAGCAACATTGACCTCGATCTCGCGGATGGTCTGGCGCATGCTCCGGATCCCATAGAGGTACTGTATGAACGGGATCTTGATCAGCATGACTGGATCCATACTCGGCCGTCCATTGTCATGGCAGTATGTCCCTTCCACAAGGTCATAGATAAAGCTCCAGTCGATGGCTCTGTCGATCAGCCGGAGTAAGTGGTCCTGGGGGACCATATCATCCATACAGAAGACCATCATCTGGTCCCTCTTCTTATCTATCTTTTTTGTCATCATAAAAAACACCGCCTTCCTGATATTTTTCATTATATCAGAAAGACGGTCATAAATACAGTGCTTTGTCTACAGTCTGCAGCTATTTTCTTGAAAATAGCCTTTTTATTTGTTAAACTTATTATCTGAGGAAAAATACGACTTTACAAGTCTCGTGTTAGTCGTAAACCTTTTGAGCATAATGAGGAGGGATTTATAGAATTATGAAACATACAATTTATTTATATCAAGGAAAATATGAAATAAACACTACTGAAGATGGTGTAAAATATTTAAGTTACATAGATTCTGAAAAAAACCGACAAAATGGGTTTTTGCTACTAAGAGTGATCCTAAATGTTTCATTCGGGATATTATAGAATTAGATCTGGCTGATGAAGATGCGATCAAAAAATTTTTGGAAGTAAAAGGCTTACCTATTAATACAGAAAAATGTTTTGGATTTCCCACATATTGCGGACAACTTATTCCTGCTGATTTTGCAAAACAGATTTCTCCTTCTGGATCTAGAATATCTATGTCTTTGGGCTTATTCCGATATACTATAGAATTGATTCGGAATATATTGCATTTATCCACTGAAATATCTATGTTTAAATTGAAACCATTTAAAAATTTTCCATCAGATTTTGATAAGAAGCTTTATATGAAAGATAAGTTGGAACTTGTCAGATCATTTTTATCTTTATTATACCAACCATATACTATTTATGCAACATTGAATGAAAAATTGAATTGGGTACTAGGTGGAAGTACTCCCATTTCTAGATTCACATACCATTTTCATTCTGTACTCCTCTGTATGCGGCCTAAATTTGTATTTGAAACGTATATATCGGTATATAATCATGCGTTGAGGGAGTTGTGCAAAAAAAATATAGATATTTATCAAAAATTAGATTCAAATAACCCTATTTTTCACCCATCTAGAGAACTGAAATTCCGTATAGATATAATAGAGGTACCTGAAGAAAAAATGGAAATATTAGATAATATAGATTCTGATCATATTAAAGATTTTATAGGTTCCAAAATAAAAAAAATAGTGCCATTTGGAGCCAAGATACCTGACGAACTGGAACCATATGCGCGTGTACTAGAAACACAAATATCGGAGGAATCCCTTTCCAAAATACCAGAAGTAGAGGGGACAATACTAGAATTATCTAATGATTCAATCCATTACGCAGGACTGATAAATATTCTTATGGATATAGAAAAACATTTTTTCATAACTTATGAAGATTCCAATATCACTATAAATTACAAAGATATAGACAACATAGATGACAGTTTCAAAGATCTATCTGATCTATTTAATAATGTAGCTAAACTCGGAAAGCAAATTTTAATAGAAAATATCAATACATATATATCAAATATTAATTATTCGCTTTCTCTTGACGAAAATGGGGAGTATGATCTTCAATTTAGATCAAGATCACTATTGCAAAGTCTTTTCTTTGAGATAGCCCAATTTTTAGATGGTTATGTTGTAAGCATATGTAAATACCCTCCCTGTAATAATTTAGTGCTATCAACACCTAAAAAACCTGCTTTGTGTTGTTGCCATAATCATTATACCAATTACAAAAGTCTCTTTGATCATAACTCAAAAAAACTTTTACAATAATATTTTCTTTGCATAAAAGTATACTATATCATCTAAAATTAAGCTGTTAATATGCTCATAATTTTAATGCAAATCTGATTTATATGATTTATAGATTAGATGGTGGGCTGACATGGATGGATATCCTAGTCTGTCCACTATCATTGTTTTTATGAGTGAAAGTTCAGCATCGTTGCCATCCCCTTTCGGCGCAGTGCACATATAATGTGCGTAAATTCTCTAAACTGCCACGGTTGATCCTATCAAACTGTCAAAATCTTATAAAGGCTGAACTCTTTGTTTTGAGTGATTTCTGGCAGTTTGATCAATTTCCAGACAATCCAATGCCCACTTTTTTAATTTGACTAACCAAGAATATTATTTATGCACTGAAATATTATACGGATTGCAAGTATAAAACCGTAACGGAATCCCAATCTTCCATAATCAATCCCATAATCTAATATAGCATTTTCACTATCCGTATCCTCTATCAGCGTATCCAGTATCCTTTTGCCCTCATCATCTCCATATCATCGGTACTACAGGGGCATCTTTGCCTGGAACAGGCTGTATAGTCCATCCGATATATCTTTTCCCACCATAATGTTATCGTTCCATTATTCTGATAAACAATACCAGCTACCTATATATGGGACACATATACCTGATACAATGTATTGATAAACACAACAAAAGCCTCCACATGATAGTCCTGACTACCAGATGGAGGCTTACTTGTAATTTTTGTTATTTCTCTGCTAACATAAGCTGTTCATTCAGTTCTTCGATATCATCCGCCGAAAGCGTCGGGATAGATCTCTGCACCAATCCAACAGATGCGCCGTTCCGCAAAAAGGTTTTTGCTGTTTCTTTATCGTGTTCAGCCATCTCTGCCGCAATCCTCTCTTGAAAATATTTTTCAACGACATCCGACATATTATCAGCCCCTTCCTGTGATTCCTTAAAATATCTTACACGCTTCGAGAGTCTGGGGAACTTACTGTTTGCCCCTTTGGTGGTTTTAAAATACTGCATCAATCCAGCGATATCCGAGCCATCATCCACTGCGCAGTTGGCAAAGATACGGTAAACACCGTCATCGACAAGCGTCCCCGTCTCTTTAATGGACATGCCCAGATGGTAGACCGTCTTCCCTTCTTTGAATATGTCCGACCTGGTGAGGAACACCACATAGATATCCGGCAGGTCTTTATAATACAACCCTTTTTCAGTAAAAGTGGTGTCAATGTTCGAGATATTAAAGCGTGCCCGTTTTACATGGTCGTCGTCATCTGACTTCTGGACCTCCACGTTGATCTGTGCCCCGTCCCCATCCTGGCAGATCAGGTCTAGGATCACGGAATGTGCGCCTATATTGCGCAGGAAACGCTGTGTCTGTGCCTCGATGACCTTCAGGTCCGGCTCCTGCAGGAGGACCCGCAGGATCTCTTCACAGACTGTCTTATCTTCCACGACTTTTTGGAAGAACACATCGTCCATGAGATCCATCTGCTAGATCAATGCCAGTCTTTCTGTACTTGTCTGCATCTCACATTTCCTTCCCCACATCCAACGGATGCTGTATACATTGATTATACACTAAAAATAAGCCCATGGAAAGAGTTTTCTCATGGACTGGGATCTTCCCGCACATTGCGATCCTCTTGTTCACGCACCAACACATTTAACAGTTCCTCGATCTCCTCCCAGCGGTCATATTGCAGGTATGCATATCTCTGGTATACCCTGTACAGTCCTGCAATGGGTCTTTCATATTTCAGGCAGGCTTCTATATGCTCTTTATCAATGCCATCTGCATACATAAGATATTCATATATATAACAATAGAACCGGATCTTATCACATCTTTTAAATATTTTTTTCCGGCTCTTAGACAGCATCTTATATCTGAAATATCCAAATTCATTTTCCACCCGTTTGACAAGTTGTGTCTCTTTTTCTGTCAACTGACCTCTCTTCATAGCCCTCCCCCTCATGCGGCGATAGTGACCTCGCCAGTCTCCCTGCTGTAGCGGTATACATGATAAGAGAGGATTTCCTGTTCCAGTACATCTGTATCATTTACTGTACGTACGATCTCCACTAAATCCTTGAGATAACCTGGATCCTCCTCTTCCTTATCAGCAGGAAGGATGATCAGCTCATGGACCGAAGAAGGCAGTATGATGAGGCTGTCTGTCCCGATATGATCTGTCGCAGAATCCAATGCATTTTTATTGAGCAGCTGGACCGCTCCAGTATGACCGCCCTTATTGGTAAGTACATACATGGGGCATCCTGCTCCCCTCATATCTGCATCCTCGCCCATCCAGGGACCGAGGACCTCATCCATCTTTTTAAGGGAGACTGTCCCAGGATCGTCTATCTTTTTGTATGCCGCCTCATATAGTCCGGCCTCGTCTATCCCCCAGATATCGAGTTGGTCGTTGTGTATGAGGATTTCCCTGTCCATCCTGCTATATTGGGGCAGTCCCACTGCATAGACCAGGGACAGGTCGAGGAATCCCCGGTGTGGTATATCTTCCAAGAGACAGCGGTTCATTTCCGTATTGATCAGCCTGCCACGCACTTTGGAAATGATGTCCCCAGTATCTGTAAACAATGGGATGTTTATACCTGGTCCTACGGCATGTTCCCTGTAGGAGTGCATGACCTCGCCTACCGCACTGCTGATATCTGCATCCCCTTTTAGATATCGGTCATAAAGATTGTCTACGTAGATACATGGCGCGATACCATCATCCTGCTTGCGTATAATGACCGCATGTGCTGTGACATTGTTGTTTTTGGGGATATTTTTTCTTTCTACCCGGTACTCTTTCCCAAGTCTTTTCTTTACCTCTGCTGACACTTTTTCCATAAAATCCTGTAAACCCATCATCTTTTCCTCCTGCAGTCAGGTCAAAATGACCCTACTGCCAATGTCCAGTAGGGCCACTTTGTTTCCTGTCCTAAGCTTAAGCTGCCGTCCTCATCTTTGCCAGTACGGTCATCACCCTTTTATAGATCTCTTCTGTCATCTGTTCAGGCTGTCCGATATGGTATCGCTCTTTTACTTCGTCCATCTGGACGCCTGTACGTTCCAGTTTCTTTTTTAAGAATCTCATCTGCGTATTGGAGATGCCAGCCGTCCCTTCTTGTCCCTTTGCTTTTTCTCTTTGGCAGTCCCTGCTGTCTTGCCTGCCTGTAGCTCGTACACGATCTGGCCATTATCAGGACCGTTCACGATCGTGAGTGCATCGATTTCCCGGTTTTCATCGTATCCGATCGACTGTACCGAAAAATGGTCATTGCAGTACAGACGGTCTTTACTTTTATCATGCCTGATCGTGGCCTTCCCTGCTGGGATCCATATGAACGGGGCTGAGTAGAGTTCGCGCCCGATCCCCCAGTTAAAGCAAGCACGTTTAAAAGAATCCGATGCCTGGGATTTCTCTTTTTCCGTGTAGCCTGTCGTGCCGACATCCTGTTTGGAGATCCAGACCCCGGTGCTCTTATCATAAATGGACACAGTACAGTACAGGTTCCCATCTATGCACTGGTGGCTCCGCTGCCATCTGAATGGTCCGAAAGTCTCGTCAAGGATGCGCTGGTCTACACGAGCGTCTTTGTAAAGCAATAGGCTCAATCCCCTCTCCTTGACGATGGACACCCGGCATTCGATCTCATCTGCCCGCAATAGGCGTATCATGTTTTTTCCCATAAAAGTCTGTACCCTTTCTTTCGTTATATCTGGATAGAAAACGAGTAGGAAAAACTATATGCCTTCCCTGACCATCCGAAGATATCATGCTGCTTTCACCGTAAACCTGCGTGAAGAGGTGGTCTTTGTATAGTCAGCATAGATCTCTGGCTTTTCCTCTTTTAGCTGTTTTGTGTCGAGCCTGGTCGTGGCCACGCTGCTCCATGAGATCCTGTAATGGTCATTGGCGGCGCGCTCGTTTTCCTTCATATACATTTTAATTTCCTGGTCGATCTGTTTCTGTTCGGCCTGCAGACGTTCTATCTCGTCTAAGATCTCAGCCCGTCTTTCCAGCTTCCCATCAAAGCCCACCAATTCGACCATCCCTGACTTTTTTGTATCTCTGAAATATCTATTTAAGATGTGGTCACAATTATCGGAACCGTCTGGATCAGGCATGATCCCTGGCACGATATGGCCCTCCCAGAACTCCTTTTCCACCTCGATGAGCTGTTGGATCAGTGTATCATCCCAGGCCAGTTTCCTGTAGGTAAATTCCCGCCCAAGGACCACACAGGCGATGTACCAGGTGCGTTTTCCAGTGACGGCCATGTAATGGTAACACTGTATCATATAGTGTAGCGGGATTTTCCCGTCGGCCGATTTATCAGCACTGCAGGCACTGGCTGTCTTGCATTCCAAGCCCGCGTCTTCCCCGATGACGAGGCGGTCTACGTCCGCGATCATGAATGGATAGTCCTTATTCCGGTACATATAATTGGAACGGCGTACTTTCAGGCCGGAGGCTTCCATGAACCGCCCTGCTACATACTGCTCTAGGTCGTTGCCGATACGGACTGCCTCATTATTGATCTCTTCTGTTCCATCGGATGTTTTATCCGCAAATACCTTCATGGGGCTGCTATAGGGATCCAGCCCGCATACTGCCCCTGCATCAGAGCCTCCGATCCCTTGTTTCCTTAGCTGGAGCCATTCCTCATGGCTCAGTCCTACTGTTGGTATTTTTTCGTACATTTTATCTCAGTCCTCCTTATATTCTTTTCACCCGATCCTATCAGGCACAGGATGGGTGTATCATCCTTGCTATCTTCATCTCCCCTGAAAACAGATGCATGATATATTAGAACGCGAAGATTTTAATGGAGATGGAGATAGAACGTCGGATTTCTTATGTTGATGGATGTATGGATATAAATATAAAGTATATAATTGCATACATTTTAAATGCCGATGTGGGGATAGGCTAGATGGGAGAGGATCCTACTGCCCCATCTCCACCGGCTATCTCTCGCTTTTTTATGCCGCATTGCGCATTATCTGGTATGCTCTGTCGATCATGGGGTTGCCCTCATAAGTCTTCATGAAGAGGTTTTTCTTATAGTTTTTGGTGCGGCGGATCGGGTCAGCGTGGGTCGCGAAGTCAGACACCGCATTGATGAAGCGGTAGGCATTGTCCCCCAGCTCTTTTAGGTCTGGTGCATCGAAGTAACGGGTTTCCATATCCTTGCGGAGCTTTTTGATGTTCCTGACGGTCACGGGACTTGCATCCTTTTCTATCGGCAGGAGCATTTCCATATAGTCCCTAGCCTGGCGTTCGGTGATCTCCTGTCTGCGGAGCTTTTCAAATTCTGCGGACAGACTCTCCATATATCGGTCTGCCATGAAGAGCGTCTTCCTGGCTTCTCCGATCTTGCCTTTGATATCTCCTGTATGGACCATGCTGAAACTGCGCGGGGCTGTCTCAAGGGCGAGGTTTAATGTGTTATTACAGCATACGCGTATGGGGGTGACGGTCACACGGACTGCACCGCTCCCATCGTGTGTGTTGCTAAATACCAAGTAGGGGCTGATCCGATCACCGGCGACCATGAATTCACTGGGGAGTTTTGCGAGCAGCCATACTTTACGGCCATTCTGTAAGGAGCCGGCTGTCTCATAGCGTACCCCCTCCCCTAATAGGGAATCGGTGAATGCGAAGGCTTCTGTATTCTGGACTACTTTATAGCGGTCTGTCACCACGCCCAGGCACTGCCCATCGGTATCCCGGATGTTCGCTTTATAACCGTTGATCTTCCCTGCATTGGTATGGATCGCCCTCTGGCATACATTCCAGTCCAGCCCTGCAAGCCTGAGTGCTTCCTGTGATGTGGGGGCTTCTGCGACGATTGTCCCCAATCCATGCCATGGTTTCTCCCTTACTGAAAACATCGTTTCTACATTTGCTGCCATTTTGATATCCTCCTCTTATTTTCCTGGGTTTTCCCATTTTGGGTCCTTATTGCCCATGACGGTATCGTGATGATGGATCTTATCTTGCATCATTTCTTTCAGGCTCCTCCCTGGCCTTTATAGACTGAGTATGCGGACGGTTGCGAGTACCGCGTTCAATATACACCCTACGACTGTGAGTATCTTTTTTAAGATTTTTTTCATGTGTTTCCACCTCCTTTTTTGTGTGCGGATGATAGTTATCTGGGGATTTTTTCTCTGAATACTTAGGGATAAAAAATGGCCTAAACCCTGCGGATCTCAGTGTTTAAGGTCATATCCATAAGAATAATATGTGGATATAAATCCAGAAACAGCGTATTAAGGGACATAGTAAACTGTAGCGGGAAATGATAGGAGGCGTTTGATGTGTTTAAAGACTATGCAGATTTTATGACTGCTAAAGAGGCTATGGAAGCACTTGGGATTGGGAAGGATCTTATGTATAGACTTTTGAATAATGGTGAGATAAAAGCTGTGCGCGTTGGTGGGAAAGTATGGCGGATCAGCCGAAAATCGCTTTCTGAGTATGCGAAAACAGGGACAAATTAACAAAAAAGAGAAGCCTGCGAAATGATCTTATCAAATCTCAGGTAGTGTAAATAAGTTTGTGTTTTTGGAAATAAATGGCTCCTTTTTGGTAAGGATTAGGATATGGAAATTCTTATCGAAAAGGAGTGTTTTTATGCCAGTAGCAAAGGAACAAATTCGACAGATCATCTCAGAAAACAACTTAAGCAGCGTCACTGATGTCTATGCCCTCCTTCGGGACAGTTTCAAAGACATCTTGCAGGAACTCATGGAGGCAGAGTTGGACGCCACCCTCGGTTATGAGAAAAACCGTAAGGGGGATTTACAGACAGACAACAAACGCAATGGGCATTCCCCAAAGGACCTCAAGAGCCAGTATGGGGAGTTCCAGATTGACGTGCCTAGGGACCGGAATGGGGAGTTTGAGCCAAAGCTGATACCAAAATACCAGCGCGACATCTCCGGGATTGAAGAAAAGGTGATCTCCCTGTATGCGCGGGGGATGAGCACCAGGGACATCCACGACCAGCTGAATGACCTGTATGGGATCGAACTGTCTGCAGAAATGGTCAGCAGGATCACAGACAAAATCCTCCCGCAGGTCAAAGAATGGCAGTCACGCCCCCTGAACCCGGTATACCCGTTTGTATTCATGGACTGCATCCATTACAAAGTCCGGGAGGATGGGCGGATATTGAGCCGTGCAGCCTATGTTGTGCTGGGTGTGACGGCAGAGGGTTACAAGGAGATACTGAGCATTACTGTCGGGGCAAACGAAACGAGCAAGTTCTGGCTGGGAATGCTGAACGACCTGCATGACCGCGGAGTGAAAGATGTGCTGTTTTTCTGCGTGGACGGGCTGCCGGGGTTTAAAGAGGCAATACAGGCGGTATTCCCCAAAGCGGAGATACAAAGGTGCGTCATCCACATGCTGCGCAACTCATTCAAATATGTCAGTTACAAAGACCTGAAGAAATTTGCCTCTGATTTTAAAGCCGTCTACAATGCCCCGAACGAGTCGGCCGCCCTTTCAGAGCTGGAAAACATAAAAGAGATGTGGGGAAAGAAATACCCTTACGCCATCAGCAACTGGGAAAACAATCGGGAAGATGTCAGCTCTTTCTTCCAGTTCCCGGATGACATCCGCCGGATCATGTACACCACGGACATCATAGAAGGGCTGGACCGCCAGTACCGTAAAGTGACCAAGACAAAAAGCGTATTCCCCAGTGACACGTCCTTGGAGAAAATGCTGTACCTGGCGAGCCAGAATGTAACAAAGAAATGGACCCAGAGATACCGGAACTGGGATCAGGTCTTGAACCAGCTGATCGTCCTATATGGGGAACGTCTCACGGAATATCTGTAAAAAAGACCGGGATGGCAACATTTGAAAACCCTGCCATCCCAGCCTTATTCCATCGGCATTTATATTATTGCCAGAATATCCCATCCTTATTCCGGAGGCCGGGTGTGGGCAGAGCCCACGGAAAGGGCAATGATAAAATGCCTGTTTGCCATATAAAAAAACGAAAAAAATGTATAGGTTTCGTCTGAATGGTTATACTATAAATAAAAGAAATAATTCGACAGTCCCAAAAACATAAAACCGACAAAAACCTCTTACATATCTAATTCTTATCAGGAAAGTCTAAAATCCATAGACACAAGATTTTTTACAGCCTCCAGATCATCCTCAGACATATTTACATCAATTCCAAAGAATCCCGCTACACCTTTTGCGATTGTCTTCGCTACAAGTTTTCCAGTTGCTAATGCTTCTGAATCTTTATCCAATGCCTTCATTCTCAGTTCCATATAAATACTTTTACTTATATCTGCAAGACTTTCCAGACCATACAGTGAAATAACAACACATCTATGCTTTTTCTCTTCCTGCAAAAATGGAGCAAGAGCCTTTTCAATATAGTATGTCTTTCCTGAACCCCATTCCCCTGTCAACATTATAGCAGTGTTCGTCTTATCCTCATCAAGATAATGTTTTATATAACTGTTTAATTCGGCAGCTGTCATCATGGCATTGAGATTTCCGATGAAATATATAAGGATATCGTGGAGGTCATCGCAGGGTTGTCCGACGTTATGTCAAAGATCCAATACAATGAGTTCGTGACTGAGCTAAATAAAATAACACAAAAGCCATTGAGCGCTAGAGTCGATAGGATAAATTACTACTTATCCCAACATGAGAGCACAAAAATCTATCAGTTCCAATCTATAAAAGTCGCTAAGGCAACTTTTTACTACATAAAAAAAGAAGGCATGTTTCCATTTGTTTTAAATGAAAGTATCACGGAGATTGAAAAACTGAGGAAACTCTTAGAAGAAAATAAAGAGTCAGAAGTAGGAGATATCTTTCGAAAGATGTTTGATCTGGAAATGCCAGAATGTTTCAACGATAAAGAACAGGTTAGGTTTATGACTCTATGTGTCCAAGAAAATGCAGGATGGTTCAAAAAGTGGTGTTTCAGACGCTATGAATATGGAGTGGAATTGATGCCATGTGGAGAGAATAGGAGGGAAGCCTGATGTCGAAAAAAAGAAAAAAGGAGAAAAATCTTATGGATGAGGTATATGCTGCTTCTGAAACGTATTCCGGAAAAAAACTCACTCCGGGCTTATTACGATCACTCAGTGACTTGATCTGTAAGAACTTTTTCTTTTTAGAAACGGATAGTTCGAGCCTATATATTTACTATCAGGATTATTTTCAGCCATTTACATTCTCGTTTGGCGAGAAGTTCCTTGAAGGATTTTTTAGGGAAAATGGTTTGGATTTTCCTTTCAGATCCGCTGATTACAAGGAACTGATAAGATTAATTAGGGGAAAGAAGCGGGAAGTAAAATCCCTGAACGAGTGCAGGACAAATGAGCATCGTATTTTGTATAATGACGGGGTCCTGGATATCCGTGATGGATTGATGCACGAACCACGTAGGGAAGATTATTTGTTTTTAAAGATAGCATATGACTTGGAGTGGGATAAGAAATTTAGCCCAACTCCAGAAGCGAGGGGGTTTATACAGAGGTTTTGTGGCGATAATCCTGAAATGGAGAGATATCTGTGGGAACTCATCGGCTATCTGCTAAGTGGGTATAATAAAAAGATCATCGTAGTTTTTTGGGGTCCAGGAGGGAGCGGGAAATCAACATTGGCCAATATGATCCGCCGCATATGTGGCCCTTCAGCATGTGTTTCCATAGGCATAAAAGAATTATCCAAGTCTTTTAAGCTCGCAGAATTGCAAGGCAAGCGCCTATGTATCGATTCAGATATGGATGCGACTGTATTATATCCAAAAGATATTGGAATCTTAAAGAGACTTACCGGAAAAGATTCCATCATGGGTGAGCGTAAATATGAGAATCCCTTTTATTTTCAGAATCAGGCAAAATTCTTAATGTGTATGAATTCAGCAATCCGGATTGATACAGATGAGGAGACACAACCGTTCCTCGACCGTTTTAGAGGCTTTGAACCAGCTAGCGCGATTCCTGATGGAGAACAGAAATATGATATGGATCAGATACTCGATGAAAATAGGCAATATTTTTTGCACGAAGCGATGAAAGGCTTGATACGGCTGTTCGATAACGATTTTAAATTCTCATATTTTGGGCCGGACAGGGAATTTATTAAAAATGTCCATATGAGAGCAGATATGAGTATCAAGGAGTTTTTATCCGCACGCTGTAAATTTAAGGAAGAGTATTGTGAAAAGTTTTCTGATCTATATGCTGCTTACAAAACATATGCCATCGTCAATGGATATGACTTCGTGAACAGAAAGCGTTTTTCCAAAGTTTTATGTGAGAAATACGATCTAACGAAAAGCCGGACAAGTTCAGAGAGGATTATAAACGGCATCCAGTTAAAGATCGAACAATGACGGATGACACATTGGTATAAAAACTTTTTATATTTGTATATATTATAATTTTTTATTTTTTTAGAAAATAATCTGTCATCTGCCATAACTATCATAAAATGATGAAAAATGCGCGAAAATAATCTGATGTTTTTGTTTGTACAGTATAAACAAAAAATTACTAAAACCTTCAAAAAGTACTGGGAAGACGGGACGAGATAGCAAAATCAAAAACCCAGGTGAATGATTTGTTGGAGCTAATGCAGATCTGTAAAGGAAAGTATGTAGCTAGGTGGCTAAGCCCCCTAAGCGTACCCCCAAAACCAAGAATAATGCAAGTATATATATGTTGTTCAGATGTATAAGCTATCGGAAAATCAGGACGCCGTTAAAACCTTTAGCCTCTTTAATGTTAAAGCCCAATTATATAAAGATATATTATTATACAGAGGCGGAAAGAGTATGTGCAATATATATTTAAAAATTTGGAGCATGAAAACTTTTATTCTGAGTACCTGTCCCAGGCAAAAATGCCCTATATTTCTGGGAAGGCATTAAGCTAAGGTCGTCTGAATATACAAAAAAAGTAATATATTATAAAAACGAATAGGAGGAGAGTATAGTGTCAGCTAAAAAACAAGCAGAATTGGTAGAAGCGATAAATAGTGGGAATCGTAAAAGAATTGTAGCTCTGCTACTGGGAGAGCCGGAAAAAAAGGAAGAACCAACGGAAAAGGAAGAACCAGCTGAAAAGAAAAAGCTGGAGGACAAGAAAAGACCAGAAGTTCCAATCCATCTCAAGTTTGCCTTAACGTTGGAAGAAGAAGCAGCTTACTTTGGAATTGGAATTAACCGATTACGCGAAATTTCAAATGAGAAAAATTGTGGATTTGTACTTTTTGTCGGAACTAAAAGGCTGATAAAACGGTCAAAATCGGAAACGTATCTTGAAAATATCAGTACCCTCTAATTAAGAAAGATTACCGATAAACAGTTTGTACAGAAGGAGAACCCTATATACATAATAAAAAATATAGGACTCTCCTTCATCAGTAAAACAGGGAGAAAATCACATATGCCAGCAAAAAGAAAAGACCATAAAGGAAGAGTGTTAAAAGAAGGCGAATCTTACCGTAAAAGTGATGGACGGTATATGTTCCGCTACATATCAAGCGATGGAAAACGACATACGATCTACGAACAGGACTTAAATGCCCTGCGCGAAAAAGAGAAAAAATAAACAGGGACCTCACCATAGGAATCCGCATCGGCGAAGACAATATAACACTTAATGATATCTACGAAATGTGGAAGAAAGACAAAAATACGCTGAAGCAGACAACAAAGGGAAATTACATCTACATGTATGATCATTTTGTAAAAGAAGGATTTGGATGCACGAAGTTAAAAGATATCCGTAAATCGGATGTCCGCCGTTTTTACAACAGCCTGCTGGATGCAAAACGTTTAAAAGTAAATACTTTAGACAGTATCCATACAGTAGTCCACCAACTTTTTAACTTGGCAGCGGATGACTTATATATCCGGATCGATCCATCAGATGGTGTCATGGGTGAATACAAAAGGGCTCATAATATGGATATCCCCAAAAGACCTGCCCTCACGATCCCCCAGCAGGAAGCGTTCATCAGGTACACAGGGGAGATCCCTAAATATAAACATTGGAAACCGCTGTTCACATTCTTCCTGGGGACAGGATGCCGAGTTTCTGAAGTGGTGGATCTCAGATGGGAAGATATCCACATGGATGACGGGTACATAGACATCAATCACAATATGGTATATTATCAGCGTGACCAAGGTAAATGCTATTTTTCTATCAGTACCCCAAAAACAGAAGCAGGCTCACGTATCATCCCCATGCTCCCCGAAGTAAGACAAGCACTTTTAGACAAAAAAAGCTATCAAAAAGAGGTCGGGCTTGTCTGCAATGCAGACATTGACGGATATACAGATTTTATATTCCTAAACCGTTTCGGAAATCCGCATAATCCCCAAACGATCAACCGTACGATCAAGCGGATAACTCTCTCTTATAACGAAGAAGAAATGGAATCAGCGGACCGGGAAGGCCGTGAGGCTATCCTGATCCCTCCGTTCAGCTGTCATAATCTACGGCATGCATTCTGTACCCGTTATTGTGAGAATGAAACAAATCTGAAAGTCATCCAAGAGATCATGGGACATAAAGACATTGCAACGACTATGGAGGTCTATGCTGAAGCTACAAAAGATACAAAAGTCAAGTCTTTTGAAAATCTGGAAGGTAAGATACAGATTTCATAAGGATCGGTTTTTAAAGCTTTGCAATATTTTTAATATTGACCAATGATAGCTTATGGGTTATCATTAAATGGATAAGAGAGGATCACAAATGTATAAGGTATATTTTTATCAGGATAAGAACGGAAAACAGCCTGTCAAAGAATACCTGGATAGACTAGAGAAGAAATCTTTAAAAAGCAAAGATGCCAGAATAAAATATAATAAATTCGACCAATACATTGCGATATCAAGAAAATATGGGATTGCAGCGGGGGGGGACCATTTATCAAACATTTAGATGGGGAAATATGGGATCTGCGGTCATTAAGAGATAGGATCTTATTCTTTGCATGGTATAATGATTCTTTTATCCTGTTAAGCTGTTTTATGAAAAACACGAAAAAACACCGAAGAGAGAAATCGAAAAAGCACGGCATATGATGGAAGATTTTAAAGAAAGGAGTCGTAGATATGAATAAAAAAGCAATACCCTCCCCAATCGGAGAAAGCTGGGATTCATACCGAAAAAAGCATTATTCCTCTGAGGAGATCATAGAAAATGATCTGATTGCAGGATTAGTCGGAGAAATGATCAACGCAAGGAAAGAGCAGAGCATATCACAAAGAGAACTGGAAGCGATCAGTGGAATACGGCAGTCTGTTATTGCGAGAATGGAGAGCGGAAAAACAGATCCTCAATTATCCACAATCTTAAAGTTATTGATTCCAATGGGAAAGACACTCGCAGTTGTGCCATTAGGGTCAAACCGTAGAGATTAGGAAATAAAATCTGGTGGAAAAATTAAAGATCTTCTGATAACTAACTTGATGCCGCAAGGAGTATATGATAAAATGGGATAAGATAAAAGTGGGGATAGGAGGCAAGAGTCCCCGTTGCAGACGCTCCTTTTATTGATAGGGAACGCAATATTCTGGCTATAAGATAAATAAAAATGTGTGTTTTGAAAGACGGAAGGATGACCATAAGTGAATTTTTGTTGCTGACAGGAGACAGGACACAATGGAAAGTAAGATGATCACGTTTACATTGGCCGGGATGACCTTTGAATATGATGAAGAAAAGAACCGGAAGAATATCTGTAAACATGGCATTTCGTTTAAAAGTGCAGCACGTGTGTTCTTCGATTATGACCGCATTGAGTTTTTTGATGAAGAGAATAGTGACGATGAGGAGCGGTTTGATACTATAGGCGATACATCGGCAGGAAGTTTTAGCTTAAAAGGAAAAAACGGTCTGAGTGATCCCGGAATGCTCATAGGGCATATCGAACAGACATCGGGATGCATAAATGAGATCCTTTTTGTTGTATATACAGAAAGGATACATGTGGAAGCAGATGGTTCCAGGACAGATACTACCCGGCTGATATCAGCGAGGCTGGCAACTGATTTCGAAAGGGGGCTTTATTATGGTAAATGCTAGGGATATGACGAAAGCAATGAGGGAAGAACTTACATTTTCAAAAGAGGAAATAGATGAGTTGATGAGGGCAAAGACGATGCCGATCACTTTTGATACGGACTGCCCTGAAACTACGCCCGAAAGAGCTTTAAAATTTAAAAGGGTAAATCCTCCCCGGCAGGTAAAAAATATTGGCTGACACCATCTGACACAAATCTGACACCAGATCATGTGTCAGATATAACGAGAAACAAAAATTTATGTGTGAGCGCAATAGGGAGAATGCAGTAAATAAAGGCTTTTGCAGCCTTGTAGGCATTGGTAAAAAAGCTGGTTTAAGTTCCCGACGATGAAGAGCATCGATAAGTAAGACCTAGTGTTTATGCGGGTTTGCGGTATTTTGGATTCTTGAAAACTGTTCCATTGTACCAATTTTGTACCAAATAAAACGAGATATTTGAAAGATTATAAAGATTTTTGGGCAAAGGTCCGTGGGATGCACACACATCCTGCGGGCTTTTTTTGCATCCACTCATACTTCTGCATTCTGCATAAAGTTGTAAAACTTTAAAGTATTATCTATATGGGCTACTATCTTCAGATTGTGTCTAAAAGGCATTATCAATGCTATCAAAAATAAAAATTGATTTTTCTTTGAAAATCTGATATAGTCATAAAAGAGCATTGAGTTAACGCGATTCAAAGATAACGAATAATCAAACTTATGAAAGTGCATTGTAAAATGTAGCAGTTTACTCCAGCTCAATAATTTTTGAAAAGGAGAACATATCATGTTTCACGTTAAATGCACATTTAGTGATTTATCGGAAGTTATTAACAATGAATACCTGCCTTGTGCAGTATATATTGATTTAAAAAAGGCTTCCCTGGAAACATATGATAATGATGAAGCAGCAAAAAAAGATGCATTGATTCGGCTCCCTTATCAGGAAAGATTATACGCTGAAAACAGTGCATTGCATGATTATATCCAGGAAATGGGTATATCCATTCCATATGGGATGAGTGCGCGTCAATATCTCTTGCAAAACGAATCACTCTTTGATTTTTATGATTTCTATAACGCAGAAGTTAAGTTAAGATTGACTGAGTGGTTTAATGAAAGAGGGTTCGCGATAGTCTTCAATGCTTAACAAAATTTGAAGGGAACGTCATTTATTTCATGGCGTTCCCCTTTTTTAGCATAGGGTATAAAGAAATCATGGGGGATATTTTGACAGAAAGAATTGCATATCAAATATAAAGACATTGAATTTAAATTTCTCAGTGAAACTTATAAAGAAAAGGCTTTTGAAGCATATGGTTTAAAATTACCACAGATCAAACAGATGCTGCCAACAAACCTGCCAAGTGTGACAGCAAACGAAAAACATATGGACAACCTATTCCTATTAGAGGACGATACGTTAGCCATCGTGGATTATGAATCAGAAGCCAAGACTAAAAACCACATCAAATATGTAAATTATATCGGCAGGGTCATGGAACGGTTTTATAAAGAAAACAGTAAGATACCAAACATCCGCCTGATCGTGATCTATACAGGGGATGTTGAAAAGGCATGTCCTGTACTTGAGATGCCATGTATGACGCTCCGTACGGAACAACTGTTCATATCAAAACTCCCCGAAGAAGAGATCTATCAGAACATTGCACATAGACTGGCAGAAGGAGAAGACCTCACAGAACAGGAATTGATGCAGCTCATCGTCCTCCTTCTTGCCAGGAAAGGAACAGAAAACAAACAGAAACGTATCGAACAAGTGATCCAGCTTGCCAAACTGATCAAAAATGGATCTGACCAAGTCTTTGTCTTAACAGGATTGCTGGTGAGCACAGACAAATCCATCAATGAGGAAAGTGCCAGGACAATAAGGAGGTTATTGGATATGACAAAAGTAGGGCGCATGTTATTTGAAGAAGGCTTAGAAGAAGGGATAGAAAAGGGAAAACATAATACACTCCAATTGATCAATAAGATTTTTATGGTATTGAAAGAAGAACCTGGGTTAACGACCAAAGAGATCGCTCACAAACTGCATTGTGATGAAAACGATGTAGATATGATAAGAAAAATGTATCCTTGATGGATATATTTTCATAACGCTTTCTATCATTTATAGATACCTTAAAAATTTTTAGTCAAAAATCCGCAGGATACATGTATATCTTACGGATTTTTTGTTTTATCTTTTCTGAAACGATCTGATGGATCATCGTTCAGTGATGCATAGCGAAAGAATATAATGTACCCAAACTTACAGATAAAACCTTTAAATCAAAAAAGATATGTTGAGAATGACGGATCCCGCCAAAAGCATCTATAGATATATAAGCCACACATCCCATTCCAGATAAGAACTGATCCAGATCATGCCGATCCTTACTTGTATCATCAAAAGATCCCAAAGATAATAGGATAAGACAAAAAGATTTCTAAATGCGGTTGGAGTTCTTTCAGATGATCTTATCAAACAAGATATCTGCTATATGATCCAGGAGTAACATCCAAAAAATATCCTCAACCTATATTTCTTTGAAATTGAAGATTTTAGGATATCCACCCTTATATATACAATAACTTTGATCTTATTTTAATATTTATCATCCGGTATAATCCATGGGTAAAGATCTGATACAATTTTATATATTTTTTAATACAAAGATTGAAGATTTCTGGATATCGAGGACTGTACTGCGATATAGATATCCAAAATCCTTCAATTTTAATGATAATATCTAACTGTCATAATCGTCACCATGGAATCATACCCCTTTAATTTTTAATACAACAGTCCATCCATTTCATGATCCCATCTATAAGTTCTTACACCCCTCATATAATAAAGAAAAACTTAATGACAGTCAGGCAAGATATCCTTGTTATTGACTATGATATATAAGTATCATTATCCAAAAATCCTCAATCTTATTGTGTTTGCTACTTCTGGAGTATACTTCTCTTAAGGGTAGAAATATTTGGGATTAAATTTTCTGTACCCTCGAAACCACTGATGATATGTTGTATCCTAAACCGGTAAACTTTAACAGCGTTAAATACATATTGATAAAACTAAATGAAATGGAGGAACATGATCATGTATGATATCAATTTTCCTATTATCTTACCAAGGATAATAAAAGATGCTGAGATTTCTTATCAGTACAATGAACAAGAGCCGCTGGACAACGTTGCCAAAATTATGGAAACAATCACTGGAAACATGACCAAAGAATGTATTGCTGTATGCACACTCAATGCAAGCCACAGACCTCTATGTGTACACTTTATCGGGCATAGCATCGACAGTATACATATCCCTGACATCTTTAGGATTGCAGTCTTATCCGGTGCAACAGGTGTCGTAGTCGCTCATAAATATCCTGAAAAAAGCCCCATATCCACGGATGAGCATTGTTTTTTTATGAAGATCGTGGATGCTTCACTCTCGATAGGCATCGCTTTCCTTGACTATATCGTGGTCAGTGGAGGAACAGGCATTTCCAGGTCAAGGAAAGACCCAAACTTTGCATATAAGTTTTAGATCTTGGAATGATCTTATACTTCAAAAAATATTTATTTATGGAGGAAATGAAAATGGGAACTTTAAACATACCAATTGTACATACAGAAACAATACCAAACAAAATGAGCACCCTGGATAGGCGATGTGATATCTCTGACATCCAAAACATTATATTCACCGTGCAAACCTTCACAGCCAATATATTTCAGGAAACCTTCATCATCCTGGGTGTGGACAATGACCATCTGGGACTGACATACATACAATCGATACCCTTACCAGATCCAAGCCTTGCCAAAAAAGCGTATCTGACAGCGATAGCGTTCGATGCACCGGGTATCATTGTCGTCCATAACAGCCCTATCCGCATCGCACCCCCAGAACACGATATCGGAGTCTACAAAGAACTCAAACACATGGAAAAAATACTCCAGATCACACTCATGGATCACATCATCCTGACTGGTGGAACGATCTACGGCATCTACGATACGCCGATAACGCCACCGTCCAGATGGAAAGGCCTCCAGATCGCCGGATGTTCAGCAGCGGAGCAGCCTTATCATCCATACGATGAAGACGTTTATATTGTAAGCGCATACACACAGGAAAGGACTGCATGGGATATAACTGGACAAAATAGATCTAAAGAGAAACCTTTTACAATAGGGGTATGACTGACCCTGTATGGAGAACAGACAATGATATATAGACAATGGAACCGGAAAAGTCTGGGATGGCATAAGGCCATCCCAGATCTTTCACGTATATACCGGCACACTTCTCCTCCACCAATTTTCCAGATACGGCCGATACAAGACCCTTTTGTGGATCCCTAGATCCATCGAAAAAATGAAACTGCCTGGATCTCTGCTCAGATCCAATGCATCAGTACGACCAAGAATCTCTATCCAACTCCTTAGATCACTTATATCAACACTGTTTTACAACTCCCACCATTACATTAACTTTTCCAACTGTTCTATCAAAACCGGCAATTCTTCAAAAATAACATCTGCAATGATGTTCCAATTTGTACCATCGGGATCATGTATCAAACGATGCCTGAGCCCAGCTATCATCGCCCACTGGATCTCAGCATGGGCTTCCTTATATGCACTGGACAGGTTATAAACATGTTCGCCAATATTATATAGTGGTGTCGTAACTAACCACTGCAAAGGTAGTTCCGTCAATAGCTCTTCTTTCTTTATCTGATGGTCCACAATGTATCCGTTTGATCTCACTGCCTTTTCATATATCTTCTGGACCCGCTGCTGATCTGAGTATTTCATGCCACAAGCAGCCTCTCTTTCATGATCACATTATAGAAATCACTTCCCTTATCGATCTCGTTGATCTCAAAAACATCTACATTTTTTTCAGCACCTCCCGTAGTTCTTCAGCAAAGGCAAAGATCATTGTGAGCTTAAGATCTTCTCCTCCCAATACCAGAAAGTCTAGATCACTATCTCCATTTGCCTCGCCTCTCGCATAGGATCCAAACAGATATATTTCTTTTATCTTATATTTTTTTACGATCGGTCTTATCAGACTTTCAATATCTTTTAGTGTGGATATATTGTCGTTCATCTTTCTATATCCCTTTCCAAAAACAAATGGCATCAGATCATATTTATAAGTAAGCGTGCAAAACTTTCTCTGATCATAACACCTTTTTTATGGATCTCCACATTAACATTCCAACTCCTTCAATAAGACCCTTGAACATAAATGAGCAGATAAAAAACATAAAGTCAGGGATGGCCTCACACCATCCCTGACTTTTCGCGTATATACTGCCTTACAGCTCCCTCACTCACTTTCCAGACTGAACCGATCCGGAACCCTTTGATAACACCCTCCCGGAGCAGGCTATACGCCCTATTCCTCCCGACACCCAGATACTCTGCCAGTTCAGGCACAGTCAAGAGTGTTGGGAGTCCATCCCTATCATCCATTGTCATATAAGATCCATCCATAGCAAAACCTCCCTATCCATAACCCGATCTTTACCTTGATGTTCCCAAAAGATATATCTTTATGATCCATATGATATTTAAGTATGGGTGGCAGATAACATCCATCGGTAAAGTTTAACAACCTTTGTGACAGATAAGTAAAAAAAGTCTCAAAGGAGGGAACATCAATGAGGAAAGTGAAGATCCATCTGTTGGATATAGGATATGCTAAAAAACCGGAGGGGAGAGAATATGCCCGGATCAACAACAATATCACAAAAAAGATATCAGAGATCGATATAGGGACATTTGCAAGAGAAGTGGGTATAAATGGCAGACCGTTTACACCCGCCATATTCAATGGCCAGAGAAAAAAAGATGACTTTGCACAGGAACAGGTATACGCATTAGATTTTGACGATGGTATCACAGTGGATGAGTTCCTGGCCAGGGCAGAGAGATACCAGATCATGCCTGCATTTGTTTACGCTACATATAACCATTCAGAAGATACACCACGGTTCAGAGCCGTCTTCATCAATGACCTTCCTGTCAAAGATGGACACACAGCTTCTATCATCATCAACCTCTTGCACCAGATATTCCCCGAGACAGATAAGAACTGTAAGGATGTCAGCAGACTCTATCTAGGTGGGAAAGGACTGCTCTATGAAAATATGGACGCTGAGATCAATATAAAGGATCTATCCATCAGCATGCAGGAAAGATCTTTAGTAGAAAACAATAAAAATCATGCCAGGACCATAAAAAGTTTTGGGATGAAACACGGTATAAAGGTCAAAGATGGTGTCCTGATGATACATCGGGCCATAGACAACGGACAGACAGAAATACCATTAGACAGTGGATATCTCTTATTGAAGGATGGAGATGCCCCATCCCCATGTTATGTGATCGAGACGGAAGCACCTGCAGCCACCCAACAAGGACATACCCGGGATAAAAAGGATATCCGCGTCATCCAGAACAAATCTTACCAAGATATCGCTGACATATGCCCATTGTTCAGGGACTTTTACGAAAAATACCTGCCCCACCAGCAGAAATTCTTCCTCGCAACAAACCTCATCCATGTCAAAGGCGGACAAAAACTATTCTTCGACGGCCTAGTGGACCACCAGGAAAGATGGAAGGCACAATGGAGATACATCAAGGCTGCAGGATATGCGCCAGAGAGATGCTGTAACGCTGATTGTCCATATGAGGATACATGCAGATGCCGGAGCCTGTACCATAAGCTCTCCAACCGGATAAAACGCGTGGAGGATGATGGATATTATGTAATGTTAGATGGAGCAACATGTATGTTGGATATGACATTAAAGAGTGCATTGCTCCAAAAGTCCAATGGTATCCATCTGATCAGGGCACAGACTTCGATCGGGAAGACCACGGCCTACTGCAAGATAGCCAGATGCTGGAATGGCAAAAAACCCCTGATGATAGCAGTGCCGACTATGGACCTACAGCGTCAAGTCGAAAAAGATATGCGGGAGTACGGAGTGGATACCTATACGACCCCTAACGTATTAGAGACTTTACGCGCATTAGGTCTGGAAGATCTGGAAGCCGATGTCATGAAGCTATATGAGACCGGGTTTGGCCATAGGGTGAAAAAAACGATAAAGAGATATCTGAAAGAGGAACAGGCGGATCTGGATATGGCTACGAAACAGGGATTAGAGCAATACCTAAAGGCCCATAAAAAACTCAACGGCCAAAAATGCGTGGTCACCACCCATGCCATGCTCCTCGCATTACCTGCTGAGACCTTAAAGCAGTATGAGATCATCGTGGACGAGGATATCCTGATGGCAGTGTTCAAAAACACAGGTTCGATACCTTTCTATGAACTGCAATCCCTATTGGAGAGCGGGGCGCTCCCAGCTTTCATGGCATCCAGTATACAGGATATATTGGAGATGGAAGACGGATATGTCGGGCATACAGACCTTGGACGGATGAGCAGAGAGTCCCTGGATATGCTCTATGACAAAGGTCTTCCCATCCATTCCCCTGTGCCGGAATTCCTCACCAGTTCGACTTTTTATGTAGATGTGCAGGAGGAACAAGTCCACTATTTTAAGGCAAAAAAGATCCCAGATGTCAAACTCGTGATCGTATCCGCATCCCTAAATGAAAAACTTTATAGAGATTATTGCCGTGGCAGATATATACACTATACAGATATCCCGTTGGTCCGATATCAAGGAAGACTGATCCAGTACACTGCGTATTCCATGAGCCGGAGCTGTATAGACGACTTAGGATATGAGACCGTAAAAGAACGCATACAGAAGATCACCCAGGAGCCTGATATCAACTGGATCACTTTCAAAAGATTTGAAAAAGGAAAAAGCATCTATTTCGGAAAGACAGAAGGATTTAACCGCTATAAGGGGCAAGATCTGGTCGTCTTGGGGACGCCTTATAACGTACCATTCATGTACCAGCTGATCGGGCAGTATCTCGGATATGCACAGATGGGGCGTATGAGCGTCACAAAGGTGGAACACAACGGATATTCATTCCCCATCATGACATTTAAGGATCCCGATATGCAGAACCTGCAGTTCCATTTCATGGAGAGTGAGCTGGAACAAGCCATAGGGAGAGCAAGGTTACTGAGATACCCCTGTACCGTATATCTGTTCTCAAACTTCCCCTGCAGACAAGCTGAGATCATCCAAGATGATTATATGATAGAGTAGACCCCAAAAAAGCAATATATACCAATATAAATATCATTTTATATAATATATATGAGTAGGAATAGGAAAAGCAGGAACAGCCGGATGAAAAAAGCAAAGGATCCAGAGGAAAAGCCCATTACAGATGGATGTATACCGGTAACATGTAAAAATACGATATCCCGATCATATATCATAACCATGAGACTGATCTATGACAGGGAAGTCAAGATGCAAGATCTTCCCTGCTCTTTATCCGAACGAAGGAGGAACTTATGGATGGCAGACATAATGACATCATGTCAGCCTTACACAGATGGCGACCGACAGTATACAAGATGATCGATAGGAAAGAAGATCATGGGACATATAGAAGTTCCGGGAAGGAGAAAGATGATCCGAACAATATATAAAAACATAGCTGCAGGGGAAAAGAATAGGATAAGGATAGAGATAGAAAAAGAGATCACAGATATCCTCTCCGCTGAAAAAGACCATATGGATCGGGAAAGTTACGAGAGATATCGAGATAGACTCTATCAAGCAGTATCCATCGCTGAGGAGGGAGGATTTGTCATGGGATTCCAATATGCAGTGGACTTGCTCATAGAATGTACAAGGAAAAGGATCTATTGACCCGATCCGTATAGATCATGTAGGCAGAGACTCCCCGACTATGCAAAAGTCCCGAGATGATGCATAGGATCCACCAATATAGCCAATGTTATGGGATAAAGATCTATCTGTCAGCAACATACGCAAGGATAGACAGATCAGCCTCCAGTCCATCGATGTCGCCCTCCATATGCACAGGACCTTATGGCCCCAAAGTTCCATCCCATCTGTATCCATCATATTGACAACGTATCAGCTCATTGGAGGATCTGGATGATCTTTAAGATGCGTTCTTTCGTAGATGCATCACATTTATGCAATTCATGCAGGATAGTCTGGTCTATAGCAGATGGAGGATCCAGATACTCTTCTGCCAATATATGATCGACTGTGGTGCCAAGGGCATTACATACGTGTACCAGAGTGGAAAGGGAGATCTTGACGCGATTGTTCTCGATATTACTGATATGGCTGGTGTTCACATCAGCCATATCAGCGATATATTCTTGTGTCAGCCTTTTTTCTATGCGGATATCCCTTATTTTTTTCCCGATCTTACAAAAATCCAGGTTTTTCATCCCATTTGACCTTTCTACAAATAAGATAATCTGATTGTAATATTTCTATAATTAACGGTATAATAATCTATAACTATAAAAAATATAGTTATAAGAATATAAAAAGATAGTCCATACCGTCAGGATATGACGGTGTCATATGTTATGGTAGAGCAGTAACAGAGGAAAGGACATAAAAAGACGGAAATGGACAGGATTAGCAGGATATTGTTGATGCAGCTCAAGCTCTCCGGAGGAGAGAAGATCTATAAAAAGCCTTTCTGCAGGGAAATGGAGATCGGGGTCAGGACATTTGAAAGAGATATCCAATCTATCCGCTTATTCCTGAGTGAGTGCTATCTTGGAAATGAACTAGTCTATGATAGAAAGGAAGACGCTTACCGATTGGAACCATTTTATAGACAGAGAGCCTTGTCAGCGATGGAGATAACATTTCTTTTGGAGATGCTGCATTCATGTCCTGTCTTGAGGGCAGATGAGCATTGGATGTTGGTGTCCAATCTGTTGGGAACGAGCGAGATAGGGAGGCGGAGATATCTGGAGGAGCTTGCTGGCCGCTATAAAAAGAGTTATAAAGAACAGGGTAAGGACCGTCTCTTGATGAAGATGCAATGGGATCTGCAGCAATGTATAGCGGAGAAGGATTGGATCCGCCTCTCATTTAAAGATGAAAAGAGCCAGTCCGTGTCTCCTGTGTCTCTATGGATCTATGACGCAGAGATGTATCTATTCGCTTATGATGCAGAAGAAGAGCTGGATGTATTCCAAGTAAAAGAGATCCGGGGATTCAGATTGGAAAAGAAAAAATTTGAAGAAAGATTGATAAAGGACTTTGGACTTTTAGGATGGCAAGAGATAAGGACACGATTGGAGGAAAAAAATGGCCAAAAAGATAAGATTCCCATTGGAAATGGCAGAGGGAAGACTGGTAAAAGAGTTAGATGAGTTCCAGAGGTATTTCGACCTAGAAAAAGCCGTAGCATATTTTTGTAATGGCAGACTGCAGAAATGGCTGGAAAATACCTATAATGATGATATCTTAGAAGAACTCGGGAACCTGACAGGACAAGAAGAAGACTTTGCTGAACGTTTTACCGACATTTTGGGAGTAGAATATACACCAGGAGAAAAAACAGACGTACAAAAGCTCATGAAAGACTCTGTTGTAAAAGAAAGATTGAAACTCTTTTTTACAGATGGGGAAGCGGAAAGGATCGCTGAGATGACAGCGGAAACCCAGCAAGACCTGGAAAGATTGGCGACAGAAGGGAAAGATCACATCTATCTTTTGTCGGGGACATTCCAGATCCCAAAAAATATAAAAGAGACAACATTTGAGGGGATCGGCGACCCAAAGATAACATTTGAAGAAGCTGACGAAAAAAAGGTCCAAGATCAATGTCTCCGCTTCCTAAACATCTCTCCTACAGACGAACATAGCAAAAGATCGATGCAATCCAAAGGTGGATGGGAGGATCTGACATTAGAGTTACTAGATGTGTTGGAGCTTTTTTTAGAACAGGTATAGGAGGGATACCGCCATGTTGAAAGAAAGATTGAAAGAATATATAGACGCAAATGTACCGATCATCTATATAAATAGCCATGATGATCTCTCGGTCGAAAAAACACT
The DNA here is from genome assembly GCA_910575625.1 of Clostridia bacterium. Taxonomy (GTDB): domain Bacteria; phylum Bacillota; class Clostridia; order Lachnospirales; family Lachnospiraceae; genus MGBC164599. The sequence continues at coordinate 37,229 of CAJTFD010000005.1, forward strand.
ATTACAGGTGACAGGGAGACGGATAGTCTGGGAATGGAACCGGATGGACGGCCTGCTCAACCGTAAAGAGATAAAGAAAAAAGAGATGATAGGGATCCGTGAACCCTTAAACAGCGGCTGTACACTGGAGCAGTTGCTGGAACGTGGCGTAAAGGAACGGGAATTCAACCGGAAAGTCATACTGTTGAAAGATATAGCAGCATATCTAGAGGATGCAGAGATAGTTGCATTATTAAAAAATGCCTGCTTAAGGATAGAGGCTGGGGAATTGGACACTGTGTTCATATTCATCTCCCCTATCTTGAGGATCCCAAAGGAACTAGAAAAATATATCACGGTATTGCACGAAGGCTATCTAAAAGAGGATGAGATAAGGAATGAGATCCAGACTTTTGCGGAAGAAAATGCAGTGGGGAATGTCTACAGTAAGACCGTAGAAGAGATGACGACCGCATTCAAAGGATTGTCCGCTCTAGAGATCAACACGATCCTGTCACTTGCATACAGTCGTGACGGAGGACTGACAGGGTCTGCGTTGGGATTAGTCCTAGAACAGAAAAAGCAGATGATACAAAAAGCCGGTATCCTGGAGATGCTGCCCATCCGGGAGGGTATGGAAGACATCGGAGGATTGGATAACCTAAAGACCTGGATCGAAAACAAGGCAAAGATTCTCAAGAATATGAAACAGGCAAAGGGATTTGGCGTGGAACTGCCAAAAGGCGTCTTGATCGCCGGAGTCCCAGGATGCGGGAAATCATTGAACGCAAAAGCGTCCGCAAAATTATTAGGAGTGCCACTGCTGAAGCTGGATATGGGACGGCTGATGGGCAAATATGTAGGGGAATCAGAAAGCAACATGCGCCAGGCGATCGCCTTAGCAGAAGCCATCTCCCCATGCGTCCTCTGGGTGGACGAATTGGAGAAAGCATTTGCCGGGATAGGCGGTAATGGCGGCGGTGCAGAGGTCACTACAAGGCTGTTTGGACAGTTCCTGACATGGATGCAGGAAAAGGATAGCCCCGTTTTCGTAGTCGCCACGGCCAATGACATCATGAAGCTCCCACCAGAACTGATGCGAAAAGGACGTTTTGATGAGATCTTCTATGTGCAGCTCCCAAACTCGGCGGAAAGAAAAAAGATCTTTGAGATACATATCAGAAAACGCAGAGGGCAGGACTTAGCTGACATAGATATCCAGAAACTGGTCCATATGACAGACGGTTACAGTGGGGCTGACATCGAAGGTGTTGTAAAAGAAGGCATTGAAAGTGCATTTATCAAAGGAAAGACATCCGTATCTACGGAAGACCTCACAACAGCCATAAGATCCACATATCCCCTCAAGGAGATCATGGGGGATTCTATAAAAAAACTGGAAGAAGAATATAAAAACCGGAAGTTCAAAAGTGCTTCATAGAAAAAACAAAGTATAGGCAAAAAATGTACATTTATTTCGTGAAACTATCAGGATGTCAAAATTCTCCATAGTGAAAGGGGGAGACATAAAAATGAATGGCATTGAGATCTTTAAAATGATATTGGGAACGGATTGCAGGGAATGCGGATCCCCACTTGTATGGCATTTTCTATGGATGTTGCCCAGGGCACTGAAAAAATAGCTGCATGTCCTTATATATCAAAAGGTGCAGAAAACGGCACAAAAGAAAGGGCAGTCCAGGAAATAAAAAATCTGTTAGGATTTTTGGCAAAGGATATTAGAGGGGAGCTGGGAGAACGCGAAAAACATAGTCTAGAAAAAACGCAGAAAGATGGCGTAGGGACATAGGGATCCTACATACCCATCTCAAACATGGGACAGATGATAGATAGTGGCCAAGGATCACAGATCCTGCAAGAAGATCTACAAAGGCCATCCTGACCTAAAGACGGGGAAAGCGCTATAAGGACCCGGAGATTTAAAAGTATGCCATACAGGAGGGATGATACAAGTGGACAGAAATAATGCAACAAGCACACAGGAAGGAAGCATGTTGGACATAAAGATCGATGGTCTGACAGAAAAAGAAACGCAGGAAGTGTACGAGACCTTTCAGCGGTTTTTGAAAAAATACAAAGCGGACCCAGAACGTGAGACGGTAGAATGGCTTTCGGAGCAGATAGCGGAAGAACTCCCCCATAAAGAAAAAAGAGAGATCCACAAGTTTGCGGAAGAGATCTCGGAAGCCATCGACCAGTATGGGCAAGACCTAGCAGACCTGAACGAGAGCTGTAAATTAGGGATGACAAAAGAATCATGGCTCGCCGAAAAGATCCAAGACGGGGCAAAAGGGATGGCGGTCGATCAATTTGGCGATCATTTAAGAGAGGTCGACCGATGTATGGCCCAAGCCAATCAGCAGATGGCTAGGACCATCCTACGCACTGACGGTGGTGTCAGCCAGAATGTGAACCTGGACGGTTTTATCGCTGAACAACATCATGTCAACCAATTCAATGCAAGGGCAGTAATAGAAGGATCCCCTTACCGGGCCAGGGTATGCATGCCTGAAAAAGGGCAATATGGCAAAAATTCCGTGGATGTCATGATCGATGATCTAAGGACAGGGCAAAAAGGTGTCGCACGCTACCAGATGAAATATGGAAAAGACAGCCAAGCTACTGCGGACCTACTAAAACATGGGGATTATGGGAACCAACGGCTAGTGGTACCCAAAGAGCAGTTAGAAGAGATCCGGGACAGATTCCCGGGAAGATCTGTGACTGACTGCATCGGCGGGACCGAAGAGATCCCCATATATTCCGATGGACTAGAAAAGTCTCAGATAAAGGAACTGCAAAAAAAAGCACAAGATCACGGTGTCACCCCTAAAACAGATTGGAACAGTTACCAGACAAAAGAACTGGCGTTGAATATCGGAAAACAAGCTGGACAAGCGGGGATCCATGCCGCATTTTTAGGCACGGGGATCAATCTTGCGAAAAATGTCATGTCCAGTGAGCCGATAGGAGCGGATGAGGTAGTGGAAAACGCTCTTGTGACAGGAGCGGATGCTAGTGTCAAGGCAGCAGCTGGCGGTGCATTAAAGGTGGTCTCAGAAAAAGAGTTGATATCTCTATTGCCTCCAGGAACGCAAGCAGCAGTGATCACAAAGATTGCTTGTGTGGGCATAGAAAATACAAAGATATTATTAAAAGTAGCCAAAGGTGATATGACCATGAGCGAGGCGATGGAGCACATGGGGAGGACAAGTGTATCCATGTATGCAGGGCTGAGTGCAGGGGCAATAGGAGCAGGTATCGGAGCTGCTGCTTTAAGTTGGATCCCAGTAGTCGGAACAGTCGTAGGAGGTGTGATCGGAGGGATCGCAGGATATACCGCCGGGAACAAAGTAGGGGAAAAGATATTTGAAAGCGCAAAAAGAGTCGTGGAGACAGGCGTAAAAGCAGTAAAGAAAGTAGTAGAGAGTGTGAAAAATATAGTCAGCAACATTGCTGATGCTGTATTTAATTGGCTGCCGTTTTAGATCGAAGGATCCATATGACTCGATCATGGATTGTAAAAATAATATAATGATACTATATATTACAGTGATTTTGATACATTGCCTACATAATTGACATGTGTATGTATTGATATCAAGATAATGTAAATGTATTTATTAAGGAGGGAATAACTATGGGATTATTTACAGACATCAGTGCGGCTTTATCATTTAACTTTGGAGGTAAGGATCTTCCAGATGAGTTTTATGATCATTTATATGAGCGTGATAGAACTGAAGAACAAAAGAAATTATTAAAATTCTTAGAGAACAAATTTGGAATTAGATACAAAGTAGTAGAAGATATTATTAATACTATAAATAAATATACAAATGATTATGACAATATACCATATGATAAAATAATGCACGAAACCGGGTATCAAAAAGATGATCTGATAATGGGTGCGCAGGCAATAAAAGAATACTTGGCTCAAGATGAAAATATAGATCATGCAGTTAATAATATAACATCTACTCATTGTCCAGCGGAAAAGGCACTCCAAGAGTTAGGAGGTCTATTAGAACTTCTGGACAAAAAGATAACAGGAGACTTTGGGCCAGAGGAGAAACGCATCCTGGAGGATAACACTGAAAGATGGAAAAAGATATAGAGATATTGCGTGATCATATTGAACAGAAAATAGAAAAAAATTAAATATTGCATATTTTAGAAATGAATGAAGAACAAGAAGTGGCTTGTAGTATGCTCAATACATAAGGGCCAAGTATCATAAAAATCCCAATGATCTATCATTCTAATAAAATGAGACAAACAAAACAGGGGGGGCAGAATCAACTATGAAAAAAGACGGAGATAAGATAGGAAGAGTTTTGTCCATTTATTCCCGATTAAAACAAGGAAATATCATAAAAAAAGAAGACGAGAGCGTTAAGTTCAATGTGGCGCAACGGACGATCCAGCGTGATATCGCTGATATCCAGTGTTTTTTACGTGACAAGCACAATAAAACAGACGAAATGCAGGAACAGGATGTTGTATTTGACAAGGATTCCGGGGGATACTGTCTGAAAACGAAAATATAGGACCACTCAGAGCCAAAAAGATTGTTGACAACTAGCAAAATGCTCTTGGAAAACAGAGACCCAGTAAGAGAAAAAAATGTTCCGTTATACAGAACGTTACATCATGATATAAGATATTGGGACGATTTGCAGAGACTGGCGGACAAATGGAAGATATCTTACTGAGATCAGATAGAGGAGGATCGACTCAATGGATACAAATATGGATATATCTGGTACACACGAAGAACAGGACAGGGGATCCAGACATCCTATGTATGGAAAGATCATGGCGGACATAGCCAGACATAAAGACCTGGGGAGACGGAGTTCTCTGGATATCGGGATAGAGTGCGGCTATCCAGAGAAAAAAGTCCGAGAAGCAATAAAAACATGTCAATTGATAGGCGGCTGCCCCGGACAGGAGCGGTACTATTATTTTTTCTTAAAGAAAAACGACCAGGACCATATCATCTGTCTTGATACGGAAAACTGGTCAGCTACTTCTATAAAAAAGATGGACGATCTTCAGGAATATAATTGTATAAGATCACAAAAAAATAAGATCGCTATGGTAAACGGGGAAAAGATCAGGTGGGAGGATCTGATCACCGGTGAAATTGCCGAGGTCACATGGGGATCGGAGACCAAACATGCAGCACCGCCAGACATACAGGATATGCTGATAATAGAAGATGGGGTCATATTGTTTGACAAAGACGATCTCATCACAAAAATATGGCCTGACGGCAGACAGCATCAGGTCAGATTGCTAAATGAATATGCATATGACAGAGAAGGAGCCATGATGGAAATGGATGACAAGATCTATATCCTCACAGATTCAATGGTCTGGGAATACGACAAGGATCTGACATCCAAGAGGGTCATTTATGAATCATTTGAAAAAGATGAACAGATATTAGGCATTGAAAACAACAATGGGAGATTTTATTTCTATACTTCTTACTCATGTGATGAAAAGTGTTATAAATATTCCAAAGACGGAAAGATAGGCAAGGATAGCCTCCTCACCAAGATCTATCTAGACTATGACGATCCTATCGAGTTTACAATACAGGAGATCATCATGACAAAGGATTACCGGCTCCTGGACAGTCATATCTTTACAAAGGATTGGCAGTCTGGATTGCCCCATTTTTCCGGCATAAGATTAAATCTTGATAAGGGACTGGCAGCTATATACTCACAAAATATCTTTGTCGGAGTACAAGAGATGGATCCCCATAATGATGGAGTCATACTCACCAGGCAGGATCTATCTACAGATCCTGCCTCATCTTATCGTACAGGAGGATCATGAACATATGTTTACCAAGACAAATATGGACAGTATGGGACTTACCGCAGATCCAAGACCGTATCTCCATGGCGTCATGTATGGGACGCATCTCAATGAAGTGCTACAACGTTTAACTGACAGATACTATACTTACCATGCATATGACTATTATACCATGTCATACTTGATGGTATTCTGGTCACGCTCCGGACCAAAGGCCAGTGGATCTATTTCATTTGATAAAGATCTAAAAACCATAGCCATACACTTTTCAACGGGCCATGGCTTGGAGAGGTGGTTCTCACCGGATTGGACATATATACTCCCAGAGAGCCTTTACCGTAGGATGGATGAAAAGGATATACAGCATCTAGACCAATGGGAAGTACAGACTGCACTCGATGAGATATACGCTAGGAGGGGGATGCGCTTCCTAGACGACTATACAGCGGCATATTTCATACAGCAGTCTTGGTATGAAGGTGTGATAGATGAAGATGCGTTTACTGATGATATGTTATCAGATGTAGAGCGGTATAACATAACCTTTTTAGAAAGGCATATGGGACCGCTCTTTTTTATTGCTCAAAGACCTGGATGTGAGGGAGACTATATCCTGAGAGGATGAGGATATAAAAGTAAAAGTCAATGTTTTTATCCACATATTATAACAGTGATACATATCAACAGACAGACATTTATAAAGGTCTAGCCCATTACTTATCAAGGAGAAAGGAGGACGCTCACTGATGGATAAGATAATATTCGCGATCTTAGGATTGGCAGTAGCAGTAGCCGAAGAGATCTTAGACCATGAATAAGGTCTATCTGCAGACCCACTGTCCAGAAGGCGGTGGTGACAGCACATCCCATATCTGATGGGATAGGAGCAAAAGGCATATGGATGGCCCGTAAGATAGCATGAGGGATATGCTGTCCTACGGGTCTATCTATATGTGAGACAAGATCATGGGAATAAAAAAAGGATATATAAACCACTAAGGAGGTATCACATCATGGCAGCAAATGTTGAGAGCATGTTCTACACAAGGGAGACACCGTGGCATGGATTGGGGACAAAGGTCATGGGGGCGCCAGGTTCAAGAGAGGCATTGACCTTAGCAGGATTGGACTGGAAAGTGATCCAGGAACCCATCTATACAGGGGCAGGGGAACCCGTAGAAGGGTACAAGGCAAATATAAGGGACACTGACCGGAGGGCATTAGGTGTGGTCACAGACAGATATAAGGTCGTCCAGAACCATGAAGCCTTTGCATTTACAGACAGCCTTCTAAAAGAAGGCGTCCGTTATGAGACAGCTGGTAGCCTGCAAGGGGGAAGGCGGATATGGCTGTTGGCCCATATGCCCCACGAATATATGATATCTGGTGAGCGGTTCAGCCCCTATCTCCTGTTTTCCAGCACCCACGATGGTTCCGGTGCGGTCAAGGTGGCCCTGACACCCATCCGTGTGGTCTGCCAGAACACATTGAACCTGGCACTCTCCACCGCGAAACGTTCCTGGTCCATGATGCACACTGGGAACATCAAGGGGAAGATACAAGAGGCGAGGGAGACGCTGCTCATGGCGGATGATTATATGGACAAGCTCGGACAGGAATTTGAAGCTCTACGGAAGAAGAAGCTCACAGACAAGGAAGTGATGGACTACATCGAGATACTCCTCCCCACAGAAGACAATCCCACTCCACAGCAAGTGAAGAACATGAAAAAACTGCAGGAAGACATGGCGCACCGTTACTTCGATGCACCTGACCTACAGGATGTAGGGCAGAATGCCTATAGGTTCATCAATGCAGTATCAGATTTTGCCACACATTCCAAGCCTTTACGTAAGACAGCCAACTATAAAGAGAACCTATTTTCAAAGACAGTTGACGGTAACCCGTTGATAGACAGAGCTTATCAGATGATGTGTGCAGCATGACAACTATGCATAAAAGAAAGCGAGGACAAAGACGATGAAGAGATTGGTATCAACTTTAAACCTCAGCCATGAGGACTGGCTGAGATACAGGAAACTCGGTATCGGAGGTTCCGATGCAGGGGCGATATGCGGATCAAACCCGTATGTGACAGCCATGCAAGTCTACCATGATAAGACTTCGGATGCAGTAGATGATACTGATAATGAAGCGATGCGGCAAGGACGTGACTTGGAAGATTATGTAGCGCAGCGTTTCATGGGAGCCACCGGAAAAAAGGTCAGGAAAGCCAACGCTATCTTCTATAATGAAGGAAACCCATTCATGTTAGCCAATGTGGACCGCCTCATAGTCGGGGAAGATGCAGGATTAGAATGCAAGACCGCCAGTCCATACATGGCGGATAAATGGAAAGATGGGGACATACCCATGCACTACCAGATCCAGTGCCACCACTATATGGCTGTATGCAATACGAGCGCATGGTACATAGCTGTACTCATCTATGGGAAAGAGTTCAAGTTCCACAAGATAGAGCGTGATGAGGACATCATCGCTGACCTGGTACAGATAGAAAAAACGTTCTGGGAAGGGAATGTCTTAGGGCATGTCCTCCCAGACCCAGACGGTTCCAAGACCGCAGATGCTGTGATAGCCAGTTACTTTAAAGATACAAGTCCGACACCCATCCTCCTGCCATCTTCATTTGATGGACGATTGGAACGCCGCCAAGACCTTATCTCTGCCATCGATGAGATGGAAAAGGAGAAAAAGCAGATCGAACAGGAACTGAAACTCTATATGGGTGGGGCTGAGACTGCAGAGAATGAGCAGTTCAGAGTATCCTGGAAGCCAGTGGACAGCCGCCGGGTGGATGGGAACAAGTTAAAAGAAGAGCAGCCAGAGATATACGCCAAGTACCAGAAGACCATACACAGTCGGAGGTTCACCATAAATGCAGCATGAACAGCATCATCACGATGGAAAAGATCCAGGGGGAGGCTCATACCAGCCTCTCTCCTTCTGTTTTAAGAGATACATGAGGATACATAGCCACCCGGACCTTTTTATGGCCATCCAGGAGGAGGTTGGACGATGCAGCGTACAACAGATATAAAGGAAGAACTTTCAAAAAGAGCAGGCCGCAAGAAGGAAGGGCCAGCTAGACCAGACCAGCCTTCTTCCAGAGATACAGGGTTGCGGGAAGATGGAGCTATCCGTTTATTGCGTGCGGATGAGATAGAGTGCCGGGTATCCACCATCAACGTATACGGATTGAGGCTCTTATTATACAAAGATGCAAGGGTCGACCAGAAGATCTTGGATGAGATGTTCACACCCTTCGGATGGCAGAGGACACACCAGGAGATCGACGGAAAACTCTACTGTACTGTGTCTGTTTGGGATGATACCAGACAGCAATGGATCAGCAAACAGGATGTTGGGACTGCCAGTTATTCAGATAAAGAAAAAGGCCAAGCCTCGGATTCTTTTAAGAGGGCCTGCTTCAACTGGGGTATCGGGAGGGAACTCTATACTGCACCGGATATATGGGTCCCCGCATCACGTGTCCATATCAGAGAGAACAAAGATAAAAAGGGACATTACACTACATCAGACCATTTTTCCGTGCAGTCCATCGCCTATAATGAGCGAAAAGAAGTATCTGCACTTGTAGTGATAGATCAGGATGGGAAGACAGTATTCCAGATGGGGCAGGGACAGAGAGCGACGCAGCCAGAAAACACAGACCCCTATCTGGGACTCCTGCATCATGAGCTGGAACGCACAGGGATATCACTGGGGTCGGTACTGGAACGTTTCGGCATACAGGATGAGAGCCAGATGACACCAGATATCTACAGCAAGGCATTGAACGGATTGATGAAGACTAAGACAAAGGGCGCAGCCTAAAGGCAGCTACAGGAAACAAAAAAAGGAGACAGACATGGAGCATCATATGATAAACACAAACACACACATATACTCATCAGGGAAGACCAGAAATATCATAGACCTGGGATGGGACGGACTTAAAGACTACATATTCCCATGCCTCACATCCCCAGAGGGTATCTTTCAGGTAAAAGGGGAACTTGTGTACAGCAATTTCCTTGACCTGCGCATCCATTACTATATCCGCGCTGAGAGTGAGGATGGGGAGATGATCATGATCATCTGGATAGACCAGACGCTCTTGACAGAGTGGGATATCGACCTGCAGACATTGGAGACACAATCGGTAAAGAACTTGATAAAGGACAGGTACACCATCCATCCTATAGATGATATCCTCAACAGATCCCTTGATGGGGACATCGTGCCGGGCATCCCATCGGGATGCCCCCTATATGTGTTGACAAACCAGAGAGCTTTCTTCGGTGCGGCAGGCATACTGGATAAAGGTATAGTCTCTGCATTTGCAGATAAGGTCGGACATGACCTGTTCATCCTCCCATCGAGCAGACATGAAGTGCTCTTCTGTCCTGATATCGGGGCGGTGACAGCAGGAGAACTGGATGGGATAGTAAGAGAGGTCAACAATAACGCGGTAGAACCATGTGACAGGCTATCAGACCATGTATACTATTATGATCGGGTAATGGATGAGATCCTGATGGGGAAATAGGAGAGGATGTTGCTATGGGAGAAAAAGAGATAAAACTTTCAGTAAATGATAAACTTGGGATCGTGGCCGCATTATTAAAAACAGCAAATATAGCTATCGGGAACCTCGAATGCTTCGGACCGGATGGACAGGGTATAGCTATTACATTAGACATCGCACATGAAAGACTTGATGAATGCCGTAGATCGTTAAACGCTTTGTAGAAGACCAAGATCGTGAAAGATGATCATCAGAGTGTCCCAGATAAAAAAATTTTTGATCTTTCAGTCCAAAATAGGCACAATTTTGATGTCCCGAAATAAAAATTTTTTAAACTGGGACATTTTTATGATCCAAAATAGTTGATGTACTCCTCGAATCACGGTATAATCATATAAAAACTAAGGAGGGAGCATTGCACATGAAACGATATTGTGTTGGACATATATACGAGAAAAAAGACTTCTGCTCACTAGAAACAAGAGGATATTACGACATAAATTATAATAATCTTATGGAGAGATTGCTCCTTCAAACGGAACAAGAGACAACGAATACTGTTTCAGGGTTTGCCAATACAAGAAATGAAGATCTTTATTCTTTAAAAGATTTTTTTGGACCAACACAAAAAGAATATGACGGAACTGCCTTATTTGAACATATTTCTTTCTCTATCGGATGTAAAATGGACATCCTAAATGAGTTATATCTATTAATGATAGCAGCAAGTGATGAGGAAGAACTTCTTTTTCTGAAAACACCTTTAGGATTAAATGTAACGTCCAAATCTAACGAGGAAGAATTATCCACAAAAGACATACTTGAGGAACTGAACGAGAGCATGCGGATCACTATACATAATAAGCTCAGTAAAAACGCAAATTTAGACCATTTGATTTTTGATATAAAAGATTTGAAAAAAGCAAAAAACACAAAGATCCATCCTTTCGGAAAAAATGTCAAAAGATTGTGGCTATACTCAAAAAATTTCAGAAAAATTTTCGCTACACCCCAAACCAGATTTGACAAATATGGAATGAAAGAAATAAGATGTATTTTGTATGATAATGGATCTGGATATATAAAATATGGCCTTGATGACTGTATTATTTTAGAAAAACTTTTGGGGATTGACACGAGGTTGCATTTTGATCTTTATATCTTAAATCAATTGGAAGATCCTACGCATGTCGGCCCAAAATCATTAACAGATACATTATACCCTGCTTTAGAACCATTGATAGATATATTAATGGAATGTGAAGGGCTTTACAGTAGACGACTATTTATGCAAGATCTTGGATATCATCTCTCAGAGCTGAAAACCCACACGCTCCATCATAAACTCCAATGGATTGAAAAGTATGTAGAGAAATTGGAAAAAGCTATCAGATTATTTAATAAAAATTACGACAAAACAATAAAAACATACATGGAAAACTATACAAAACTATATACATATGAAAAAGCAAAAAAAATGATTGCATATGAAATACGAATGCTTTCATATTATTCGCTGCCTTTCTTATCACAGTCCTCTGACTATCAGAACATAATAAAAAAAGAAGTCTATAAATATATCACTGAATCCTTGTTCCGAGCAAAAAAAGCAAAGATCAAATATCCCAAATTTTAGAGAACTGGGATAATGTAGGAAATAGAATGCATTTATGGTGTGAAAATGAATTCTATTATAAAGGTAGCTCATATGATACATTCGAGCCAGAAGAATTATCAAACAGGATCCAAAGCCGTATCATAGAAAAAAGCCATAAAAGATATAATAGTAAAACAAAGAGTGGGTCTGAAAAAGTATGTCCTTAAATCCTCCACAGATTCTAATGACCGACCTTGTAGTTTGATACAAGAGAGCAGACAATAAGAGATCAAATACCCCTTTGATAGAATCAGCTACAAGCAACTCAGCAAATCTACACATATTATATGACACTTTCAAAATAAGGGGTGGATACTGGATTTATCCAGTATCCACCCCTTGTCTTATTGGGATAAAATCGATTGCTAAATAAATCATAAATATCCTCGACGCTTGGTGCACAGATCGCTATAATCGCATTGTAATCGGCCGACAAACTAATATCAAATCAGACAGACGGAGGATCATGACCATGGAAAAACCGTTATATACCGGCGGGCACGAGCAAGCGCATCTATATCAAAATCAGCAGATCTTAAACCATGTCCAAGCCATCGATATGGGTATACAACAAAACAATTTTACATTGCATGAATATGCGGATGCGGTGAATAAAAAGCTCCAGGACCTTGAAAAAAGTAAAAAACGGAACCTCGAAAATGTTTTTATCACTACACAAGGTAGCGGTGGTATATTTTTGCTATCTTCGTATGATAACGGTGATATCGAAGGAGAACCCCTCACCTCAAGTGTCGTGGGAAACTGGGAGATATACCGCTTAAAATTTACAAAAACTGAACAAAAAAAAAGCGAAGTTTGCAATCGTTTTCCCAATCAATAATGTATATGTGATCGGGGACCTGAATAAAAATTCAAAAAGTGGATTATACGATTATTTTATAAAGGCGCAGATTGTTTTTAATCCACAGATTGATGATAAAAAAATCAAAAAAGCATTATATGCAACCTTTGCTCCGCTCATCGAAAATTGTGAAAATACAATGGAAATCCCAGAATTGGCGGGATGGTATGGGGATAAATTTGTCCATTCGACTAACTTTCCATTTGCTCAGCGAAATGGATTCCCCAATCTACCTGTACTGGATAAAAAATTTCCAAATCCGCCCGAAAGCAAAATTTTATCACGCGAATACTTTCAATTGATCCGCAAGATCAGACGCTGGCAGGATCGTGTGATACTGATGGAGCTACCCATTATCGGAATGCTTGCAAGTTTATTCGCACGAGAAGGTTTGAAGATTCCTTTTTTCATTAATTTTGTATTCTGCGAAAATGTTGGTTATGATATTTTACCTCGATTTGTTCAGATATTCAACCGTGACACCGTTCAGGTAATACGTGCAGATGCAAATGAAAAATCTCTAAGCAAGGAATTATCACAGATAAATGATGAAATTTTGATCCTTGATGCCTTCAAACATAATCAGGGATCATATAGGAGCAAAAAAATTGAAAATAATTGTCGGAAGATCATCAGTAAGATCATCGATAATTCAAGCGCGTATGGCATACAGAGGAGGATCCACACGACATTGATGGTCTTGAGTGATCATGCTATTTATGGAGGAAGAACGTTAAATATTTTTATTAAGAAAACTTTTTTTAAAGATACTGATGAAATCGAAGATTTATTGCACAAAAAAGTGGTTGAAGACTTTATCGGAAAATTTATCATTTATGCCCAAAATAATTTTGAAGCTATAAAAAATATCATTAATGATCATAAAAAAGATATGTCCGATGCGAGAGTAAAAGTTTTAGAAACCGGATTTGAAATTTTACAGAGATTTTGTGATTCAGAAGGGTACAATGTGACTGCTGAAAGAATGTTGCCTTCGAAAATAGATTTTATCACGTTTTTCGATGAGCTGCTCGATCTGGATGATGCAATAGAACTTTTCATCGGGATTGTCCGAAAACAAATGTCCAATTTTTTGATATACGAAAAACACGATCCAAATGCAAAAAATATCTATGCGTGTTTTTACAACGATGAGCATCTCTGGATCCCCCCGGTAACCTTAGATATCATGCTTCATAATAGCGGATATGCTTTGGAAAAATCCGCAATATTATCCGAATTAAAAATATCAGGCAATCTGAAAACCGACACCGAAGGACTCACTCGAAAATTACAAGTGAACGGAAAACGCCAGGAATTTTATCAATTCAAAAAAGAATTTTTCAATGTGATTGGGATGGCCGATATTACAAACCTGGGAAAGGAAGAAATATAAAATGTTGAAAGATCAGGAAGGAAATACTATAAATTTATCAGAAAATCCGAATGGTCATTTGCTTGTCTTAGGTCGTTCCGGGGCAGGAAAAACATATTTTTCCTGCCGCAAAATTGAAGCTGAAATAGAAAAAGGAAAAAAACTTTATATTTTTGATTTTTCAAGCAGTTATTCCCTGAGCGAACTAGAAAAAAATGGATTTAGGTATACAGATAGCGCACAGATTTTAAATCCATTAGACGAACCTATTAACTGGATCTTTTCAGGAAAGGACGTTAAAAAAAATCTATCCGATGCGCTATTGCGGGGATTAGGGATCCGAAGCTATTATCAAAAAAAGTTGTTATTAAAAGCGACAAATGAGCTGTTTTGTAATGATGATCGTTTCTCAATCCCTCAATTGATCAAACAATTGAACAGATTGCGCTATGTAGAAGATGATCCAGAAAGCAAAAAAAACGTACTCCATTTACTCAATCGCTTGGATCCATATAGCGAAATAAAAGAGATCACTATCTCTACAAAAAAACAAGAAGAAAGTGGCGGAAACTTAATGATCGTTCAATTATCCGACTACCCAGAAATCCAAAGAAGATTCCTAACGGAATTCCTCGCAGAGTTGTTTTGGGCAGAGACACGATATGGCGAAAAAAGAGCGGATATCATCTTATTTGACGAATTTCAGAATATGAATATCAGACGCGGGAATGCCTTATCATCGCTGCTCCGTGAGGGAAGAAAATTCGGTCTATCGGTGTATTTATGTACACAATTTATGGGGAACTATGATAAAGAAGCGGTAGATACACTAACACAAGCAGGCAATCTGACGTTTTTCAAACCCACAGAAAGCGAAATAAATCTCGCCTCAAGATTGATTGATCCGAACCATCCTAAAAGCTGGAAGCCTATCTTGAACAAATTACGGACTGGAGAAGCTATCATCAAAGGCTCATACACCTTGAATGACAACAAAAAAGAAATTTCAACACCAATTTTGTGCAAAATACAGGAGGTTAAAAAAAATGAAATATGAGATTCCCATCTGGCAAAAGGCATTTCTGACATTAGAAGAAGCAGCGGCATATACAGGAATTGGAATACAAAAATTACGGGATCTGAGTTCCGATGATCACTGCGACTTTGTGCTTTGGAATGGAGCCAAAAGAATGTTTAAACGTAAAAAGTTAGTGGACTTTTTAGAAAGATCTTTTTCCATATAAACTAAATACAGGGCTGTGCATATTTACATAGCCCTTTTAAACATTTGATCGGAGGATAAAAAATGACAAAACAAAGGAATAAACGATTTGACAAAAAACACCGCTTATTGAAGACTGGCGAAGTGCAGCGTCCGGATGGATATTATACATACCGTTGGACGACCCGTGACGGAAAAAGACACAGCGTCACTGCAGGTACATTACAAGAACTCAGAGAAAAAGAAGAGGAGATCATAAAAGATAAATGCGACGGTATACGTACAGATGCAAAAAATGCGACATTGGATGATATGTTTGATCTCTGGCGTATGATAAAGCGCGGCCTAAAAGACAACACCTTACGGAACTACTTATATCTGTACAACATGTTTGTACGGCTAGAGATAGGCCGCTGCCGAATACAGACACTGAAAAGATCAGATATAAAACGTTTCTACAACATGCTCATCGAAGAACGCGGACTGAGGATATCGACTGTAGACAGCATACATACCGTACTACATCAAATACTGACAGTCGCTGTCGAGGATGGATACATACGCACAAATATATCTGATAATATTTTAAAGGAATTAAAACAGATCCATAATATAGATAAAGATCATCGGAAGGCATTGACTGTCCCAGAACAAGACCTATTTTTAGACTATTTAAGATCAGAAAACAACAGATATCATCATTGGTATCCCATATTCGCGATCATGACTGGGACCGGGATGCGAGTAGGTGAGATCACAGGGCTGCGCTGGTGCGATATCGACCTGGAAGAGGAGATCATCGATGTCAACCATACGCTCGTTTACTATAACCACGAGCAAGATGGCTGCTATTTTAACATCCACACACCGAAAACAGAGGCCGGAAAACGGAAGATCCCTATGTTAGACTATGTGAAAGAGGCTTTTTTGATAGAAAAACAACTCCAGGAATCTAGTGGGCTCCAATGTAAGGTGAATGTCGATGGATATACTGATTTTATCTTTGTAAACCGTTTCGGATCCGTTCAAAATCAAGGGACACTGAACAAAGCTATCCGGCGTATCATCCGTGACTGCAATGATGCCCAACTCAATAAAGGTGAAAAGGATCCCGTTCTCTTACCGAGATTCAGCTGCCATTCCTTACGCCATACATTTACAACTAGGTTGATAGAACAGAGCGTAAACATCAAAGTTGTCCAGGATGTGCTAGGCCACAAAGATGTTGGCACTACTCTCAATATCTATACAGACGTGACAAAAGAATTGAGACAGAAAGAATTTGAAGAATTGCAGGAGAAAATGGGGAAGAGTGATGATCCAAAATAATGAGGGATATACTAAGAAGACAAAAAATGGCATGATGTGGTTGCAGAGTCAACTTCAATGGAGGATCACATCGAAATTTCTATATGGAATATCTGAAAAATACGAGTATACAGATGTGTTCCATATGGCATCGGTCCACTGCCTGGGGAACATGCCTGCACAAGGAGCTGACAGACAAGTAACGGTAAGAAAACAACCAAGCTGGCATTTAACCTATCATTGCAGCACTATACCCAACGTATATGATCATAAATACATTGCATATAAATCCCATATGGCTTAAAATAATATGTGATAGATGATATATCCTCTGTGATCATACACCATATTTCTGGTAGGCGATCAACTCCGATACCCAGAATACTGTCACTGTTAGAAAATACAGCGATGGGGCAGATGTTTTCATGTTTCTGCCCCATCAAGATAAATTATGTTTTTGTATGGAATTTTTTTTAGAAAATGATACAATAGAAATAGACAAAAAAGAAATCGGACATTATACTGGATCCAAAGATCAGTGAGGTAGGATAAAGTGAAGATTGATAGTATTTTACTGCGGAATTTCAGATGTTTTGAAAACGTAGAAGTAGATTTCCCGCATAGATTAGCAGTCCTTGTCGGTAGTAACGGAGCCGGAAAAACTTCTATCCTTGAAGGAGTAGCGGTTTCCTTAGGAACGATATTTACAGGACTGGATGGGCTGTCCGGCTTAAGCATCAATAAAACAGATGCCCATTTAAAATCATATCAAATGGGCGGAGCGGAAGATGTCCAACCGCAGTACCCGATAGAAATATCTGCAGTTGGAGAGATCGACGAAAAAACCATCACTTGGAAGCGGTCACTAAATGGGAAAGACGGAAGCACAACAATAAAAGATGCAAAAAATATGATCAATATTGTCAAAGAATATCAGGACCGTATGCGGGCAGGCGATCCCTCGTTGATCCTTCCATTGGTCGCATATTACGGGACAGGGCGTTTATGGGACTATCACCGTGAAAAAAAGACGGATACTTTTAAGACCAATACGAGGACAAACGGTTATATTGATAGTCTGGATGGTACAGCCAATATCAAACTGATGCTGAACTGGTTCAAAAAGAAGACATTGCAAAGGCTACAGAAAAGTGCAGCTGGGTTTGATGCTTTTCTTGAACTCCCGGTTGTGTATCGAGCGATGGAGATATGTTATGAACGCATCACGGGCTATAAAGACGTTAAATTCATATACAATCTGGATACAAACGAAATTGATTGTTGCTATACGGACAAGGACGGCCTTCAAATGAGCATACCTCTCTCTCAGTTGAGTGATGGGTTTAAGAGCACAGTCAGTTTAATTGCAGATATCGCTTATCGGATGGCATCTCTGAATCCTCAGTTAGGCACATCTGTGCTCAATGAGACTGATGGGATCGTCCTGATCGATGAAGTAGACCTCCACCTCCACCCTGCCTGGCAGCATCGCATCCTTGGGGATCTGCTGGAGATATTCCCGAAAGTGCAGTTTATTGTTACAACACATGCTCCTGCAGTTATCAGCAGTGCTAAAAGTGAGGAGCTTGTGATATTGAAAGATCATGAAGCGTTCGATATCGGCTCAGAGAGTTATGGTAATGATGCAAATTCAATCTTAAAAGAGATCATGGGAGTGCCAGAACGCAATCCTGCAGTTGCGGAGCTATTTATAAAGTTCTATTCATTTTTGGATAACAAACAATATGATGAGGCTGAAAAGATTCTAGATGAGATTGATGAACAACGGGATCATCATGACAAAGAAGTGGCCACAAACAGGGTGAAACTGAAACTAGAGCGGATCCGAGGAGGCAAAAGATGATCATAGTAAAAAAAGGCATTGAGCCAATGGGATTAAAAAAATTGCGGGAAGATCCCATGGTAAAAGGACTTCCGCCAAAAGAAGCTTATGGAATGCTACGGAATCCTTTAAAAACACAAGTAATCGAGAGCCTGAAACGTGACCAGGGCCAGCTGTGTGTGTACTGTATGTGCAAAATCCCTCGAGATGATAAAGAACCTGCGATTCCGGGAACTACAATAGAACACTTCATTCCTGTTGAGCCTATGGATGGCCGCGATGTAGGACAAGGGTTGGATTATCAAAATCTATTTGCAGTCTGCCATGGAAACACGAAAAGGCATAGACCAGGGACACACAGGACTAGATCTTCAGATGATCTGACTTGTGACAAACATCGTAAAAATATTGAATTTAGAAAGATCGATCCATGCAACAAAGAAACACTGCAATCTATTTTTTATACTTCAGATGGGAAGATCGGTGCAGATGACGCGGATGTGCAGTTTGATCTAGTGGATACACTAAATTTAAACTGTGCATCTTCGCCACTCATATCCGAAAGAAAAGCAGTATTGGATGCATTGATCGATGATCTTGGAAAAGTAGAAGAAGATCGATTACATAGTTACTGTGCAGATTTATTGAAGATTTTCGATAATGAGGAAGATCCCAAGACACCCTACGTTGGAGTCCTGATCTGGTATTTACAAACGATGTAGTTTGAGATGCATCCCTCAAATCTGATAAACATATCCATGGTAATAGGCCAAATGGAGATGTAGATCTGGACGTGATGCAATAAAAAACTTGAAATCATCGTCCTTCCAGCAGAAGATATTGGATAGACCCAAAAGGAAGCTGCTAAAATGGAGACTCTCGTGGATCCATTATCGGGAATCCTGCCTGACTACAAAATGACTTTAGAAGCTTATCATGCGGAAAGGCTTCTGTAACCTTAATGAGCAATATGGATGCAATCAGCACCAGGAATATAAATGATCAGAAAATGCCAATATTGTTTCCAAAATAGTTCTTGAAAATAAAAAGGAAAGGATAGGGCAATATGAACGACGATGTATTCACATGAAAAGACATTTCAAGGCTAATAAGACCGATCGGAAAAAAATGTGGTTTTTGAAAGAATGGCTGTTTTAATAGAACAGTTGGAAAAATTAGTGTAACGATGAAAGCTGCAAAACAGTGTACTCTGTATTTTTAATTTTATATTGGGTACATCGGTTCTGCAGAAATGTAGTCAAAGAAAAATCTGATCCTATACCGGATCGATCACATAACCGGGTTTTGTATCAATTATGGTTTGCTGTCTATTCTTATAAATGCAGAAGGAAGATGCAAGGGAATAGGAAAGATATCCCTGCTTTTCCTGCACACGGGATGGCATCAGAAGGATATGGTTGCATCTGGCAGGGTTTATGTGTATAATCTAAGCAGGCAGATATACGGATCCATATCAGGAAAGGGCAGGTAAGGGATGGAAAAAGAAAACCGGAAATATAAGGATAGCCTGTTCGTCGATCTATTCTACAGTGATGAGACCGCAAGAAAGAACTTGCTGAGCCTGTACAATGCTCTCCATGGTACTGACCTGGAAGACGAGGATTTGGTCCGGAAGATAAAGATAGAAGATATCCTCTACAAAAACTTCAACAACGATATTTCATGTGAAGTGAACAATGAGGTCTTCGTGTTCGGAGAACATCAGAGCACTGTGAACCCCAATATCCCCATAAGGTATGTCATGTATGCTGGACGGGCTTATGAACAGGTCCTTGATAAACGGGATAGGTATAAAACAAAGCTGGTGAAGATACCAACCCCGGAGTTTTATGTATTTTACAATGGAATGCAAGAATATCCGCTGGAACAGCAACTGTTATTGTCAGACGCGTTCTTGACCACACCTGGCAGCAACTCTATGGACTTGAAGGTGACCGTGATCAATATCAATTTCAGGAAGTCACATGAGATCCTGGACAGATGCAGGATCTTGAAGGACTACAGCCTATTCATTGATACCGTGCGGAAATACCCTGATGAGGAAGAACCCATAAAGAAAGCTATTGAGGAATGTATAGACAGCGGGATCCTGGCAGAGTATCTGAAAAGGAAAGGAAGTGAGGTTCGGAATATGCTGGTCGCCGAATACAGTTACGAGGAAGATATCTTGGTGAAGCAGGAGGAAGCACGGCAAGAGGGCCTATCCTTAGGTCTATCTCAAGGCCTGGAACAAGGCGAATTTAGAACACTTTATAGCTTAGTCTGTGATGGTGTAATGACTATGGATTTCGCAGCCGCAAGGAAAGGCCTGGATACAAAGGAATTCCAGGCGAAGTTGAAAGAATTTGGTATTATCTAGTGGTCATTTTTAGGCCACTCTCTATATGTTGAATCTTGTACCAATCTTGTACCGATCTTGTACCAATTGTATCTCGGTTTGGTAGAGATTTGACAGGTTTTGTTTTTATGGTGGCCTGTATAAATCCTTTAAAATGGGCTTTTGGGGTATTTTGGAGAGCGGTATATTGGATGTTCTATGTCTCCCGACGATGAAAACTTTGGGTAAAGAAAACCAGTAAAATCAAGGGTTTCAGCGATTTTGAGTTGCGATTTACTACAAATTTACTACAAATTTGCTACGCATAATACGTGATAATACTGGATAATACGTTTTTGCGGCATTCAATTTTATAGGGTATGTACCTTTAGGACACTTTCCAAGTGAGAATTTGGGAGTGTCCTTTTGTTATGGTCAAAATATAAAATTGGAGGTAGAAAGGATGAACAACACAGCGTTAAGAGCAGGGGCGCAGAGCGCCAACAACACACACATGGTTTTTGCAAACGAGGAACATGAGAAGTTTTATTTTGAGAAACTGGAACAGGCGAGGTATCAGGACTGCTACCACAAGGCGTTGATTTACATTCTCGGTATATCTGAGGATACAAGGAATCATTTCAGCCAGATTTATGATATTAAGTCCGGGTACATCAAAACAGAGTGTCTGCATCAGGGCTGGCAGACAAGCGGCAGTGTCCGGGTGGTAAGGCTTGCCTTTAACCTTTACACGGACGGAACGCCAAGCATTGATGATTATAAGCGCAAGGACGAGCAGATAGGCGAGTGCAGGGGATATTCCGTAAGCGATATTTTCTGCTGCGGCTACGCAATGTACTTCTGGCAGGGCATCAAGCTCCGTTACCCGGAATACTGTCAGAAACAGCGGTCTGTTGAGGAAATCCTTGCAGAAATGGAGAAGAAACGTGCTGAAAATTCGACTGATGGGAACGAAGAATGATATTAAGTGGTTCGGGAAGATTCTGAAAAGACAGCCCAAAGTGGCTGTGACGGAAGTTTCGGAACTGTACCGGAACAAAGGTACAAACAGGTATTACCGGGCTTATGTGGAAGTACAGAAAGCCAACATCAAAGAAAAATCTGACTAATACGGAGGAATAAAACCATGTGTAAAGTTATAGCAATCGCAAACCAGAAAGGTGGAGTGGGCAAGACCACCACAACGAGCAATTTAGGAATCGGGCTGGCAAAACAGGGAAAAAGAGTTTTACTTATTGATGCGGACGCACAGGGGAGCCTGACCGCAAGCCTTGGCTTTACGGAGCCTGACAAGCTGGAAGTCACCCTTGCAAGCGTAATGGAAAAGGTCATCAACGATGAAGAAATGGAACCGGGCTACGGTATCTTAAAGCACGAAGAAGGGATTGACCTGATGCCGGGGAACATTGAGCTGTCCGGCCTGGAGGTTTCCCTTGTAAACGTGATGAGCAGGGAGATCATGATGCGCTCTTATATGGATATGGTAAAGGAGCAATACGATTATATCCTGATTGATTGTATGCCTTCACTTGGCATGATCACCATAAATGCCTTTGCCTGTGCGGACAGCATACTGATACCCGTGCAGGCCGCATATCTGCCCGTGAAAGGTCTGGAACAGCTTATCAAGACCATAGGCAAGGTAAAGCGGCAGATCAATCCCAGGCTGGAGATTGAGGGCATTCTGCTGACAATGGTAGACAACCGTACCAATTATGCGAGGGATATTACAGCGCTGCTTATTGAAACGTATGGGAGCAGGGTACGGATATTTGAGAACAGCATACCGATGTCGGTAAGGGCGGCGGAAACTTCTGCGGAAGGCGTCAGCATCTACCAGCATGACCCGAAAGGCAGGGTTGCGGGTGCATACCAGTCTTTGACGGAGGAGGTGCTTGGCAGTGGGCAGTAAGGCAGGGAGTGCGTCAAAAGTCAAACTGAACACTTTTGATGATTTATTTGGCGGCGCAGAAAATACGGCGGGGGAGCAGATCATCCATGCGAAGCTGGCCGATTTACATACATTCAGAGGACACCCTTTCCGTGTCCTTGATGATGAAAAGATGGAGGAAACCACGGAGAGCATCGGTAAATATGGTGTTCTTGTACCTGGAATTGTAAGGCCACGGGCAGGGGGCGGCTATGAGATGATAGCCGGACACCGGAGGAAACGGGGTTCTGAAAGGGCAGGGCTTGATACGATGCCCGTCATTGTCAGGGATTATACGGACGATGAAGCCACGATCATCATGGTGGATTCCAATATCCAGCGTGAGGACATTCTGCCGAGCGAGAAAGCCAGGGCTTATGCCATGAAGTATGAGGCAATGAAACATCAGGGAAGCAGGGGCGGCAGTACCCTTGATGAAGTGGGGGAAGCTGCCGGGGAGAGCGGAAAGACGGTGCAGAGGTATGTATGGCTTGCAAGGCTCTCTGACAATCTGCTTGACATGGTGGATAAGAAAAAGATAGGGATAGCGCAGGGCGTGGATATTTCTTTCCTGACAGAAGAAGCCCAACAATGGGTGTCTGTTATCTTAGGGGAAACAGGGGCGGCAATGAACGCTTCCCAATCGGCAAAGCTGAAGGAGTATGGGAAAAGCGGAGAGCTTACGCCTGCGATGGTAAGGCTGATACTGGCGGAGGAAAAGCCGAAAGAAAGAAAAGTAACGATTAAGGGCGATAAGATCAACAGGTATTTTCCAGAGGAATACTCCAATGATGACATAGAGGGTATCATTATCCAGCTTTTGGAGGAATGGCAGAGTAAGCAGTAAAGGAGGCGGCAAAATGGGCGAGCCATTGAAGTTTGATTATTACTATGGCATTGAAGCAGAGCAGTTTTCTTTTTACCGTGTTCCCCGCCTGCTGATTAAAGACGAGCGTTTCAAGGGGCTTAGCAGCGATGCTAAGCTCCTGTATGGGCTGATGCTTGACAGGATGTCAATGTCCATGAAAAATGGGTGGCTGGACGATGAAAACAGGGCATATATCATATACACAATAGAGAATATCAGGGAAGATTTAGGATGCAGCAAAGAGAAGGCTGTAAAAGTCCTTGCGGAACTGGATGCAAGCAAAGGGATAGGGCTTATTGAAAAGATACGCCGGGGGCTTGGTAAACCGGATATTATTTATGTGAAGAATTTTATTATACAAGATGAGGGCAGGAAAGAGCCTTCTAATGCTGATGTTTCCGCAGAAGTCGGGAAAACCGACTTCAAGAGGTCGGAAAAGCCGACTTCAAGAAGTCAGGAAAACCGACTTCAGGAGGTCGGAAAAACCGATTTCAGCAGGTCGGAAAAACTGACTTCAAGAGGTCGGGAAAACCAACTTCAAGAAGTCGGGGAATCAGACCCTAATTATACTGACTATAATCAGATTGAAAAGAACTATACTGATATGAGTTATACCAATCCTATCAATCAATCCACGGGAAAAGCTGATGCGATTGATGCGATAGATGAAACAAGCGCATATATGGCACTGATCCGTGGCAATCTGGATTATGAACACCACATGAAATATGGGCAGCATGGTGATAGGGAGATGTATGAGGAAATCTATGAAACCGTCTGCGATGTGGTCTGCGTAAAGCGAAAGACAATCCGCATCAATGGGGAAGAATACCCTTATGAGCTTGTAAAATCCCGCTTTTTGAAACTGAACAGCAGCCATGTGGAGTATGTCATGGGCTGTATGAGGGAAACTGTCACCAAGATTACCAATATCAGGGCATATCTGATTACGGCGCTTTACAATGCCCCTTCAACCATGAGCCATTATTACCAGCAGGAGGTACAGCATGATATGTATGGCGGAGGGTGGGCAGAAAAAGGAATTACTTAACAAACTTCTGGACACAATGTCCAGAGGCGGCAAAAAAACAGAGCAGTTTATTCTTTCGTCTGCTCTGTATCCGGTGTAAATTCAGCGATGTCATTCAGGGAAAAGCCCTCGCCTAAGATATTCAGTATCATGTTCAGTGTGTGGGTGGTAACGGACTGGTTATTTTTCAGCCGCTGGATCTGTGACCGGCTGACACCGTAGCGAGTATAAAGACTGTACTGGCTGATCCCGTTTTTCTTCAATGTTTGGAAAAGTTTGTCGAATTTAATCATAATATGCGATATTTCCCTCCGTTTCCTGCTTGAATATGTTTTATTATGCTCCTATAATGGAGATGGTTATAGTTACTAAAAATGGAGATGAAATATAAAGGAGTACATGGAGATGGACAAAAAAGAGCTGCGGAAAAGATATGACAAGCTGGACGGAATGGGAAAAGCATTGCTATTGGAAAAGCTGGCTTTCTGTAAATTTGCAGACCACTACGATTTTGGAAATTATTTCAGGATAGGGGAATTAAAGGACAGTGAACTGCTCTGCCTTGCCAGTTTCCTCTATCATCATGAATGTTTCCTGATGTTGATGGATATTATGAACCATTATAAAGAGAGGTTTATCTTCGCTGATACTTCCCTCTTACGGGAGTTTGAACCGGATAATACCCTTATGGAAAGGATTTCAAGGATTGACATTCTGACGGATGTATAAAAAAATAGGTATAAGGAGATGCAGGGGCTAATGGAGAAAAAATCATACATTACAGTGGAAGAACAGAAAAAATGCCGGAAGGTGGCGGATGCCTTTGCAGAGCTTGAGGATGTGGACATTGTGGTAGTTGATGCTGGCAGGTACGGTTTTGTAAAGCTGCAATATTACACGCCGCCGACAGGCTTTGAGAATGACTTCACTTTCACGGACAGCAGGAGGCTGTTTGACGATCTGTGGGAGGAATGGCTGCATACACAGGTCATCAGGCTTGCGGGGGAGATGAAGATAGATGATATTGACTATGACGCTGTTTTTGGGAAGCTGCCGGAAGAAAAGCAGAATGAGCTTATGGGCAGGAAACAGATTTTCGCAGAAACAGCGGGAATAGAAATATGATGGGCCTGTAAAGTGTGGCGGGCGGCATTTTCAGCCTTGCCGGAAGTGTGATTATCTTTTCAATCACACTTCCGGCAAGGTTTCCAGGGGTACGGGGGTGGAAGACCCCTGTCTTAAAAAATGATAAGTTGAGAACAGCGTAAGGGCGGTTATGAGTCAGTAGATTTGTAGCTGCCCTTTTTTATTGTTTCCGGCAAGTGAATCAGGAAACGGGAAGGAGATTACTATGGAATCGTTACGGGATGTCAGGAGGGCAATGGAACGTGAGATAAAGAAAGGGAGCTGCCCGCTTATGTTTGACAGGCTGGAGTTTGGCGGCAAGCCTTTCCAGTTCATCATGTCAGAGGAAAAGCTGGATGAAGTGCTTGCGTATCTGTTAAGGCTGAAGTCTTTCCGGCAGTATGCGGAGAAAACCATAATCAACAACGTGTATATGGACTTGGATATGCTCTGCAGGAAGCCGCAGTTTAAACGTACCCATTCCGTCATAGACCGGGAGGGGATTTATGCGAGGGCGCAGAGGTACAAAAAGAGGTTACAGCCGGATTATGACAGGGGGCTGTGCCTGGAAACGGTGCGGTGCGTCTTTACACTTTCAGAGGGTGAGGCGGAGAAATACCGGATAACCCATGACGGGCATGAAACCTATGCCTTTATCATGTCAAACAAATATATCCTCGGCCTGTTTACCCATTGTGAAGCGGCAAGGAAATCCGTTGTTCCGGACGGGGTGGGGTATGGACACCTTACAGGGCAGGAACAGAGGATTGTGCTGCTTGAGGCCGTGGGGGAAGTGCTGTTCCAGGCATTATTGCTTGATGATGTGGAGTATGCGGGTAATGAGCTGTCTGCCAATCTCCACACGGTCTATTGCTTAAATGAAAAATGATAACTTCTGGACATGATGTCCAGAAGTGAGAGGGAGAAATAGATGTATTTTAAAGTGAAGATTGTCTATGACATTATCTGCCGGGGGATTCCCCCTTAGTGCATGGGTTTTCAAAAAAACGCAACAGGGAGGTGCTCCATGCAGGAGGAAGTAACACAAAAAACGATTGCCCTTGTGATCAAGACCGCAAAATTAGACGCCAACGTGCTGAAAGCCGCAATGAGGATGTACCTGAACCACCATAAGCAGAAAGCACAGAAAACGCATGGGAAAACTTCTGTGAAAAAGCTCGTTGGCGAGGGCGTGGGGGTATCGTCGATTGAGGTCACGGACGGCAATATCAAATCTTTTGAGCGTACAGCGAAAAAGTACAATGTTGATTTTGCCATTAAGAAAGACAAGACAACCGAACCGCCTAAGTATGTGGTGCTTTTCAAGGGCAGGGATGCCGATGCAATCGCACAGGCATTCAAGGAATTTGTTTATGGTAATGAGAAAAAGAAAGGCAGGGTTTCCCTGAGAGAGAAACTGAAGCATTTCAAGGACGCAGTGTCGCAGGACAAGAACCGGGAACGGAGCCGGGAGAAGAACAAGGACAGGGGGCAGAGCCTATGAGCAATATAATAAACGGCATTGCCAAAGACCTGAAAGCCATTCCGAAGAACCTTACGGCAAAGACTGGATAGGCTACAATAAACTGGACAGATTTTTTAAGGTCATATAGTATAAAACCAATAAGCAAAGGAGCGATCAATATGACCGAAACAAAACAGAAAAGAAAACCCCGTAAGTACACAGATGAATTTAAGCAGCAACTGGTAGATTTATACCATTCTGGCAAACGCAGATGTGACATCTGCCGGGAATACGATATTGCCCATTCCCTGTTTGACAAATGGGTAAAGCAGGCGGAACACTCCGGCTCTTTCCACGAAAAGGACAACCGCACCCCAGAGCAGGAAGAACTGCTAAAACTCCGTAAGGAAAACCAGCAGTTGAAAATGGAGAACGACATTTTAAAACAAGCGGCGCTGATCTTAGGACGAAAGTAAATGTGATCAAGGCAAACGCCCACAAATACTCTGTATCAGC
>CAJTFD010000005.1:65739-68997 GCA_910575625.1 Clostridia bacterium
CTTGAAGAAATCCGCCTGTTTCACACAGACCGCGGGAACGAATTCAAAAACCAGACAATCGAAGAACTTTTGGAGGTATTTGATATAGAACGTTCCCTGAGCCATAAGGGATGCCCTTATGATAATGCAGTGGCAGGAGCGACATTTAAGATTATAAAAACAGAATTTGTATGGAATGAAACATTTGCAGATCTGAAGGAACTGAAATTGAAGTTATGGGATTATGTGAACTGGTATAACCATCACAGGATACATTCCTCTTTGGGATATCAGACCCCTGTACAATACAGGCAAAATAACCTTAAAAAAGTTGTCTGAAAAAGTGTTGACAATCCACCTCGCCAAAGTACAGGGCATAGAACCAGGCCTTGACCCGGCTGGCATCGATCTCCCCGCCCTCCAGGTCGTCCACGCCAGCGATCAGGCTGTCCAGATTCTGGAAACTCTTTCGGATATCCTCGATGTATTCCCGGTACTCCTCCGGCACCTTTTCTGACAGCGTCCCGCCATGGAAGGACAGATCCACAGCAGAGAAATTGTGCGTACTGGTGCCGTCCAGTGCGCCCAGGATCATGAAGGTCATCAGGATGAACGGCAGGAACACCGCAACGACCACGGAGGCGATCGCTGTCCTGGCCCGCTTGTCCGTGGCTGCCACAGCGGCTGCCTTTACTGCCAGAGTAATGGCTGCGGATGCGGCCATCTCCATCATCTCCTTTCTGAATTATATACTCTATATCGGTCTTTTTTCAACTGATTAAGATACTGTTTATTTGCTAAAATGTTGGTTAAACTACCTCTATAGCGAAAAACAGAGGTGAACCCATGGAAGGAACAGACGCAAAGGTGATCGGCAGCCGTATCCTGGAATGCCGTAAAAAACTGAAATACAGCCGGGAGAAGCTGGCAGAGGCCGCAGACGTATCCAATTCCTTCCTGGCGGAAGTCGAACATGGCACCAAGAACTTTTCCGTCCCGGTACTGGCAAGGCTCTGCAAGGCCCTCGGAGTATCTGCTGATCATCTCCTGTTCGGCAGGGAAAATGCGCCCGACACATCCGGCATCCTCCAGATGCTCTCCGGCATCGACCCTCAGTACCTGCAATGTCTGGAGGAACTTCTGGCCGCCTATATCAAGACCATAACGATTGCGGAATCCCGTTAGCTGTGCCGAAAAGCACAGCTTTTTATATCTGCAATACCTGATGCTTCCAGCAGCCATCTGCCATTTCCCTGTTGCCGCACCATCAGACACATATCTTTTGCCTGTGGTTACTTGCATGTCTGTTCCTGTACATACCTTCTTACATATTCATGCCGTCAAACATGCTGTACTGTTGAGGCGGCTCCTCAACCCGGTGGCTCCTCTCCTGCTTCATCACTTCTTTCGTTCTCATCAAAGCCGCCTTCAGCACATCCTCATCCATGCCGGCTGTCTGGTACCCTTTCACGATTACACTATAATAACCGCTGTGAGGCATGGCAGCCTGCCTCCCGTCATTCATCACATAGACCATGGCAGACACGTTTTTCCCTTCAATCTCCACCTCCAGGTTCTCCTTCCGGTAGAGGTGCGGTGGATTGTCAACACTTTTTCAGACAACTTTTTTAAGGTTATTTTGCCTGTATTGTACAGGGGTCTGATATCCCAAAGAGGAATGTATCCTGTGATGGTTATACCAGTTCACATAATCCCATAACTTCAATTTCAGTTCCTTCAGATCTGCAAATGTTTCATTCCATACAAATTCTGTTTTTATAATCTTAAATGTCGCTCCTGCCACTGCATTATCATAAGGGCATCCCTTATGGCTCAGGGAACGTTCTATATCAAATACCTCCAAAAGTTCTTCGATTGTCTGGTTTTTGAATTCGTTCCCGCGGTCTGTGTGAAACAGGCGGATTTCTTCAAGGCTTCCTTCCACGCTTTGGAAGGCTGCTTTTACAAGCTCTGCCGTTTTATGTTCCCCCGCGCTGTATCCTATGATTTCCCGGTTAAAGAGGTCAACAAGTACACATATGTAGTTCCAGCATGTACCTACCCTTACATACGTTAGATCGCTTATCACAACATCCCTGTATTCTCTGTTCTGGAACTGGCGGTTCAGGACATTTTCTGTCTTTGATCCGTTGCAGGTATCCTTTTGCGGTTTGAACTGCGCTGTTGTGTAATTGGAAACGAGCCCTTCCTGCTTCATGATCCGTCCGATCCGGCGTCTGGATACCTGTTTCCCTGCGTCCATCAACTCCTTTTTGATTTTGCGTGTGCCGTAATCATTGCGGCTCGCCCGAAATATTTGCGTGATCTCAGATGCAAGCTCTGATCCATCGGGCTTTTGTTTTGCTTCGTAATAATAAGAGCTTCTGTTTACCTGTATGACGCGGCACATTGCTGATACAGAGTATTTGTGGGCGTTTGCCTTGATCACATTTACTTTCGTCCTAAGATCAGCGCCGCTTGTTTTAAAATGTCGTTCTCCATTTTCAACTGCTGGTTTTCCTTACGGAGTTTTAGCAGTTCTTCCTGCTCTGGGGTGCGGTTGTCCTTTTCGTGGAAAGAGCCGGAGTGTTCCGCCTGCTTTACCCATTTGTCAAACAGGGAATGGGCAATATCGTATTCCCGGCAGATGTCACATCTGCGTTTGCCAGAATGGTATAAATCTACCAGTTGCTGCTTAAATTCATCTGTGTACTTACGGGGTTTTCTTTTCTGTTTTGTTTCGGTCATATTGATCGCTCCTTTGCTTATTGGTTTTATACTATATGACCTTAAAAAATCTGTCCAGTTTATTGTAGCCTATCCAAACAGGCCGCGATCTTGTCTTTTATGTGGTCTTTCATATGGCCGAAGAAGCTTTCCTGCGGCGGATTGTCCCAGCAGTTGCCCTTGCGTGACATGGACTGCCTGAGCCCTTTGTCCTGCACGATATCAATAAACTTGTGGCTTGTATAATGGCATCCCTGGTCGCTGTGGATGACCGTCTCGGCATGGAGTGAGATACCATGCCTTTTGATAAGCTGCTCTACTGTTTCCAGGACGAAGTCCACTTCCAATGACGGGCTGAGGACATACGACAGGATCTGCTTCGTGAATGCGTCCAGCATGGTCGACAGGCAGGCGAACGTCCCATTGTATGGAAGGTACGTGATGTCCGTCAGCAGCACCATCCGCGGGCCGTAGCATTCAAACTCGCGTCGCAGCAGGTTGTCCGCTACGCTGCTGGTCTTCAGGGCCCTGGCCATCCTTCGGTAAGGGTTT
>CAJTFD010000005.1:69228-294865 GCA_910575625.1 Clostridia bacterium
TCCTGTATTCCTGATTGAGGAAATTTTTTTAGGAACTCCATTTCCTGCTTCAGGTGATCGACTTCATGCCGGAGCTGTTTCAGTTCGTCATCGCCGGACGGATGGCCTTCCAGGGCATTTCCCCCATTGCTGCGGCTGCTGTAGCCCTCGCGGAATTCCCCGTGCCTTTTGGATTCCTCGCGTATGTGCTGCGGGATGCTAAAGAAACGCCTCTCGCCGATCGATCCAACGCTGAACCCGTGGTCTTCGAGGATCTTCCTGGGTGTTCCACCGGCCCTGCAGGCTTCCATGAATAGTTCTTTGAACTCCCTTGTGAGGGAAAGGCGCGTGGCCGTGACGCTATAAACATATGGATTCTGGCGCAGCTTTTGCTGCTGCTCTTCGGTAAACTGTTTCCTGCTCATGGCATCCTCCTTCTGTATCTACTATACCATGCCAGAGCAAGAGACTGTCCAATTTAAAGGGTAGGATTCGTGCTGATGTCCAAGGAAGCGGGATCAATTAGTGTGACTGTCCGATCTGTCGGAACCGACTTGACGATATGCCTAAGATGAGGGGACTACACTAATTAGATTGTCCACGCTTATGGGTACATTATAATATCAGCTTACACAATCCTCCTATCTGCAGAATACACATACAACAAGCATTTTGGAAGACCGGATTAGCCACAAATACATCATAAGCATTATCAAACATGTCACATGCTCCTTCCACTTGTCCGCAATGATCCATGATCTTCCTGAGGATGACGATATCTCTATTCTTCATACAGTAATATCTCCGTTCCTGCTATCTCTTCCCTAAGATCCTCCCCAATCCCTGCCATTGTGACCAGATCGACTGAACGGTCTAGTGCCTCTTGGACCATTTGACGCATTCCCGAAAGTTTGAGCAGCGGCATCGGTCTTCCTTTTTCTATCAACAGATCGATATCGCTCTCCTCATCCGCTACGCCTTTCGCATATGAGCCAAATAAATACAATCTTTTCACATCATAGAAACGCGCTATCGATACGACAGCCTTTTGGATCTCATTGATATCCGGCACATGGATCACCTCCCTATCCATCATCAGATAAAACCATCCCATCTGCTCTCTGGCTCTCCCCTGTACGGAGGATACGATCCTTCTTATCGCGTCTCTTTCCGCTCACGGTCACTCTCCCTTCATCGAGAGTCCCGCCATGATACGCAGGCTAATATCATCAGCATATCACAAACGAGGCTCTTTTTCCATATGGAAAATGTATCAGATCATATTCATTTCCTCATCCAGATATCTTTCAAACTGCTTCCTTTTGATCTGCGCCCTATTGCCATTCTACAATATGTAACTTTCATCTGCATGTTCTGCGACAAATCGCTGCAGTTTCTTATATCCGATCCCAAAATACTTTGACGCTCCATTCAATGTAAGGAACTGCTAATAAACGATCACTTACAAAATATACCAAGTTATGTTATAGTACCTTCCAACTGTTAAAATGTGGTTTAAGTCCGTCTTTTCTCAATATCCGATATTCTGACTATCCTGTTTTCACTTTTTTATAAACAAAACAGCACCCCAAAAGGAGCGCCATTTTGTTATATCCTTTCCTGCTTTTGTAACAGAGAAATCATATCCATTTTTCAACAGCTGTCCCGGAGTTATCTACAGAGCTGCCCTGAATGGCAAGCCCCTTTGTCACCACCGCACCTTTACAGACACGCTGGATCTTTCCTTCCGTTCCGCTAAGACCGCTCCCCTCATGGGTACAGAAGGGATGGATCGTCTTTCCATTCCAATCAAATTTTTCCAAGAAGGTATATACCGCCATGGGCATATCTCCCCAGTAATTAGGGAATCCCAGATATATTTCATCATATCTGTCAAGGCTGTCCGGCGCGGAAACCAGCTCCGGTCTTGCCTTTGCCTGCAGATCCTCTTTTGCCTGTTGGATACAGGTGTTATAGTCCGCAGCATAAGGAATCTTCTGCTCGATCTTAAATAAATCCGCGCCTGTCAGTTCAGAGATCATCTTTGCCACCTTTTCCGTATTTCCTACCGTCACATAACGGCAGCCTCCGCTGAAATAGTTTTCATCCGCCCTTGAATAAAACGCTGCTAATTTTGCCATGACATATTTCTCCTTCCACTATTTTCTACATGCTGCCTTCCAGCCTTTTTGTTTTTTGCGCCACATAAGGTTACATTTGAAATGCCTCCGCCACCAGCTTCAGGTTCTCCACAATAGGTAAATGCTGCGGGCAGTGGTCCTCGCACTGTTTACACCCGATACAGTCCTGCGGTTTCCCGTGGGTTGCCGTCAGATTTCCGTATGTAGTGGCAAGCCCCGCCAGCAGTCCAAACTGCTTCTGGTTATTATACAGTGAAAAATATTCCGGGATGGCAATCTTCTTCGGACAGCCGGAAGTACAATAGCGGCAGGCAGTACACGGAATGGCTATGCTGTCACCTATGATCTGAACAGTCTTTGCTATAGTTTCCCTCTCCCCTTCCGTCAAAGGCTGGAAATCCTTCATATAGCTGATATTGTCCTCCACCTGTTCCAGATCACTCATGCCGCTTAAGACCACCATCACCTGATCCAGAGAGGCTGCAAAACGGATCCCCCAGGAAGCGTTCCCTGCATCCGGATCAGCTTCTCTCAGGATATCTGCGGCAGCTTCCGGCAGACGCACTAAAGCGCCGCCTTTTAACGGCTCCATGACCGTTACCTGCACGCCATGCTTTACGCAGACTTCATAGCATTTACGGGACTGTACGCTTTCATTCTCCCAGTCTATGTAATTGAGCTGCAGCTGCACCAGTTCTGTTTCCGGGTGGTCAGTCAGGATACGGTCCAGCATTTCCGCATCATCATGCCACGAGAAACCGATGTGCCGTATCTTTCCTTCTGCCTTCTTTTGTACCATAAATCCAAAACCCTTCTGTTCCTGCACCACCCCATATACAGACCGCCCCATGGCATGAAGGAAATAATGATCAAAGTAATCTACCTGACACCGCTCAAGCTGCTCACCAAATATCCTCTCATAATCCTCTGCACTCTTTGTCATAAATACCGGCATTTTTGTTGTGATGGTAAAGGAATCTCTCGGATAGCGTTTTGCCACCAGCTCGCCAAAGGCTTTTTCGCTGTTTCCGCCATGATAGACATAGGCAGTATCAAAGTAAGTAAATCCTTCCTCCATATATCTGTCTATCATAACTCTTGTCTTTTCCATGTCCACACTCGACCAGTCCTCCGGATCCGTCTGCGGCAGACGCATCAGTCCAAAACCTAATTTCTTCATTTCCATATACACTCCTTTCTATTATCTGCTAAATCCTCTGTGTCCATATACCCTGCATTTGTTCAGCGCTCCCTCCAGCGATTGGAATTCTTCTTCTGTCAGTTCCACTTTGGAGGCATCCAGATTTTCAATGATGCGCTCCTTATTCTTCGATCCCGGGATTGGAACCACATTGGGATATTTATGCAGCATCCATGCCAGCGAGATCTGCGCACTGGTGGCATGCTTCATTTCCGCATATTCTTTCAGAAGGTCGATGATGGGCTGGTTTCTGGCTATATTGGCCTTGGAAAGCTGCGGAACCCAGTTCCTGACGTCATCATTGTGTTCAAATTTTGTTTCCGTTGTGATCTTGCCGGATAAAAGCCCGCTGGCTATGGGAGAAAAGGGGACCACTCCAATGCCATGCTCCGTACAGTAAGGGATCACTGCTTTCTCCATATCCCGCTCCACCATGGAATAGATATTCTGGATCGCACTTAATGGAGTGACGTTCTGCGCCCTGTCAATAATGTCCACATCTACCTGCGAC
Organism: Clostridia bacterium; assembly: GCA_910575625.1. GTDB lineage: Bacteria > Bacillota > Clostridia > Lachnospirales > Lachnospiraceae > MGBC164599. Next base: position 73,061 of record CAJTFD010000005.1, read on the forward strand.
AGTCCCCATCCCCGGATCAGACCATCTTCTATCAGCAGGCCCATTGCTTCAGCAACATCCTCTATCCTTACGCCGCCGTTTGTCCTGTGAAGGTAATAGAGGTCAACCATATCCGTCTGGAGGCGGTCCATGGAATCTTCCAGATGCCTGCGGACTGCCCGGTATACAGAACCCTCTGACCTGACTTCCGAGCTGCCTAAAAACAGCTTTGTTGCCAGCGCCACATCTTTCCGCACATCTTTCAGTGCTTTTCCCACGATACGTTCATTATGCCCGATCCCTGCAAGATTCGGACTGTAGATCTCTGCGGTATCAAACAGTGTACAGCCATGCCGGTATGCGTTCTGAATAGCTTCTATGCTGTACTGCTCCGGCGGGATCTTCCCATAACCGTGTGAAAACGCCATACAGCCCATGCCCACTTCCGATACTGTTAAATCTCCTAACTGTCTTGTTTTCATTTCTTACCTCCTCGTTTGCTCAGAGTTCCGGAATTGTTTTATATTTTCTTCTGATATTGCCCTGCCAGACTTTTAGACCACCGGGATCTTATCATCCTCACTTTGCCGCCTGCTCTGCTTTCAAAAAATCCCTGATAAAAGAGAAAGATCAAATACATCCGCATTTTCCGTGATATATTTTTCATGGATGGATCTCGGAAGCGGGACAATATTTTTCTGAAGCAGCCAACGGATACAGCTCTTCAAAAGCCCTCCATGTGGACCGGTTGATCTTGCGCCAGTCATCATGCCATCTGGCCACAGCCGGCCAGTGGATCAGGTACAGATCCAGATACTCCAGTCCCAGTTTTTCCAGAGAAGCCTCAAATGCTTTCATTGCTTTGTCATAGCCCCGGTCATCATTCCAGAGCTTCGTGCTGACAAAGATGTCCTCCCGTTTCAATCCATATTTATCCATAGCCTGACGCACGCCTTCCCCTACGCCCTTTTCATCCATGTATCCTTCCGCTGTGTCGATATTGCGGTATCCTGCCCTGATCGCCGCCTTTACACATTTCACTGTATGAAGAGGAGAAATCTGCCATACGCCAAAACCCAGACTGGAAATCTTTACCCCATCATGAAGGGTATGACTGTCTGCTATTTTTTCCATGTCCATTGCTTCCTCCTGAAATTTCAATCCTGTAACCTTGTTCCGATGCCTTTTCCTTTACCTTAAAATACATAAAAGAATCTTCTTTCTATAGCCAGTAAAAATAAAGACCTCCATTGATCTCCTATGTATCATAATCCAAAAACTGCTCCTGATTCCACACCATTCTGACAGCTTCTGTGGTATATGCCACACATCTGATAAAAATGTGGCATAATATGCCAGGGTTTCTCTATGCTGATCCCCTCTGTCTTGAAACGCCAATTATACTCCCGTGTTGATTTTTTGACTTGAATGTATTATAATACAAACGTGTACAACCCTATGAAATATAATCTCAAGAGTTGTATTGCAATTTCTCTCCATGCAGCGCAGTCTTTCAGGAGGTTTTATTATGGCAGCCGATAAAAAAGTAGACCTGCGGATCCAGAGGACAAAGGACTCTATCCGTAAAACCTTTAAAGAAATGATCTGTGAAATGGATTACGAACAGATCTCTATCAAAGAACTGGCACAGCGTGCCAGGATCAACCGAAAAACATTCTATTTACACTACAACACGTTAGATGACCTTCTTCGGGAGATCCAGAATGAAATGGCACAGGATTTTATCAAACGCACCCAGGGCTTGGAATGTCCACGCGATATGGATAAAATCACGCGGGAGTTTTTTCTGTGCAGCGAGGAACTGGGAAAGATCGGGGAACGAATTACCTGCAGCGGCAATTATAAATACATCAGCCGCAAGATCACAAATGATATTATGGATCAGACTTGGAAAAACGGAGCAGCAGCATCTGCTGAAAACCCCTATATCCAGAACATTCTCATGACATATACAGCACAAAGCACTTTGGAAATTTACAAACAATGGGTGGCAGATGGGAAAAAAATTCCCCTTGAGGATATCATCAAAATCGCTACTCGGCTTATCTGTAATGGCATTAACGGCTTAAATCCATAAGTAATATTCCGTTCACGAGCCAGCCTCTCAAAGTGTTGGCCTTATAACTACAAATTTACTCCTTTTATATTCTTCTTTTCGCTCATTTTCAAACTTGACTTCCTGTTCTTTTAATTGTTTAGTCCTCAAGATCAAATTTTCAAACTGCTTTGATCATTCTACCATAAAACTGCCCATATTCAGAGACAAGATCATAAAAAAAACACCCCGCCAAGATCGCCGTTTTTTTGATCTGGCCGACGTGCCTGCCTTTGATCATATATAAAGAAAAGCCGACAAACTGTGATCGCTCACACGTTCATCGGCTCTGCATCTATGTGTCTGGCTCTGCGATGCCTGTTACTCATAAATCCTTTGCTTTGATCAATGTTTCCTGCCTACCCTCTCATTTTTAAGTCATGCAGTCGGTTGTCCATCATAAATTTCTTTTTTCTTGGGTCACCCTCTGCACGATAAACAATTAAGCTCTCTAAGTCAAATACGGAACTCCAGACCGTTTCAAAATCCGGCTCATTGTCATACTGGCACATAAAGCCATGATCGCCCTTTAAAAGCTGCTTGGTGGTTTCGATATAATCCTCTTTTATCCGTCCCGAAGCAAAACTGTCCATGACAACTTGATACCGTTTATGGGAATCATGATCATCCCCATTTGCATCATCGTATGGTTTCATTTCATCGGATGTAAAACTGTTGACAGTACAAACGATCCTGCCATTCCCAAAACTTTCCGCATCTCGGATTTTTTTCATGAATGGCGTACATTCAACCACTTTCATATCACCGCTTTTATCTGCAAGCAAAATATTACAGTTAGAAGCGATCGGAAGTTCCATGAGTAAAGAAACCGCCTGCTCCGTATTATCCGCTTTTTCGAGCAGATACCGCACGATAAAACAGGAATTAAATCCCGCCTGTATCTTATCAAGACTGGTCATTACAAAAGTCATTGCAGCCGCAAGACCATGTTCATTCAGTCCCTCCTCCCCGTTAATAAAAGAGGATGTCGTAATATTAAATCTATTTCCGTTCTTCGGGGCATAGATCTCACTTTTGCTCCCCTCCCGCAGATAAGGCGGCAAGTCATTGTTTCTGCCATATAGGATCCTTCCGCCTTTTGCATATGCGAAAGCAGTACATCCCCGAATTTCAATGGGAATATTATCCTCCAAGTTATACATGCAGCATCCCATACATAGCATCCAAGAAGCAAAACGCAGATAATCCGCCCCTATGGCGTCGCTCACCCCTCTGATCCCCTCGCATACCTCTGGAAAATATTTTCTTAATGCCGCTTCGCTCCGTTTCCCATGTTCCAGTTGAAATCCATCCAAATGGAGAGGGAAGGAGACTTGACATTTCTTGAATATCTTTCCACGCTTCACACCCATTTCATAATGGTCGCCCTTTAACCTTAAATGATACACCGTTTAATCATCCTCCTTAACAACTGCGATCCATACTTCGGAATGTCCGTGTACTGGCTGTCCGCTGCAGATCGGATACACTTCAATATCTGGCAGCTCTGCATATTTATACCCAGAGAACGGCAGCCATTCCATATAGAACCGCTTGAACACACTCTGCACATCTTCCTTAAAACGCCCATCGTTTTCAAATATCACCCATGTAGCCGCAGGGATTTCACATTCATACATGCCCGCAGGAGCTGGGGTATTTGCAGCAACGCCGATGTAGTAATAAATTTCTTTCGGGTTTTTATATACGCTGATCCCTAAAATCCCTCTTGGCTCTCCATCAGACAGCCTGCATATCTCCAAAAATTGTTTTCCCTGCAATGACGCTTTCCAAAACTCTGGGACGATCCTCAAATTATCTTCCATATCCGAAGTCAAAGGGATACGGATGCCCACAATACGCAGGGGCGGCTTTTTTGCAATGCGATATGCCATAGCGCTTCCTCCTGTGATCTCAATCTTAAACTGAATTGACGGATATGCTTGCAGGACATTTCCCCCTAGCTTAGCTGCCGTTGGCGTGATGCCATGAACATTCTGAAAAGCCCGATTAAAAGAAGTCGGAGAGGAATATCCATATTTTAATGCAACGTCTATTACCCTGCTGTCTGCCCGCTGCAATTCAAATGCCGCCTGCGTCATTTTTCGGCGGCGTATGTATTCCGCCAACGACACACCCGAAACATAAGAAAAAACACGCTGAAAATAGTAGGGAGAACAACACGCAATGCGGGCTGCTTCATCATACGATATTTCCTTGTCCAGATTATCTTCTATGTAATCGATGACTTTTCCAAGCTTTTTCAACCATTCCATCCTTTTACCTCCTTGCCGTTAAGGATAGCTTGATCCGATTTATATTTCCTCTCTTTTTCTGCTATCTTTTGTAAACACAAGATTTCTCATTTCTATCAATCTTTCCTGCCTGCATATCAGATATACCGTCAGCATATGCGTGAAAAGCTCCGCAAGCAGTACTGCAAACCATACGCCCTTTCCCTCTAAAAATCTCGGCAATTCCAAAAGGAACACCCTTTTGGTATTTCCTTTTTCCCGCACTTTTAAGCATTATGATATGCTTGTGCAGGAGTCAAATGAGATATCGTAGCACAAGGAACTTTCTGCCTTTTCATCATTCCTGCTATGTTTTACTTGTTTCCCGTATTTATCTGTTTCTTTTCATAAATAATATACTATTCATACTTGGAACATGATCAAAAGAACACACCCAAATATCAATATTATTTTTTGAATATGTCGATCGCATGGCTTGTGATCCCTGCCAAATCTTCCCTCTCACAAGTAGCAAAGTGGTATTTCAAATATAACCCAAAAGTATCATTATCCATTTTTTATATACTCAGACACATTGATATTTTCGTGACAAAATCCCTCGTCAAGAAGGCATCCGTCAGATATGACATATGCGGCAAAAATAATCCCGCCTTGTTTTGTTACACGGATCGCTCCGCTCAATGTCTGCCTTACAAGTGAAAATCGGACGGGTAGAACATTTTAACCTGCTTGCAATACTTCTGGCATTTACGGTTTCAGATCCTGTTGCTCTTGTAATATCCAACACTGTGTTTAATATCATTTCTTTCGTTATCTTTGCTTGAGGTGGCATTCGTGTTTCTCTCCTTCATTTTCTGTTGTGTTACTTATGATGTATAACTATTGTTGTATATCAAACAAAAAATTTCAAGGGAAAAATAAAAAATCTCAAATAAGTTTATTTCCGTATAAAGCAGAGACGATGAGCCTCACAGGTGTCGCAAGGGCGTTTGCCTTGTCGGGGAGCTGGTGGGCAAGGTAGGTTTCCGTTGCCGCGCTGGATCCATAAACGATCTTCCTGACTTTGCCGCTGCCGATGCCGTCCATGAAGCCCATGGGCAGGGTCACGATGTGGTGCATTGCCTTTGTCCGCATATTTGCCTGCACCCGGAACGCCGCCAGGTGGGAACATATCAGAGCCGCGATATAGATCAGGATCGCCGCCACCGCGAAAACAACCGCCATCCATCCGTTATGGGACAGCTCCTGCACATCCCCGTAATCCGGAGCCGCATCCAAAACTTCTTTGATGACTTTCCAGATGTACACAAACGGGAGCAATGCCACCAGTGCGCTCAGTGCGCTTAAGATCCATGACGCTATGGTCAGGTACTTATAACCCCCGGCATACTCCAGGAGCCGCTTTAAATTGGATTCTTTTTTCAAAAGTAAGACCTCCTTGTATGTTTTTCTATGATAAAGGGAACGCTGCAGTCATTCCCTGTTATCCTTATGAAATATTGGTTAGCTTTAACTAATCCATAGGAAAAATATAATAGAAAGCCCGCAATGCAAACTTTCTATTATCAGCTGTCGGCTCGTATCACTGCCCCATGATCTTCATCCACCCTGCGGTATAGAGATCATTTAACTGCTGTAAAAACACTTTTGCGTCTTCAAAGGGCATCCTATGGAGGACCATTTCAAAAAAGGCGCCTATCATCCCCGTTGCCATGATATGTTCCAGCCTTTCGTCAATTTTGGGGGAAGGAGTCCCAAGCTGCTTTAAGACTTCATAATAATGATGGGTAGCCTCCACCTCGATCTCCACCATGCCATCGATCATGGATGCGTATTTCGTACCCTCGGAACATTTTAGGATCAGGTAAGTTTGAATATATAAAATTTCCTAACATGATCTTCTCCTCCCTGCTTCTTAATCTTCTCTGATCCGGACATTACTTTAGACTGTTATATATTCCATCGTCTACCGCTTCCAGCCACTCATTGGAACCATTCTCACCGGGAACTTCAACTGCCAGATGCGAAAACCAGCTGTCTTTTGCCGCACCATGCCAGTGCTTTACACCGACCGGGATATTGACAACATCCCCTGGACGGAGTTCCTGCGCTTCTTTTCCTTCTTCCTGGTAATACCCACGCCCCGCGACACAGACCAGGATCTGCCCGCCGCCTTTATCCGCATGATGGATATGCCAGTTGTTGCGGCATCCCGGCTCGAAAGTCACATTAAAAATCCCTACCTGTGATGTGGAAAGCGCAGCAAGATAACTCTGACCAATAAAATACTGCGCGAAGCCATCATTAGGCTCGCCGATAGGAAACACCATCTTGGCCGCATGGGCAGCTTTTGCATCCTCACCTGTCGTCTCATCTTTCCATACATCCTTTGCCAGACCAAACACCGCCCAGCCCTTTGGCCATCCTGCATAAAAAGCGGCATGGGTGATGATCGCCGCGGCTTCCGCTTTCGTCACGCCATGTGCCTTTGCATTTTCCAGATGGTAAAGCAGCGAAGAATCCGTAATACCAGAAGACATCAGCGCCACCATCGTTACAATGCAGCGTGTTTTCAGGTCAATATCCTGATTGTTCCAGTTTTCCCCAAACAGCACATCGTCATTATAATGCGCAAATTCCGGTGCGAAGTCGCCTAACTGTATCTTTCCTGCTGTCTGTATGATCTTCTCCATTGTCTTATCCTCCTGTCATTTATAACACATTTCCTGCTTTTTGTCTGCCGTTCTGTGCCATAACGCCCACAAGGGCATGGGGAACGTACAGCTCCTCCAGAAAAGAATCCGTTTGCGATATGCTCTGCTATCCCTTGCGTTGTATTGGTAGCGGAAAAATAAGCCACCAGCACATTTGTTCCCTGTTCTTCCAGAATAACCGGATCTTCCGGATCCTCCGATTCGTTCGTCTGTCCTTCAGAAGTGTCCGTGTTTTCTGCAGGTTCCTCACGATCCACAGTGCCTGCCGCCGGCTTCTCTTCCGTGGACGGCTGCCCGGTCTGGCTTGCAGAGTTTCCACAAGCTGCCAGACTCATCCCTGCACTTACATTATGATCATATGCCTGACACATATCAAATACTTAGTTTTTATGTCTCACTCATGCTTAAAAAGCATTTTGCGTATTCTATAAATTTTGTAGCCGCCAGACTAAATGGCTGTTCCCGTTTCCATGCCAAAACACACGTGGTCATAAGCTCCGGATACAGCGGCCGGCAGACGATCTTTGATGCGTCCCAAAAAGGAACCGCACCTTCAATGACCAAAGAATATGCCAGCCCCCTGCTCACCATAACTGCACCATTGGTACTCAGATCACTGGTAAACAAGATATTCAGATTTTTATAATAGTCCCCAAACCAACTTGCCAATTCACTCTGCACCTGCATTCTTCGCGGAAGGATCAACGGCAGTCCTGCCAGTTCGTCTGCCTTGACATACTTTTTCCCTGCAAGCGGAGCATCCGGCGGCATCAAAACTACCCATCTCTCTTTCATATCCAGGCGGATAAACTCATATTTCCCCATCTCGATCGGCTCCAGGAGCAATCCTAGATCAAGCAGTCCCTTATCCATCTGTTCTTTTACCAGATCCGCAGTCGCTGTAAACAGATCAAAAGTAACAAGGGGATATTTTTGATGGAAATTCCGGATCAGATCCGGGAGCATCTGCACAGACGCAACTTCCCCGCATCCAATAGAAATCTTTCCCTCTACCTGTTCTTCCTGCTCTACCAATTCTTTTTCTGTTTTATCAACCAACTGTAGAATTTCCTCTGCCCGGCGCCGGAGCAGCAGACCTTCATTCGTCAGCTGGATCTTCCGTGTCCCCCTGTCAAACAACCGGACACCAATCTCTTCCTCCATCTGTGCAAGCTGTCGGGAAAGCGTCGGCTGTGTAATATGTAAAACTTCTGCGGCTTTTGTAATGCTTTCTTCCCTGACTACACTAAGAAAATAGCGAAGGACCCTGATTTCCATATGCAAACTCCTCTCAGCTTTATCCATGCTTTACAGATTGTATTATAATATTTTTATGCCTTTTAAGCAATATGACCATACCTATTGATCTTGCCTTTAATGGATCCAAATTTCTGTTGGGAGGGTTCATACACAAACACTTCTGCTGATCACCACAACAACGGTTTTCCAGCCAGTAATGTACCCGAAACCGGGCGGTATTTTTCCAGCAGTTTTGTATCAATTATGGCTAATACTTCTTTATCGATGACGCCTTTTTCCAGCATGGATTTAGCGATGGAAAGCGAGATGTAATAAAGCTTTTCCGCCCGGAACTGTTCTTCCGTCATGAGAACCACCTCCTGCGGAGGCTTATGTATTTTACCCCGCTTATGAGAAAGCTTCCCATTTCATTGCCACGGCAGAAGGGAAAACTTGAGGGTAAAATAAAAAACCCGCCTTACGGCATCTTATGAGCCGCAGGCTTGTCACTATTCGCTGTTATGGCATTGCTTTCATCACCATAGGCTACTTTACACTCCCTATTCTGTTACGAATTTTACCACCACAAATAGGGCAACATATCCATTCTGTTCTCATAACTGTTGTAGCTTGCCTTTCTTCAAGCGAAAAACCATATCAGCTTGCTCTGCAAGGTCATTAGAATGAGTAACAATAATAACACACTTATTCATCTGATGGGCACAATTTTTTAAAACTTCTGTTATTTCGGCAGCAGTGTCCTCGTCCAAATTTCCTGTCGGTTCGTCAGCCAAAATAATGGGTGTGTCCGATGCCAATGTACGGGCGATTGCAACACGCTACTGCTGTCCGCCAGATAATTTCATTACATTGCGCTTCGCTTCATCTTCAGTTAATCCAAGGTGTTTTAACACCAAAAGGGCATCCTGCTTTGCAGTCAGCTTTACATTTTCAACAGGTGTCATATAGTCAATGAGATTGTAACTTTGAAATATAAGTGAAACATGATCGCGTCTATGGTATTCAAGTGTATGCTCTGAAATATCCACACCATCAAATAAAATTTCACCTTTTTGCGGTACATCAAGCCCGCCAAGCAGTGATAACAAAGTACTCTTTCCAGAGCCAGACACTCCAAGTATGGCATACATTTTTCCTGTTTCAAACACGGCATTTACCGCTGTCAATATTCTTTTGCTTTTGTCATAAGAGTAAGATACATCTTTAATTTCAAATACAGACATTTGTAAAAACTCCTTTCTTTAACTCATTTTTGATAAAATTTCTCTTGGCTTCAAACGCATTACCGTACCCGATGAGAGGATCACTGAAACCGTAATGATTGCAAAACCGATCAGATATAGCTGCAACATATCGAAAATATCAACTGAAATGTGGATCTGCTCTGTTTTTGCAATATCAACTGATACCTCTGCTTCGGGCGGCATTATGTCCTGTTCATCATTTTGTGGTGTAGAAATCTCACTATCATCCTTTATTGTGACTTGAACATCATCCAACGAAAGACCATAATTGTCCTTTATGTCCCAAACTACATCTTTATCATTGCTTAAATCTTCTCCACTTGACGGACTTTCAATAAGTTTGTTTGCCAGTTGATCTGCAGCTGCATTCCCCGTAAAGAAGGATAAACCAAAAGCGATCACGGCAATCATAAAAACTTCTGCCAGATATTGACTAACGATTTTACCTTTTCCAATGCCGAGAGAAAGGAATACCCCTGTTTCATGGATGCGGCTTCTTCCCCACATGGTAAGTATTAAGGCAAGAATTATTCCGCTGACCAATGCAATAACCAAAATAATTGATGTAACCAAGGATTGTAGCTTTTCGAGTGGAGCAGCAGCTTCTTGATACTCTGTATTGTCGGTAGTAAGGGTAAACGCCTGCCAATCAATTTCAGAATTTCCCCTTATTTCTTTAACGATTTTTTCAAGGTTTGCGGGGTCATCGACCAAAAACTTTGCCGAAATATAGCCTGCGGGTGTATCTCTGAAAAGTTCTTGCAACGTATAGTAATCGACAAAAATCTGATTTTCTATTTTTTCGTAGGTAGGTATATTTTCAAATGTAGAGTCGGGTTTAAGGATTTCATAAAATCCGATAATTTTTATTTCAACTTTACAATCTGCCGTTATCGAAAAGGTGTCTCCGATTTTCAAGCCGTTTTTATCTGCTAATTCTTTGCTTATTATGGCTGAATACTTTTCGGCGTTCGTAATATGCTTTCCCTCAATTAGCTGTAATTTCTGTGATGTAAAAAAAGCATTGGTTTCACTTGAATAAACAGTTCTTGCGTATACGGAATTATTTAATTTGCCTTTTAACGGGACATTTCCCTTAAATATTTCAAGATTAGGCTGAACATTGCTTTGTGTGTCTGCATCACAACTTTTTATTCCGTCCATCTGCAAGATTAAATCAATCATTTCCTGTGTCAAAGGACGTTCCGTGTATAATGTCACGCCGCCCTCATCATCATTGATTTTCTTAAAATATGGGTTGCTTTCAGAAAATTCGGGCAATAGTTCAAATGTTCCTCCCATTGTTTGCCGTAGCTTTTTCTGTTCTAACCGTGCAGCCCTTTCAATCGAAATTCCAGACAGCACAAAGGTTGCCATAATAAGAAGGACGAAAAAAAGCAATATACTTTTTCCTTTTTTTCTTGTGACGTATAAAAATGCTCTCTTAATTGTACCCATTCTATTACCTCCGTTTTCTGATGTTAATTTTAGCGAACGACTATATCATAAACTCCCAATATGGAACCAGTATGAAGTGTATGTGAAATTCAAGGATTTTTTTAACAAAAAAGCTCCCCGATTGTTGGAGAGCTTCTTCAGCGTGATAGGCTATTTTAAATTGATGATAAATCTCATTCCCTGTGGATGTTTCATGGGAATAAATGAATATGAAATATCCATTGTATGAAACAAGGTTGCGACAATGTAAAGCCCAAGCCCATTTCCGCCATTATCACGGTTTCGGGAAAAATCCGGACGATAAAACGGCTCAAATAAATGTCGTAATATTTCATCAGAAATAGGCTGACATTCGTTTTCTATAATAAGATTTTTTTCATCAAAATATACATAAATTGTTTTGCCTGTTTCTGTATATGCTACCGCATTGGCAAGAATATTGGAAATAGCTTTTTCAAACAAATGCTGTGGCAGGACTGCCGAAAGATCATCAAACAATTCCAGTCTAAATATAATACCCTTTGCCTTTGCGATCAACATATATGGTTCGCATAAGGCAGAAATCACTTCTGATAAATTAGTCTGTACCGCTGTCTCCTTTTCGGATGATATGCTCAGCCTTGAGGTTTCAAGAATATCATGTATCATATCAGCAAGATATTCCGTCATTTCTTTACATTCTGGCAAGTAAGTATCATAGTCTTTGTATTTTCCAATACCGAGTATCATATTTTCTAAAGTAGCATTTAAAGCCGTAACAGGCGTTTTTAATTCGTGCGAAGCGATCCGCAAAAAATCAACTTTTGATCTTTCACTTTCGCTTACATATTGTTTTTCAACTTCAAGATCATGGATTGCTGACAGCAGGCTTTGATACAAATAGTTTATGTTATCTGCCAATGCACCGATCTCATCTTTTGAGCTAATCGTACAGACAGCATTTTTCTCCATTTGTGCCATTTGTTTTGTTGCCATATTGATGTGCTTAATTGGAACAGTTATTTTTCTGGAAAACCAAAAAGAGCAAACTATGGAAATAATGATACAGCAAACAAGAGATACTGGCAGGGCATCTGCGATCGTCTGCTTAACATAGGGTGCTACATTAACATCTGTGCTGAAAGATATTTGCTCACTTGCCTTGATCGTAACATCCATAATTTCGTGTGGAATGAATAAGTAAAGCAAAAGATGGGCAACCCCAACAATAAAGAGCATCAATCCTAATGTATATATAAAAGTCTTTGGAAATATCTTTATTTTCTTCATGTATCCACCTCATACTTGTAACCTATACCTTTAACAGTAACGATACATTCAAGTCTTAGTTTCTTTCGCAAATTTTTAATATAAGTATCTATTGTCCTGTCGATAATAGGATAACTATCGCCCCATAGATCATCAAGTATTTGGGTACGGGTAAGGACCAATCCCTTATGTTCCACAAGCAACTTTAGCAGATCTATTTCTTTTGGAGTGATATCGATTTTTCCATTATTATCCTTTGCAGAATAACCAGAGAAATCCACGATCACATCGCCAAATGCTATTGTATTGGGCAATATCCCTTTCCCACTTCTTCTTAAAAGAGCTGTGATACGCCGTCCCAATAAAACCATAGAAAAGGGCTTAGTGATATAGTCATCCGCTTGTTCATCAAAACTTGTAACTTGGGTATATTCATCCTCAATCGCTGTCAGCATAAGTACAGGAACAGAGCTTTTTTGCCTTATTTCACGCAAAACGGAAAGCCCCGATATCTTAGGGAGCATAATATCAAGCACGATCAAGTCTATACTGCATTCATCAAAAGACCGTAATGCAGCAGCGCCATCATACGCTGGTATCAGCATATGCCCTGCTGATCTTAGATACTCACATATTGCTTCGTTTGTTTTTCGGTCATCTTCAACAATGAGTAATGTCGCCATATAAATCACCTCTTTTTAAGCATATCATACGAATGTGGAATGGGTGTGAAATTACGCCCAATCTATCAAGCCGGATCAATGGTTTTAAAAAGGGGGCACCGGCTGACCAGTGAACTGTAAAGAAAAAATCCATCCGCTGTAACATTTGGCGGACATTTGCATGTTATACTATAATGAATGGCAAAAAAGCGACTATCCACTATAAAAATGCAACGGAGGATCACCATGAAGAAAATTTTGCTGGTCGAGGACGACGCTCTTTTAAATAAAACTCTGACCTACAACCTGATCTCTGAAGGTTACGATATCACATCGGCTCTGGATGCGGATACAGCCGCCAAGTTACTGACCCAGACAGAATATGACCTGGCCCTTCTGGATATCAACCTGCCGGATGGCAGCGGTTATGACCTGTGCGGACTCATAAAGCCGGAGAGCCCCGACACGCTGGTCATCTTCCTGACTGCCAATGACCAGGAGAGCGACCAGATACGTGGTTATGAAGTCGGGGCGATCGATTATATCACCAAGCCCTTTTCCATTGGAGCCCTGCTGCGGAAAATACGCGCAATGTTCGCTATGCTGGAACACCGGGGATTGGCAAAAGATTTTTATGATGACGGCAGGCTGTTCCTGAACTTTTCGGAACAGTCCGCCTCGTTGAACGGGAAGTCCCTTACACTTTCCCCCATGGAATATAAGATGCTGCATCTGTTCTGCAAAAATCCAAAACAAGTCCTGACAAGGCAGCGGCTTTTGGAAAAGTTATGGGATGCAAAGGAAAATTATGTGGACGAGCACACCCTGACCACCTCTATCAGCCGGATCCGTGGGAAGATCGAGGCCGATGGCGACACTTATATCAAGACGATCTATGGGATCGGATATCAATGGATGGGAGGCGAGCGGAAATGAGTCTGGAACAGGTTTCTGTAAAAAAGCTATTCCTGCTGACCTGTGGCGGTATGGCGGCTTCCATGCTGGCCATCTGTGCAATCCTCTTCGCCATGACAGGACAGCTGTGGATGTTGATGGCTGGCATACTGCTGACAGTCTGCGCCCTTATCTGGCTGTTCCTTCTGATGCTGTTTTTCAGCAAACGGCTTTCCGCATTTGCGGGAGAGCTGTGCCGGGCAATGGACCAGATGATAAGCGGAAGCAAAGAGCCTGTGCGTGCCGCTGACAGTGAGACACTTTTTTCCCGTATCAGCTGCCGCCTCTTGCGATTATATGGTATCATGCAGGAGAACCGCCGGAAGGTGGATGCACAACGGCAGGAACTGCAGATGTTGGTGTCGGACATTTCCCATCAGGTAAAGACACCGGTAAGCAACTTGAAAATGGTGACGGACACGCTGCTGGCAAAATCGGTCACAGAAGAAGAGCGACGGGAGTTCCTGCTGGGCATCCAAAACCAGACAGACAAACTGGATTTTCTTTTCCAGGCCCTTGTGAAAACTTCCAGATTGGAAACCGGAACGATACGGCTGGAGAAGAAAGAAGCCCCTCTGATCGATACGCTGGCACTGGCCTGCAGCGGCATTGTATATGCAGCGGAGAAGAAAAATATTTCCGTGACGGTGGACTGTCCGGATGACCTCCGCCTTTCCCATGACAATAAATGGACGGCGGAGGCCATGTTTAATCTGCTGGATAATGCAGTAAAATATACCCCGGCGAAAGGAGCGATCCATGTCTCGGTGGAACAATGGGAGATGTATGTCAAGCTGGATGTGTCCGATACTGGTAAGGGCATCCCGGAGCGTAACCAGGCAGCTGTCTTCCGGCGTTTTTACAGAGAGGAGGACGTACACGATGGACAGGGGGTCGGCATCGGTCTCTATCTGACCCGTGAAATCGTCACAAAACAGGGCGGATACATGAAAGTGATCTCGGAAGTCGGCAAGGGTTCTACTTTCTCTGTTTTTCTTCCCAACAGATGATCTTTTAAAATGTCCGAACCCTGTAACATTTTACCCGTATTTTTTTGCCGCTTCGGACATTTCTGTGACATTTGGATCTTACAATGTCCCTATCAACAGGTAAAAAGCCTTGAAATACCATAAGGATACACCTGTATGTCCCGAAATACAGGACACAGATAAGGAAAGGAGCATTTGATCATGCATGTATTGCAAACGATCGACCTGAAAAAGTATTATGGAAGTGAGCCGAATATCACCCGCGCCCTGGACGGAGTCAGCCTCTTAGTAGAACAGGGGGAGTTTGTGGCAGTGGTCGGAACCTCCGGCAGCGGCAAGTCTACCTTGCTGGGCATGATGGGCGGGCTGGATACACCCACCTCCGGCAGTGTGATCGTCCGCGGGGACAGACTGGCTGAAAAAACAGATGAGGAACTGACCATCTTCCGCCGCCGCAACATCGGCTTTATCTTCCAGAACTATAATCTCGTCCCCATTCTGAACGTCTATGAAAATATCGTTCTGCCTGTGGAGTTGGACGGCGACACGGCAGATAAAAGATTCTTGGACGAGATCGTGCAGATGCTGGCTCTGGAGGATAAGCTGCAGAATATGCCGAATAACCTCTCGGGAGGACAGCAGCAGCGTGTCGCCATCGCTCGCGCCTTGATCACCAAACCGGCCATCATCCTGGCTGACGAGCCGACGGGCAACCTGGACAGCAAGACCAGCGCTGATGTGCTGGGCCTGTTGAAGCGCACCAGCGCAGAGTTCAACCAGACCATCGTGATGATCACCCACAACAACGAGATCGCCCAGCTTGCCGACCGCATCGTACGGATCGAGGACGGCAGGCTGGCGGGGTAAAGGAGGTGGCAGATCATGACATGGCCTTTTGAAAACGACACCAGTAATGTGGAAAAGAAACTGGCGGGACGGAGCATGAAAGCCGACAGACGCCGGAGCATTTTTATCATCCTTACGATCACTTTAGCCGTCTGCCTTATGGGAACCCTTTCTTTTATCTACTCTGCACAGCAGATGGAAACGCTGGACGGCATCCTGGGACAGTATCAGGCCGGCTGCAGCGGGCTGACCCGGGAGGAGGTTACCCGGCTTGTGGACACGGGACAGTTTGAAAAATGGGGATATACAGCCGACGCTGGTTCGATCCGTCATGAGGACAGCGTTTTGGACATCAGTTTTGTCAGCCCGGAGATGATCGACCTGATGGGCTACGGAGAGATCACCGGGAACTATCCCCAGACGGAGGACGGTCTCTGTGTGGATCGATCTTTTCTCGATCATTTTAACCTTCCAGCAGAAACAGGCCAGATACTCACCATGGACCTTGGCAGCGGAGAGAAACCCTATACCATCACAGGCATTTTGGAAAGGGAGAACAACAGCCGCATCTTTATGGTCTGGATCTCGGAAAGCGCTGTGGTTACAGACAGCCATACGGCTCCTTATGAGCTGCGCTTCCGCTTTATCGAAAGCCAGGGAAAGGAGCCGGCTCAGCTTCGGATAGACATTGAAAGGTTTTTCGCAGGGATGGGAATCCCGGAGGATCGGACATTTTACAGTTCCAACTACTTTGGGATGTTAGACCTTTACCTGGGGACCGGGATGGAGATCTATGTCCTGTTGGTACTGATCGCTGTCATCTGTGCGATCGTGATCTACAACATTTTCTATATCTCCGTGATGGGAAAAATGCGGGAATACGGTCGCCTGAAGGTGCTGGGAGCAACGCCGGAACAGTTAAAGCGGGTGGTAAAGCGGGAGAGGCGTTTTCTGACTGTTATGGCAGTCCCCCCTGGACTGATCCTCGCCGCAGCGATCGCATTGATAGCCGTACCAGGCTACTGGCCCTGGCGTGACAATATCCTGTCTGCGGCGGTCATCTCCCTCCTGACCTATGGAATGGTTTTGATCGCCACCAGAAAACCTTTGTCCATGGTGGGAAAAGTATCTGCTATCGAAGCCATCCGCACCACTGCCTATTCCGAGTATCAGGGACGCAGCGTTTCCAAACAGCTCCACCGCCGCCTGACCATGCTCCGCCTGGCTCAGATGAATTTCTCCCGAAACCGTAAAAAAGCGTTTATAACAGCCCTGTCCTTAAGCCTCACCGGGATCTTACTCCTGTGCATTTCCGCTTGGGCAGATTCGGTGGATGTCAGAGAGATGGCCCAGTCTCAATTTGGAGACAGGAGCCAGTATCTGCTGCAATATGAGGACTACGCAGGCCGGGAATTTTTTGAGATGCAGAAAGAAAATCCCCTGGGGGAAATCCTGCGAGAAGAGATCGCCGCTATCCCCGGCGTGGATCATATCACAACTTACAGCATGGCCTGCGTGGAGATCCCCAGCATCAGCGCGATCCCGGGGAACCGTGAGCATGAGCCCTTCATCGTCAGAGGGATTTCCGAGGAGGATATGCGTAAGATGTATACGGGTGGAACAATCCTGGAGGGGACCGCGGACTACCGGCAGATGCTGGATGGGGACGGTATCCTGGTCTGCCCGGCAGACGGCTCCCTGCAAGAGATCTACAAGACCAGCTATCAGGTCGGGGATACCATTACCGTTTCCTGCTACAATGGGCGATCCAAAACCTATACCGTGATGGGGATCGTTGAGAATGTCCAGATCGGCAGTACCGCTCATTTCTTTATCCTGCCCGAGGAAGAACTGTCCATCCTCTATCCGGAAATTTCGGATCTTACCGGCTATGTGAATATCCACACAGAGCAGGACAGCGGACAGCTGCAGCAGAAAATATTCGGCGCAGTGTCCGATGCGCGGGTGGCAGTTTCTGGTCTGGACGATGCGGTGGCTGATCTAAAGATCGGGCTGCGGGGGGAACTGACCCGGGCCTACAGCATCCTGGTCTTTATCTTTGTCTTTGCCCTTATCAATCTCGCCAACACACTGATCACCAATCTCCTCACCCGCCAGCAGGAATTTGGCGTGTTCCAGTCCGTTGGGATGAGCGGACGGCAGATGTCCAGAATGCTGTCCTATGAATGTCTATATTATATCGGGATCACGCTGTCCGTCACCCTGACGGTGGGGACAGTATGCAGTCTGATCATGTGCAGCATTTTTGACCACATAGGCCTGTTCGGGAAGCTGACCTATCATTTCCCGGTACTCCAGGTATTATTGTTTGCAGCTGCCCTGCTCCTGGTGCAGATGGTGTTCTCTGTCTGTGCGGTCCGTTATACCAGAAAGTTCTCCCTTGTGGAGCGGATCAAGGCAGTAGACTGACTTCATTTCAACTTTTCCGCCAATATGCGGGCGCTGGAGCATACGGACATTTCGCAGCGTCAGATAAACATTTCACAGCAATCTGATCGTTTTGGCATTTCGGGCAGGCTATAATAGATATTTATCTATGGCAGCGGCAAAAGTTTTTGTTTTGCCGCTGCCTATATGATGAAAAGGAGACTGACCGTAAAGGCAGCCTCCTGACAAAAAGAGAGGACAGAAAGAAAAAATGGTGGGATATAAAAAAAACATAAAATGCAGACCAGACAATCTGTGCGCCATAATATTCACATTGTGTCTGTCTGTAAGGTCCGTGGAATATTTTCTGATTGAAACAGACAAAACGGTCATTGGAGAAAATATACTCCATAAGGTTGTGGGGATCCTCCTGTTGGCAGGGGCGCTAAAAAGCATGGATCTTAAATGGCGTGATATCGGATTTCAGAGGAACGGTTTTCTGAGCGGCATCTTGAAAGGATCATTGTTGGGAAGCGTCTGCTTCCTCATTTCGTATGGGTTAGAATCAGCGCTCTTAGCTTCGCGGGGCACTCCAGCCCATCTGGAGATCTATATCAGCAGTTTTTCGTTAACCGGTCCTCAAATAAAAAATACAGATCTCATTTTCTTTGTGCCATGCGTATTGTCCAACATCGTCAACGTATGGATGGAGGAAGGGGTTTTTCGTGGATTGTTTCTGAAAACCCTTTCCAGAGACAGGACCTTTTGGAGGGCGGATCTGATCGCCGCGATCCTATTCGGGATCTGGCATATCGTAATGCCGGTGAGAAGCTGTATGAACGGCGAAATGTCATTTTCCGCAGCCGTCTTGATGGGGATCGGCTATATGATCCTTTCTGGCGTTATGGGGATCAAATGGGGATTGCTTTACCATATGACAGGAAATATATGGGCGGGACTTGGCGACCATTTTCTGAATAATACCGTTGCCACCAATATGCTGCATGTGGTTTCTCAAAACGGCGCGGATGAACTGCAGATCGTACGGATCATGGCGGCGCAGCTTATTTCCTTTGCCCTTGTGCTGGCAATTTACTGCCGCAGAAACAGAAAAAGAAATCGACGAGAGCATTCTTCTTAAGCTGGCAGATACAAAACGGCGGCGTCACTGTCCTTATGACCGCCGTGACCTGTCCTGCTGATTCTGCTGGCTTTAGGAACCGTAGTCTTACTTTTTATGTGTTGGCCGGGAACGGGACGGTCACGCTGGTCACTGTGTTCAATATGTTTAACTGTATGGATGCCAGCGCAGCAGCATGGATACGGATCAAGATCTTTGAGATGGTAAGTGACTTGACATATGTAAAGATGATAAAACGGTATAGCCATGGATGACTATACCGTTTTGTGTGTTTTATATCAGCATACCCACTGGTATTCGCCGTTTTCTTTTACCTGATAGAAATCAGCGAAGTTGATGTCGAAGATATTTTTCTGGATACCGCTCACGTCGATCTTGTTTTTGATCAGATACTGCCAGGTACCGGCGTGGGAGATGTCCCCTTGGAGTAAGACCCCCTCCACCTTTCCATCTTTTAAGATGACCCGTTTGTACTGAGTCTTATCTTCTTTGATCTGGATCTGGTCGCCTTCTTCCGGCTGGATCTTCCCTACACAGAGGGTGACCAGGCCGAAGAAGTTGATCGTATTTTTGATCGCGTATGTATCGGTGTATTTTTCATCCGCGCCGCACATGTTCTCACCGGCGATGCGGCCCTGGTTGGCCGCGTTGGGCCAGATGCCGGAGAGTCCGGTGATATCCCCGGCGGCGTAGACATCGGCGGCGGAAGTCTTCATGGAGGCGTCTACGGTCACGCCGCGTTCGCAGGCGATGCCGCTGTCCTCCAGACAAGCCAGGGCGGGGCGTACGCCGGCCGCCACGATGAGCAAGTCGCAGGTGAGCTCTTCGCCGTTGTCCAAAGTGACTTTGTGGATCTTGCCGTCCGCCTCGCATGCAGCTTCGGAGGCTTTGCGGCCCAGGACGAAGCGTACGCCGGCGTTCTCAAAGAGTTTTTGGTATGCGTCTGCGCCGTGTGCGTCGAGCTGCACGGGCAAGATCCGGTCGGCCATCTCCACGATGGTGATCTTCTTTCCGCGCTCTAAAAGTCCGTAGGCCGCATCCAGGCCCACCAGGCCGGAGCCGATCACCAGGACATCCTCGGCGGCTTCGGCTTCTTTTACGATCGCCTGTGCGTCGGATAAGTTGCGCAGGCCGTATACGTTGGAAGCTTTGCGCAGTTCACCAACGGGCGGGATGAAGCTGTCGGCGCCGTTTGCCAGGAGGAGCTTGTCGTAGGTTATCTTCTCGCCGTTCTCCAACTGGATCTCTTTTTTGTCGGGACAGACCTGTTTTACCTGGAAGCCTTTCTTCCAATCGATCTTGTATTTAGCGAAAAAGTCTTTTTCGGAAAAATCCAGTCCCTGTTCATCCCGTTCTCCGGCGATGAATTTGTGGAGCATACAGCGGGAGTGTACGTGTGTATCGGCGGAGACCATGAGGATCTCTGCTGCATTGTCGTGTCTGCGGATGGTCTTTGCCGCCTCTAAGCCGGCAACACCCGCGCCAATGATCACATATCTCATCCTCTACACCTCCTCTACATGGATCGCCTGCTTGGGGCAGGAGGCTACACAGGACGGCTCGCCTCCTGCGTTCACACAGAAGTCACATTTTATCACTTTGGTCTTGCTCACTCTGTCCGGCTTTAACACGCCGTACGGACAGTTCATGACGCACATGAAACAAGAGCCGCAGCGTATCTCGTCGTAAAAGACGTGGCCGCTTTCGGGATCCTTAGCCAGCGCGCCGCTCATGCAGGCTTCTACGCATTTTGGGTCGTCGCAGTGGCGGCAGAACAGCGGTCTGTAATGGCCCTGGGCGTCTTTTAGGATCTCGTTTCTGGATTCGTTGCGGGGGTCTGTCAGGTCCAGGTCGTAAACTGTGCCCGCGGTTTCCCGGTGCGCCTGCATACAAGCGATGGAACAGTTCTTGCACCCGTCACACTTTTCAGGTTCGATCATGATGCGTTTCATAGGATGCACCACCCCTTTCTTTTGGTTAGATGTTCAGGCCCTGCCGTTTTTCTTCGATGATCTTCTCAAGGATATCCGCAGATTCTTTGGCGTCGTTGTTGATGATCACGTGGCCTCCGGTGAGTTTCTTCATATCTTCTGTGAGTACCTGTACGGCTACCGGGCTTCCGGTCACGAAGGGCGGCAGTCCCAAGTGCAGGGGCAGTCCCAGCGCCAGGCCGTAGCAGCCGTCTGCTAAGGCTTGTTCTTCCAGCCACTGTGCGGCGGAGAGCACCAGCGGGAGCTGCGGCAGGTCTACTTTTAAGGCTTCGGCTAATTCGGTCGCTACGATCTCCAGACGGCCGATCGCCAGACAGGGACCGAAGTTGAGTACAGGCGGGATGCCTAATTTCTCACAGACAGCGCGCAGCTTCGGACCTGCGTATTTGGCCGCTTCCGGTACCATGAGGCCGCAGTTTTCGATGCCGCCTGATGAACATCCGGCTGTCAGCACGATGATATCCTTGGCGATCAGTTCTTTTACAAGGTCTACGCTCAAGACATCATGGCCGCCTGCGGTCAGGTTGGAACATCCGACGACTCCTGCCACACCTTTGATATCGCCGGATACGATCAGGTCGATCAGTGGCTGCCAGCTGCCGCCTAAGAATTTCTTTAAGGACACTTCGCTGACACCTGTTAAAGTGTTGTCGTTGCCGTGGTCTTTCATCAGGTTCATGGTCACGCTGCCGCGGCGGGCTTTGTATGCTTCCACGATCTCGTCGATGATCTCTTCTGTGACGGCTGCGCGGTTCTCAAAATCAAATTCTTTGAGTTCGGCGTTGGCTTTCTTGGCTACGTTGTCGATGCAGATCTGTTTGATCTTCAGCTCGTCGCAGATCGGCTCGATGCCCGGTAACGTACAGTTGAATTCGGAGAGCACTGCGTCGATCCCGCCGGTGGCTAAGATGGCCTCACTGGTGTAGTTGTTGCCGGCATGGCCGTCGAAGACTTCTGTGTAATGTGCGCCGCGCAATTGAAGGTCTTGGCCTACGCAGGTACAGCCCACGAGTTTGAAGCCTTTTGCACCGGCTTTTTTCGCTTTTTCTTTTACGTCATCGGCGATCAGACGGTCTTGTAAGAAAGTGAACATGGAGTGCTGATGGCCGGTGATCATGATGTTGATGTAATCTGGGTCGATCACGCGCAGCCCTACAGGAGCGGTGCGGATCTCCGGTTCGCCCAATACCACGTCATTTAACAGGTTGGTCAGCACCAGGCCGTGGATACCGGTAGAGATGCCCAGCTTTAAGCAGTCTAAGAGCATGTTCACGGGGTCGGAGTTTAGGTTGGTGGAACATTTGACCACGCCATGGAAGACTTCGGATTTTGCGCCGCCTGGCAGGATGCCCAGCTCTTTCCATTTTTCGTAGCGGGGGCCGTAGGAAAGTTTTTCGGTCAGCTCCATCTTCTCGTATTCGGGAAGGTAGAGGTCTTTTAATACAGCGTCGGCTACGGCTTCTGCGCATTTATGTACGTCGCTCTCCTCGATTCCAAAGATGTCAGCCAGGCGTTTTAAGGTCTCCACGCCTTTGATCTCGCCTTTTGTCTTGGCGATGTTCTTTACATTTAAAGCGGTGTTCTCCACAACGTGGATGTAGCAGCCGGAACCAGAGGCAACGGCGCGCAAGAGGTTACGGACTACGATCGTATCAGCGTTGGCCCCGCAGATCCCGCGCGGTGACTTCGGTGTGATCCGGCACGGACCGTTGGCGCACAGACGGCAGCAGATACCCTGGAGCCCGAAACCGCATTTGGTGCTCTGTCCGTCTACACGGTGATGGGATGTCTCCATGGGGAGTTTCGCAATGAACTCTTCTAATGGTTTGTCGGCACTTTTACAGGTGTTGCATCCATGACATTCATTCATATGGTCATTCCTCCTTAAAATTGTGTATGTTTGTCTGTGTTGCGTGTCATTACAGATGATACTATATCTTGATGATCTGTGTCAACATTTAAATATCCGCAGGAATCTCAGAAACTACATATATGATACTTGATTTTTTTTCCAGGAGAATATATGATGGTCAAGAAAAGTTTTTGCGATCGTTTTTAAGATGAAGGGGAAGAAGAGAAATGCGGATCACAACAGTTTTATTTGACCTGGATGGGACCCTGCTGCCTATGGATCAGGAACAGTTTACCAAAAGCTATTTTAAACGCCTCACAAAAAAGATGGCGGCCCACGGATATGAGCCGGAGAAGCTCATGGATACCGTATGGTCAGGAACAACGGCCATGGTCAGAAATGACGGAAAACGGAGCAATGAGGAGGTTTTCTGGGAAAGATTTGCCGTGGTCTATGGAGAGGAGGCGTTGGCAGACAAAGCTGTCTTTGAAATGTTTTACCGGGAGGATTTCCAGGAGGCGAAGGCCGACTGCGGATACGACCCGGAAGCGGCCCGTGCTGTCCGGCGGGTGAAAGAGATGGGGTATCGGGTGGCCCTGGCGACCAATCCGATCTTTCCGGCAACGGCGACGGAGAGCCGTATCCGCTGGGCGGGGCTTGCGCCTGAGGATTTCGAACTGTATACGACGTATGAAAATATCGGGCATTGTAAACCAGATATACGCTATTACGGCGCGGTCGCCCAACAACTGGGTGTCGAGCCCAAGGAGTGCTGTATGGTGGGCAACGATGTGGATGAGGATATGGTGGCTGAGACGCTGGGGATGCGCGTTTTCCTGCTGACGGATCATCTGATCAACAAGAGCGGAAAAGACATTGCGGCCTATCCCCATGGCGGTTATGGGCAGCTTTTGGATTTTTTGTCTGAAATACAAACAGAGAATCTCTAGGGGGGATGGATATGGAAAAGGAAAAGAAAATAAGCATGATGCGCAGATGGGGCGTGGCGGCGAAGCTGGTGGGCGAGATCACTGCTACGATCGCGATCGTGGTGGCGATGCTGCTCTTGATCGTATACAATTATGTTTCCGACACATTGCTGGAGCAGAGTGAAAAACTTTTGGAACAGACGACGGATACAGCGATCCAGGAGACCAAGGCATGGATCGATAAGACGCTGACCATGCTGGAGATGGAGCGGGATACCATTGAGTTCGGACAGCAGGATGCGCCGGAGATGATGGAATATATCCGGCATACGGTGGATCCGGACAGCGCTTATCCGGCGGGGATCTATGTGGCCCTGACGGACGGTACCCTGTATCATGCCTCGTTCGTACCGGGACCGGATTTTAATGTATTGGAAAGATCCTGGTACCAGGACGGGATCCAGTCTGAGGATTTTATCATGGGGGGAGTGTATTATGACGAGGACAGTCAATCCAATGTGGTGGGCGCTTCCGGCATGCTGAAGGATGGAAAAGGCGAGATACGCGGCGTGGCGGCAGCGGATCTATACCTGGACGCCATCTCTGATATCGTAAAAGATATCCAGTTGGAGGAGACCGGCGGGATCTTCCTGGTGGATACCCGGACGAGTACCATCATCGGCCATCGGGACCAGGAGATGACCGGGCGGAGCCTGGATGAATTCAGCGGCGACATGTATGCCTATGTCAATAAAAAGATCCAACAGGGCGAAAACGGTCTGTCTCTGTACGGAGACAACATGTACATACAGGTAGGATCCGTGCCGAACAGCGATTGGGCGGCAGTGGCGTATGTGTCCCAAAGAGCTGTCTTAAGTGACCTGCACACGCTGACGACGATCATGGCCGCAGTATCCGTGCTGGCGATCATACTGGCGATCATACTGAGCATCATATTGGTGCGGCGGGTCATAGGCAGGCCGGTGAGGGAACTGAGCAGCGTGGCTGCTAAGATCGCGGACGGTGAACTGGAACAGGAGATCCGCCACTGTTCCAACGATGAACTGGGGGAACTTGCGGATAACTTTGGAAAGACTGTCCTGCGCCTGCGGGATTATGTGGATTACATAGATGAGATATCAGAAAAGCTGCAGGATATCGCCCAGGGGGATCTGGTGTTCACCCTGTCCCATGAGTATGTGGGTGAATTTGCGAAGATCAAAGATTCTCTGGAAAATATCTCGCTGTCTTTCAATGAGACGCTGGGAAATATCAGCACAGCCGCAGACCAGGTCGCCGCGGGAGCGGGGTATGTTTCCGACGGAGCCCAGACGCTCTCTCAGGGCGCGGCACAGCAGACCGAGGCGGTGGGATCCCTGGCGGCGCATATCAATGAAGTCTCCGATGGGATACAGAAGACAGCCCTGGACGTAAAAAAAGTCAGTCAGATCTCACAGGATATGGGCAAAGGCATCTTAAAGAGCAATGAGAAGATGGAGCACATGAATGGAGTGATCCAGAATATCAGCGGAAAATCAGCCCAGATCCACAGCATCGTCAAGACCATCGAGGACATCGCATTCCAGACCAATATCCTGGCGCTCAACGCCGCAGTGGAAGCGGCAAGGGCCGGCGCGGCAGGAAAGGGATTCGCCGTGGTAGCAGATGAGGTGCAGGCTCTTGCCGGGAAATCTTCAGAGGCGGCAAAAAATACGACGCTCCTCATCGATCAGACTGTGCAGGCAGTAGAAGAGGGGAGCAAAGCGGCAGCAGATACGGCGGCTTCCATGATGGAAGTGGTGGCGCAGACAGAAGAAGTGACCAAGCTCATCGAGGGGATCGCGGAGTATGCGACACAACAGGCATCAGCTACGGATGAAGTGATCCACGGGATCGATCAGATCTCCGAGGTGGTGCAGTCCAATATGGCCACGGCGGAAAAGAGTGCAACGGCCAGTGAAGAGCTGTCCAGCCAGGCAAATATGCTGAAAGGGCTGGTGGCGAAGTTCCATCTGAAAAAACAATAGCAAAAGATGTGTGTTGCGGTGTGTCCCCGGAAGACCTGGATAAGATCCGGATGGGGCCAAACATCGGAAAAAGCAGAAAAAAACAACGGAGCCATGAGCAGGTGCTTGTGGCTTTGTTGGTCTTGGAGTATAATGACCCTATGTGTATAAAGATGTGATCATTTTTGTTTGAAAAGAGAAACTGGGGCAAAGAGAGGCCAGACAGTGATAATGATCGATCGATAGATATGCTGACAGACGGCTGACCACGGAGCCGATAGACTGCAGAGCGAAATGACGACAGAGGGAGGAAAACGATGCGATCAAAAAAACAGAAAAAGTGGAACACTGTTTTTATCATAGGGGGCGGGATCGTGCTGACGGTGCTTTTCCTTATT
The DNA here is from genome assembly GCA_910575625.1 of Clostridia bacterium. Taxonomy (GTDB): domain Bacteria; phylum Bacillota; class Clostridia; order Lachnospirales; family Lachnospiraceae; genus MGBC164599. Next base: position 99,491 of record CAJTFD010000005.1, read on the forward strand.
GTGATAATATGGGTGGCGGAAAGTATGGGGCCAGGTACAAATCAGTCTGCTTACATATTGGAAAAGATAGGGATGGGATCTTATGAGGCCCGGCACAAGTTTCTAGCCCGGGCTGTCGTCGTGGTGGCTGCGATACTCCTGATATTTTCGATACCGGTCCATCAGTCCAGGAAAAACGCAAAGCTCCTTCTGGATTGGGAAAAGGCGGATACAGACCGGCTCAAGGCTGCGCTCGCCCAGATCGAGCGGGAACGGACCGCGATGGAAAATATCCAGGCGGCTCTGGGTTCCGGCCCCTGGAGTATGGATTTCAACGAACGTGGAGAGATCATCTCCTGTATCTGGACCGATATGTTCCGGAAGATGCTGGGATACAAGGACGAAACAGATTTTCCAAATAAGCTGGAATCCTGGTCGGATCTTTTGCATGAAGGAGATAAAGCGTATGTGATGAAGGAGTATTGGGACACGGTAAGGGATCACACCGGTGAGAAGACCTATGATGTAAAATACCGTCTGCTCACCAGAAATGCAGGATGGAGATGGTTCCATGCAGCCGGCCGGCTGTCCAGGAGAGAGGATGGATCTCCGATCACCTTTGTCGGCTTTTTTATAGATATTGACGATGAGAAGAGGATGGAGGCGCAGTTGGAAGCGCAGAGGGCGGACCTTGAGGATGCGCTGGCCGCTGCGCAGCATGCCAACCGGGCGAAGACCACATTCCTCAACAATATGTCTCACGATATCCGGACTCCTATGAACGCCATCATAGGCTTTACATCGCTTGCCGCCGCGCACATCGACAATACGGAACAAGTACGGGATTATCTGGCAAAGATCACCACTTCCAGCAATCACCTGCTGAGTCTGATCAATGATGTGCTGGATATGAGCCGCATTGAAAGCGGAAAGGTAAAGATCGAGGAAAAGGAAAGTTCTCTTCCGGAGATCGTGCATGACTTAAAGGCGATCGTACAGTCGGATATCATGTCAAAACAGCTGGATTTCTATATCGATACACTGGATGTGGTAAATGAACATGTTTTGTGCGACAAGCTCAGGCTGAATCAGATCTTGCTGAATCTGCTGAGCAATGCTATGAAATTCACAAAACCAGGCGGTATGGTGAGCGTTCGGATCTTGCAGGAGCAAAACGCGCCGGAAGGTTACGCCGCTTATGAATTTCAGGTAAAAGATACGGGGATCGGGATGAGCCCGGAATTTTTAAAACATGTCTTCGATCCTTTTGAGCGTGAGAGGACGAGTACGGTCAGCGGGATACAGGGGACTGGTCTCGGCATGGCGATCACCCGGAACATTGTGGACATGATGGGCGGCACCGTCTCTGTGGAAAGCGAGGTGGGAAAAGGGACCACATTTACGGTATCTCTGCAGTTTAAGACTTGTTCTGGTCCGGTACGGCAGGAAACGATCCCTGAGCTGCAGGGGTTTCGGGCGCTTGTGGTGGACGATGATTTTAATACCTGCTCCAGCGTGACGAAGATGCTGGCCGACATCGGTATGCGGCCGGACTGGACGACGTCCGGTAAGGAGGCAGTACTCCGGGTAAAACTTGCCAGGGAACAGGATGACGAGTACGCCGTGTATATCATAGACTGGCTCATGCCGGATATGAATGGGATCGAAGTGGTGAGACGGATCCGGAGGCTTATCGGAGAGGATCTGCCGATCATCATCCTGACAGCCTATGATTGGTCGGATATTGAAGAAGAGGCAAGAAAAGCAGGCGTTACGGCTTTCTGCTCTAAACCGATCTTTTTGTCGGAACTCAGAGAGATCCTGGAGATACCGTTTGCGGACCAAGATACAAACGACGATCCGGATGAGACGGTTTCTTTCCATGGAAAGAAGATCCTTTTGGTGGAGGATAATGAACTGAACCAGGAGATCGCTGTGGAGATCCTCCAGGAAGTCGGTTTTGTTGTGGATGTGGCGGATGTCGGCACCGTTGCAGTGGAGAAGATGAAGAGCGCAAAACCTGGCCAGTATGACCTGATCTTGATGGATATCCAGATGCCGGTCATGGATGGTTATGAAGCGACAAGGCAGATCCGTGCGCTGGATGACCCGGACATTGCCGGTATCCCGATCATCGCCATGACAGCCAACGCTTTTGATGAAGATAAAAAAACGGCCATGGAAGCCGGGATGGACGGTCATATCGCAAAACCCATCGATGTCTCTAAGCTGCTGGATCTTTTATGGGAGATATTGAAACCGACTGTAAGTTAGAGCAAGACTTCCGGATAAACATAGTGCAGCCATAAAAAGGCCTTCCAACCAGGGGAACGGACAATACTCCCGCCCGTTCCCCTGGATTTAGATCTGATCCTAAAGAAAAATCGGCTTTCCGACCATCTTTTTTAATACATAAAAAGAATCGTTCTCCAAAATAACAGTTCCGTCAAATGGCATGTTATATTTCTGGTCCATAGCCAGGAATCCCCTTCTTCTATGGACCTAATCCCATCCCTTTATTTTTGTATACAAAGAATCCGGCCTCTGGCTGTCAAGCATATATAAAAGCGAAGGAGTTACATCCTCCGCTTCCCATCCATCATTTTACAAAAGATCATTGCCACCACAGTGCTCACTGCCGTCGCTGCGATCCCCGGGCCAACGACCGCCGCCGGGTCCACGCTGCCATATTGGCTCCTATAGGCGATCACATTCACTGGGATCAATTGCAGCGACGAGATATTGATGATCAAAAAAGTACACATTTCGTTGCTGGCAATCCCTCGTTTTCGTACTGGACCGGCACTCTTCCCATTTCGTCTGTCTTCTTCTAATCTTCCCAATTCTTCCATGGCCTGCAGCCCCCCTTGTGTCAAGTTAATGACACGAACTTTTTAAATATTTCTTGATGCATGGAATTATTCGTTAATTTAAAGAAATTTCTAATTTTTTAAAACAAATCAGCCTATCCTAATACTCGTTTAACTGGAAAATTTCCACACTGACTGTCAGCGTTCCATTCATCTATGGAAAGAACATCCACGCGATCTATCAATCTTTTCCCATTTCCAATATTCTCCTGAAGGGAAAAGGGAAGTTCCATTTTTAATCTGTTCCGCAGTCTTTTTCTGGTAATTACATCTCCATTTGGATATTCAAGAATATATATGTACCAAACCGGTTTATTTTTATCTAATAACCTCAAATAATGCAAAGAATCATAAAATTTACGTGTTATGATCAATATTTTCTTATCTTCCATAGGATGAAATGCTTCAGGATCCTTTGCGCCTGCAAGACATGCATTCTTATATTCTACCATGAGAATATGCGTAGAATTCTCAATCAAAAAATCCACATCATTAATGTGTATTCCTGCATTATGATAATCTTCATGCATTTTATCCGTTGCCCATACAGCAGCCTTACAATCAATGCTGTATGCGCCATTTTCTTCTATAAATAAGTTCTTCACTGTCATTTCCTCATAGTTCATATACTTCATCAAGCAATTTATTATCCGCGGTCATGATGTGATTATATTTAATCTTGTCCATTCTGTCTGCTGATTGACTATATATTGCTTCACTGCTATCATCCATCCCGGGGAATGTCTTTTGCATTTCATTCGAAAATATATTGTGGCTCCTATAAAGATTATGAAACATCACCTGCTCGTTATTCGTACGGCGGATTTCTAAATATTTTGCAAAATTATAACTATGTGTTGCCACAAAAATCTGAACTCCATTTTCCTGTAATTCCAACAAAATCTCCGCGACAAGGGGATATAATTCTGGATTTAGATTCGCTTCCGGTTCATCCCACAAAAGGATTGATCCTTTTTCCAAAAGACCATTCCGTATTAATTTCCAAAGCAGGCCTAATTTGCGCAATCCTTCTGCTTCCAAGGAAAAATCAACTTTCTGACCATCTCTTTTTAATACATAAAAAGAATCATTTTCCAAAATAACAGTTCCATCAATTACAGCGCTAAGTCTATCAAGGATTTTACTCATGACAAGTGGGATTTCCCGCGTCTCTGGTAAAGAAGCATTTACAATAATATCTATCTGTGTTCCATCAAACGGCATATTATATTTCTGGTTCATAGCCAGGAATCCCTTTGCATGAGACAACATTTCTGTCGTAGGAATAAAGACAGATTGTATATCTAATCCGAGCCATTGATCGTAATTGAATATACCTTTATGGGAAAGGCTGTCTTCAAAACTATGTGTTCCGTCTGATACTTTATAATAACAATAATCTTCTTTATTTTCTGCATTTTTTAAAGCATCGCTATCTTTCAGGCTGTTTGAAAAAAATTGTACCAGTCTTTTTGTTTTTCCCTGATCTGTCTGCTTAATTGACCATTGTGTTGCGGCATAGATCATTTTTAGAATGGTTGTCTTTCCAACTCCATTTTCTCCGATCAGAACATTTATCCCATCACAAAATTCCATCTTAAATCCATCATTAAATGAATCCCCTTCTTCTATAGACTTGAAATCAGCATTATTCTTTCTCAAATGACGCTTAAATACCATTACATTTAAAATTTCAATCGTTTTAATTGCCATTAGTTTAGCCTCCAGTCAATTTTTAGTTCATTTTCTGTTTGTATTATACCCTGTTCGAAAGATTTTGTACACGATAAATCATTATAAAAGAAACTTTGGATATACAAAATGGATGAAAAACGGAGAGGTTTATCCGCCCCGCTTTCCATCCATCATCTTACAATATACCACCGCCACAACCGTACTCACCGCCGTTGCCGCAATCCCCGGCCCTACAATAGCCGCCGGATCCACACTCCCATATTGGCTCCTATAGGCGATCACATTCACTGGGATCAATTGCAGCGACGAGATATTGATGATCAGAAAAGTACACATTTCGTTGCTGGCAATCCCTCGTTTTCGTACTGGACCGGCACTCTTCCCATTTCGTCTGTCTTCTTCTAATCTTCCCAATTCTTCCATGGCCTGCAGCCCGGCCGGTGTCGCCGCCCACCCCAGCCCCAGGAAATTAGCGATGATATTCATCGCGATGGGATCTTTGGCCGGATGGTCTTTCGGGATCTGCGGGAATAAGAATCCGAGGAGCGGGTCGATGCTCTCTTTTATCCGGTCGATCAGCCCGGCATCCTTTGCGATCTCCATCAGTCCCACCCAGAGCGCCATGATCCCGCACATGGTCAGGGAGAGCTGGACGGCTTCCTGGGCAGAGGACAGCGCGGCGTCGGCCGCACCCTGTAAATTTCCGGTGATGGAACCATAGATGATCCCGAGCAGTATCATAAAAGCCCAAAGATGATTCATAGTGTATCGTCCTATCAGATCAGATCTTTGGTCCAATTATATGTAGGGAGAAGACCGATTTATGAACGGTCTTGGATATTTTTTGGTTGTAAATGTTTGAAATGAACGGTATAATAGCACATATGAACAGATCGTGGGGCGATAACGGGAAGGGGACGTATGAAAAATAATCGATTAGAACAGATAGAGTGGATTCTCAGTGTGCAAAAAGAAGCCAGTGTAGTGGAATTAGCTTCAATGTTAAAAGTATCAGATATGACGATACGGAGAGATCTGATCGAATTAGAACAAAAAGGTGTTGTGACCAGGTATCATGGAGGGGCTTTCATATCTGCGGCCGAGCCGAAGAGCCTGCTGCCGGCCTATCATCCAGAGTCATGCCCGGATGAAAAGGCGGCGATCGGTCGGGAGGCGAGCCGGTATTTAAAGGAGATCCTTTTTGGGAAAGAGATAAATTCTGTGATACTGATGTCCGGGTCTACGATGATGGAGATGGTGAAATGCATCGATTATACCATACCAGTGACAGCCGTGACCGATAATCTGAGCATCGCATATACATTGAGCCAGAATGCCAACAACAGTGTGATGCTGCTGGGCGGGAAAGTATACCCGCCATCCATGAGTGTAAACGGCTTTCTGGCCGAGCAGATGTTGAATTACCTGTCTGTGGATTGCACATTTATGGGCACTTCAGCGATCGATGGGGATGGATGCCTGTATTGCTATGATGACAAGCATGCTTCTTTTTTGGAAAAACTGCTGCTGATCTCCCATAGGATCATCGTGCTGGCTGACCACACGAAACTGGGGGCTACCAGCTTAGTGAAAGTTGGTCTTATGGATGAGAGTTTTACCGTCATCACCAACGATAAAGCGTCAAAACCGCTCCTGGAAAAATATGAGAGCATGGGTGTGAAGATAATGATGGTATAACTGGGCATGATCAACAGGGTCATAGGGTATCTTAAAAAGAGCCTTATGGCCCTATTTTGATCACCACATATAAACACAAATGAAAAGAATGGTCAGATAATGTGCGATATACACAAAAAAATGAGCCATATTTGTCAGATTGAGAGAAATATACGGAAATTGATTGACAAAATCAACAGAATATGTTTTAATATAAACATAAATACAAGGATTTCAAACGTGAAAATGTTCGAAATCAAAAAAAAAAAAAAAAAAAAAAACAAAATAGGAGGGCTATCTATGAAAAAGAAAATCTTGGCTACGATGTTGAGCGTTGTCCTATTGTCCATATCGGTCGTTGGCTGCGGCGGTGGTGGCGATACGTCAGAAGACAAGCAGGAAACAGCGGGATCGGAAACAACTGCCCCTGCAGGCGATACGGCAGAAGGAACGGTGGAAAAGACGACGATCAATTTTATGTGCGACAGCCGTTCGGAATTTGAAAAGATGGAAAAATTATTACCCCAGTTTACGGAAGAAACTGGGATCGAGGTCAATTTTACGTTTCTGCAGGAAACCCAGCTGCGTTCAAAAGCGGGGCTCGAACTCCAGGCAAATAAGACAGATATCGATGTGATGCTGCTCGATTTCCTCACATTGCCCAAATATGTAGAAGCAGGGTATGTGGAGCCGTTGGATGCATATTTTGATGGGAGCGCCACATTTAACGAAGAAGATTTCATCCCTACATTTATCGATTCCTGTAAGGGTGAGGATGGGCAGCTCTATGCAGTACCTCTCTACCAGGATTGTTCGATCTTGATCTTGAGGGGCGACCTGTTTGAAAAATATGACCTGAAGATCCCGGAGACTTTTGATGACCTGATGGAATGCGCGAAAGTGATCGATGAAGGTGAAGAAGGTGTAGCCGGTATCGCGATGCGCGGTGCGCGCGGCATGGGTGTGAGTGAATGGACATGGCCCTCTATCCTCTGCGGGTTTGGCGGTTCTTATTACACGGATGACATGAAAGCGAACTTCGATACAGAAGAAGCGAAAAATGCGATGCAGTATTATAAAGATATCCTGATTTCTTATGGGCCGGATGGTGTGGCAAACTATTCTTATACAGAGGTACAGAATGATATCATGCAGGGTACAGCGGCGATGATGATCGATTCCGCCACACTGGCTGTACGCTGTGAAGACCCGGAGTCCTCCACAGTTGCCGGAAAACTGGCTTATGCGGTGATCCCGTCCGATGGGGAGCATGATCCGCAGCCTGGTTTTTATTCCTGGGATCTGATCGTTCCAAAAGGATCCGCCCATAAGGAAGAGGCGGCAAGATTGCTCGAATGGATCGTAAGCCCGGAAATCTCACCACAGCTCGGGTTTTCTGCGCCCAACCAGGCATTGGAGAGTGTATATGCGATCCCTGCTTATGAAGGTCTGGACGGCGCGCTGTCATTATATGATTGTATGGAATCTTCTCTGAAACTGGCAGATCCGGATTTCCGTCCCAGGATCCCGGAAGAGAGTGAAGTCGGGGAGGTCGTCTCGATCGCCGTATCGGATGTCTTATCCGGAACGGCCGAGGTGGATAAAGCATTGGAAAATTGTAATACACAAGTACAGCAGATCTTGGATGATGCAGGATATTAAAGCTGTGTACCGGAGAGTTTATCAAAACTCTCCGGTCTGTCATAAGGAGATCAAATGGGAGTTGGAAAAAAATATCATAAAATACTTTTCATGGCGCCGACAGTAGCCGCACTGCTGCTCACGACCGTTTTCCCATTGGTTTACAGTATCGTCATCAGTCTGTTCAACTGGAATCTGGTAAAACCAGATACGAAGTGGCAGTTTGTGGGACTTCGGAATTATGTGAACATATTAAAAAATCCTGAATACATTTCAGCTTTGAAAGTTACCCTGATCTATGTTATCGTAGTAGTGGCCGTGGAGGTGGTTTTGGGTGTGCTCCTGGCCCTGCTGGCTTTTCAGAAAGTGTTTGGTACGCGGATCTTGCGGACCGTGGTGATCTCGGCGATGGTCATCAGTCCGGTCATTGTGGGAACGGCCTGGAGGCTGATGTATAATCCCGGTTATGGACTGATCAATTATTTCCTGGACCGGATCGGGATAGGGGGCTACGGTTTTTTAGCCGATGCTAAGACAGTCATACCGGCGATCATGGTGGCAGATGTATGGGAGTGGACACCACTTGTGTTTTTGATCTGTCTCTCCGGCTTGCAGAGTGTATCCCAGGATGCATTGGAAGCAGCCAGTATTGACGGAGCAAATGCGATCCAGCGTTTCTTCTATATTACACTGCCTGCACTCAGGCCTTCGATCATCCTTGCTGTTCTGATGCGGACGATGGATGCGTTTAAACAATACGACCTGATCTATGCCATGACAGCGGGAGGCCCTGGCACGGCCAGCCAGAATGTGAATATCCTGATGTACAATACAGCATTCCAGTATTTCAATGTTTCCAAAGGGGCGGCTATGGGGGTCCTGTCGGTGATCTTGATCAACATTGTTGCGATGTTCCTGTTGAAACTGAATAAGAGGGAGGCGGTATGATGAGGAAACATGGGAAGTTCAGATGGTCGAAGATCATTTTTTTTGTGCTGGTATGGGCTGTGATCATCGTATATGTCCTGCCGATCTTGTGGATCGTCACGACCTCTTTTAAGACAGACGCCGAGGCGTACGCACTGCCCATTAAATGGATCGATTTTGAATGGACAGCAGTCAATTACAGGAATGTGTTCCAAAAAGGTTCTATGATCCATAATTTCTGGAACAGCATTTTGGTAGCGGTGATCAGCAGTCTGGTCAGCCTTCTGATCGGGGTGCCGGCTGCATACGCTCTATCACGGTATAAGATGAAACGGGGAGAATCGATCTCAAACTGGATCTTGAGCACGCGTATGGCGCCGCCGATCCTCTGTGCAGTCCCCTATTATATCCTGTCAAAATCGGTGGGCGTTTATGACACGAAAGGGCTGCTCGTCCTGATGCATGTGCTCCTGATCTTGTCGTGGGTGGTATGGATGATGCGGTCCTTTTTTGACGACCTGCCCATAGAGATCGATGAGTCTTGTCTGATCGATGGATGCAGCAGATCTACCTGTCTGACGAAAGTGATCCTGCCCCTTTCTACGTCCGGCTTGGGCGCGACATTTATCTACAGCATCATCCTCTCGTGGAATGAATATTTCTTTGCACTTGTCCTGACCAGTGTCAACGCACAGACACTGCCGGCGTCGATCACCTCTTTTATGTCGGTGTACGGCCTGATGTGGGGACAGATGTGCGCAGCGGGGACGATCATCATGCTCCCGATCCTGTTCTTCGTGTTTGTTATGCAGAAACAACTGGTCAGGGGGCTGTCTATGGGTGCGGTAAAAGGTTAGGAGGTTGTTATGACAGCAAGAGAGAGAGTATTGGCGAGTTTGGAGCATCGGCAGCCAGACAGGATACCTGTTTATTTTGGAGGGACATCCTCCTTCCTCACAGATGCACAATATTACCGGTTGAAAGAGCATCTCAACATCAAAGGAGATGTCATGCCTTACAGGAAAGGGCATACTGGAACGATCTATGATCCCAGGATCCTGGACGCGCTGGATGTAGATGTGCGGTTTTTGGTATACCGTCTGGAAGATCACGGGATCCGGGAGGTCATCGATGAGGATCATATGATCGATGAGTGGGGGATCTTGCTCGTGCGTTCGGGAAATATGTGGTCAAGGATGTCTGCACCGCTGAAAGACGCAGATGTTGGAGAGATCCGGGAATACCAGTTCCCAGATCCCGGATCAGATACCTGGAATGAGGACCTGGAGCAGGAGGCAAAGAACTTAAGGGAACAGACAGAGTATGCTCTGGTAGCGCGTTCTGTGCATTCAGCAAGCTTTATGGAGTTGGGCTGCTGGCTGCGGGGGAGTGAGGATTTTCTGTGTGAACTGGTGATGGAAGAAGAGTCCTGCCATGTGCTGTTGGATAAGATCATGGAAACACAGATGAAATACTATGAGGTATTCCTGAAAAAAGTAGGAAGATATGTGGATATCGTGGAGACCTCTGAAGATTTTGGGACACAGCAGTCTTTATTTTTGTCGCCGCAGACATATAGGGATATGATCATGCCCAGGCGGCAGAAGATCAATGCAGTGATACATAAATACGCGCCTCAGGCAAAGATCCTGCATCATTCCTGTGGGGCAGTCCGCAAACTGATCCCGGATCTGATCGAGACAGGGATCGATATCTTAAATCCCATCCAGCCCAATCTTCCCGGGATGGATGCGAGAGAGCTAAAAGAAGAGTTCGGGGATAAGATCTGCTTTTGCGGCGGGATCGATATGCAGCATGCCATCAATGGGAGCCATCAGGATATTGACAGGGAAGTGATCAGATGCAAGGAACAGCTGGGATATGGCGGCGGGTATTTTTACTCCACTTCAAACCATATACAGGAGGATACCCCGATAGAAAATGTGATGCGGTTATTTGAGGATTTTCAGAGATTATAAAGGAGGATGAAGGATCATGACTTCAAGAGAACGTGTACAGATGATCTTAGACCATAAAAAACCGGACCGTGTGGCGGTGGATCTAGGATCCACGGCTTCAGGGTTTACCAACCCCACGATGGTGAGGGTGAAAGAGTATTTCGGTATCGAGGGCGGGGATATCGTGTTCCGTCCGGACGAATCAGCGGCCATTTATAATGATATGGTCTTAGAAAAAATGGGGAGTGATTTCCGCCATGTGTTCCTGATGCCGCCGGAAAATGTCCAGGGCTTTAAAGGAACGGACACGGCGGTCAACGAGTGGGGGATGCAAAAGACGATGAGAGCCGGACTCTCTCAGAATTCCAGCAACCCTCTGGCGGACGCGGATTCTATTGAAGATCTAAAGGCATATCCCTGGCCGGATCCCTATGCGCCGGGCCGGGACAGAGGGATCCGGGAGCGGATCGAAGATCTGTATCACAATACGGACTATGCGCTGGCGGCCCGTGCGGTGTCCCATGGTTTCTTCGAGCTGGCCTGGGAACTGAGAGGCATGGAAAATTTCCTGGTGGATATGATGGCGGAAAAGGACTTTGCCAACTATTTACTAGATCAGATCCTGGACATACAGATGGCTATGTACGATGTATTGTTAAAAGATGCGGGGGCGTACGTGCAAATGGTGGAGACCGCCGATGACTACGGGACCCAGAATGGGCCGCTGATGTCGCCGGAACTCTTCCGGGAGATGATCCTGCCACGGCGCAGAAAGCTCAATGACTTTATCCGCTCAAAAGCTCCGAAGGCGAAGATCTTCCACCACACCTGCGGTTCGGTCTATAAGCTGATCCCGGACCTGATCGAAGCGGGGATCGATGTGCTCAATCCGATCCAGCATTCGGCGGCGGAGATGGACACCTACCGTCTCCAGGAAGAGTATGGGGATCGATTGATCTTCCACGGCGCGATCGACGAGCAGACAGCTCTGATCTACGGGCAGGATGTGCTGCGGCGGGAGATGGAGGAGCGCATCCGTTCCCTGGGCAGGGACGGCGGCTACATCATGGCGCCCACCAGCAACTTCCAGGATGATATGCCCCTTGAAAATATCGTGCACTTTGCCGCCATGGCAAAAGAGATCGGAGATTATACCAAGTGATCAGATGAAAGGGGGAAAAAGATGCAGCAGTTGCTCTTAGGGATCGATATAGGGACCAGTGCCTGTAAGGTTGCTCTTTTTACCAGAGAGGGCCGTGTGGTGTCCGCAAAGAGCGCAAAATATACCTGCAGTTATCCAAACCCAGGCTGGGTGGAGCAAGACCCGGCAGTCTGGTGGGATGCTGTCTGCCAGGCAGTCAGGAGTGTCCTCTCAGACGTGGATGTACCCCCGGAGGCCATTGCGGGGATAGGCGTGGATGGACAGAGCTGGGCTCCGGTGTATCTCGACGGCGCCGGACATGTGCTGGCGAACGCGCCTTTGTGGTTTGATACCCGGTCAAAAGATGCGTGTCGGATGCTGAATGAGCGGATCGGAGAGGAAGAGATCTTCCGCGTGGCGGGAAACCCTCTCCAGCCCATGTATACCACGGGAAAAGTAGTCTGGCTGGAGAGGGAGGCCCCGGAGGTCTTCAAAATAGTGGAGAAGATCTTGTCGTCAAATGGCTATATCACGTATCGGTTATGCGGCGAGATGACCATGGATATGGCCCAGGGATACAGCTGGCACTGTTTTGATATAAGGCAGGGGCGCTGGGATCTGGAAATGTGCAAGAAACTGGGCATCCCATCCAGGATGCTGCCCCGGCTGGTCCCCTGTCATCAGGTGGTGGGGCAGGTTACCCGGGCGGCCGCGGATCAGACGGGCCTTGCCGTCGGGACAAAAGTGGTGGCCGGCGGCCTGGATGCGGCCTGCGCCACTTTGGGGGCCGGCGTGATACATGCCGGGGAATGCCAGGAACAGGGCGGACAAGCCGGCGGGATCAGCATCTGCATGGATCAGTACAAGGCTGATCCCCGTTTGATCTTAAGCGCCCATGTGGTCCCGGGGACGTGGATCTTGCAGGGCGGGACTACGGGCGGCGGCGGTGTGATGCGCTGGATGGAGCGGGAATTTGCCCAGTATGAACGCTCTATAGAAGGAAAGATCGGGCGGTCCTCCCTGGAACAGTTCAACGACCTGGCAGGAGTGATCCCGCCGGGCTCGGAAGGGTTGGTCTTCCTGCCGTATATGTCCGGCGAGCGGACCCCGATCTGGGATCCAAACGCCAAGGGTGTTTTCTACGGATTGGATTTTGCAAAGACAAAAGGCCATATGATCCGGGCGGCCATGGAAGGTGTGGCCTATTCGATCCGCCATAACATCGACGTGGCTGAGGCGGCAGGGTGTGAGGTAGATGTTCTGCGCGCCACCGGCGGATCGGCCAATTCCCTGCTGTGGACGCAGATCAAAGCGGATATCACAGGGAAAGATTTCATCGTGCCCTATTCGGATATGGCTACCGTGCTGGGGACAGCCCTGCTGACCGGTGTGGGTGTGGGCATGTATAAGGATTTTGAGGAGGCGGTCTCCCTGACGATCAAGGAGGAGCGGATCCATAAGGCAGATCCGGGGCGCTGGGATATCTATGATAAAAATTACCAGGTGTACAAAAGCCTGTACCGTGACCTGAAAGATCTCATGGGCCGATAGATCGCATCATTTATATATTGTTTATAGATTCTGCGGAACAGATTTTTTCCCGATAGTTACAGATTGACGAAAATATTTTCAACAAAGTATTGATTTTATAGCAAATTGCATATATAATATACTTATCAATGCATATAGCTTATTTTTCCGGTTTTGGCATAGAATACACTTTTCAGGCATCCCACTATGCCTTTAGGCGTACCATGAAGGCGTGTTTTCTGGCGGATAGTCCGGAGAGAGATGTGTTATGCTTTCTGCTCAGACTTGTGCGGGATGGCTTCTCAGACGAGCGCTCTCTGCATAGGTTATAAGAAGATCACTTTTACGTTTAAGAAGGGGGAAGATTTGTTATGATGAATTCACCAGCAGAAATTGCAAAAAATTATGTACCGATCGGTAAAGGCAAGACAACGATGAAAGCCAGCAAGCTGTTTATCCTGGGTATCTTGGCCGGGATGTTCATTGCAATCGCAGGTGTTGGCGCTTCTACAGCCTCCGTCAGCATCGGGTCTGCATCCGTAGCGAAACTGGTAGGCGCGTGCGTGTTCCCGGCAGGTCTTACTTTAGTCATCTTGGCGGGTAGTGAGCTATTTACCGGAAACTGTCTGATCATCATATCCGTTTTGGAAAAAGAGGCGACCATCGTAGGCATGCTGCGCAACTGGGTGATCGTTTATGTCGGTAACTTTGTGGGAAGTATCTTAGTGGCATGGGGCGTGTCAGCCTGTCATCAGCTCAGCCTGTTCGACAGTGCATTGGCAGGAGCTACGATCAACACTGCTGTGGCAAAATGTTCTATGACCTTTGGGGATGCGTTCATAAAAGGTATCTTCTGTAACTTCCTTGTATGTCTGGCTGTATGGCTGGGATTTTCTTCTAAGACTGCTGCTGGTAAGATCGCTGCCCTTTTCTATCCGATCATGGTATTCGTACTGAGCGGCTTTGAGCATAGTGTTGCAAATATGTTCTATGCACCTGCCGGCCTGTTCGCTATGGGAAATCCAGATTACCTGGCAAAGGCTACTGCTGATACAGCAAAATTGACCTGGGGTGCATTCTTCGGAAAGAATCTGCTCCCAGTAACTTTGGGCAATATCGTTGGCGGTGCGTTGTTTGTGGGCGCTGTATATTGGTTCGTATATCTGAAAAAAGACGATAAATAAGATACATATCAAATAAAGATAAAAAAGAAGGCCCCATGGACTGCGGCCTTCTTTTTTTATCCTTTTGTGTTGAGGGATGAGGGTTTTTGATCATCCCCGCCTTCTGAGAACCTGCTCTGGGCCTGGTATCTTTTTTGGGCTTTTATGTGGAACAGGTCATCTGTTTCTGCTGATCCGTCTCCTTGGTCTGGCTGGGGCGGGTCTGGGCCGTCGGGCAGGTTTTTGTAGGCATCGCTTTTTGTGAATTCCTGGAAAGCGTTCCTGACCGCGGAGACCAGGGTATCTTTAAACAGCGTGTATCCGATCTTATGCTCAGTCGATATGGAGGCGCTGTTTTCGGCCAGCGCACACCATGCCCGGATCATATCCAAATGAGCGGCTTCTGTCTGTGCGGCCTCCTGTTTCGTCTGGCATTTTTGGAGTTCCTGCAGGAGCTTTTTCGTCTCGTGTTCGATGGAGTCTGTTTTCTCATACGAAGCGGGATCGTCTTGCTGTAAAAATATCTTTTCTTCTACTGTCAGGATCTGGTCGCGGATCTTCCTCTCCAGGATCTCACTTTGGATCATATTTTCGTCTTGTATATTGATCATAAATCCCCCTGATCTGGAAATAAATGACAGGCAGCGTCATCTGCCGTGTGGACGGCCAGGGACGAGGACACGGATGTGATCCATTTATCTTACAGCATAAGTCCCCGATACCGGTTGATACACGCATAGATCTCCTGTGCACGCGGCATGGCCAGGTTGGAGGACAGATAGGAACCTTCATTGACGGAGGCCAGCCCTTTTTCTAACAGCTGCGCAGACAACCGGGGGATGATCTCGTTCAAAGGTGTGCGCCCGTTGAAACAATGCAGTTCCATATATTTCAGCAGATAAGCTAAGGCGGTCGTCTGTTCACTGTCCACCAGCTGTTCCACATAGCGCAGGTCCACAGTCTCCTTGTTGATGGAGAAAGCGTCCTTGCCCATGGTCTTTATTTTGATCCGGTCGTTTTTGCGGAAAGCGGAGGACTGGCGGGGGCAGCGGTCGTTCTTCGGCGGCGCGGCTTTTGGCGCATCCCCGCAGGTGAGGGGGAAGGCTTTGGCTTCCTGTTTGGCAAGTTCTGTGATGTCCACAGGTTTGTACTGGTTCATCTGCAAGATCGTGTCGGCCACGTGGAAATAGGAGCCGGAGCTTCCCGCCACAACGACCGAGGAGATGCCCTGTTCCTGGTAGATCTGGCGCACTCGCTCGATGAACGGTGTGATCGGCTCCTGGTCCCGGTGTACCACGCGCTGCATCAGGTCGTCCCGGACCATGAAGTTGGTGGCGCAGGTGTCCTCGTCGATGAGGAAGAGGCGGGTCTGGGCCTCCATGGCCTCGATCACATTGGCGGCCTGGGAGGTACTGCCGCTGGCATCCTCTGTGGAAAATGCCTGGGTATCCCGGTTGTTGGGCAGATTGTTGATGAACATGGAGATGTCGGCCTTCTTGATGCTGCGGCCGTCCTCGGCGCGGATCTTCACGGCTGTGTCATCGGTGGCCACATATTCCCGCCCATCCCCGGCGATGTGATCGTATACGCCCAGTTCCAGGGCTTTTAACAGGGTGGATTTGCCGTGGTAGCCGCCGCCCACGATCAGCGTGATCCCCTGGGGGACGCCCATGCCGGTGAGCGGGCCGTGATGGGGCAGATCCAGGGTGACTTTAAGGGAATCCGGGGACTTAAAAGGCACTGCGTTTTTCATCGGGCGGGCGGAAACGCCGCTCTCCCGGGGCAGGATGGTCCCGTCGGCCACGAAAGCGGTCAGGTTTCTCTCTTTGAGCTGCTGACGGATGTAGTGCTGGTCTTCGCTCAAGTTTTTGACCTGTTCAATCTTCTTGGCATCCAGCCGTTTGTAAAACAGGCTCTGGGGGATGCACTCCGGCAGGAAATCAAACAGGATCTTGACCAGCTCACCGGAGTTGATGCGGCGGCCGTCTGCCGGGAAACCGATCTCCATACGGATGAGCAGGTCGCCGTTTTTGGGGTCCATCTGGCAGGCGGTGCGCTCCAGGATCTCCTGGCCGCAGCGGCTGACCCCGATCAGACCGCTCTTGCCGGAACCGCGGGCTTTGAAACTGTACTGGCTCAAAGCCCGGGAGAAAAGCCGCAGGATGTGGTCCTGGAGGGCGATGCGTTTATGGGGCTCGTCGTAGGTATCGGCGGGAAAACCCGCCTCTTTCCCGGCCACGGCGATGCTGACCTTGGAGGGGGAGGCGAACGGGTCGCCCTGCACGTGGTCGATGTTTAAGATGTAGCCGGGGAAGCGGTAACTCCCCCGGGTGTCTTTGTAGGCCGGATAACTTTTGTGGTCGATCTGCCGAAGCAGTTGTCTGAGGTCATTGGCTTGTTTCATGGGTCTTTTTAATACTCCTTTCCGCTCTATTTTGGGTTAGGCGTCTGCGAAATCTCCCTTTTTATATTTTGTCCAAACTCGCTGCGACGGATGGCTACCGGTCCTGCATGCTGATCGCTTCCACGGCGACGCTCCCGCCCCGCACCACTTCGATGCGCCCGCTGAAATCCTGGTCCAACAGGTTGATGATGTCGTTGTTGCGGGCCTCGGTCTGGGTGGATTCCAGGAGGATGCTGTTTTTGCCGTAATCGGTGACCTGGATGCCGAAGACCTGCGCGATCCGAAAGACTTCCTCACGGTCGCTCTTGTTGCAGCCTTTGACTTTTACGAATAATATCTCTTTCATGTGGATGGGCGTGTCGGTGAAATCGATGACTTTGATGATGCCCACGCTGCGGTTTAGCTGCTTTTTTATCTGTTCAAAGGTGATGTCGTCGCTGATCAGTCCGATCGTCATGCGGGAAACGGTGGGGTCCTCGGTCTCGCCCACGGTGAGGGACTGCAGGTTGTATGATTTTCCGGAGAAAAGGCCGGAGATCTTGGCCAGCATACCGACTTCGTTTTCCACAAACAGTGAGATCCAACGTTTTTTCATGATCTTATCCTCCTAGGTTTTAGCATTCCAAAACCATTTCGTTCAATGGTTTGCCTGTGGGTACCATGGGTGACACATTTGCTTCCGGGTCGATGATGAATTCGATCAGGGTGGGACGCTTCGTCTCATTTTTTGCGGCCTGGAAAGCCGCTTCGATGTCCTCGGCCGTCTCGACGCGGATGCCCTGTGCGCCATAACTTTCAGCCAGTTTTATGAAATCGGGCGTGTAGGGCGGACAGCATTTCTCCGGATTTAGGCAGTCTTTCATACAGCCTTTGCGGTAACGCAGGCAGGTAGATGAATAGCGTTTGTCAAAGAACATCTCCTGCCATTGGCGCACATTCCCCAGCCAGGAATTGTTGAGGACGCATAAGATCAGTGGCAGTTCCTGGCACATGGCGGTGGCCATCTCCTGGATATTCATCTGCATACCGCCGTCGCCGGAGATCGCGATGACTCTCTGGTCCGGGTTGCCAAGCTGTGCGCCGATGGCCGCGGGCAGGCCATAGCCCATGGTGCCCAGGCCGCCGGAGGTGAGCAGCTGTCTCTTTCCGGTCATACTCAGGTACTGGGTGGTCCAGAGCTGGTTCTGGCCCACGTCGGTGGTGACGATGGCATCCGGGAAGAGCTCGTTGATCTTGGCGATGACTTTCTCCGGATTCAAGCCGGGGTAGCGTTGGTCCATACCGAGGGGGTATTTATCTTTCCAGCCCTGGATCCGTTCGAGCCAGTCCTCGGTGGGCAGCGGTCTTGCGTATTCCAGCATCTTGTCGATCGCGTTGCCCGCATCGGCTACGATCGGGATGTCTACCACGATGTTCCTGGAGATGGAAGCCGTGTCGATGTCGATGTGGATGATCGTGGCATTCTTGGCAAATTCGCTGATCTTCCCGGTGATCCGGTCGTTGAAACGGGTCCCGATGGAGAACAGCACGTCGCATTCGCTGATCGCCGTGTTGGAGGCGTAGTTGCCGTGGATCCCGATGTTCCCCACATACAGAGGATGGTCGCTGGGGATCGCGCCTTTTCCCATGATCGTGGTGATCACAGGGACTCTCGTCAATTCCGCAAGGCGGGTCATGGCCTGGTCTGCACGGGAGATGTTCACGCCGCCTCCGATGAGGAAGACGGGGTGTTTGGCGTTGTTCAGCACATTTACGGCTTTCTTGAGCTGGCCCTCATGGACTTTGGTGCTGGGTTTGTAGCTGCGGATGTTCGCCTCGGAGGGATATTCATCGGAGCCCAGGGCCTGCTGGATGTCCTTGGGGATATCCACCAATACAGGGCCAGGCTTGCCGTTACGGGCGATGAAGAACGCCTCCTTGATGATCCGGCCTAAGTCCTCGCGGCTGCGCACGGTGATACAGTGTTTACAGATGCTGCGGGTGATCCCCACGATGTCCACCTCCTGGAAGGCATCGTTTCCGATCAGGTTCATGGGCACCTGTCCGGTAAAGCAGACCAGGGGTACACTGTCATAATTTGCCGTTGCGATCCCCGTGACCAGGTTCGTCGCGCCGGGGCCGCTGGTCACCAGACAGACGCCGACTTTCCCGGTGGAGCGGGCGTAGCCGTCCGCTGCATGGACAAGGGCCTGCTCGTGCCGGGGCAGGATCACTTCGATGTCATCCTGTCCGTACAGAGAGTCGAATAAGTCGATGGCCTGTCCGCCAGGATAGCCGAAAAGGATATCAACGCCTTCTTCTTTTAATGCTTTTACAAATAGATCAGTTCCTTTGATCTGAGCCATAGAGTGTTCCTCCTTCTTTTTTATCTATGAAAGAAAGTGCAAAAAAGCCCTAAGCCGTCTATGGGCTTAGGGCGGATAAATGTCCGTGGTACCACCTAAATTCAAAGAAAAGTATCTTTGCACTCATCGGTACGGATCTGAGACTTCTGTACACCTTTCATATCATAAACAGATCGATACCGTATCCCTGTAACGGGGGATGGACGTTAAAACTTAGTGGGGCGGGACCGCCTTGTACTCTGTCGTACATCTGTCCGTTCCGGCCTGTTCGGCTTTACTGCTCAAGGGCTACTTTCTGCATCTCCTCCACGGGGATTTCCACCAGCCATCCCCTCTCTGTGCTGTCGGCAGGCGCATACTCCTCCCTGTCATGGCATTTGCTTATTGCTTGATGTTTTGTAGTATAACAGAAAGAAGGTTTTGTTGTCAACTGATGAGTTTAAAATTTTACGGCAGAAAAACAATTGACAAAACAGGCTGTCTCCCATAGACTGTTTAAATAAGGTAGTTTTATAAAGGAGCAGCAGCATGAGTTTTTGGAAACATTTCAGAGAAGAATTTTCGGTCATCCAAGAGAGGGATCCGGCGATCAAGACGCCCTGGGAAGTGATCTTATATCCCAGTTTCCGGGTCATGCTAAAGTATCGCCGTGCACATAGATTATATGAAAAAGGCCATTTTTTCTTAGCGAGGATGATCTCCCAGCGCGCAGCCAGGAAGACCGGGATCGAGATCCATCCGGGAGCGCAGATCGGCAAAGGACTGTTCATCGACCACGGCAGCGGCGTGATCATCGGGGAGACGGCCGTCATCGGGGATAACGTGACCCTGTATCAGGGTGTGACACTGGGCGGGACAGGCAAGGAGACGGGAAAGCGGCATCCCACCCTGAAAGATAATGTGATGGTGAGCGCCGGGGCGAAGCTGCTGGGTTCTTTTACAGTGGGGGAGAACTCCAAGATCGGAGCCGGGGCCGTGGTCCTCGAGGAGGTCCCTCCCAACTGCACGGTGGTGGGCATCCCCGGGCGCGTGGTCAAGAGAAAAGACGTCCGTGTGCCCAGAAAAGAACTGGATCACTGCCATCTGCCAGATCCCATCCGGGAGGATATCCAGAGACTGCAGCGTGAGAACAACACCCTGCACAGCCGTCTGGTGGATCTGGAAAATGAACTGCGCTATCTGAAGAGGAAGGAAAAAGAGGAGGAGAAACAGCCATGAAGGTATACAATACCTTGTCAAAACAAAAGGAAGAATTCATACCCTTAAAAGAGGGCGAGATAAAAATGTACGTGTGCGGGCCCACGGTGTATAACCTGATCCATATCGGCAATGCCCGGCCCATGATCGTCTTTGACACCGTGCGCCGCTATCTGGAGGACCGGGGATACAAGGTGGAGTACGTGTCCAATTTTACCGATGTGGACGACAAGATCATCGCCAAAGCCGTGGAGGAGGGCGCCACCGCGGAGGAGATCTCCCAGCGATACATCGCGGAATGCAAAAAAGACATGGAGGGCATGAACGTACGCCCGGCCACCAAACATCCATTGGCCACGCAGGAGATCGACGGGATGATCGAGATGATCCAGACGCTGATCGACAAGGGCTACGCATACCCTTCTTCCGACGGCACCGTCTATTTCCGGGTCAAACGCTTTGCCCAGTACGGGAAGCTCTCCCACAAGAACTTAGACGACCTGCAGTCCGGTTTCCGCGCCCTTCAGGTATCCGGTGAGGGGCAGAAGGAAGACCCGCTGGATTTCGTCCTCTGGAAACCGAAAAAAGAAGGGGAGCCTTCCTGGCCTTCCCCCTGGTGCGACGGCCGTCCGGGCTGGCACATCGAGTGTTCCGTGATGGCAAAAAAATATCTGGGAGAAGAGATCGATATCCATGCCGGCGGCGAGGACCTGATCTTCCCCCACCACGAAAATGAGATCGCACAGAGCGAATGCTGCAACGGCAGACCTTTTGCGAAATATTGGCTGCACAATGCCTTTTTGAACATCGACAACCGGAAGATGTCCAAATCCCTGGGGAATTTCTTCACCGTGCGGGAGGTGGCCGATGAATACGACCTGCAGGTGCTGCGCTTCTTCATGCTCAGCGCCCATTACCGCAGTCCCTTGAATTTCAGCAGGGACCTGATGACCGCGGCGAAAAATGGACTGGAGCGGATCTTGACCGCGGCGGAGCATCTGCGCCAGCTCAAAGGTCCGGATACGGGGACAGTTTTGTCGGAGGAGGAAGATCGGCTCCTGGAGCAGGCGGCCGGATTTAAACGTAAATTCCAGGAGGCCATGGACGACGACTTCAACACGGCAGATGCGATCGCGGCGGTCTTCGAGCTGGTGAAATTCGCGAACACCCAGGCAGATGAGAGACGCAGCGGACTTTTTGCAGAGAAGCTGTATGAGATCCTGACCGCGCTCACGGACATCCTGGGGCTGTCTTTAGAGGCAAAGGAGGAGATCTTAGACCAGGAGATCGAGGATCTGATCGCCCAGAGGCAGGCGGCCCGGAAGGCGAAAGATTTCCAGAAGGCAGATCAGATCCGCGACACACTGCTTGAGAAGGGCATCATCCTCAAGGATACCCGGGAAGGAGTCCAATGGAAGAGGGCTTAGATCCGATGGGCTTAGATCCGATGGGTTTAGATCCGATGGGCTTAGATCTGTTTGACCTGCTCACACAGCAGTTCCAGCTGGAAGATGTGGACATCCGCACCTACTCCCCATTGGCCCTGGCTTATATCGGGGACGGGATCTACGAACTGGTGATCCGCACCATTTTGATCAAACAGGGAAACTGCCCGGTCAACAGCCTCCACAAGAGAGCCAGCGCTCTCGTGCGGGCCGGTGCACAATCGGAGATGATGCGGGCGCTGGAACCGCTGCTCACCCAGGAGGAGCTTAAAGTTTACAGGAGAGGCCGCAACGCCCATCCCGCCACAATGGCCAGGCACGCCACCGTGACAGAGTACCGCCGAGCCACAGGATTTGAGGCGTTGATGGGATGGCTGTACCTGATGGGCCGCTGGGAGCGTATGATCGAGCTGATGAAAATAGGAGTTGAGCATATATACCACCCGCAAGTCAGATGATCTGCCCGTATTTTCAAGGGAAAAACGGATCATCTGGCAGATATGTATGCTCGTGTGTATAAGATCGGAGGAAAGGAACATGGACAAGCAGCAACAGATAGAGGGACGGCACGCCGTGGCGGAAGCCCTGCGTGCCGGACATCCCCTGGACAGATTATTTGTCCTGGACGGATGCAAGGACGGGCCGGTGACATCCATCGTAAAAAAGGCAAAGCGAGGCGACACTGTGATCCGGTTTGTGTCCAGGGAGCGTCTGGACCAGCTCTCGGAGACGGGAAACCACCAGGGCGTGATCGCCTACATGGGGGCATACGCGTATGCCACAGTGGAAGAGATACTCCAGAAGGCCGGCGAGAAGGAGGAACCTCCGTTCCTGTTCCTGCTGGACGGCATCGAGGATCCCCACAACCTGGGCGCGATCATCCGGACAGCCAACCAGGCAGGCGCCCACGGGGTGATCATCCCCAAACATCGGGCCGTGGGGCTGACAGCCGGGGTTGCCCGTGCATCCGCAGGGGCGATCAACTACATGCCGGTGGCCCGGGTCACGAACCTGGCGCGGACCATCGAGGACCTGAAAAAGGAGGGCATCTGGTTTGTGTGCGCCGACATGCAGGGGCCGGTGATGTACGGACAGGACCTGACCGGGCCGGTGGGCCTGGTGATCGGCGGGGAGGGCGACGGGGTCGCCCGCCTGATCCGTGAAAAATGTGACCTGACAGCATCCATACCGATGCGGGGGGATATCGATTCCTTGAACGCCTCGGTGGCGGCGGGGATCTTAGCTTACGAAGTGGTGCGGCAGCGGATGTACAAAAAATAGGAAGATTTTTTAAGAGAGGTGGTCAGATATGAGAAGATTAAAGAAATGGATCGCGCTGGGCATGGCGGCATGCCTGAGCGTATCGACGGCAATGCCCGCAGCGGCGGGAGATCTGTCCGTGGGGACGGAAGCACAAGAGGGAGCACGGGAAAGTGCGGATGGCATAGATACCGGCATAGATACCGGCATAAATACAGACATGTATACGGGCATAGATACAGAGATCCCGGACGGACTGTCCCTGGAGGAAGCATTCCCCGATCCGGCATTCAGGACGTACGCGGCTACGCATGTGGACATGGACGGGGACGGGCTTTTGAGCGCGCAGGAAGCGGAGGCCGTGACGGAACTTTCTCTGTCCGGGCTAGGCATCACTTCCCTGCGCGGGATTGGGTATTTTACCGGGCTGCAGACGCTGGACTGCAGCGATAACCAGATCGGGGCCATGGACCTGACAGGGCTGGACCAGCTCCAGACATTGATCAGTACAGGGAATACGATCACTCTTCAGGCCGACGGATCGGGCCAGGTAGACTTTTCACAGATCCCGGACATGGATCCCAGCCGGATCCGTGAGATTTCCCAGGGGACGTGGATCCGGGACGGTCTATTGCAGCTGCCTATGGAGACTGATCCGGGACAGCTCACATACATATACGCCGCAGCCGGGAACGACCCAGCACAGCTATCCTGGGATATAGAGATCGCAGTGGATCTGGAGCAGACCCAGACGGAAGAGATCGTCGTATCCGAAAATGCTGTATCAGAAAACATCCCGTCTGTATCCGCGGACAAGACCCCGAAAGATACCCCAAAGATCTACAATGAAGAGATTGAAGGTCCGAAGCTCGCCAGCGGAGGTGTGACCGCAGCATCCGACTCAGCGGCCATCAAGAGCTGCAAGATCAAGAGCAACAAAAAAACGATACAGGTAAAAGCGAGCATCCCCAGGCAGGTAAAGAGCCAGGATAAATATTATTATCTGTTCGCGTCCAGCCCTGCGAGCACGAAGCTCGCCGCAAAACCGGCAGCCAAAGTCAAAAAGCGCAAGTCCGTCACATTCAGCACACCGCTAAATCTTGACAATGCAAAAAACAGGCTGCAGTCCAGGTTCCAGGTAGCCGTAAAGATCCAGGGGAAATACAAAGCCATCAGCAAGGAAAAATACATCAGCAATCCAGAGATCCTGGCGGACAGCACCCTGCCGTTCACCAAGGGCAGATCCAAGAAGGGCCTGCAGTTCGGGGAGAGCCTGCAGGACGCGATCAGCCTGGGGACGAACTACTGCCTGTTCAACCAGAACATCACAGAACTGATGAAGCCGGGCGGTCTGAAATACAGATATAAAGGGAAGACATATGATTTTAACGCAGAGCGTTTCTACGCGCTGGGCAACCTGTACGCGCAGCTCCAGGATGCGGGCATGAACCTTTCCGTAGAATTTCTGCTCCCCTGGGCGGACGGACAGACAGACCTGATCCATCCGGCGGCCCGCCAAAAAGGCGCGCACAACTATTACGCGTGGAATATCAGCGGCCAGTCGGCCCGCAATAAATACGAAGCCCTGTTCAGCTGCATCGCCGAATGGTTCAACGGGAAGAACGGACATGGATACATCAACAATTATCTGATCGGAAATGAGGTCAATGCCTACAACGAATGGCATTACACAGGCTCCACATCCCTGAAGACCAATGCAGACCTGTACGCGGACACATTCCAGGTGGTCTATATGGCCGTCAAGAGCAAATGTAAAAATGCCCGGGTCAGCATCTGCCTGGACCACAGCTGGAACCTGCCCGCATCTGGCCGGGCCCACAGTTCCCGGGAGTTCCTGGACCAGTTTGCCACCAGGCTGAAAAAATACGGGAGCCCCACATTTGCCATCGGGTACCATGCCTACTCGGAGCCGCTGACCCAGTCAGATTTTTGGAACAGCTCCGCCCAGTATGTGAAGGACAGTACGGATTCCCCCTGCATCACCATGAAAAATATCCAGTACCTGACCCAGTATGTGAAATCCAAATACGGGTCAAAGACCAGGATCATGCTCACAGAGCAGGGCTTCAGCTCCCATGGGACGAACGGGGAGAAGAAACAGGCGGCCGCCATCGCCTACGCATTTTATAAAGCGGAGTTCAATGGCATGATCGACTGCATCATTTTCCGCAGCCAGGCCGACGCCCAGGTGGAGATTGCCAATTACAACCTGCATATGGGCCTGTGGACGTCCGGCATGGGCAAGAAAAAAGCAGCCTACAATGTGTACAAATATATGGACACAAATAAATGCGAGACGTACACAAAATCGTGCAAGCAATACCTGGGGATCAGTAAATGGACGCAGAAAGTCCCAGGCTATAAAGCGAGCCGGTTCAAGAATATAAAAAGATAAATATATTTGTAAAAAACGCCAGTGTAGCAAGCTACGCTGGCGTTTTTACAAACATGCCGCAAAGTGGATCTTACATGCGGCGTGAATGGATCTTCAGACAAAAATGGATCTCGAAAAGATCCAGTCTGTTACTATATCAGACAAAGACCGTTATAAGTATAGATGTTCTGGTACTCTGTCAACATTCTAAAAAAACAGCGTCAGAATGCGTTTAATCAATGGTCCATTTTAGAATGCGGTCTTTGATCTTTTCTACGATCTGCATAACGATCACCAATACCACCACCATAAAAATGAAGCCGCTCCACACAGATTCAAATCTTCCCAGATCGGAATTCCATTTTACGAAATAACCCATCCCATATTCTGTCCCATACATCTCTGCATAGACCAATACCAGGAAGGAGCTTCTCATTGAGGTGATAAAGCCAGAAGCGATAGATGGCATAGCTGCCGGGAGGATGATCTTCCTCAATCGTTTGATCCCCGTAATCTGCAGTGTAGCCGCGTTATCCAGGTAGCGTTTGTCGATCGTCATGATCCCATTGATCGTGGCAAACAGCGTCGCCCATATGGTATTGTAAAATACCAGAAACAGAGACGCCGCCCGAAAAGAGGGCGCCAGATGTATCGCAAAGGGCGAGATCAAGATCGCCGGGATAACGCTGACAGAATATATGATCGGATGAAATGCCCGCCGGAACCGTCTGTTCAGCCCCATGGGGATACCGATCAGCAGCGCCACGAACACACCTGCGAATAATCCTGGAAAGAGCAGTTCAAAAGAATACAGCATATTCATGAACATTTTGGGCCAGAATTGCTGGAAAGACTCTTTGATCTCTCCTGTTTTGGGAAACAAGAATTTATCCAACAGTTCATTGTCTGTACCATATTTATAGGCGAAAAATAATCCCAGGAAAACAAAGATCGTAACGGTATAATCTTTAAAAAAATTTTTTATCTTTTCCATGGCGACATTTTATAGAGGATTATTTTCCTCATAGAATTTTTGATAGTAGTCATAGAAATCTGGGTCTTCATCATAATATTCTTCCACACATTCATCCAGAGCTGCTTTATAGATCTCCGCATTGAAGTGGTCTTTAATATCAACATTTGAGGCATCTTTCCCTAAAAGTCCCAGTTCGCCCATGTAACCCCAGGCTCTCTCAACTGCCTTATAATCGGGATCCAGATTGATCACATAATGTGGTTCTGTCATATAAGCGCTTACATGATCTTCGGAAACTTCTAACTGTTCCGCAGTCAGAGAAATGGCATAATCTTTGTCAGATTCGTATACTTGCAGTGCCCGCATCCATGATTTTAACAATGCTTTTGCGGCGTCGGGGTTGGAATCCAGCCATTCGGTATTACAAACGACCCGGCAACAGGAATAGTCAGGGAGTACGTCGCTCAAATAGCACACCACCTCAAGCCCCATATCTGCAATCGTCTCTGCCTGACCAGTACCTACGATGGCATAATCAGCTTCTCCGCTGCGCACTGCTTCTAAACGGTCCACATGCTGATCAAGATCCACCCATTTTATTTCTTCATTGGGATCATACCCCAGATCCAGAAGGGGTCCGCAGACAGCATAGTAAGTAGTGTTCCCGGCAATGGTCTTTCCGATCAGGTCTTCTACCCCATTCCACTCAGTTCCCGGATTGGCTACAATGGGCATTGCGCCTGTGAGCATATAACCGGCAAAGATCGTAAGGTCTTCCCCCTCTCCAATGTACTGGATAGGGCGGTTTGTCCCATATGTAGATACGATATCGATCTTTCCAGCGGCAAGAGAGGTAAATGCGTCCTGGGCTGTATCACAGGTGACCAATTCGACGTTGACGCCTGCTTCTTCCAGAAAACCTTTATCTTCCGCAATCGCCTGCAGCACTTGGCCACTGACCTGGCTGATCCCCATCCTGACAGTCATGGACTCAGATCCTTCCTCTTCTTCCCCGCCAGCAACTTCTCCACTTTCCCCGGCAGTGGTCTCAGTGGCAGCAGTATTTTCGGCTTCCTTTTTTGCGCAGCCTGCAGCCATGGACGTCACCACCATTACACTCAATATCATGCATAAAATTTTCTTTTTCATCAAGACTTCTCCTTTTTCATAATATTTTTATAATATAGCTAGAGTGTGTCTTAAAACCCATTCACGCCACCTGCAAGCCCCACTTCGTGGAAGATCTGGCCCGCTTTCGGTCAGCGTAGCCCGCTACGCCTTCCTCATTTGGGTCAGATTTTCCACAAATTGTGACTTACAGTTGACATAAAGCGGTTTTCAGACACACTCTAAGCAATATGCTCAGTTACATCCTGGTTGATATAGCGGATGAGCTGGGTGCGCAATTTCATGATCGGTCCATTTTCGTATATAGTCTCCCGGGTGGGTTTTATATCTTCCGGAATCCTGCATTCATGGATGATCTTGCTGGGGGACTGACCGAAGACACAGATACGGTTGGCCAAAAGCAGGGCTTCGTCCACATCATGTGTCACAAAGAATACGGTTTTCTTCGGTTCCTCTTTTGCCCACAGATCCAAGATCATGGTCTGGAGTTTTGCTCGGGTCACTGCGTCCAGGGCGCCAAAAGGCTCATCCATCAGTAAAATAGGCGGGTCAATGCCGAATGATCGGGCAATGGCACAGCGCTGTTTCATCCCGCCAGAGAGTTCTTTGGGCAACTTGTCATATACTTCTGGTTTTAAACCTACTTTTTCCAGCATATCCAGAGCCAGATCTTTTAATTTCCGTTTGTTTTCTTTGGGAAATTTTTGCCGCAGCGCCAGTATAAGGTTTTCTCCCGCAGTCATCCAGGGAAACAGGCCGTAATCCTGGAAAACTACGCTGCGATCCAATCCAGCGCCTTTGATGGGATCTCCATTGACACAGACTGCACCGGAGGTGGGTCTTTCCAGCCCTGCCAGCAGCCGCAGAAAGGTGCTCTTCCCACATCCTGACTGGCCCAGGAGACATACAAAGTCCCCGGGATCCACGTGAAGGTCGATATGATCCAGGACCAGCCGTTCCGGCTCATCTTCGTATGCGAAAGACAAGTCTTTGATCTCTATATTTTTCATCTCTTATTTTTCCTATAGATCTATTTTCTTGAATGCCTGGTCAAGATCGGAGAGGATATCTTCGATATTTTCCAATCCCGCAGACAGACGGATCAGAGCGTCCGTGATCCCAGCTTCTTCCCGTTTTTCCTTAGGCACATTGGCATGTGTCATGCTGGCCGGATGCTGTACCAGGGTGCCGGGATCCCCAAGGCTGACGGCGATAGAGGCAAGTTCCAGATGGTTTAGGAGTTTCCGGCAGGCTTCATAGCTGGTCATGCCGCCGATCCCTTCTTTTAGTTCGAAGGACATTACGCCGCTGAACAATCCATGCATCTGCCGTTCAGCAAGCGCGTATTGGGGGCTGCTCTCCAGCCCGGGATAATATACTTTATCAACGAGGGGATGCCCTTCCAGATATCTTGCTATGGCCAGGCCATTTTTGCAGTGGCGTTCCATACGCAGTTCCATTGTCTGCATGCCCCTTATCACTAAGAAAGAGTTAAAAGGGCTGGGGGTGGCGCCGCAGAGTTTCGAAGAGGAAGAACCGGAGATCAGTGCGATGTCTTCCCTGTTTCCGATCACAGCACCCCCGATCACATCTCCATGGCCGTTGATATATTTTGTAATGCTGTGCAGGACAAAATCAGCCCCTTCTGCCAGCGGGTACTGTACAGGAGGCGGCGCGAATGTGTTGTCCACTACGACCTTGATATTTTTTTCTCCCGCAATTTGGGCTACTGCTGAAATATCGGTGATCTTCATGGTGGGATTGGTGGGTGTCTCAAAATAGATCATCGTGGTGTTATTTTTTATGGCAGCCCGCAACATATCTATGTCGCTAGTGTCCACAAAAGATACTTCCACACCGAATTTAGTCAGCGTATCCCGTATGACAAAGTCCGTGCATCCATAGACACATTCGCCGCAGATCACATGGTCTCCCGCTTTCAAAAATGTGATCAGCACGGCTCCTATAGCTCCCATTCCGGATGAAGTGGCCACGCAGGCTTCCCCTTTTTCCAGCGCGGCGATCTTATGCTGTAATTCTACTGTAGTGGGATTTCCGCCCCGGGAGTATACATAACCAGGGATTTCTTTGGCGAATTTTGCCATCCCTTCTTCCACTGTATCAAAGCAAAAGGTAGAGGTCTGGTAAATAGGCATCGCCAGCGCCCCTTCCGCGTCTTTGTGATGGCCGGAATGTATGCTCATGGTCCCGAACCCCATTTCACTGTGAGCGTTCACTTTTTCTTCCTCCTTACAGATCCATCATCCCTGCCAGTTTTTCAAATGCGGGCAGGGAACGTTTGATTTTATCATAAGAAACACAAAATGATATCCTGGCGTAGCCCGGATATCCGAAAGCGCTCCCTCCTACCAAAAGGATACGGCAGGCATGAGCGGCTTTGAGAAACTCCTTTTCATCCCCGCCTGGAGTCTTCACAAAAATATAAAAAGCGCCCTGCGGCGGGACGCAGGTAAAGCCTAGACGGCATAGCGTATTGTACAACAAGTCCCGGTTCCGGCGGTAATCATAAATGTCTGCTTTTATCTCCACACATGCGCCGGCTACTTTCTGGAACAAAGAAGGGGCGTTCACAAACCCCAGCATCCCGGTGGCAATGCGGGACGCTTTGATCAGATCCCTGCTGCCTGCCGCCCCATCAGGGATCACAAAATAACCGATCCGTTCCCCCGGAATGGACAATGTCTTGCTGAAGGAATATACTATGATGGTATTTTCATAATATTCTGTCCAAAAGGGCAGCTCCTCTTCCGGATAGGTATCTATGTAACACAGTTCCCGGTAAGGTTCATCGGAAAGCAGATAGATCCCATGTCCGTATTGTTCCTGTTTTTCCCGCAGGATTTCTGTGAGGCCGCGGATCGTCTCCTCTGTATAAATGACCCCGGTGGGGTTATTAGGAGAATTGACGATCACAAGTTTTGTCCGTTCAGTTATCTTTCGCCGGAAGTCTTCCATATCCGGCTGAAAATCCTCGGGATCTGGATCTACAGCCACCAGCTCCGCGTCCCAATTCAGGATAAAGCTTTGATACCCCGGGTAATAAGGACGCATCAGGATAACTTCATCCCCTGGATCTAATAGGGCGTACATGATCACATTGATGGCCCCCGCGGCGCCTGCAGACATGACGATATTATGCAGAGAAAAAGAAGTCCCGAACCGTCGGTTCAGCGAAGCCGCGATCTTCTCACGCACTTCTTCATATCCTGCGTCGCACATATAGCCATGGATGCTGCGGGAATCTTCGCCGATGATCTGTCTTACCCATTTCCGGATGGCCTCCGGCGCGGGGATCTCCGGATTGCCGATACTGAAGTCAAATACGTTTTCTTTTCCGTAAAGCGATCCCAGCCGCTGCCCTTCTTCAAAAGCCCTGCGGATGGGGGAACCCTTTTCCAGTTGGGACTGCATTTTTTTTGAGAGCATATTGTTAGATCCTCCCATTGGTTTTTCTAATAAATCTCCCTCAGAGCAGCCAGAAGCCTCTCATGTGCCTGGGGTGTATCTTCCACAGAGACGGAATTGCTTATGTTTTTGAATAGTGTTTCCAGTACCTCTTCCCTGTGTTCAAGACCCAGAGCTTGAAGATCCATCGGCATGTCCATGCTCTTCATATATTCTTTCAGCCCTTTAATGGCTCCTGTATCATTGTTGAATCTCAGTTGGGCGATGAGCCCGGTGGCTACGATCTCGCCGTGGAGATAATGCATCGACTCTTTAAAATAATAAGTGCGTATAGCTTCGTACATCCGGTGGGCCAAAGCCGTCTGCCCTTTCGCCCGCATCAGGGAACTGACAAGACCCGTAAGGGCGATGACACAGAAGATCACATTATGGACAGTTGTGGTCAGCTTTCCTTGTTCCACATCCTGGTAAGCATTCTTCCCCCATCCTTCCAGGATATGGTAGACTTCCTTAGCCAGACTGTAAGCGCTATATTTATCAATAGTATCTGTCTGCAGGGTGATGGCTGGCTTGCCGTTAGAGATCTCGATACACTTAGCCATGGCGTCCATGATCCCGGCAGCCAAGAGCCTGGGGGGTTGAGCAGCCATGATCAGTTCGTCTACGATCACACTGTTTACTTCGTATTCAAAATGCCAGTATCCCACGCATCTGCCTTCGTCTGTATACATGACACTCAAAGGGCTAAAAGAAGCACAGGTGGCGGCAGAAGTAGGGATCAGTACCACAGGGAGGCCAAGGTCCGCGCCTGCGGCTTTTACCAGATCCATGATGCGTCCACCCCCAACCCCTGCCAAGACATCACAGCCATTCTCCCTGATCTTTGGCCGTAACGCATCTAACTTGGCGTAGCTGGGAAATCCGCTGTACTCTTCTGATACCCAATCAAGACCGGCGCTCTGAAAACTTTTTTCCAAAGTATCCCAGGTCAGCCGGAGGGCTTTGGGACCGCCGATC
The DNA here is from genome assembly GCA_910575625.1 of Clostridia bacterium. GTDB lineage: Bacteria > Bacillota > Clostridia > Lachnospirales > Lachnospiraceae > MGBC164599. Next base: position 131,665 of record CAJTFD010000005.1, read on the forward strand.
ACATATACTTTCTTTCCGTACCGGCAGATTTCCCCGCCGCTGTGCGCAAGAATATCCGGTTCCTGTAGGTATCGTCCTGCACCAAATCGGTAGCTGGTATATTTCTCCATAAAACCTTTTTCTCCTGTCATTCATTGGATCTTATTATAATTATTTCTATTAGAATTGTCAATAGATATATAAATTGAAAGAATACATGCAAAGATCCCTGTAGAATCAAAAACAATACCGACGACTGAAACCATATTCCGTAAGATAAGGCACTATTTTAGTGGGTACTGTTATCATTCCTGCCAAATACACAGGAACGGGGATTTGCATTTCCATCCATAACGTAGTAGAATGAAAGACAAAAGTGTAGGTTGGAGGAGCGTTATGGCTTACAGGGCATACGATGATGAGACTCTGCAGCGGCTGCAGAGATTAGAACTGATGATCTTGAAGGAATTTGATCTTTTATGCAGGGAAAATAAGATCCGCTATTTTGGCTGCGGCGGGACGGCTATCGGCGCGGTGCGGCATGGCGGATTCATCCCCTGGGACGACGATATCGACGTGGGGATGCTCCGCAGGGATTACGACCGTTTCTTGAAAGTGGCGGCCAGCTGGAAGACGGATCGATTTTGTGTGGTCAACGCGGAGACAGACCCGCGGATCCCGTTTCCCTCTACCCGGTGGGTGCTGCGGGGAACGCGCTTTCAGGAGGAATGCTTTAAAGACCTGGACTGTGAGCTGGGGATCTTCCTGGATATCTACTGCTTTGACAACATTCCGGATGATGACCGGGCGATGAAGCGGCAGGCATGGGCGGCGTGGTTTTACGGGAAGATGATGGTCCTGTCCGGGATCAGGGAGCCGGTCCTCTATTTTGGCGGCTGGAAGGCAGATGTGGTCCATTTTCTGTGCAAGATCGGACATCGGATCTTAAAAAAACTGCACCTGGGACCGGATCTCTGGTACAGGAAGGCAAAACGGGTGGCTGTGAAATACAGATATGCAAAGACGAGGCGGGCAGCGTTTTATTTTGACCCCACGCCTTTTACCAGCATCGTGTACAAAAAGCATATCTTCCCCACAAAGGAGAGAGCATTCTCCGGGCTGACGATCCCGTTCCCGGGAAAGGTACAGGCCTATCTGAAACGCAGATATGGGGATTACATGACGCTGCCGCCCGAGGAGAAGCGGCACAACCATCCGCCGTACATGCTGGATCTGGGACCGTATGCGGATATGCCGCTGGAATGATAAGGAGGGGATCAGCTATGGAATACCGGCCGGGGGAGCTTGCGCGCGTGCAGCAGGTGGCCCTGTCTGTCTTAAAAGAGTTCATCAGGATCTGTGATAAATATGAGCTGGATTATTTCGCCCACTGGGGGACCGCTCTGGGGGCGGTGCGCCACAGAGGGTTCATCCCCTGGGACGACGACATCGACGTGGGGATGCTCCGGGATGATTACGAACGGTTCCTGCAGATAGCGCCGGGGGAACTGGGGGACAGATTTATCCTGTCAAATGGATTTATCCAGAAAAACTGCCCCGGCATGTTCACGATGATGTCCGCGGCACACACCGTGCATGTGACGGAACAGGAGAGTCTGTGGCCGTACTGGCACGGCATCCGCATCGACATCTTCCCCTTCGACCATGTGCCGGAGGATGAGAAAAAACGCAAAAGGCAATGCGGTACCATACGATTCTGGTATCAGCTCTACATCATGAAGAACCTGCGCCGCCCGATGATCTTAGGGGAGGGCTTAAAGGAAAAAGCTATCCGAGGGATCTGCCGCGGGATGCATGTGCTGTTGAAGGGGATGCCCATGGGGGTGATCCTCTGGCGGATCCGGAAAGCCTCCCTGCGGTACCGGGGCAGGGGCGAGCTGGTGACGCTTTTGTATGATATCCACCCGGAGAGATATATGCTGCGGATCTCGGATATCTTTCCGCTGCAGGAGGGGGCGTTCGAGGACATCAAGATCAAGCTGCTGCACCACAATGACAAGGCCCTGCGGGATTCCTATGGGGATTACTGGCAGCTGCCCCCCAAGGGCGAGCGGGTCAACCATTACTCAGGCAGGTTAAAATTTGAGTAGGCGGGCGTTCCAGGCGGGTATCCGGCGTTTTTTCCTCGGAGAGCGCGGAGAATGTACGCCGGGCAGCACATATTTCTGGACGGTGCTCTCTGGGACTACCTATTCGGCCAGCACGTTTTTCATGTTCTGGCTCCTGTCGCGGCTTTGCGGGCCGTACGAGGCAGGGGTGTTCACCCTGGTGATGGCAGCGGGACAACAGCTCCTGACCATCGGCTATTTTAACGTGCGGACCTACCAGGTGTCGGATGTGGCGGAGCGGTTTTCGTTTAGCCAGTATTTCAGCTTCCGCATGGTGACCTGCGCGGTGATGGCGGTTGCGGGCATTGCCTGGATGGTCTTGGGGGGCTACCGGGGGGAGAAGCTGGTGTGTTTCCTCTGGATCTTGCTCTTTAAGATCGCGGAGGCCGTGGCCGATGTGATGGAAGGACTCTACCAGCAAAAAGACCGGTACGACGTGACGGGAAAGTGCATCTTCTATGAGACGGTGCTGTTTTTGTCCGTATTCGGACTGCATCTGCTGGTGTTCCGGCATTTGTCCGCCGCGCTGGCCTGTATGTGCCTGGTGTATATCGCAAGCCTTGTATTGATCGACGGGAATCTGGTGGGGGGTTTTGGTGGACTCAGGCCGGTCTGGGAGTTTACTGTGGTGCAAAGATTGTTCTGGGACTGCCTGCCGCTGTTCATCAATTCTTTTCTGATGGTCTATCTAAACAGTGTGTCCAAATATGCGGTGGATGCCTGCCAGGGCGAGGAGATGCTCTCGTATTTTAATATGATCTATATGCCGGCTTTTGTGATGAATCTTTTTGCTGGATTTCTGTTTAAGCCACTGCTGACCCGGTTCGCGCTGCTGTATGATCAGGGGGAGAGGCAGCTGCTCAGTGGTCTTCTGAGGCGGCAGGCGGGGCTGCTCTTGGGGCTGGCCGTACTCTGCCTGGGCGGGGCCTGGCTGCTGGGGATCCCGGTATTGTCTTGGTTTTATCATACGGATCTGACCGCATACCGGGGGGAGCTGTGTGTTGTGGTAGCTGGCGGGGCATTCTCGGCCGTCTACCTGATGTTCCAGTTTTTGATCGTGATCATGCGCCACCAGTACGCCTGTCTCGCCGGGTGCATCATCACCGCGGCTGTGGCAGCCGTGGCCGTACCCCATTTGACGGAAGCCTATGGGCTGTCTGGGGCGGCCTGGGGATACGCGCTGATGATGCTCCTGCTCTCGATGATCTATATGCTGCTGTCCGGGTATTATCTGAGGAGATGGATGAAGGAGGAGAAGGAGGTGACCGCTGATGCCCGAGGGCGTTGAGAAGATGAAGAACCCGTGGCATCCGGGCTTTTACGGAACAGCTGGGATCGAGCTGGCAAACCGGGAAATGTATGAGAAGATGAGGAGGGATCCGGATATGGATGAACGGTTAAAAAAGATATTGTTCGGGGATGAGACTGACAGGGAGATCGAAGCGGATCTGAAGCAGACCGTGTAAATGGAGAGAAGTTTTATGTACTGGAAAGACCATACATTCATCATATGCGCATACGGGGAGAGCCCCTATCTGGAAGACTGTATCCGCTCGCTCTTTGCCCAGAAAGTGCGCAGCCGTATATGCATCGCCACGTCCACACCGGGACGGCATATCCAGGACCTGGCGGAGAAATACGGGCTGCAGCTTTACGTCAACGCGGAAAAAGGGGGCATCGCGGCAGACTGGAACTTTGCCTACGCCAGAAGGCGGACGCCTTACTGCACGATCGCCCACCAGGATGACATCTATTTCCCGGAATACACCCAGTCCATCTTCCAGGCCGCAAAGTGCGCAAAAAAACCACTGCTCTTTTTTACAGATTACTGGGAACTGCGGGGGAAAGACTATATAAAAGCAAACACCCTGCTGCGCGTCAAACGTCTGCTGCTCACACCCCTGCGCACCAAAAAGCTCCAGAGATGTGTGTGGGTGCGGCGCAGGATCTTGTCCCTGGGCAGCCCGATCTGCTGCCCCAGCGTGACCTTCGCCTGCGAAAACCTGCCGGAGACGGTGTTCATGTCCGGATTCCGCGCCAGCCTGGACTGGGAGGCGTGGGAGCGGATCTCACGGCGGCAGGGGGATTTTATCTATATAGCCAAGCCATTGATGGCACATCGGATCCATGAAGGATCAGAGACCAGTGCGGCGATCCAGGAGAATGTGCGGGAGCGGGAAGACCTGGCCATGTATGAAAAATTCTGGCCGTCCTGGATGGCGAAACGCCTGGGAGAAGCCTATCAAAAAAGCGAAAGATCCAATTCCTGACCTGAAGATCTCCGCGGCGGATCGCTGGTCTTCCACCTACTTTATTTTGAGCTTATTATACCATAAAATAGGGAAATTTTCAAGTCTTGTAAAACCTCCCGGCAGGGGGTAAGATTATCTTTCCACAGCAGATGATCTTATTTTCGGGAGGTGCATGTATGGGAGAAAAAAACTGGCTGGAGGCCATGTCGAGACAGACACAGATGCAGCAGATCCTGGCCGCCAACGCGTACACAAAAAAATACGGTCTTGTCCTGAGCGCGGCGGAGGCGGAGCTCTTGGCCGAAGAGCGGGTCCAGATCTTGAAGAGGGAGCGCAGGGTGGAATTTGGTCAGGGGATCTTGCCCAAGATCATCTATGCTTTCTGTGATTCGGCGTATATCACCCAGAAGGATTACAGCGCTGTGCTGCTGCGGCTCCAGGAAATCTTCTATCTCTATAAGAACGAGATGCTGGACGAGATCACAGACGATGAACTCTTGAGTTTTATGAGCGAGCAGTTTGAAAACGTCTGTTTTGGGGATCTGGACTATCTGGAGGGGACCTGCCTGGATCTGTTTGCCCAGGCCATCCGTGCGGGGTATTCCGGGCACAGGGCGTCGGGCGGACAAGGAGAGTTTGAGAAGTTCGACATTGTCAAGCGGTGGGACAAGGAGCTGTACATGGAAGCATTGGCTGAACAGGCATGGAGGTGATCGGCATGGAGACGATGGGTTATCAACTGGAGGAACTGATCCCCCTGGTCGCGGAACTGGCTGCCGGATACGGGGGCTATGAGCACACGTCCATCACCTACGAACGGGCAGAGATGCTGATGGAGGCGGTGCTCTATTGCATCCATGAATGCGCGGAGCATACGTCCGGCGCAGTGTCTGTCGGCAGGATCCCTGCGCGGGAAGCCTATGAGATAGGCCAGCAGATCGTGATCCGGAAAGTGAAAAGGCTGCATGATCTTTACAACGATATGATCCTGGATTTCCGGGATTACGGCATGGAATGCCTGCGGGATACGATCGGGGCGATCCCGTTGTTCCTGCAGAGATACGATGTGCGGTATGCGCCGCAGGAAACGCTCCTTCTGTTGGATTATCCGATCCCGGAGGATCTGCGCGGGCTGTCCGGGGTCGACCTGGTGCTGGCGTATGTAGAGTATATCTGCAGGGAACAGGTGTTTTTGCGCAGGTTTGATGAGGGACATGTCATGGATGTGTTGCGGGCGTATCATCCGGAGTATGAGATCTTGGTGGAAAATATCTGTGAGATCATGCGCGCGGATATGGAGGAGGATCCGTGACGGAGATGTGTGATGAACCTTATGAAAAGATAAAGAATATATTATAAAAACTGAGGGATCTATTTATTTTTTGACAAGGCTGTGTGATGTATGGTATAATCCGATTAAATTACTAGTGTTTCATCCAGTCAGAAATCATAGTTTGGCTTTGTCTGATCTGTGCCAGTGCTAGGCAAGATTTCGACGGCGATGCGGTGCATCGGTTAGAAATTTTAACGACGCAATGGTGCTGAGCAGGCGGAGCAAAACTATGATTTCTGGCCGGATGGAGCACTAGTACAGCGTTGCATGAATCTTGAAGTGATCAGCGCTTGATGTTTGCGCCAGTGCAAGGCGGAGGAAGAAGGCGATGCGGTGGCATCGCCGACTGACGACAACGCAGCAATGGCGTAAACAGCGAGCGCTGATCACTCGAGAATCCATGCAACGCTGTACTAGGATATACATCATGGCAGTTCCTGCCTATGAAAGGATGTGAGGGATTGGATACAGGATTTATGGGAAAATACGCCCATCTCTACGTGGATGCAGCGAAATTGACCCTGGGCCTGGGCCTGGCGGGGATCATATTTTCCCTGATCATCGGGCTGGCCTGTTCATTGATCCAGTATTATAAGATACCGGTCTTAAAAAGAGTCGTATCGGTATACATAGAATTATCCAGGAATACGCCTCTGCTGGTGCAGCTGTTTTTTCTATATTTTGGCCTTCCGAAGATCGGGGTCATGATCAGTTCGGAGGGGTGCGCGGTCATAGGTTTGAGTTTTCTTGGGGGGAGTTACATGGCGGAAGCGTTCAGGAGCGGCCTGGAGGCCATCGAAAAGAGCCAGATGGAATCGGGGCTGGCGATCGGCCTGAGCCATGCACAGGTGATGCAGCATGTGATCTTTCCCCAGGCGCTGTCCATCTCAGTCCCGGCACTGTGTGCCAATGTGATCTTCCTCATAAAGGAGACGTCCGTGTTCAGCGCGGTGGCGTTGGCGGATCTGATGTATGTGGCAAAAGATCTGATCGGACTGTATTATCAGACGGACGAGGCGCTGCTGATGCTGGTGATCGCATATCTGATCTTGCTGCTGCCCATATCTTTGGCGGCGGCGTGGCTGGAAAGGAGGCTGCGCTATGCAGGATTTGGGAATTAGAGTGCTGTTCATGGGCAATAACTTTGCCCGGCTTTTGGAAGGACTGTGGGTCGCCATAGAGATCGCGCTGATCTCCGTGGTCTTTTCAATCGTCTTGGGGATCCTGCTGGGAATGGTGATGACGCTGAAAAATCCGATCATCCGCTGCCTCACGAAGGTGTATCTGGAATTTATCCGGATCATGCCTCAGCTCGTCCTGCTCTTTTTGGTATATTTCGGTGCGACAAAGACGTTCGGGCTCCAGTTTTCCGGGCAGGTCTCGGCGGTCATCGTATTCACCCTCTGGGGGACGGCGGAGATGGGGGACCTGGTGCGCGGTGCGCTGATCTCCATCCCGAAACATCAGTATGAGAGCGGCGCGGCACTGGGACTGGAGAGCGGCCAGATCTACCGGTACATCATCATCCCGCAGACGCTGCGGCGGCTGGTCCCGCTGGCGATCAACCTGACAACGCGCATGATCAAGACGACCTCGCTGATCGTGCTGATCGGTGTGGTGGAGGTCTTAAAAGTGGCCCAGCAGATCATCGAGGCGAATCGGTATACGGTGCCGGATTCCGCACTCTGGATATATGGAGCGGTATTTTTCCTCTATTTCCTGGCGTGCTGGCCGATATCCCTTTTGGCATCATGGTTGGAAAAGAAGTGGAAAAATTAGGAGGTGGCAGACGTGGATAAGAATGAAAGATTATTGGAGATCCGTCATCTGCACAAAGATTACGGGAACGGTCCCGTATTGAACGATATATCCCTGGATGTGCACAAAGGGGAGGTACTGGTGCTGATCGGGCCTTCCGGGTGCGGGAAGAGTACGTTCCTGCGGTGTATGAACGGGCTGGAGACCATCCAGTCCGGTGAGATCATCCTGGATGGAGAGGTGATCAGCGGCGGCAAGACGAAGTGGAGTGAAGTGCGGCAGAAGATCGGGATGGTGTTCCAGAGTTATGAACTCTTTCCCCATATGACCGTGCTGGATAATATCGTCCTGGGGCCTACAAAGGTCCAGAAGCGCAGCCGGGCGGATGCGGCAAAAGACGCGGAAAAACTACTGGAGCGCGTGGGTCTTTTGGATAAAAAAGATATGTACCCCCGGCAGCTCTCTGGCGGACAGAAACAGCGCGTGGCGATCGTGCGGGCACTGATCATGAAGCCGGAGATCATGCTCTTCGATGAAGTGACGGCCGCCCTGGATCCAGAGATGGTGCGGGAAGTGCTGGATGTCATGCTGGAACTGGCAAAGGGCGGGTCGACGATGGTGATCGTCACCCATGAGATGCAGTTCGCAAGGGCGGTGGCCGACCAGGTGGTCTTTTTGGACGGCGGTGATATCGTGGAGATGGATGAGCCGGAGAAGTTCTTCGTCTGTCCGAAGAGTGAGCGGGCGCAGAAATTTTTAAATACATTCACGTTCGAGAAAAAAGAGAGTTGATCAAAGAGATAAACGAGGGAGACACGCGGTGAGAAGCGGTCTCCTTTTTTAGTTGTCCCGTGTATTTGGATATTCTCAGGCTGTGTCCTGGTCTTTTTACAGGAAAACGGGTAAGCTGGAGTTGGAAAGGAGGTGCGGATCTGTGGATCAGAAGAAAATAGGACAGTTCTTAAGAAGACTGCGAAGGGAAAAGACTCTCACACAGGAGCAGCTGGCTGAGGTCTTTGGGGTGTCGAACCGGAGTATCTCCCGGTGGGAGAACGGGGCCACCATGCCGGATCTTGACCTGCTCATCGAGATTGCCAGATATTTTGAGGTGGAGATCGGGGAGATCCTGGATGGAGAGCGAAAGGAGGAGCGTATGGATAAAAAAGAAGAGGAAACTTTGTTGAAGGTTGCGGATTACAGCAACGCGGAGAAGATCATTTTTTCAAAGAGGCTCTGCATGATGTTCATCGCCGGGCTGGCCGCGTTTGGTATCTATATGGTCATTGATATCCGGGGGCTTATGGAGATCCCGTTTTATGAAAATGTCGCCAGTTTTATGCTGGGCCTGGTGTTCGGGGATCTGCTGCTGGGCGCGCTGTATTCCAGCCGCTATATGTCAAAGATCCGGGCGTTTAAAATGCGGTTGTTAAAACGGAAAAAAGAACGGGCATCCTCATGATCAGGATGCCCAAAGAAGGGAGCGTCCGCTGCTTATTTTTTGGACGTATCACCAGGTTTTGTGGCTTTTTCCGGCACGGCCTCGAAGTCGAAGACCTCCCGGTAGGCGTTCCACTCCCTGTCGTCCTCCGCCAGGGACGGGATCAGGCCGGTGCACTCGGTGCAGGCGTTGGTGTTGAGATACGAATCGTAAAATACGTGAAATGGATTTTCCTTATCTTCCATGGCGCGTCATTCCTTTCATCTGTGATAGCCCGCCGGGAAAATGGCAGGCTATCATAGTATGCGGTATGGGAAGAAATTTATGCGGAAATCTCATTGTTTATGCACCGGGCCAGACGCTGCGCGACGATCGCGTGCCCCGCCCGGGTCAGATGGATCCCGTCCGTGGTGATCGCCGCAAAACCCAGCCGCCGGGCTTCTTGGTTTAAAAGGTCATGGAGCGGCAGGAAGGCGCAGCTGAAGATATCTGCCAGCTCCCGGATATGCTCGGAGAGTTCTTTTACAAGGGGGATCCATGTGGCAAATTCTTCCGGGTGGGGGAAGACGAAAGGTTCCAGGAGGATGATCCCTGCCCGGGTCTGCTCTGCGATCTTCTTTAGCAGCGCGGTGTGATCCAGGACAGCATCTGCGAGCATCTTTTTTTGCTGGGTGGGACTGCGGTCTGTGTTCATCATCAGGCCGATGTTATTGATCCCAGCCTGGATCGTCACAAGGTCTGTTTTTAAGTCGATGCGATCTGCCTGTATATTTTGCAGGATCCTGGATATCGTAAAACCATCCATCCCTTTGTTGCGGATCTCAAAGTCTTTCAGTAAGGGGGGCAGCATGGATACATAGCCTTCGCCCAGCGGGCCGGAGCCGAACAGCCGATCCGCGCAGGTGATGCTGTCCCCCAGGCATAGGAGGTGTCTCATCGATCACTGGATCGTGATATATTTCGGTTTTTCTTCGATGGCTTTCGGCGCTTCCTTTGGGATGCTCAGGCGCAAAATCCCATTGTCAAAACCGGCCTGGATATCGTCCTGGGTGATCCCCTCGCCCACATAAAAGCTGCGTTTGCAGGTGCCGGAGAAACGCTCGCGTCTTAAGTAATTGCCTTTTGCGTCGGTCTCATCTTTTTTCTCATCTCTTGTGGCTGTGACGGTCAGGTAGCCATCTTTTAACTCGGCATGGATATCCTCTTTATGGAAGCCAGGCAGCTCGATGTCCAGCAGGTATTTGTCGCCGGACTCCTGGATGTCTGTTTTCATCAGGGAAGTATCGCTCCGGTTGAAAGTGGTGGAGAAAAACGGGTCTTTGAAAAGTTCATCGAAAAGTCCATAATTTCTATTTGTTAACATCATAAAGCATACCTCCTTAAAAGCTGTGGTTGTTTTTGTTATAGCTGTACTATATCACGCATTGTTAGCACTGTCAAGGGGTGAGTGCTAATTTTTTTTAAAAATTTAAGTGACATAGATGATCCCCCTCTGAGTGCGGCGCGTTCCGGTTTTCTTTTTCTAATCCCATGTTTTCCTCAAATCCTTGACTTTTCCGCCATTCTCCCTGATCATCTGACGCCATCCTAATTGCGCCGCCATTTTATATAAAAAACGCGGAAATGCAACAGACACATAATTATCTTCTCGCACTTCCTTCTTTAGGATACTATCCGAAAGTTCTGCTAATGCTTTCTCGATCGGCGCTCTCGGTCCATGTCCGGATTCCAGTTTCGGCATCATTGCCAGTCCCCCTCCGCCACCGACACCAATACCGCCACTCCAAATAAACCCTGTCTTTAAACACCAATTCTGTAAAATCTTTAGTGCAGATCCAGCTTGTATCCCTTCGTAAAAACCACAATTCACAATACCATAAATATGTATTTGAGGATTATGTATGTGTGTTTCTTCTAACTGGATCAAGCAGGACAGCAAGTGTCCCGGGATCCCATCCACATAGAGAGGGTATGAAAATACCCATGCCTCTGTTTTCGCCAATTCTCCAACTACTTCTTTTGAGATCGCAGGCGAATGAAATCCAAAATTTACAACTTCTGCATTTTCTCCCAAGCATCCCGTCAGATCTTCTAAGAGTATACTGCTAACACTGTTCTTTAACTTTGGACTTCCATTGATCAACGAAATCCTCATAAAACAACCTCCTCCAATCCTTCTGCTGATCTATAGAAGTAAACGCCCTTTACCAAACCATCATAATTATCTGCGTTTGCTTGCAGCAATCCTCTGGCTGTTTCTTTTTCCATATCTGTGATATTTTCGCCATAGAGGTGTAAGGACAATGTAATAACGTTTTTATATCTCCGTTTATGGTGCATCTCTCCTTTTCGGATGACAAAATCTGGATGGATGTATGAAATCGCACGGTCCTGCACCATTTTCACAAATGGACTTACACTGCCGTAATAACAGCGGCTGACAAAGATCAATTCCGTACATTTGCCCATGCTTACTCCTGTTTCCTCGTAACCATCATGAAGTACACATTTGCCCGGCGTTTTTACCCAACATCCAAAACAGCCAATACAGTGACGGATATTTCCATTAGGCTTAATAACCTTATGTTCTCCTTTTATCAGAATATTAAAATCTTCAATATCTGTTATGATAAGTTTCATTATCATTTACTCCTTTAACTTCCTGGTCGTGTCTGATCTTGGATCAACAGTTCCTATTATATGATCTCAAAATCCAAAATGCAATAGTTTTGCAACATTATCCCTGTTCTGTCTGTCTTTCCCGTTCCGGCTGCTTTTCTGTCTGTCAAGATAAATATGGACGAAGACGTTGATCAGATGGCTCTATCCGTCATAAGGATCGCCGACAGATAGGTGTAGTGAAATACCCTGCATTTATCTTAAAAATAATGTCTTGACTTTATGAGTACAATGTGTTATCTTAAGTTTAACGTACAAAATGTTATCATAAAAAGGAGGTGAGTGCTTTACCGGCAGGAGCCGCAGCATATAGCCATGACTAAATATGTACTCATAAAGGGGAGGTGGATATTTTGCAACAGGTATCAGATTATGAATTAGAACTGTTAAAGATCATATGGGCAGGCAATGGCGCTCAGGCAATGTATGCAGAGATCATGGATGCTTTAGAAAAAAAGGGACTGTCCCGGACAAAAAATACGGTCATCACGCTGCTCTCAAGATTGGTAAATAAAGGATTTCTAAAAGTGCAAAAAATCGGCCGCAGAAATCAATACATAGCGATCGTATCAGAAGAACAGTACAGGGAGGCGCAGACGCAGAGTCTGCTTGACAGTGTTTATGAGGGAGATGCCAAAGGGCTTGTTTGTACCTTGATCCAGGGATCAATGCTCTCCCCAGAAGAATATGAAGAATTAAAAATGTATTGGGAGGCGGGAAAAGATAAAAAATGAACGAAGTGTTAGCAGTCATTTTATCAATGTCACTGTCCGGTGGAATTGTGATCATCATACTGTATCTTGTATTACTGTTGTTTAGGAAAAAACTCTGCAGACAATGGCAGTACTATATCTGGCTGATAGCCATTATCCGGCTCTTACTTCCCTTTGCACCACAACAAAATCTGATGAATGAGCTGTTCCAGTCTACAAAGATGCCAGGCAGCGGCATAGAAAATCCTTCCTTGGAAGGATTTCAGGATAAACAAACGCTAACGGAAGACTTCAAGATAAATGTTATCCAGTCGGAAAATACAGAAAATGAGGCAGGAAAACAGTATGTCTTATCAGATCTTGTCCAGCAATATTTATGGCTTATCTGGTTTTTGCCCGCAATCATTCTATTTACAAGGAAAATAATAACATACAAAAAAAATCTGCAATATATCCGTGCGGGGAGTAAAGAGGTACAAGATATTGTTTTGCTAGAAGAATTTGATAAATTGTTGGAGAAAGATCATGTCAAGCGCAGGATGACGCTTTCTGTAAACAACATGATAATGTCTCCTATTATGGTCGGTCTATTCAATCCTTGTATCATCCTTTCCACAACCCAAATGACGGTCTTGGAGTTTCAGCATACTATTTCACATGAACTGGTACATCATAGAAGGAGAGATATCCTGTATAAATGGCTGACACAGCTTGCTGTCTGCATACATTGGTTTAATCCTCTTTTGTACATGATGGAGCGGAGCATAAACAGGGCTTGTGAACTTTCTTGTGATGAAGCGGTCATATGGGACTTAGATGAGCGGGGGCGATATGCCTATGGCGATACTTTATTGCGGGCGGCAGGAAGAAACGTAAAACGCAGATCACCTGTATCACCTATCGCATTTAACGATAGCAAGATAAAATTAAAAGAAAGGTTGGATGCAATTATGGATTTCAAAAAAATGTCAAAAGCAACTTACATAACAATGGTTTCTTTAGCAATACTATTGTTTGTTTGCTCATCTTATGTGGGAGTATATGCAGCGCCAAAACAAAATGTCGCCGTAACAGACACATCTAAAACAAAAACAACAGCTTCTGCTCCTGCACAGGCGCCCCATTCTGTTTTATATAAAAATGGAGAATACTTCATTCTTTTTGATAATGCAGAAAAAGATGATATACCCAGTTCAACCGGACCAGACTATGGGGTGACTTTTGGCGCCGTATGGCCGGATACCTATGTTAGTTTTAACAGCTATTACGTCACCAAAAAACTCAGCAGCAAGATCGAAAAAGAATGCAGGCATATGAAAAATAAGGGATGGCTTACAGAAAAAGAAGCCAATGCGATCATTGATGTGGCACTTAAAGTACAGCAGGGCGATACGAACAGCTTTAAAACAGACAAAGAAGAAACGGAATACAGCAAGTGGGATATTACGATAAAAAATGGCATTTATTATTATAAAAATAAGCGCATCCGCATCCTTATGGATACAAGAAAAGACCGTTCCTTTAAAAATTTCAGCTATAATAAGAAAGGAAAAGTGGATTTAAAGGTTATAAGAAACAGCAATAATAAAATTACCAAGGTCAAATATCTGTCGGAGAAAAAAGCACAAGAAATTTTGGACGATCTAAAATAGATGATCCGCTTTTGTCTTTTATATTTATACTGTCGTTTGATACTTTTATAGTGAATAATAAATAGGGAAAACACTGTATACCGGCCGCGTCGGAAGCGCGTGTGGCAGACTGACACACATACCTCACATACCAAAAGGCACAGAAATCCCCGTTATAGTTCCTTCTGTGCCTCCTTGGTTCTATTCAAAAAAGTCCGCATGACGGATCAGATGTCCCGGCTCCGCCACCAGGAACTGTTCATCCCACTGTCCGCCCACCAGTTTTTCCAGCAGATGATTACTGCCCTCCACATAATCCAGTGCAGCATCCATCAGATCCGCATTTTTCTGTGCCTTTATAGCATATTCCTCCGAATAACAGTCATTCAGCCCTGTATCTACGATATCCAGATAGCCATAATTCCCAAAAAACATCCGATACAATTCTTCAGCGTCAAACCCCTGATACTCCTCCGGGATATCCGTAAACAATCTCTCCATATCAAAATCATCCGGATCCACCTCCACCATATACATATGCCCCATCTGTTTCAGATTCGGCACATATGCATCCGTTTTCTGGAGCAGTAAAGATACACAATCATCCACCCGCGGGATCACGGTCTTCCGCGAAAAAACCACATGATCCCAGGAGCCGCCGCAAAACCCCATGGCGACCAGCACCGTATCCACTGTCTTTGGCATCCCCGCCTCCTCCTCGATGATCTTCTGTTTCATAACCTTTGGATCCGCATGATATTTACGGTCTATGTAGATGACCGGATAGTCCGTGCCCTGTTTCGCCTGCGCCGCTTCCACGTATGCCTGCAGCGAACTGCAGGATAAGATCACCGTCCCCATGTCTCTGCCTCCTTCTATTCCATACATTCCTTCAGCCTTCTCAACACATGCCCCAGCATAAAATGGATCGTCTCATAATGCATAAAACCGATCATATTTTCATCCACCATGAACTTCAGGACCGCTGAAAATTCCTCGTCCGCATCCCAGAATTGGAGGATGATCGGCAGGAATCCGAAGACATGGATCTTTGCCGCCACGTCGCCTTTGAACTCTGTTTTTTCGCCCAACTTTGCACAGGCCGCCTCCAGCTGCTCTGTCTTCCCCGCAAAAAGATCTGCCGCCGCCTGATAAAGACCGTCCCCGATCTTGGAAGACTGGACCACCCCTTTTAACGTATTTACCGGACAGAAATTGCCTGACAGCACACATGTGTCCTTGGAATAACAGAGCACATCGTAAATGGTCATCGCTTCATTGTAGTCCGCCTCCGCCGCCGTGGCAAAGCCGTCCTCTGACCACTCCACCGCGCCCGTTTTCCTGTCGATCCGATAATCCCTCCCCACAAACCGGATATAGATAAAATCCCCGTCAGCGGGCAGCGAGAATTTCCGGATCATCTTCTCCTGGTCGTATTTTACAAACTCACCGCTCATCTGTTTCTTCATGATCTCATAATTTGAAATACGCGTGATCCCCATCTCCTTTACCTCTTCCCCTCAACATCGTTTTTATGATCTTTTTGAAATCCTATCGTGTACATACACGTTATGATCCAAAAATAAACCGGTTCAGCCCAAACGTTCCTTAAAAACATCGGTCAATCCTCTAAAATGCCCAAGCTGCTCAGGACTAAACATGGATTCCAGGTCTGTCTGGGCCTTTTTCCACTGAGCCTCCGCCTTCAACAAAACCGCTTCCCCATGTTCCGAGAGGACGATCTGGCGGTTCCTTCCGCCCTCTCTGTGATCCTCGATCAGGGAATTGTGCTCCATCACCTTGAGGTTTCGCGAAAGGGACGTACGGTCCAGCCCCATCTCCCTGGAGAGCTCTGTCACCGAAACCGGCCCCAGCCCGCGGATGTATTCCAACGTGGAAAACTGCTGACTCGTCAGGCCCGCTTCCTTCAGATACTGATCGTAGATCCTGGTGACCTGGGCGGCAATATGTCTTATTTTTTTACAGTAACATTCCTCGGCATAGGAATCCGGTCCTTTTCGCATGGTCTGTCCATCCTTATCGTGTATATACACTATTTTACCATAAAATCCCGGATCGTCAAGGCTCCTCAAATGCAGACAGAGACTATGTTGCCCATATGTTTTTGAGATGATAAAATAATGATAACTCCGGGAGGCATATATGACTGGACAGTCAAAACTTTTCATAGATAATAAGATAATAACAAAAAGGAGCATCAATGTTACGGAGAAAAGATAAAAAAGGCCGTGTATTAAACGACGGTGAAACACAGAGGCTGGATGGGAGATATGCCTACCAGTATACAGATGCATTTGGAAACAAAAAGACCGTCTACAGTTGGAGATTGCTCCCATCTGATAAAACGCCGCTCCGAAAGCGGAAGGGCCTATCGCTCAGGGAGAAAGAAAAGCAGATAAGAGATAGCATGGACAGAGAGAACATGACCGTACTGGAGCTTGTTGAGAAATATGTTTCCCAGAAGAACGGTGTCCGCCATAACACAAAAGCAAATTATAATTTTGTGATCAATATCATCAAGAAGGAATCCTTCGGGGCGCGGAAGATCGACAAGATCAAATTGTCTGATGCTAAAGCATGGCTGATAAAACTGCAGGAGGATGGGCGGGGATACAGCTCCATACATTCCATCCGCGGCGTTGTGCGCCCAGCATTCCAGATGGCGGTGGACGATGATATCCTTGTCAAAAATCCCTTTGAGTTCCAACTTTCCACAGTGGTCGTCAATGACAGAGTGACAAGGGAAGCCCTGAACAAGAGACAGGAGAGACAGTTTTTGGATTTTGTCAAAAATGACAGCTATTTCTCTAAATATTACGAGGGGATCTTCATTCTTTTTAAGACCGGCATGCGGATCTCAGAATTTGTGGGCCTCACCATATCGGATGTGGATATGAAAGAACGGAAGATCATCATAGACCATCAGCTGCAGCGGACAAGGGACATGCGGTATGTGATCGAGGACACAAAGACAATGAGCGGGGCCCGTGCGATCCCCATGGCTGATGGCGTGTATGAATGCTTCAGATCGATCCTGCAGAACAGGAAAAAACCAAAGGTTGAGCCGGTCATTGACGGACGGAGCGGATTCCTCTTTCTCGATAAGAACGATATGCCGATGGTGGCCCTGCACTGGGAGAGGTATTTCCAAAATATCCGGAAAAAATATGATAAGACCTATAAAATGCAGATGCCAAAAGTCACCCCACATATATGCCGCCATACATTCTGCAGTAACATGGCAAAATCAGGCATGAACCCCAAGATACTGCAGTATATCATGGGGCACAGTGACATAGGTGTCACACTTAATACATATACACATGTACAATATGAGGATGCAAAAAAAGAGATGAGCGATCTATGCTGGATATCAAACGATCCTAAAACACCCCCTACATGAAAAATGACCGGGACTGCCCCGTCCTCTGTCCCGCAAGAGATATGGTGTCAATGATAAGGATAAGAATCACAAGCGCAAAGAATGCCCATCCTGCAAAAAAAGGATGGGCATTTCCCGATCAATCGATCATCATATCTTTAACATCTTTACTCTTTCCATGCTTGACAACATACACCAGGAACAAGATCATCATCGCCAATCCCACGATCAATATGGGGAATCCGGCGATCGTTTTTACGATCTTAATGCCGTCCAGCCCTCCTGTAAGAGTGAACACCAGAGAAGTCGCGCCCATGATCAGGCCCCACATCAATTTGATCTGAGCCGGCGCTTCGTTGACGCCGATGTTGTTTTTGATCGTCATCAATGAAACGGTGGATGTCATGGAATCCGCCAGCGTCACAAAGGACAAGATGATCAGCACCAGTATGATCGGTTTGAGGATCACAGCCAGCGGCATCGCCTCAATCACTTTCAGCATCATGGCCTCATTCCCGAACTGCTGCATATACTCAAACAGACTCGCACACCCCTCCAGATCCACGCGTCCCGCATAGGCGGCATAGTTATACTGGATATCCAGGGAGAGCCCGCCGAAGATCGCGAACCAGATAATGCCAAATACGGACGGCACCACCCAGTTGATCACCACGAATTCACGCAGTGTACGGCCTTTTGCCAGTTTGATCAGGAAAAGTCCCGTGATCGGACCGAAACTCAAGAAATCCACAAAATAATATTCATCCCACCACTGCGGCCACAGTTCACTGGCTTTATGCCACACGCTCCCCACAACTTCGCCCGCATCCGTAAACGCGGAGACAGCCGTGATGGATTCCACGAATGTGGATAAAAAGGATCCCACAGATTCCACCAGCAGGTTGCAGATCCACTGGGTCGGCCCCACGACAAAGGCCAGGATCATCAACAGCAGGAAGATCCACGCATTCTTATCACTGAGCCATTTGATCCCCTTATCCATACCTGTGATACTGGATGTATTGTAGATCACCACGATCACGACACAGATCGCGATATACACCGGCGTCTCCTGGGGAACGCCGAATACAGTATTCAGCCCGCTCCCGATCTGCAAAAGCCCGTATCCCAAAGATCCGGCCACACCGCCAGCAATGGCGAACACGGTCAGTGTATCCACGATGCCCCTGAACCAGGTCTTTTCCGAAGTCTTCGGCAGCATGGGCGCAAACCCGGAGCTGATCGAATAATTCTTGTGGAGATTATAATATGCAAAAGCGATGATCACGCCAAAAACAATATAGGTTGCATACGGCGCAAACGACCAGTGCAGATAACTCTTGCATAACGCCCAGATGACCGACTCCCTGGTATTGGGTGCGATCCCGGTGCTGAGCTGGGGTTCCACAGCAAACCGCATGGGTTCCACAGCTCCCCAGAATACGATACCCGTCCCGATCCCGGCGCACAGGGAAATCGCGAACCAGTTCCAGATGCTGTATTCCGGCTTGGCATCCTTTCCGCCCAGCTTCACCCTCCCGATCGGATGGACCAGGATAAAGACCATGAACAGCACGAAACTCAGCGTACCGATACTCACCAGCCAGCTCCCGTTGACCATCAGGGAGGCGAAGAACGCATTTAACATGGCCAAAAACGTCCCCGAATCCACGATGCCGATCCCGATCAGCGTGGCGAAGATGATCAGCGGCACCAGGATGACCGCCGGCCGTATCCCCCTCTCGATCGCCTGTTTTAAATTCAGATCGATCCCCTTGCCTCCGTTGTCATTCCCCTCATTTTCCTTTACTTCATAAACCTCTTGTTGTTTTTGCTCTTTACTCATGCCTCCTCCTCTCAAAAAGTCTCATTAATAAGTCCTGCTTCCGCTCAAGTCCTGGCGATATCCGCCTCCTGCATCCCCAGCCTGCGCATGATGTCATCCAGTGCACCGCGTTTTTCCGGTTCCAGGGCCGGCGCCTGATAACCGTCCAGCATCTCCTGCATCCTCTTCTGGATCGACGCGTACAATCCCGCATTCGGCTCCCCGCTGCTGGTCCCGTGGAGGGATACCTGGCTGTTCCAGGGTTCCGTACGGCAGTGCTCAAAGGTATGCTCCGCTGTGATAAAGGACTCATCCTCCTCCACCGCTTCCCTGAGAGCGTCAAACGCCAGCGCGTCCTCATCCACGGAAAGCTCGCTGAAATAATAGCGCATCCGGTCATACGTCTCGATATCCAGAAGGAATTTCTCAAAGCTCACCGTATTAAAGGAATGCAGGGAACCCGTGGCGTGCATCACCAGATTGGCCTTCTCACTGAAAGACTCGAACATGCTCATAGCGCTCTCCACACCTGCCTGCGCCGTCAGACCACCGGCATTTGACATCCCGCCGCCGCTCCTGCAGGCAAATCCATACCGCTTGCTCATCAGCGCGCCGTAACGTGCCTCTTTCAAAAATCCCGGACACGCGTTGGATACGTTCATGTTCTTCATATCGCTGACCGTGGCCGCAAATCCATAGATGACCGGCGTGCCGGCACGGACCATCTGTGCGTAGACGTTCACGCCTAAGATCTCCGCATTCGCCAGGGACACATTGCCCGCCAGAGTGACCGGTCCGGTCCCGCCCGCCATCGGTCCGGGAGCCAGGATCAACGGCTGGCCGTTCTTCGCACAGACCTCGATCGTCTCCAGCGCCTCATGGGTGATCGCCAGCGGGCTTAAGGTGGAGATCAGGTTAAAACTGCAGGGCTTATCCTCGATGCTGCCGCCAAAGACCACCCGCAGCATCTCCATGATATTCTCCGCCTGCTCACCCCCGCCGCAGACAGAAAAAAGGGCTTTGTCCGAACGGCACAAGGTGGCATAGACCATCGCCTCCGCCGAGATGGAAGCCTCTATATCAGAAGGCTGCGCTAAGATCCCGCCGTTGATGGAAAACGCATCGCTCTCCTGTACGATCACCGCCAGCTTCAGGAAATCATCGTAGACGGCTGTGCGCACCGTCCCGTCCGCCTCACACACACCGGGGCTGCCGTAGCCGGGCGTGATGTAGAGGTCTTCTGTGTTCATGTGTACATCATATTTGCTGTTGCGCGCATACACGGTAAACTCTTTTTTCGCAAGGTCAACGGCATCCATCACCTGTTGCTCCGTGAAATACGCCCGCTCCCCCTCGATGCGCACGCCGCCTTGGCGCAGCGTCTCCAGAGCCTGCTGCGACTTGAAGGCGATCCCGATCTCACTTAAGATCCGCAGGGTATTTTCGTGGATCTTCTCCACGATCTGCTCATCACGTTTCATCCTCTTACTGTCCTCCTCTATCTGTGATCGAAAGCCGGAAAATGTCTGCGCAGCCAAGAAACTCATACCCGCCTGCCCACGCAGCCGCTCTCCGGGACTTTCATCGCAAAAAGGGACGCATGAACGCGCCCCTTCTTCCGGTCTCTAGAGAGTGTCTTAAAAATGCTTTATGTCAACTGCATGTCACAATTTGTGGGAGATTTTCGCCGAATGAGGGCGGCGTAGCGGGCTACGGCAACCGAATGAGGAGAAAATATACCGCAAAGTGGGGCTTGCAGGTGGCGTGAATGATCTTTAAGACACGCTCTAACATTATGCTTGAACACGAGCCAAAAATTCTTTTGCTTTTTTATCCAGGAAGTCCAATTTATCCTGGGACAGTTTTGAGCCTGGGTTTTCCGCGAGAATCGTATCGATGCGTTCCACGATACGCCCGTAGAGTTCCGACTCCTCGGTCGTCACGTTGCGGCGTGTCTCAATCTGGGGATACCACACTTCTTCACGGAAACGCTCCAGTGTGATGTCCTCGCTCAGGTAATTTCCCGCTGCGCCCACGTCGCGGATCAGGTCAAGATCCACGTCGCCCTGCACGCCGCGCAGATAACTCTTAAAGCCATTGATCTTATCATTTGCCCAAACGACAGCCGCGGGGCAGATATTTACACAATGGTCATGCAGGCCCATATCGTGGATGATATTGGCTTTGCTGAGAAGGGTGGAGAGTATCTGATACGAAATCTCCCCCGCTGACTGTTGGTCGAAGGTGCGGACATCGGATGCGCCGCAGGTGCCGTAGAACGGAAGCTGATAGTAGTCAGCCATCTCTGATGAAGCGGCTACCATCATATGGAATTCCGGGCACGCATAGCTGGCGATCGTGGACTGCATATCGATGATTGAAGGCATGGAGCCCGCGATGTACGGCGTGCCCTCACGGATCAGCTGTGTGATCACAAGCCCGCACAGGATCTCTGCGAAACACTGGGCAAGAGTGGTCGGCCGATCCATGGGAGCCGTCCCTCCCATCATACAGTATGGCATGTAGACAGTCGGGATGCCGTTGGAGGCGACAATGTACAGTTTCTCTGTGCTCTCGAAAGGATGTGTCAGCGGCGGGATCGGTTCACAGTAATTGAAGATAAACGGTCTTTCCACCAGTTTATCATGGCCGCCTGCCAGTTCTGCCGCGATGTCGATGATCTCCTGTAAACTGTCCACATCGTTGGTGGAGAAGTTGATGGTCTTTTCCATGTATTTACAGGATTCGATGAAAGCCATCTGGGACTGAATCCGGGGATCCACGTCGTCGATCAGTCCCACAGATAGGACGAAATCAATATTTTCACAGTTGCTGGCGATCTTGCACATCGTCTGGATATCTTCAAGGAGCATGGGACGCGCTTTGTTGGTCTTGTAGTCTACAATCTCGTTCATGTCGTTGTGTGTACCGAAATACACCCGGTTGGACTTGTCGATCTGCATACGGGGATTGCCGTCCATGCCGTACAGTGTGATCTCCTTGGGGACCACATCCAGGGCCCACTGTACCAGGGAACGGGGGATGCGGGTCATGCCGTCCGCATCGGGTTTGATCCCTTTTTCGGCAAATTTTGCCAGGG
The DNA here is from genome assembly GCA_910575625.1 of Clostridia bacterium. Classification (GTDB taxonomy): domain Bacteria; phylum Bacillota; class Clostridia; order Lachnospirales; family Lachnospiraceae; genus MGBC164599. Next base: position 153,905 of record CAJTFD010000005.1, read on the forward strand.
TGCGCTCGCCTGAGATCTTCATCCCGATATCTTCCAGGATCGTCAATGCGCCCTCGTTGATCTTCTCTTTCATCTCAGGTGTCAGGATATTAAATTGGATGTTGCGCTCAACATCATATACCTCACGGTCTTTCATGTCTACCTCCTATCAAAAGCGCCAGCCTCCCCGTTTTTTACGGCTGGACGGGGAAGCTGTCCTCTTTTTTATGATCTTTTCCGCTCTGTTTTTTATCTATTCCGTTCTATTCGCCGGTGCGCAGATATTCATTCAGTCTGTCTTTGCTCATGTTTCCGATGCCTAAGTCATCCAGTGTGTAGCCTGTGCTGCACAGGTCGCGTTTTAAGATCGCTTCGGCCAGGACGATCATGGAATCGATGACCGGCGTCTTCACGCCGTACTGACGGCCGAGCTGGCTGTACACGTTACATCCGATCGGGATATCCTCTGTGATGTAGCGGTTTTCCATGGTGAATGGGCCGGTGCCGTACTGGATCGGATCTTGCTCGTCAAATGGGATCACATAGTCAAGGCCCATATATTCCTGTCCTAAAACGTTTTCACGGGAGAAGAAGTGTTCCTTCTCGTATGGCTGGATGCTCACGCCCATGGCTTTTGCCAGTTCACACTCTTCCAGATAGAAGCTGTACTGTACTTCGGAGATCCCTTCGCAGTATGCGTGTGAATAAATGGAGAATTTCTTCTTATCATCCCCGAAGATCCGCCCGTAATTCTGCATGGTGGATACACCGAGGATCGCGCCTGGGCAGTGGAGCACTGGGTTTACGTTGGAAAGCGCTGTATCGAGCACTGTATCGGCCACAGCCGGGCCGTCGCCGTAGGTGACAGCGTCGAAGGACGGCAGATATTTTGAGGATTCGATAAATGCTTCCGTATCGGATGCCGGCATCGCTGCGCCCCGCAATGTGATCGCACGGTAGTATACACGCACACGGTTGGTGGGGATCTTGCCAGCCATGTCAATACGGCTGCCGTATGTGGAGCTGCTCCATCCGCCGACGATGACTTTCTTGGTGCATCCTGCTTCCCGCATCATCTTCCTTAAAAGGAGTGTGCCGAAGTTATCTGGGAACAGCATCACGACCTGACCGTCCTCCAGATGGGGGATCATCTTTTCAAACATGGGCCTGTGGCCGAAAACCGTGGTCCCCACAACGATGATGCCCGCACCTTTGACCGCCTCGGCAACGTCCGTGGTCACTTTCTCCATCATCGCAAGCCCTTCCCGCTGAAAACCGTACAGGTTCATCTGCTCGCCGTAAAATTTGATCCCGGCTTTGTCTAAGTTGCGCAGAGAATTTTCTGCAAAAGGCATCACATCGCAGATGCGTACCTTTGCGCCGCCCAGCGCGCAGTCAGCCGCGATCGCTTTTGATACATTGCCGCCGCCCAGGACTGCTATGGGCATGTCTTTGAGATATTCCATGTTCGCCATTTTTTCGTTCCTCCTAAAGATCATATATGTATAGTTTTACTGAAACTCTTTAAATAATGCCTCAAAAGGCTCAATATCACCGATCACATGGTATACATGCTCTTCACCCGGGAACACGCCTTCTTTGATCTCTTTTACATACTGTTTGTACGCGTCCACGATCACCGGTGCAAGATCACAGTATTTCTTGACGAATTTCGGTGTAAATGCCTGGAACAATCCGATCGTATCTGCGAATATGGTCAGCTGTCCGTCACATTCCTTGCCGGCTCCGATCGAGAGTACCGGGATGCTCAGTTTCTTCGCGATAAAAGCGGTCACTTCCGGCGGGACTGCCTCGACCAATAAGAAGCTGGCTCCGGCTTCCTCAACAGCCAGTGCGTCCTCGATCACAGCCCGTGCGCTCTCCACCGTACGTCCCTGGGCTTTGTGTCCGCCCAATACACCGGATGACTGGGGCGTGAGACCGATATGTCCGCAGACCAGGATCCCCGCTTCGCGGATCGCACGGATCTGTTTTACAACGCTCTTGCCGCCTTCCAGTTTGATCGCATCCGTATCCCCTTCTTTTAAGAAACGGATCGCGTTCTCCACAGCCTTCTCCACGCTGACCTGATAAGACCCAAAAGGCATGTCGCCGACGATAAACGTGTTCGGCGCACCCCTGCGCACAGACTGGCAATGTGAGATGCAGTCTTCCATCGTGACCGGGATCGTGCTTTCGTACCCTAGATCCACCATCCCCAGGGAGTCACCCACTAAGATCATCTCGATGCCTGCCTGTTCCGCAAATGCTGCAAAGGGCGCGTCGTACGCTGTGATCCAGGTGATCTTATCCCCTGTCTCTTTCATCTTCATCAGATCTTGGATCGTTTTCTTCTTCAATGCTCATCCACCTTTCCCTTCTCTGTGTTTGTTCTGTATTACAGAACTTAATCATAAATAATTTGTTATTATAGAACTCTCCGTGTGTATGATCAGTATTATACATTTTTTCACAAAAAAGTCAATAGGAAAATAAAAATATTCTGGTCCTTTTGTTGGATTTCTATATTTTCCCCAAAAATCCCCCTGCAAAGCCGATCAAAATTACCTGTTTACAAATCGTATCCTATGCTATATACTGAAAACCATAAAATATCGATCCATTTTCAGTCCAAACTGACCGGGGAGATATTTGAAAATATTTCGGAATTATGTTCTGTATTATAGAACTTATTTCCGAGATATCCCACACAACATTCCCGGAAAGGATGGTGTATCTACAGACAAATGTAAGGATCTTATTTAAAATATGAAGGGCATGTGTTATAATCCATATAATGGATATCATATCCAGGACACTTTAATAGCATCGAGGTTAAATATGGATAACAATGAAACAGCGCAAAAGAGCAGATCGGAACCTTCCATCCAGTCAATAAACCGTGCAGTCAAGATCCTCCAATGTTTTGAGGACAACTCCCAGCTGACCTTAACAGAGATCTGCACCCTGGTCGGCCTCCACAAATCAACGGCTTATGGGATCGTCACGACACTGAAGAACAACGGTTTTATCGAGAAGGACGAAGAGACAGGCGTTTACCGCTTGGGCATCGGGCTTTATAAACTCGCTTCCCATGTAAACATAGACCTGCGCACCATCTGCATCCCCCTTGTCCACGAACTGTGCAGCGTGACAGGCGAAACGGTGAACCTGGTGATCCCGGACGAGAACCACATCATATATATAGAAAAATGCGAGAGCAAACACTCTATGCGCATCAGCACCACCATCGGCACGCGGCTGCCCATGTACTGCACAGCGGTGGGCAAAGCGATCATGGCTTTTCACCGCGACCCGGATATCGTCTCGCAGATCCTCGACCAGACGCAGCTTGCCGCCGTCACCAGAAATACCCTGACCAGCAAGGATGCCATCCTGGCCGAACTGGAAGCCACCCGAAAGCGTGGCTATGCCCTGGACCGGGAGGAACTGGAATACGGCTTGGTCTGCATCGCCGCGCCCATCTTAAATGCGGTCGGCGCACCCATCGCAGCGATCAGCTGTTCCGGCCCGCTCCAGCGCATGGATGAGGAAAACATCAGCCGCATATCACAAGAGGTGACGAAATACGCCCTGAAGATCTCGTCCAAGATCCCCTATTAAGATCTTTGCATCCCAACAACAGATACACCGCCTCCGCAAGGGATCACATCACAAACACAAGGAGGAATAGAAATGATCTGGCAGGAAAGAGACAGGAGCATCAACTATATCAAAGCACGCGGTGTACACGTATGCTACGGCATGGGCCTCGGCATCATCTTATTGAACGACGCTTACCCGGGCTTCCCCGGCGATGTGCGCAATCCCAGCGCCTTCCCCTACCCCATCCAGTACGAGATCGCGGAAGGCGTGACGAACAAGACCCTGGTCTACGACAAAAACCCCGCCCAGTGCCGCGAAGCAGTCATCCGGGCGGCCAAGAAACTCGAAAGTCTGGGGTGTCGGGCCGTCGCCGCGGAATGCGGTTATTTCGCATTTTTCCAAAAAGACGTAGCCGACCAGGTGGACATCCCGGTCTTTATGTCAAGCTTATTGCAGGTGCCGTTCATCCAGCAGGTGATCGGGCCGAAGAAGAAAGTTGGGATCATCTGCGCGCAGCATCAGTACCTGTCCGAACAGCACCTGATGAACGTAGGGATCGACCCTGACAGCAACTATGTGATCGCAGGGGCGCAGGATGAATACGGCGTCACCGAATTCGACAACCTGTGGAATCCCAACAAGAGGCCGGAAGTCCCGGAAGCTTATTATGATAAGGCGGAAGAGCAGATGGTAAACTGCGCACGCCAGTTCGTGGACAAAAATCCGGATATCGGCGCGATCATGCTGGAATGTACGGGCATGCAGCCCTTTGCGAGAGCCGTCCAAAGAGAAGTGGAACTACCCGTCTTCAGCTGGGGGACACTGCTGGACTACGCCTATTCCGTGGTAAACCATCGCGACTACTACGGACATGTATGATCGACCCTGACCGATACAGATGGATGCAGTCATTTTAAGAGCGGTCTCGCTCACCCTTGTGATCGTCATGGGGATCGTCTTGCGCAGCACGAGCCTTGTGGATGAGAAAGCCGGGGCACACGTGAAGACCATCCTGCTGGATATCACACTCCCGGCCGCTATCATCACAAATTTTTCAAAGGTCGAGGGTCTTGACGGCCCCATGGCAGCGCTCATCTTCTTAGGGATCGCCGCCAATATGGTCATGATCGCGGCGGGCGCCTTCTTATCCCGGAGAAAACCCACCGCAGAGCGGGCATTCTATATGAATTGCCTCCCCGCCTATAATATAGGCACGTTCTGCCTGCCTTTTGTCCAGAGCTTCCTTGCGCCCTTGGGAAATGTGGCGGCCTGCCTGTTCGATGCCGGAAACAGCATCATGTGTACGGGCGGTACATATTCCATCAACGCAGAGTATCTGTCGGAGCATAAGAACGGGATCGATCCGCGAGCCATCGCAAAGCGTCTCTTTTCAAGCGTGCCGCTGATGACGTACATGGCCATGATCGCACTTTCTCTTGTACATATAAAGATCCCGCCGCCGGTCCTAGACTTGCTCTCCCCGGCGGCAGCAGCCAACACATTCCTTGCCATGCTGATGATCGGACTCTTGTTCCGCATCGAATTCAAGAGAGCATATCTGACTTCCATTTTGAAGATCATCCTTGTGCGCCATGCCGCCGCCATATTGATGTCTCTCTTCTATTATTTCGCGCTCCCCTTCGATCTGGCGATCCGCCAGGCACTGGTCCTTGTCAGCTTTGGACCGATGAGCGTGATCGCACCGGTATTCACCGGGCTGTGCGGCGGCGACGAGGGAAAAGCAAGTGCGGCCGATAGTATAACGATCGTCCTGAGCGTGGTGGAGATCACTTTATTATTAGTCGTAATGGGGATTTATTGATGATAAAAAACAGCATTTAAACCGTCCACGGCCTAAATGCTGTTTTTCATGTCGCTTTTTTCGTTCATGGCACAGATCACGGCTTACAGTTAACATAAAGCGATCTTAAAACACACTCTAACACCCTTTTGGTATGAATAAAAATACGCAAACCGTCCATACTTTTGATGAAACGAACGTGCAAAAAGGAGTATGGATCATGGGCAAAAAAAAGGAAAAAGAGATCAAATTAGATGAACTGACGCCCCAGGAAAAACTGAAATACGAGATTGCCGAAGAACTGGGGCTTTTAGATCAAGTTCTGGAGAAGGGATGGAAAAGTCTGCCCGCTAAAGACACCGGGCGTATCGGCGGACTGATGACCAGACGCAAGAGGATGCTGGAACGCTCGCCGGATACATCCGATAAATAAAATATCCCACAGCAGCAGCCAGATATACACGCAGGCATACCCACTTGCCCCGCCGCTCTGCCGGGATAATATTCCAGAATAAACACTTGCGGAAAAAGCCCCCCCTTTGTATAATAAACCATAGAAGATAGGAGGAATTGCATGAACTACGGTAAGCAGTCAACACTCAAAAAACGCAAAGCCCTCACTTCCCGCTCTTCTATGGTAGGAACGCGGGCCAATGTGTCTTTTATCCGGATCTTATTTTTATCGCTCATCACTTTGTGTGTCATGGGGCTGTGCATGGGGATCGGCTCTTTCAAGGGCATCATCGACAACGCCCCGGAAGTCTCCGAAGTCAACATCACCCCTCTGGGAGCCGCCACATTCGTCTACGACGAGGAGGGCAACAAACTCCAGAAGCTGACCGCCCCCAACTCCAACCGTATGCCCGTGGCCATGGACCAGATCCCGGAGGACATGCAGCATGCGGTCGTGGCCATCGAGGACGAGCGGTTTTACGAACACAACGGCATCGACGTGCGCGGCATCCTGCGTGCGGCTGTCCGCGGGATCACCAGCATGGACTTCTCCGAGGGCGCCAGCACGATCACCCAGCAGCTTTTGAAAAACAATGTGTTTACCAACTGGACCAACGAGTCCAGCCAGATAGAGAAATTCAAGCGTAAATTCCAGGAACAGTACCTGGCCATCCAGGTGGAGAAAGAATTAGGCGACAAGAATGTGATCCTGGAAAATTACCTGAACACGATCAACTTAGGGGCTGGCGCTTACGGCGTACAGGCTGCGGCGCAGCGGTATTTCGGAAAGGATGTGTGGGATCTAAACCTCTCCGAGTGCGCCACCATCGCCGGTATCACCCAGAACCCCACATTGTACAATCCCATACTGAACCCCTCTGAAAATGCCGACCGGCGGGAGGATGTCTTAGAGCACATGCTGGAACAAGAGTACATCACCCAGGCGGAATTTGACGAGGCCATGGGCGACAACGTCTACGACCGCATCCAGAGCAACAACCTGATGGAGGAGTCTGAGGTCACCGTATATTCTTATTTTACGGATCATCTGACAGACGAAGTCATCAACGACCTGCAGACTTTAAAAGGCTATTCCGAGCGGGATGCCGAGAACAAACTTTACAGCGGAGGCCTGCGGATCTTCACCACACAGAACCCGCAGATCCAGAAGATCGTGGATGAGGAGTATCTCAATCCAGATAATTTTCCTGCGAATGTGGAGTACGCGTTGGATTACAGCCTGACCGTCCTCAATCCCCAGGGAGAGGAAGTCAATTACAGCAAAGAAATGATGACCATCTATTTCCAGGACAACGAAGACCCTTCCTTTGACCTGCTGTTCGACTCCCCGGAGGAGGGGCAGTCCTATGTGGACCGGTATCGGGAGACGATTTTAGCGGATGGGAGCACACAGGTGGCAGAGCGGGTGAATTTTATCCCGCAGCCCCAGTCTTCCCTGACGATCATCGACCAGAAGACCGGCCATGTGAAAGCGATCATGGGGGGCCGCGGTGAAAAATCAGCCAGCCTGACCTTAAACCGCGCCACCGACTCCACCCGGCAACCGGGATCCACATTTAAGATCCCCTGTGTGTACGCGCCGGCCCTGGACGCGCTGAATAAGACCTTGGCCACCACCTACGTGGATGAGCCTTTCAAATACGACGACGGCGCGCCGGTCAAAAATGCCGACAACACGTTCCGCGGTCCGACCACGATCCGCAAAGCGATCCAGGACTCCGTCAACGTGGTGGCCGTCAAGTGCCTCACCGAAATAACGCCGCAGCTGGCCTATGAATACATCCGCAACTTCGGCTTCACCACCGTGATCGAGCGGGAAGTCCAAGAAAACGGGGATGTGTGGTCGGATCTGTACCAGTCCATGGCTCTGGGCGGCCTGACCCGCGGCGTGACGAACCTGGAACTGTGCGCGTCCTATGCGACGATCGCAAATTCGGGAAAATATATCAAGCCGACCTTTTACACCAAGATCACCGATACCGACGGAAATGTGATCATCGATAAGACCACAGCCTCCACCACGGTGACCCGGGAAGCTACCGCATGGCTTCTGACCAACGCCATGCAGGATGTTGTCAAATACGGTACTGCAACATCCGTCCAGCTATCCAACATGCCCGTAGCGGGAAAGACCGGGACCACCGAGTATTACGACAACCTGTGGTTCTCCGGTTTTACACCTTACTACACCTGCACCGTGTGGTCCGGCTATGACAACAACGAAAAACTACCGGATGAATATATGTACCGGAATTACCATAAGATCTTGTGGAAGAGCATTATGTCGCGCATCCACGAAGACCTGGAATACAAAGAATTTACCATGCCTGACAGCGTGGAAAAAGCCACCGTCTGCTCGGCGACCGGCAAGATGCCCTCTGGAGGCTGCCCCACCGTCACCGAATATTTTGAGACGGCAACACTGCCCACCAGCTATTGCGACGGCAACCACGCCGGGGTCGTGACGCCCACACCCACGGAGACGCCCACGCCTTCCGCCACACCGACGGAATCCGCTACGCCCACACCGGAAGAGACCGGGGTCAGCGAAAACGAAGATGGCACTGCCGCTGATACCCCCGACCTGGGAAGCGATGACAGCGGGGATGCGGACAGCAGTACGGAAGACGAAGGAGAAGGAGGCGATACGAGCGGCGAAGATACCGGCGGCGAAGGCACCGGCGGCGAAGATACATCCACAGATGAAAATGCCGACGCGCCCATATGACCTGGATGAGGGGCAGATATTTCTGTAAAGTGGGGCGTACGGATGGCGTAAATGGATCTTCAAATACGCTCTAGATAAACAAAAACCCTGTCCTCGATCGGGAGTGACAGGGTTTTTGTTTGTCTTTACATATAGTGCTTTAGCATCTTTCACTACATTTTTGCTCATAAATTTCTTTTAAGTCATCAATGGCCATTTCTACATCAAAAGTATGGAAACTGAGCCAGCCTTTTTGAGGCCGCTGACTTCATCGTTCAGTTCCTCATGATGTATATCTGATCCAGTTTTTCGTGCACATCCAGATAGCCGTCCTCGTATATCGCAGAGTTGACGCTTTAAATAAGAGCTCTTCGATACGTTCAGGATAAATAAGGATCTGTGGGCGAAATATCAATCTCAAACTTATATTTGTGCAGCTCGCATCCTTCATCATCCTGATCCGCGATCACGAGAAAATACTCCTGATCCCGGCTGTATCTGCCGCTCTTTAACGTGAACTTCTCCCGGATCAGACGGTCTTTCGCATCCGCAGACTTTATATCGGCCGTTATCGGGACCGGAAAGCTGATCTTCGCTCCGCCGGCATCTGTAAAAAATGCCTGGAGCCTGCGCGGCTTTACGATATCCGAGACCGGATCTATCTGCATAAAGTCAAGCTTTACCTCGATCCCTGTCACGCGCCGGTTAAAACTTGAAAGCTCCACATTCACAAGACCCGTGTCTTTTTTTCCTTTAAAAGTATTCACCTTGATGACCGGCACGACCATCTCCTGCAGCGATGAGCCCCCATGCACATAATTCTGCCCGCCTCCGGGCATTTTGATGATATCCGCGCCCATCGGCGTTGTCACATAGGTACGGTTTACCTTGCTGAGGTACGTCATGCATCGGCTGATCAGCGCGTCGCTTTGGATCGGCTCCTCGGACAAAAGGTAACGTTTATTCTGAAGCCCTGCCGGGATATTTTCCATCTTTATCTTATCGCTTTCGGGCAGTCTGTCCCTCTTATATATAAATCCATGGTCGGCTGTGACCAGATATCTTGTGTTGGAAATATACCCGGTCAGCCTTCTTATGAGTCTCTGTATCTCGTCGATGGCCTCCCGGCAGGCGTTAAACACTTCATTGTCCGACCTCTGCCCTTCCCCCCGCTGATCGATCTGATCCTGGTAAATATAGACCAGATCCTTATCCTGAAAAAGCTCTCTTATCTCCGTCTTTTTCGCCTGCAAGATCCTATCGGAGCTATAGCAGGCGGATCTTGGGACGACAGACTGCAGGATCTTCTGCCGGTCTTCCATGCTGTTTTTACAGCACCGATCATCCACAGAGATCTCCAAAGAACCGCTCACCTGGATCTCCTTATTGGGAAGGAGCGCGGCCATGCCCAGGGTGGTCTCCGACGGCAATACGCCCAACATATATCCAATCTTCGCGTCGCACTTTTCATCCAGAAGCAGCTCATCAAAAAACTCTCTTGCGCACTCATAACGCATGCCGTCAGAAATGATGACGATCACCCGCCCTCCTCTGGTCTCATTCATGAACGGTTTTACATAATGCTCAAAAAAATCTTCCTGCCGCACGCCCGGATAGGAATGATACGCCTCATCTGTAAGCAGCTGATTCCATTTATATGCAAGATCCGTCAGGTATTTATTGGTGTACATATTTTCAACCAGATCTTGTACCTTTTCAATCCTCACATCCATCCCCACCCGGTCCAGATAGTAATAAAATCTGCGGTAATACGTATCGATCCGATATGTGCCATCCACATAATCCTCCACCGCCTCTTCGATCGTGGACTGGTATCTATGCAGAGACACCTCTTTGAGTACGTGATAGGCCGCTGTGAGCATCTGATATGTCTCTTTATAGGCGGTGGAATAATGATATCCGGCCTTTGAACGGATGTGGCAGATCTCAGGGATCGTCTTGCCGGAAATCTTTTCATCCAGCGTCTGATCCTCCAGTTTCGCCGCAATCCAGCTGATCATATTTTCGTCAAGATCCGCAAGCGCATCCGAGGACAGCACGTCCGCAAGAGGGATCTGAGCGATCAGCGCGGACGCATGCAGCTCATCTGCAGCCTGTTCGGCAGATCTGTCATAAAAAGCTTTCGACTCATCGTTGTTCATCAGATTTTTGATAAAGACCACCGCATCATTTTTCCTTCCGGAGACGAGGGCTTTCCAAGGCTTTGGCGCATTTCCGTTCATCTGCGCGTCCATATACGTGACGAGCATCGTCAGTAGGAATTTCCAGAGAGTCGGGGAAGGATCTCTATAACCAAACTGTTTCTCACAAGACCTCCAGAATGCCGGGGCGATCTTCAGATCCTCCATCCTTTCCATAATGCTGTTATCCCTCCATCCGGCAAGGATCGTCTTGCGCAGCATCTCTTCAAAATCTAACGTCTGGGCACCCGCAAGCGCACAGAGAATGCCGAGCTCTATGCTCTCATTGGTATATGTCTCGATCCCAAAAGCCTTAAATCTTTTCAGATCATCGCCTGACCAGAACTCCTTGTATCTCTTCACCTCATCCTGATATTTGGGCGGAATGTTCAGATCGCGCATCAGCTGCATGAGCTTATCCGAATAAAAATGCTCTGCATAATAAAAGATATCCGCTAAAAAATCCTCCTCGTCCTTGGGGCGCGGAAATGGCGCATAGACCAGATAATCTGTCGTGGGATCCTGATGTTCCAGCAATAGCTTTACGGCAAAATCATTGGTTCCGGTAAGTTTGAGTATCTTACTGCTGCCGGATAACTGCAGCTGATCGATCTCGTCTTCGTATGACGCATCGTCGTCGTACCAGAAGACGATCTTCCGACCTGGGCCATTTAAGAGGGTGTTTAGTTTGTTTTGTATTTCTTGTAGATGCATCTGCTCTCTCTCCCTATCATATCGGTATATCTATTTTTCTATTTCCTCACTATTTACAAATCTATATTTTCCCTTCCCCTTTCCTTTAACGCTTCTTACCACTTCTATATCTCTCAGTTTTTTCATGATCTCCTTCGAAGTAGACATTGAACATTTTAGTATATTTTTCACTTCCGGCGCACCAAAAATCTGATCTGTCTCTATCGCATCATAAATCGCGATCAAGTTTTTTATGGTCGGTTCATTATAATTCTGCTTTTTAATGGCTGATCTCAAAATTTCAATAGACAGCTTTTTGTGTCCAATAGCTGATCTTTCGTCCTGAATAGCCAGCTTTTTAGAGTCAAAAGTTGGTTTTTCTTTATTATAAACGACCGTCTGTAATAAAAATGCATTTGTATAATATTGCGGCCCTTGCAGGCCAGCTTCTGACATTTCCCTACACATACGGTCTACGCCTTCTCCATATTCCTTGACGTAACTATATGCTTTCAAAAATTCCGCAATCTTGGGATTTCTAGAAAAATGCGTGCTCTGGATATTGTCTGCCCTCACAAGCCCAGGCAGTTTTCCCGGACTTTCAACCACGATACGGTCATCAAACATCTTTATCTGGATATCCGTCCCGCTTATACTGTATGCCCGATGGGTCACTGCATTTACAATGATCTCCTGCCGCACAAATTTCGGGTATTCCTCTTCTGTGACAAATAACCCATCCTTTCCAAGATAAATCTTTTCTTTTATCTGTGTGTCAAGATAGGCAATGGAATCCATGACCATTTTCAGGATATTTCCTTCAAAGACCACATCTTTGACCACATTCATTTCAGCGCCAAAGCGCTCCTCCGTCCCATCATACCGTATAAAACGTATGCGGGCACGCGGGAAGAAGTTTTGTGGATCTTTTCCGAACAGCAGAATAGCCGCGGTACTGATCTGCATCTTCCCCTCTTTCTTTTTTACAAATCCTTTATTTTCCATCAGATATGCCATTGCATCTTTTTGATATCCAATCTTTCTTATATATTCCCGAACAAGATCAATATCCAGATCATCCAGTTCAGCTTCCGGCACCGGCTTATCTTCAAAAAATCTTTCCCCTTTATCATATGTAAGCTGCAAGCGGTCATTAAATCCCAATTTCTTTGACTTGTCCCCTACACGCAGATAAACTTCATCTGCCTGGTTTGCATGTACATGGGAACTCGGCTCTATATGCATCAATACGATATGGTTATCCCGGCCTTTGTCATCAATGCATGGCACTTTTTCTATAGCCACCTGTACAGTCGGTTCACAGAGATCATATGGAACTGTGAGCAGTTCATTCAATCGCCGGATATCATAATCTGTCCCTTCTATCCTTCTGGTCTTATCCGAAATGCCAAGAGCAACCGTACCGCCATCTGCATTTGCAAAGGCAACAATCGTAACCGCCAATGATCTTGGTTCAATATGAATGCTCTTTCGGTCAAATATCTGCATCTCGTCAAATGCCAAAACTTCTTCAATCGTCACTTAACCACCCTTTCATTCACTGCCGGATCAAAAATATAATTTAGCATTTCTCTCTGTCCTTTGGGCGCGCAAACGGCGCATAGGACAAATAGCCTATTGTAGGATCCTGGTACTCCAACAATAATTTCGCCGCAAAATTATTGTTCCCGGTAAGATTGAACACCTTATTGTCTCCAGATGACTGCTGCTGATCAATCTCATCCTCGTATAATGCGTCATCGTCGTACCAGAAAACAATTTTTCGGTCGAAACCATTTAGGAGGATGTTTAGTTTGTTTTGTATTTTTTGTAAATGCATTATTTCAGTTCCTTATATAAATTGTATATAGGATAATTTAAAAGAGCATCCTGTTCGCCTTCACTTAACTTATTCGTAAATATATCTGCCAATCGTTTATTGTTTAAAAGAATCTGAACAGACGCCTTGATTCCATTATTATCTTCATTATTCAGAAATATCTCATTTAATTCTTCAATCTCTTCATCATTCAACTCCCTCCGACGTTTGTAGCATTGATAAAGATTTATTTTATGTACAATATTATCAGAATCCTCCTCTAACAGCCAGCAGTTCAGATTTACTGCCATATCTAAGAGATCATCTCGTTTTTTGTCCCTATCATATGCTTTTAACATTTCAAGAATGCACTCCGTTACCCTCTGAAAATGAATTGCATTTCTGTATTCCTTTAATGATTTTTCAATTGCATCCTTATCCAGATTGGAAGTTCTTAAATAATCCTCTGCCGTAAGTATACAAAATTGTGACGTATCATCATTTCCTTTCCGATCATGCTTACAATAAATTTTATACCTAAAAAAATCATATATTTCGTATCTTTCATCTTCCATTTGCCGAAACAGAAGCATTATTTGAAGATTCCCAATTGCAATTCTACCGATTGGTGGAATGTCACCTTTTTCTTTAAATCCCGCTCTCTTTTCATACAGCAGACAATTAATCAACATCCGGATATAATTTTCTTGCTTTTGTGTCGCTTGATTTAATTCTAATGGTTCCGAAATCTCCAATTTATCAAGCATCTTTTTGACGAGCAAAAAATAATCCAACTTACTTTTCACGGCTTCCCTATCAAATTGTTTCAGTCCTTCTTCTGAAAACTCTATTTGACATCTAACATCATTGATGTAAAATCCTTCATCATCAATAAAATCTAGGATAAATTTAAGAGTATCAATTTGTTCATTAAGATTTCCCTCCAAATTACATTGAAATGTCATCTCACCCGCTTCGGACAAATATCTCAAACTTTTTCCCATACAGATGATCACTCTTCCATCTTTATGACGTTCAACTTTGATTCTATCATAATATTGATGCCCATTAGCAGAAATAGATACATTCGATTCATGAGCCATCATATCAAAATACTCAATACGCTCCACAGGAAAAGCTAAAGACCCATCTCGATTCCCTGCATATAAATATATTTCATTATCCTTTAAATAAGAAAATGGATCATCTACATCATAACCTATACATGTACATTGAATATTCATGTAAACATTATCTTTACCTAAAAGATCAATAACTTCTTGTAGGGTCCAATTTTTTCCATTTTTATTTATGACCTGCCGTTTTTTTCTTTAACAAAATTGATAACAATATTCTCAAAATCATTATCTTTTTCTGGTAGCTCTTTTAGAATAATATTTATTGATTTGCCATGCGCAATAAAAATATATTGATTTATCAAAAATGGCAACAGCATCGCATAATATATTTTTTTCTGTTTATCTTTAGAAATATCAACCACAAAATATAATACGCCTCCATCATCTCTATACTGTTTCAGATTCGTTATTTTTACACCATATGTAATCTTGTCTCCCCCAATGGACTTTACTGCTCGTCCCTTTACCTGTACTGGAGCTTTACCTATCATATCTTCATTAGAACTGCTATTTCTCTTGTAAGCATAAATCGCTCCATCCCAAATAGGTTCTTTGTCTCTTTCATTTATAAACTGAGACAACCTATCAGTATACGCTATCCTATCTTTTATTGCAGAAATCGCGGCCGTCTCAATATCCACAGAAAATCCCCCCTTAAAAATTATTTTTCCTTACTATTTTCTCTACTCCTTTTATTGTCTGCAAATATGTTCTCCGCTGGCGAAAGATTTTGTACTATATGCTTCTGATATTCCCGCTTCGCCTCCAATCTGAACTATTCGGAATTTCCGAACAGTTGACTCTTCGTTAGGCCCGCCTTCTGCATAAACATTTTTATGTGCTCATTGATATTCATTTTGCTGTTTTGAAACAATTCGACCAATCGCACCTGTGTCAACCACACAGTCTTATCTATAAAGCGAACACCTATTTTTGTATCATCATCTGTCCGGTAAATAACAATTTCACCCTGCATATTTTCTTCATCCTGTCTTAACATAAAGGGCCATCTCCTAAATCTTTGCCAGAAGATTAATCTTCTTCCTCTCCTCGCCATCACCGCCGA
Source organism: Clostridia bacterium (assembly GCA_910575625.1). Classification (GTDB taxonomy): domain Bacteria; phylum Bacillota; class Clostridia; order Lachnospirales; family Lachnospiraceae; genus MGBC164599. Next base: position 169,390 of record CAJTFD010000005.1, read on the forward strand.
CCTCGATCCCCTGGAACTTCGCATAATTTACTTTAACGCCGTCATCCAGATCCAACGCGATCCTCTGCAGAGCGATATGTGAAAGGGCCGGGTAATACGCCCGGATCTCTGCCAGCTGCTTGATATATTTATTCCTTTTCTTTGTTGCCTGCGCTTTATCGACCGCACTGGATGATTCGCTGATCGCGTACTCGGCATTTTTCAGGGCATTCTCTATCATACTCTGCACTTTTGTTAGATAATCGGAACGGATCATCCCGACCGTATCCGGCGTATATCTGTGCAGATAGATAAGGCACTTAAATCCATTCTGCTTTCCCGTATCAAAAAGCCAGTATATCGGACGTTTGCCGGAGCCTGTTACGGAATAGACGCTGCAATGGTCCTTGAAAAAACTATTCAGAAAATAATTACGGATCTTCTCTCTTGATGACGTGCCTTTTGTGCCAAGGGCGTCTGCGATAAAGTCAAGGTTCTGCTCCAAGTTTTTTTCGCCGTACACTGTTCTGATAAATTCCTCAAATCGGCCGACGATATCATCCTCAAAATAGGCTTCATCCGTAATGGGGATGATGGCATCCTTATCGGCAGGGAACGTCTTATATTTTCCCGGATCAAATTCTCCGCCCGCATAAATGAGGCCCGGTTCATCCAGAGAATATCTCCCGAACATACATCCGACCGCATAGGATATAAGAGAGCGTATGTCGCGTCCTAAGTCGGCCTTGCGAACTGTAATGTCCCTATCCTCCACCTCGGGTGTCAGCTCGTCCTGCAGGCCGTAAATATCAATGAAAATACGGTTTAATTCTTCCTCGTTTGCTTTGAGCTGTTCAAAGCGGTTCTTACATTCATCCTCCCATCTCTCATAATGCCATTGTACAAGGCCAAATTTCTCCATAGGAGGTTCAAAAAATTGTGAAATCTGTTGTTCATATATTAAAGGAATAAGTGGATGCCGCTTGAAATCCCACGAAGTTTCAAATATATCCCAATCCATTTTCGATAGCTCCACCGCTTTTTCGACAAGATTTCCAACTACATCTTTATTTTTATTTATTACTGGGATTGTTCCAACGTCACCGGATTGCAGTGTTAATGTTGGGTTTACAATTTCCGCAAACGCTCCTATCACGCATGAATTTAGCAACCCCAATGCAAATAAAATATCTTCCTTTTTGGGAAAACACACACCAGATGCACTTTCAAAAAAGAAGCCATCAAGCATTATCCTAAATGAAGGATGTGTTGTTATACGTGACCATGAAATCCCTTCACAAAAAAGCTTATCGCTATTTCTGATCGTAGCTTTTCCAGTTTTTCTTACCTCTTTCCCATTATGTTCCCAATTAACATAATAGTTGTGATTTCCATACCATTTACGATACTCACCTCCCTTCAGACAAGGCATCCATTTGCGCTTATTTTCCACTATTTCATACCATAATCGTAAAAATCGCTCATTAATCCCAAGAGTGGATCCTTGTTTTGGAGGAGCATATTGCTCCATAGAAATACCCTTTTTATAATCACTTATGATTTCTTTGCTTGCCCAATATGATAAGGGCTTTCTAGGAATGGCATTTAATGTATCTATTTTACAGATATATTCATTTCTTCTTTGTAAAAACGCCCTCTCTTTGCTTTCTTGGCTTTTGTAATCTACAAGCCTTAGAAATCTCCCCTTGTATTCTCTTAAACCATATTTCCTAAATGTAAACGTTGTTGTCTGAACTACCTCCCCACTGATTTCTTCAAATGCTCTTGTTCCCAAATGAGCCATATTTATTATATTCGTATGCTTTAACCGTTCTCTCAGTTTTTCAAAAACACCTAAGAACATCCAAGCATGCATGGTTATCATCCCTACAACACCATATCTCTTTTTATAATCTAAGCATTTTTCGATAAAAACTGCAAATATATCTGACTTACTATCTCGATAATTTTTCTTCACATATCTCTCTAATTTTATACTTCCATTTCCTATTGTCATATACGGCGGATTTGTCACCACAACATCATATTTCCCGGCAAGCGCCTCCCCGATATCCACCAATCTTGCCAACAACTTCTTCGACCGCTCAATCTCCACACTCTCAAGAGTCATCTGTCCTCCGTCATCTATTTGGGATACAAAAGACCGCAATGATCCCCAATCATAATCCTCCACCCGCAGGATCGACCCATACTCTTTTGCGTCCCTCAAAGCATCCAGCAGCCCATTCATCTGCTCCATGGCATTATCTTTCTGCTGCCCATCCAGACCGGCCCCAAACGACCTTAGATGTTCTCTGTTTATGGGATCACTCTCCTCGATTGCATACACCCGCGGGACGGCCTGCACTCTTTCCCCGTCCATATTCTCATGCCCGCGAAAGAAGACACGGTTATACCCCCGCGCCTTCATCATCAGCGCAAAGTATGAAAGCTGGTAGGCGCGGCGGTCAATATCCAGTCCCCGGATGTTCTTTTCGAGTATGTCAAAGACAGCTTCCCGTTCGCTAAATCCCTCACTGCGGTAGATATCCATAAGGACGTCAAACATATAGACCAGGATATGGCCGGATCCCATACATGGGTCGATGCATGTGATATCCTGCGGCGTTAAGTCCCTGTATGACTTTCGGATCTCGACAAGCTGCGCCTCGACTCCTTCTTCCTGCTCCGCCTCCGGAAGATAATACTTCCAGCCAAATTCCTCCGCCTTGGACTTTTCATCCACAGCGCTGTCCAACGCCCGCAGATGTTCGATCCATACCCTGCCGAGAGAATTTTCCACCATGTAACGGACGATCCAGTCCGGCGTGAAAAGCTGCGTCGCCGCCGGGATCCGCTCCTTTGTGATCTTTATATTCTTCTTAAGCTTCGCGAATGTGTCGTCTTTTAGTTCTGTATTGTAGTATTGATACATCCAGCCGATAATCTCGACCTGCCCTTCTGCCTCCACGTTGAGATCATCCTCCGGTATGAGGTCGATCAGCATGCGGATCACGCCGTCGCCTGTATAGGTGATCTTGAGGAGCAGCTCCATATAGTCATCGGTCTTTTCAAACAGTCCCGGCAGGATCTTGTTCAGCTCATTGCACTGCTTTACGAATAGCATCCGGAATGCATCATCGTATCTATTTTCCCTCTTAGCCCTCTGGATCTCGTCCCGTTCTCTGTCTGTAAGATCCAGCTCCACCGTGTCCGCCTGCGTTACGATGTCCGGCGTGACGCTGCCTGTCTCGGAGGATAAGACGCGCACTCTGGTGGGAAGGTAATTATTGATCTCCATAAACCGGATCGCGATGATCCTGTTAAACCAGGTATAAGCCGTCTCCTCGATCACCTGGTCAAAGCCCCGCTCCTGTATGACTTCCACAAGACTGGCGCGGCGGCCCCTGTCCTCTCCGAATATCCGGTTCTGTGTGCCCGCCACGGTCTCATATACTTCAAAGTCCGCCCCTTTTTGGAGCGGAGATCTGCATTCATCTTTTGTGATCCCATAGAAACCCGCCTCTGTAATGGCTGACTTCATCAGGATCTTTCTTGCCTCGATGGCGAAATTTTTTATTGCGGCCTTATCCATACTGTGTGTCCCCTTTTTGTGTGTCTCTTTTTAACTGAGTTTTATGACGGTATCCTCTTCTAACTGCGCTCTCAACCCGGCCTTCAGTTCATCGAGCACCTTGTCGATATCCTTTTCCGACCGGATAGAATAGGTCTTATTGCCTGTGAGTGTCCGAAAAGAGACCGGTTTATTTTTGATGACTTTTATCTGTTTTTCCTGTTCTTTTTGCTCCTTTTTCTCCAGCTGCGCCTGGTATGCGTCCTCTTCGTTCTGGATCATCCTGAGACAGTTCTGCAAGAGCGCGTTGCTCTCAGACGGAATGCCGTTCACGGCGGCGATATCCGTGACGCTCTTGAGCTTGTCAATAAGCTCCTCGAATTTCGGATCGATCCTCTCCAGCAGCCGCTGCGCGTATGGCCGGTCTGCCGGAACGCTTGCTTTTGCCATCTTCCAGTCTGCGTACACATCCGGTTCTATGCGTTTCGTGTCATTGTCTAAGAGCTCCGCGATCGCAGCCATCAGCTTTTTATCGTATTCCTCCAGCTTCGGGATGAACGGATAGGGCTTTTCCAGGCTCAGGATCTTTTTCACCTGCGCCGCGTAGTCTATGATCGCCTGGTCTGAGATATAATTTTTACTTTTTTCATAGATATTGAACATTTTCAGCGCGTGCAGGAATTTCTCTTTCTGCACGCCGCCGAGAAAGCTCTCCAGGTCGCCCATGTCCAGCCCCGCCTCGATAAAGTCCTCGCACAGCTCATCCACTTTCTTATAAAAGCTGATGGGATCGCTGATCTTTAAGGTGTCGTCTATCAATCGGCGGGCATTTTCAAGCACCTTCCTGCCCGGAAGTTTACGGCCCGCTCCGTAGTCATTCTGCAGCATATGTTCGATGGCGGCTTTCTTTGTCTGCGCATGGGCGCGGTAATCCCGCATCAGCGCATCCTGGTCATCACTGGTGACAGTCTTTCCGTAGAACTCCCGGATCACATCTTTGACCGCTTTTATGTGCCGCTGAGGCGCCGCCTCCTTGATCTCAAGCAGGGTCTTTTCGCGGAATTCCCTTTTGGTCATGTATCTATATGCGTCTTCCGGGGACGTGTTGGCCGGCGTGTAGATGACGCTGTTGATCTTTAGGCGGATCTGTCCCCTGCAGTACAGTGTGGCGATCAGAAACTCGATATCTTCCTGCGTATAGCCATAGGGCGGTTCCATAAACCGATCCAGCGCCTGCTTCACGGAATACTGCGCCGCGTTCTTCCCGGCATACCGGATCTCCTCGATGACGGAATTTAAGGCCTCCTGGTCTTTCCCACCGCCGTATCCCAGATCGCTCATGGAGATCTGCGCTTTCGGCCGCTTTAAAAGCTCCATGATGTCCGACTGGTCCGGCTGCGTCTCCATGCATGAAAGTTTATGATATTCGCTGTTGATCAGCCTTTCAAAAGCCTCCCCGATCCGCGCGGTCACATCCTTGGATCTTGTGGCGATCTTTTCGCCTGCCACATAGATGTCCGCCTTCTCCAGCGCAAAACGGATGTAGTCGCTGACCCGCTCGGCCCTCTGCGTGCGCTCTTTTCTCTTGTTCGCGCTGATGATCTCAAAATCGGTCAGATTTGCGGCGGCAGGGTCGTTTAAAAACGCCTCGATCTTCTTCATACCATCGATCTCGGACAGATAGGGGTATGCGTCTGACATACGCGCCACCACACATTTCTCCTGGTACGATAAAAGCCCCAGCGCCACCTCATCTTCCTTTCCGCTGTAGGCGGTGAGGAGCTTTAAGCCGATCTTGTGAGATGCGTTATTTCTGTACGCCCTGTCGTCGATCAGCTGGTTGAAGGAGAACTGGTACCGCGCATTGTATCTGTATTTATTGTTGGGGAATGTGAGCGTTTCCTCGAAGGCCACCTGCGCAACATAGTCCACCACTTCTTTCGGATCGATGTTGTAATGCTGGATCCGAAGCTCCGCTTCCTGCTCCTCGTTGGTGAGGAATGTGTACGCATCGCCGTTTTTTTGCACCAGGGCTTCACTGCATAATACGCTCAAGGATCGTTCCACCTTCTTCTGAAGGGTGAGCCGGTCCTCGTCCACCCGTGTGATCATGAGCGTGGTCAGGTTCTCCGCGTCACTTTTGAGATCATTTACATGCTTGATCATAAAAAGTGTTTTTAGAAGCTCCACGTCAAAACTCTCCAGCCGGGCATTTCGGGCGGCCTGGGTGATCACGATCCTGTGGGTATGGTCGATAAAGTCGTCCAACGCACCATAGAATGCATTGAACGGGATCAGTATCCCCGCCGGTCCATCCGCAAAAGCCATGGCGGCTTCCTTAAACAGCGCCAAAAGCGACCTTTCTCCATCCGCCAGGTGCTTGCCGCTGGACGAGAACTGACGGACCGCGGTCAGCACATTTCCCGCCAGCGCGAACTGGTATGGGATAAAAGGGTAGACGTCCGCGAACTCCTCCGCGTCTTTATATAAAGGCATGTTCGGCGTGCCCTCACTGAATGTGAGGATGTTCTTGATGGAAGACTCCTGCTCCCGGTATAAGTCTATGAGCGCAGGTCTTGCCCCGGCCTTTTTATAGAGGATGCGCTTCTTGATCACCTCATCCGCATCTGCGGAAGATAAGGCGATCCTGGTGGCAAAACGTCCCTGTATCTTGGAAAAATCCTCGCCCATGGTCTCCGTGATCGAATCAATGTCCTGCTGCGAAGTGACGATGATCCATGCCCTGCCGCCGCAGGCTGTGCCCAGATCTTCTGTCACTGTCTGGAGATTCAGCATGAGCTTGCTGTCGTCAGCGATGTACTGGCCGATCTCATCCACCAGAAAGAGTACGTGATGGTCTTCTCCTTTTTTATCGCAATATCTCTTCACATATTCTGCAAATCTATCAACGGAAAGGCTGTAGGACTCCTCCGCATGCTCGGCCCAGTTCCTCGCCGCATCCCCGCTCATGATCCCTAAGTCGATGATCGCCTGGACCACCGAGTCCTGTACAAAATAATAGTCTTCCCTGCCCTCTTCCCATGAAGTTCCCTCGATTTCTTCAAACTTTGCCTTGAAGGCTTTGTATTGCCCCTGTTCATCCAGCCTGCGTTCGAAATCCGCAAGGAAAGGGATGGAACCGCAGTATCCGAGATGGTCGTTAAATACTTTCATGAATACATCTTTGATGGCTTCTTTATTGATCTTGGAGTCGGTGGCGCTCTTGGAGTCCACATTGAAGAGGATGACGTCGATATTCCCGCTCTCTGCGGCGATCTTCCCGATCTTGTTTTTCAGTCCGTCGTCTTTTACTTTTACGCCCTGGGTAAAAAAGCTGACGGCTTCTCTTTTTTCGCCCGCATCGTTTTCCACCGTGCGACCGCTCAAGATATAGGACAAGATCTTAAGAAAATGGGATTTACCACTTCCAAAAAAGCCAGAGATCCACACGCCCATGTTGTCCGTTCTTCCCGTGATGCTCCTGCTGTATGCGTCGAAGAATCGGTCCATGTATTTTTCCAGCTCCGCGGTCACCACATACTCGTCCAGCTCCTGGTATACATTTTCATCGTCTTTTTGCCCCACCTTGATCACACCTTTGATCTCGCGGGTGATCTTTTTTTCAAACATATCCTGGATCTTCATCTGCCGTCCTCCTATATAATGAGCGGAAACGCTCTGTAATAATTTCCATCTGTGACCGTCCCGAATAAATGGAGGCTCTGGCCGTTCCAGACCCCGGGATAAAACATGACCACCGGCACCCCATCCAGCACCTGATGCAGGTTGTTCAGGACATTGTGGGCGCGGACAAACGGAAAGGCCTTTCCCACCCCCGTCAAAAACACCACCGCGTCCCTGGGCGTGTCTTCCAGGATCCGCGCCACGATCCGGTTGTCGTCGTTTGTGAGCCTGAGCGTCTTTGTCACCGCCCTGTACAGATAATCCATGCCCTTTTGCTCTTCAAACCATGTGCATTTTTCCAGATACCCTTTCTCCTCCAGGATCTGGATCATCATCTCATAGAGATCGTACTCTATGAGACGAAATCCGTCCGCCTCCGGATCGTTTTGTTTTTTCAACGCCTTTACCTTGCCTCGGACCATGAGCTCGTGTACAGGCTCATACTCGAACACATAATAGCGGACTTCATTGGCAACGCCTCTGTCTGCCCGAAAATCCTCATCCGAGATCCGCTCCCAGATCTTATCCAAACGCTCGTTGATCTCCATTCTCTCTCCCTTTCATCATGGCTGGCCCGTCAGTCCCGCCAGATATCTCTCCATCGCATTTTCTTGAAGCGCCGATCTGAGTCTCGGATCGATATAGGGCTTGGACACCTGCTTTTCTGAAACGGTCCCGGTGAGCAGCCCCGCCTCAAACATATATTTACAATATACCTGTTTTAGTTTCTTTATGGATGCCTCTGTAAACGCCGCCGCTCTCTCACTCTGCTCCCTCTTGTCCTTAAAAAAAACGTTCAAGTCCGCATCCGTGATGCGCGGCTCGCCGAGATATAATTTCTTTCGATACACCTCGTACACCAGCTCGAAAAGCGACCGGTCCGCCGCCATGCATCCGATGAATGCCACCAGCTTCCCAGTATGGATATCCGCCGTGATCATCATTTTGCGAAGATCGCCCGGCAGCAGCTCCAGCCTTTTTCGGATGCATCCAAATTCATCGATCAGCCGGGCCCGCGATTTCTGCTGGTATAGATTTTCATTGACGATGATCTGCCTGACCTCATCCATGGTATGGTCTTCGAGGAGCCGGGCCGTCTCCTTCGTCTCAACAAACCAAAAAAGGTGTTTGGTCGCGCTCGCGCTATACTCCATGCCTACTCTTCCTTTTCAAAACTCATAGATACTTTTGCCTTTCATTATAGCGTACTACACCATCCATGTCAGCAAAAATCTTCAGAAGATCTAACGCTCTCTAAAACAGCAAGGCCGCCGCATGGAATCCCAGATCCATAACGGCGGTCTTACGCGCATCCTCTATCTATACTTCTTTTCCAATCTCAAAACCGCACAAACGGACTCCCCTTCAGCTCCAATCCAGCCGCGTCCGCCAGCTGATACATCCCTTCCGCGGCGATCGTCGCGATGCTCTCCTCATGGTTAAACTCGGTGGCATTGCTGTCAAACAGCAGATTCACCTGCGCCGGGAACTCCTCATCCCCATCCCAGAAATTCAGCCGCACCGGTATACACCTAAACGCCCACAACTGATAACTGTTCGCCGAGAGTTTCTCTCCCCGCAGCTTTTCCACTGCCTTATCCAGCAGATCCGCCCGCCCGGAAAAAGTCAGCGCGATCGGCTCCATCGTCCCTCTCTGAAATGCCGGCCCAAACGGCGCCGCGCCTTTGAGCTCCCTGTATGTGACCCACTGTCCGCCGCGTCTGGCCCCTTCTTTGGCATACCAAAAAAGCGTGTAGATGTTCAGCTTCGATATGGCATACAGCGGCCCGTCGTCTGAGACCACCCGGATAGCCCCGGTCTTTTGGTCCACCGCAAACTGCCGGCCGAAATGCCACAAGAGCAGCGCCTCTTCTGTAACCTCCACCTCCGGGACCCGCCTGCAGATATCCCCGATGTCCATTTGCGCGATCTTTTGCCGCCATTCTTCACATTGTCTCTCATAATTTGATGTGAACTCCATATTTTTACCCCTCCAATGTGTTCCGGATATAGCCGATAAATGCCTCCGTCCATGTACTCAATCCTTCTTTTTCCCTTTTCATATAGCCGAAGACGACCTCATCGTCCCCCTGTTCCAGCGGGATGCCCGCCGCCACGATCCGGTGCTCATCGTCCGTCAGATAGTCGGTGCTGATATTGGCCATCTGACTGTTCAGCAACAGCCGCTCCATGATGTAATCGCTGTTTGTCACCACCGCCACATTCCTGCGGGGCATCTCCTGGCCCTTGCCGTTTTGGATCTTCCAGTGGTCGTTCTGGCTGAACACATCCTGGTAACCCTGGACAAACCGCAGCTTTTCCATCTCTGTTTCCGTCAGGGTCTCTGCGCCAAAGGACGGATGCCCTTTTCCCAGATAGATCATCGGCGTCGCCCGGGTCAGGGGCGTAAATTCCAGATGGTTCCGGGAGAGCATGTATTGGAAAGACGCTTTTTTGCTCTCCAGCACATACACCAGACCCAGCTCGTCTTTGTAGTCGGCCAGCCGGCGCATGATGTCCTCCACGCTGGCGGTAAATATCTGCCAATGCAGGTCTTCCTGACAATGGACATTATAAAATTCCACAAACCGGTCCGCCACCCAGGAGCTGGGATTCGTGGCGATATGGATCCACTTTTCCTCGCCGTTCTTCGTCAGGTCTCTTAAAGCGTCCATGTCCTCCATGATCTGGCTGGCGTATTTGTAAACGTGTTTCCCTTGAGGCGTGAGCGCGATCCCCTTGGCCTGCCGCACGAAGAGCTGGTCCCCCACGTATTCCTCCAAGATCCTGACCCCTTTGCTGACGTTGGACTGAGTGGTGTATAGGATCGCGGCGGCTTTGCTGAATGAACCCATGTCTGCACTTACGATAAAGTATTCCAGATACTTGATATTAAACATGATCTTTTTTTGTATGCTTCCTTAATTACGATCGTATTTAGTTGCCGTACAATGTTTTTTGTCAACGCTCCAACATTTTTCAAACACGCTCTACTGCTCCCCTAACTTCTTTCGTATACCACTAAGTTTCTCATCCCTGATCCTGCCACATCGATCAAACCGATCCGATCACATAAAAATTAGACTCCAATATCATATCCTGCCTGCAGGAAAAAGTGCAAAGTCTTGTTTTTGAGACTTTACACTTCCCTGCGTTTAGATGTTATTTGCTCAACGGCGGCTGTTGGTAAAGTTTTCGCTCAACCTGCTGCCTTTTCCACGCGATCATTTCCAGGACTTTTTCAATATTTTGTGTTTCATTTGCAACTTTTTCAATGTCTTCCAATAGAGTTAGCTGATCAAACAGATTGCAATTTAACTCTTTTTCATTGACTGGCATGATGATCACTTCCATTTTACGCTTTCTCCAAATTTTAAATTTAACACCCTTTTTTCGCACTGATCATAAATATGGGTGTCGGATTATAAAATTCATCCTTTTCCACATAGATCCGTTTTCCCATATCCAAATCCAGAGCAAATTCACGCATCCCGATCTGGCCCAGGACGGAGATATCCCACGCCGGACGGTTATAGGTGCTGATCGGGAGCTGGCGTTTGATGTCCTCGCACTCCTGCATCATCGCATCGCCCAATGTGTGATGGGCATGTTCCTTGGGCAGCGTTGATGTGTCTGCAAAATTACTCAGGCCATAATTTGCATCAAAGTTCAAGATCATGCCCCCCGGCTTTAACACCCGCACCCACTCCCCGTAAGCCTGTTCCGCATGGGGCAGGGTCCAGGTCAGATTCCTGGATATGACCACATCGAAAGTCTCATCCGGGAAATCCAGGGCTTCCGCATCCATCACCAGGAACTGGCAGTCCGCTCCCTCCTCTTTTGCCAGCGTGACGGAGCGCTGCTGCATCTCCGGGGTCAGGTCCGTGCCGATGAGCGCATGCCCTTCTTTTGCCAATAGGATCGTAAAGAAACCCGCGCCGCAGCCCACGTCCAGGATCTTCAGACTGCGCCCCTGGGGCAGCCGTGAGCAGATCGTCTCGCGCCACCGTGCGGCCAGCGGGCTGTGCAGTTCCGACCGCTTCTGTTCCAGAAAGCTGTCGCTCCTCTTTCCCCAATATTTCGTGATCCGCTCTTTGCGGCTGTCAAATTCCCTGGAGATCCGCCCGTATGTGATCATCGGCCCGTCTTCAATGACTTGCAGAGACTTTGCCTGGTAGAGGATCACACCATCGAACTCGGCCCAACACCCCTCCTCGGGATGCCCCTCATAGTTGCGCACCTCACCGAGATATTCCCCCTGGGAGATCATGTCCCCCGCTTTTTTTTCCGGATACCAGCAGCCGCTGTGGGAGGCACACTGGTAGCGGACATCCACCACGTCCAGGGGATAGTATCTCCGCTGATCTTTCTCCTCCTGGTAGATCCCCAGATTACAGAGGATATTGTGCACGTCCCGTCTGGTGGAACGGGCCTCCTCCATGGTCCACGCACCCATCCCCCCGCGCTCGATCAGTATGCTGGGGATCCCTTTGCCGGAGGCTGCGTAGTTGTATGCGCCCCCGGAAGCCACGCCGGAGCGCACCATGTAGGGCACGTCCACCCACGCCGCCATCTGGCGGGACTGAGCCGCAACCTCCTCACTGGCCACACCGGCATAATAGACATAGGGGGTCAGCTCTTCATAGTCATCACCGCTGTGCAGATCGATGTAATAATCTACGGCCGGAAAGACCTCCTGGACGATCGCATAAGCCAGCCGGTCCATCTCTGTACCGTCTGGATCGCCGGGAAAGACCCTGTTTAGATTCTTTTCGTCGGATAGCCCAAAACTGCCTTTTCTCTGTTCAAAGGCCGGACGGTTTAAGACTTTTAAGATCACCACCGTCCCGGCTACCTTTTTCACATCCATCGCCCGCGCCAGGTCGATCGCCGCCTGGATGCCCACATATTCCGCGCTGTGGACGCCGGCTGTGATCAGCATGGTCTTCCCCGGCTGTTCGCCGTGGATGATCGTGGCCGGGAGCTTGAACTCCCCGTTATTTAAGAACAGATCTTGGCTGAGTTTTTCCCCTGGGTCTGCTGTCAGATTGCCTATCGTAAATGCCATGTCTTGTATGCTCCTTTCCCGTATCCAAAAGATCTTTCGTAAAAAATATATTTTAAATGTATCAAAAAAAAAGCTCCTACACAACCCCCCGGGGGGGATTGGCGGAGACTTTTTATCCTTTTTTTATCCCTTGGAACCCGTTGCCAACGGCACGATCTGCTGCCTGTCCACATCGATGATCCCTTTCGTGGTCATTTTGATATGAGGGATCACCGGCAGGCTGACGAACGCCATCGCCATAAAGAGCTCCACATCCCGGGGCACACCCAGACGGTGGACACTCTCCCGCAGTTCCTCATTCTGCCGGGCGGCCTGGGCGGCGCTCACTTCCGTCATCAGGCCCGCGATCGGCAGGGACATATCCGCGATGATACTTTTGCCGTCTGCCACCGCACAGCCGCCGCCCATCTCCCGGACACGGTTGCCCGCCGCCGCCATGGATGTCTCATCTGCACCGATGATGATCAGGTTGTGGGAATCATGGGCAACTGACGCGGCGACCGCCCCTCTGTGCATACCGGTGCCTTTGATCAGACCGAGACTTTTGTGTCCCGTATCCCTATGTCGTTCGATCACGGCCAATTTCAGGATATCCCGGGAGATGTCCACGCCGTTTTCCCGATTAAAGTCGATGTCCGTCATCCATTCTTCCGTGATGAGCTGGTGGCTGCGCAGGCAGATCACACGGCATTTCTGGATGCCGGTCTGTTCGATGTAAAAATCTTTTTCACAGAGGGGTGTCAGATGGAATGAGCTGCGCACAGCCCGCTCAAGCTTTGGTCTGACAGCTGCGCTCTCCCACGGGATCAGATGACCATTTTCCACCACACGTTTTCCCCCGTGATACACATCGCGCACGCTGACCCCATCCAGATCGTCCAGCACCAGAAGATCCGCCCTATAACCCGGAGCCACCGCGCCCACGTCCTTAAGCCCAAAACATCCAGCCGCCCAGAGTGTGGCCATCCGGATCGCCGTGATCACGTCTTTTCCGGCGCGGGCAGCCTGGCGGATCATATCGTCCACGTGACCTTTTTCCAAAAGATCCGCCGGATGTTTATCGTCGCTGGCCAGCAGGCAGCGGTGGGCCCACGGCTCCTCAAACAGCGGCAGCAGGTCTTTTAAGTTCTGCGCTGCGGTGCCCTGGCGGATCATCACCCGCTGGCCTTTGCGGATGCGCTCCATGGCCTCCTGGGCCGAGGAACATTCATGATCGTCGCCGATGCCTGCGGCGATGTAGCGATCCAAGTCTTTTCCCGCAAGGAGCGGCGCGTGCCCGTCCACGGCCAGCCCCCGGCGTCGTGCGGCGCGGATCTTCTCCAGTACTCCCTCCTCCCCGGCGATCACGCCCGGATAGTCCATGACCTCCGCCAGGCCCAGCACCCGGGGATGGGTGTAGAAAGGCTCCAGGTCCGCCGCTGTAAGGATGGCCCCGGATTCATCGAACTCAGTCGCCGGTACGCAGGACGGCAGCATGATATAGACCGTCAGCGGGATCCCCTCGCTGGCCTCCAGCATATAGCGGATCCCCGCCGCGCCGCAGACATTGGCGATCTCATGAGGGTCCGCCACCACGGATGTTGTCCCGTGGGGCGTCACTGCCCTGGCAAATCCTCCGGGTGTGAGCATGGTACTCTCGATGTGGATATGCCCGTCGATAAACCCGGGACAGATAAACTTCCCCGCAACATCCCGCACCTCATCCGCATCCTGCTCTGTGTAATATCCGCCCACGCCGATGACCCGGTCCTCCCCGATCAATACGTGCTGCCGCGCGGCCTCTCCTGTGAACACATTGATCACTGTTGCATCTTTTAATAATATACGCATGATCCGCCCTCCTGTATCCTCTGATCTCCTGGCATCTTCTCCCTCTTTTTTTACTTTTATTATACATCTTTCCATAAAAAATGCAAAGCTCATTTCCGGGTCCTCCCCTTGATATAGGATTGCATTTTTTATCCAAACGTAGTATCCTATATAGTATCAAAAAATAAGGTATACTACTGACCAAGCAAAGAAGGATCTTTTCATATGAGCGAAGCATTTCATATTATCAGCGACGGTTCCTGTGACCTGCCCACGGAACTAGCCCAGGAGAAAAATATCACGGTCGTGCCCTTTTATGTATCTTTTGACGATGAGCATTATCTGAAAGAAAATGTGGAGATCGGCATCCGGGATTTCTATCAGCAGATGGTGGATCGAAAGGGCGTATATCCGAAATCTTCCATGCCCTCCATCCAGGATTATCAGGAGGCTTTCCTGCCCTTCGCCCAGGCAGGGATCCCTGTGATCTGCATCTGCATCACCACAAAATTCAGCGGCTCCATGCAGTCTGCCCTCAATGCCCGCGCTCTTTTGCTGGAAAAATATCCCCAGGCAGAGATCACCGTCATCGATGCCACGATCAACACGGTCCTGCAGGGCCAATATGTCCTGGAGGCGGCCAGGCTGCGCGACCAGGGCGTCAGCTACACAGATACCGTCACCCGGTTGGAAGAGATCAAACACACGGGGCGGATCTTTTTCACGGTGGGGAACATGGAGTATCTAAAACACGGCGGACGGATCGGCAAGGTGGCCGCGCTGGCCGGGAGCGTGCTGGACATCCGCCCTGTGATCACTTTAAAACAGGGTGAGATCTTCCCGTCCGGCGCGGACCGGGGCCGGAAACGCACGACGAAAAAAGCTCTGGAACTCCTCCTCGCATATCTCAGGGAGAACGGAGAACACGGCCTGGGAGTCGAACGGTACAGCATCGCGGTGGGTTACGGCTATGATATCGAAGAAGGCGCGGCTTTCCGTGACCATGCCCTGGACACATTGCAGAAAAAGGGCTATGACATCGAAGAGATCCCCCTCTATCAGATCGGAGCCACGATCGCCGTGCATACCGGACCGTATCCGCTGGGATTTGGGATCATTGAGAAGGCATGACCCAGATACTGATCGTTGAAGACGATAAAAGCCTGAACCAGGGCATCATCCTCGCCCTCCGAGAAGAAGGGCGCTCTCTCCACCCGGCCTATACACTGTCCCAAGCCCGCCAGATCTGGAAAAAAGAAACCATCGACCTGGTCATCCTGGATATCAACCTGCCGGATGGCAGCGGCTATGGCCTGCTGCGCGAGATCCGCCAGGGATCCGCCGTCCCCGTCCTGATGCTGACCGCCAACGACCTGGAGATTGACCAGGTCACAGGCTTTTCCCTGGGCGCCGACGACTACATCACCAA
This sequence comes from Clostridia bacterium, assembly GCA_910575625.1. Taxonomy (GTDB): domain Bacteria; phylum Bacillota; class Clostridia; order Lachnospirales; family Lachnospiraceae; genus MGBC164599. The sequence goes on from CAJTFD010000005.1 coordinate 184,933, forward strand.
ACCTTTCAGCCTGATGGTCCTGCGCGCCCGGGTGGAGCGGACACTGAAAAGGATGCAGGGCGAGACCATCTCCTCCGACTACACGGACGCCCGGTATCATTTCCGTTTTCAGGAGATGGTCTTCCTGGCGGACGGCGAAGAAGTGACTCTGAGCAAGACCGACCAAAAGCTCCTGCGCCTGTTCACCCGTCATCCCGGCCAGATCCTCTCCAGGAGCCGACTGGCCGAGGCCATCTGGACAGACGGCGCAGATTACGTGGACGAGAACGCTCTCTCCGTGGCTGTCAATCGCCTCCGTCGCAAATTAGAAGGAAAAGAAAAGACCTGCCCCATCCAGACCGTGTATGGACTGGGGTATGTGTGGGGGAAGAAAAATGTTTGAATCCCGTACCGGAAAAACCCTGCGGCGATTGGATGAAATGCTGGAAGCCGCCATCAATGGGACCTTTGAGGAGAGCAGATTTGATGAAACACAATTGTCACGACTGGAATCCCGCTGGAAACAGTACCTGACCATGTCAGAGCGCTCCCTAAAGCAGACGCGGCAGGAGCGGGAAAATATGAAAAAGCTGGTCTCCGACATCTCCCATCAGACAAGGACATCCCTAAGCAACATCCTCCTATACACAGAACTTTTAGAAGACCAGACCGAAAATGAAGACAGCAAAAAACTGGCCCGCCAGATCCTGAGCCAGACGAAAAAATTGGAATTCCTCATCCAGGCCCTGGTAAAGATGTCACGCCTGGAGACAGATATTTTGGAAGTCACGCCCGTACAGCAGCCCATCCGTCTGCTGGTGGAACGGGCCGTGGAGGAGATGATCCCCAGAGCAGAAGAAAAACAGATCCAGATCGTCTGCTCCCTTCCGGAAAATGCCCAGGCCGTATATGACCTGAAATGGACAGCAGAGGCCCTGGGCAATATCCTGGACAATGCCGTCAAATATTCCCCCGCCGGGAGCCAGATCACCGTCGAGGGGCGGGAGTTTGAGATCTATGCCTGCATCACCGTGACCGATCAGGGGATCGGGATCCAGGAAAGTGAAAAGGCCCAGATCTTCGGACGTTTTTATCGGAGCGCACAGGTCCAACAGGAGGACGGGATCGGGATCGGACTGTATCTGGCGCGGGAGATCCTGCGCAGGGAGAACGGGTATATCAAGGTGTGCGCACGGGAAGGGGCGGGGAGCAGCTTCAGTGTCTATCTGAAAAGATGAGCGGCCCCGCCCAGATCGATCATCTGAAGTCAAACAGATCCTCAAGCCATTTTCCATCCCCTCTCTCAATCCTCCAAGAATCTGACCCCCAGCAGCGTCAGCCCGCAGGCCGGGGCCGTCGGCCCCGCTGCACCCCGATCCCCAGCGTCCAAGATCTCCTGCACATGCTCCGGCGGGTATACGCCGTTCCCCACTTCTATGAGCGTTCCGGCAAATATCCGGACCATATTGTAGAGGAATCCCCGGCCGGAAACCTGCAAGCACACCATCTCCCCTTTCCGCTCCACCAAAAAGCCGGTCACCAGGCGCACGGTCGTCTTTACCTGCGCCCCCGCCCCGCAGAAACTGGCAAAATCATGCCTGCCTGTGAGGATCGACGCAGCCTCCTGCATTTTCTCCACATCCAGGGGATAGTGATAGAAATAGGAATACAGCCGCTCTGTCGGAAGCGGAAACCGCCTGTTCAGGATCTGGTATCTGTACGTCTTCTCACTCTCACGATACCGGGGATGAAAATCCGGATCCACCTCCTGAGATGCCTGGATCCGGATGTCCTCTGGCAGCCGCTGGTTCAGCGCATAGGAAAATTTTTCCGCCGGTATCCGGCTGTCTGTATCAAAGACTGCCACATTGCCCAGTGCATGGACCCCCGCATCGGTGCGGCTGGCCCCCATCGTCTCCACCGGATGCCCCAGCAGCTCCTCCAGACAGCGGTTCAATTCCCCCTGGATCGTCCTGCCATTGTTCTGTATCTGCCAGCCGCAGTAAGCCGTCCCATCATAGGCCACTGTCAGCCTGATCCTCTTTTTCATCTTCTAGATCCCCTTTACCCGGAAAACAACACTCACCGCCAGATACACAAGTGTCACGCCATACGCCACGAAATCCCGCCCCCTGTAACAAAGCGGCTTCATCTGCGTCCGTCCTTCCCCGCCGTGATAACACCGCGCCTCCATGGCCATGGCAAGGTCATTCGCCCGTCGGAACGCCGAGATGAACAGCGGCACCAAAAGCGGCACCAGACCTTTTGCCTTCTGAAAGATATTCCCCGTCTCAAAGTCCGCCCCCCGCGCGATCTGCGCTTTCATGATCTTATCCGTCTCTTCCATCAGGATCGGGATAAAACGCAGCGCGATGGACATCATCATCGCGATCTCATGGACCGGCACGCGTATACGCTTCAACGGACGCATCAGATCTTCCAGTCCATCTGTCAGCTGATTGGGCGTGGTGGTCAAAGTCATGATCGAGGAGCCCACCACCAGATAGATCAGCCGTATGGCCATCCGCCCCGCCTGCATCAGCCCCTCATAAGTGAGTTTCAAAAAGCCCAGCTGCCAGAGCACCCGGCCCGGCGTAAGGAATATGTTAAACGCCACTGTGATCAGCAGGATGACAAAGATCGCTCGCAGCCCCTTGAACATAAAGGACACCGGGACTTTTGAGAGGGCGATCATGCTGACCAGGAAAACGGTGGCGACCCCGTATCCGGGAAATGTGTGGAACAAAAACAGAGATATCACAAACAGCAATGTGCCCACGAATTTTGTCCGGGGATCCAGCCGGTGGAGCACCGACTTGGCCGGATAATACTGCCCCAGTGTGATGTCCCGGATCATGTCCGCACCTCTTCTCTCACTGCCTTTAACGCTCTCAAGATACTCCTCTTTGCCTCCTCCACTGTGATCGCCTCCACATCCACATCCAGGCCCCGGCTTTTAAGGTCGTGCATCACATAGGTGATCTCCGGCGCGGCCAGCCCCATCTGCTCCAATTCCCTGTAATGTGAAAAGACCCGTTTGGGGATATCGTCAAAAGCGATCTGCCCCTGGTTCATCACCACGATCCGCTGCACATAGCGGGCAATGTCCTCCATACTGTGGGAGACCAGCACGATCGTGATCCCCCGGGTCTCATGCAGGGACGCGATCTGCCGCAGGATCTCATCCCGTCCGGCCGGATCCAAACCCGCTGTGGGTTCATCCAGTATGAGGATCTTGGGATCCATGGCCAGGACGCCGGCGATCGCCACCCGTTTTTTCTGGCCGCCGGAGAGCTCAAAAGGGGACTTGTCAAACAGTTCCTCCGGCACGCCCACATGCTCCAGAGCCCTTTTGGCCTGTTTTTCCGCTTCTTTTGGACTAAGGCCCTGGTTCTTTGGGCCAAAGCAGACATCCTGGAGCACATCCACCTCGAAGAGCTGGTATTCCGGATACTGGAACACCAATCCCACCTGGCTGCGCAGATCTTTCCGGGAAAATCCGTCGCCCCAGATGTTTTCCCCGTTATAACAGACTTCTCCCCCGGTGGGGCGCAGCAGGCCGTTGAACAGCTGGATCAGCGTAGATTTGCCGCTGCCTGTATGTCCGATCATACCGATGAACTGATGCTCCGGAATCGTGAGGTTTATATTTTCCAGGGCACGCATCTCGTAGGCAGTGCCTGGGCTGTATAGATAGGAAACATTTTTTAATTCGATCGACATAGCGCATCCACCAATTCTTTTCGGGTCAATATGCCTTCCGGGATCGAAAGGCCGGCTTTCTTTAGTTCATAGGCTAAAAGTGTCACCTGGGGGACATCCAGGCCGTAGTCCTTGAGTTCTTCTACCCGAGTGAAGATCTCCCTGGGGATCCCCTCCAGGACGATGTGCCCCTGATCCATCACATACACATGATCGGCAAATACCACTTCCTCCATGTAGTGGGTGATCAAGATCACGGTCACATTTTCTTTCTGATTCAATTCCCGCACCGCTCTTAAAACTTCATGCCGGCCGTTGGGATCCAGCATAGCTGTGGGTTCATCCAGCACGATGCACCGGGGGCGCATGGCCATCACCCCGGCGATCGCCACCCGCTGTTTCTGGCCGCCGGAGAGTTTGTTGGGGGAGTGGTCACGGTAGGCCACCATCCCCACGGCCGCAAGGCTCTCGTCCACCCGTCTCCAGATGTCCTCCGTGGGCACGCCCATATTCTCCGGGCCGAAGCCCACATCCTCCTCCACGACTGTGCCGATGATCTGGTTATCCGGGTTCTGGAACACCATGCCCGCCTTCTGGCGGATCCTCCACAATTCCCCCTCCGCGGCCGTGTCCATGTTGTCCACCCAGAGAGTGCCCTCTGTGGGCATCAAGAGCGCGTTGATGTGTTTTGCCAGGGTGGATTTCCCGGAACCGTTGTGGCCTAAGATTGCCACAAACTGCCCCTCCCGCACGTCCAGATCCACGTGGTCTATGGCGCGGGTGACTTCCTGTTCCTGTCCGTCCTCGTCGTATCGATAATAGTCAAATCCCAGTTTACTGGCTCGAATGATCCCCATTGACATCCTCTCCTGCGATGACTGCCTCCATGATCTCCCAGATCTCTTCCCTGCCCTGCTTTGTCGTGGCAGAAAACGGGATCAGTCTGGTCTCTTTTGGCAGCATCAGTCCTTCCCGCACCTGTTTTACGTGTTTTTGTATCTGGCTGCGTTTTAACTTATCCAATTTGGTGGCGATAACGACCGGATCGTATCCGTTCGATACGATCCACCGGTACATCATCTTGTCATTTTCTGAAGGGGCATGACGGATGTCCACCAGAAGGAACACCACCTGCAGGGCCTCGGAGCTGTAGAGATATCGCTCTACCAGTTTGCCCCATTTATCCTTGACCTCTTTGGCGATCTTCGTGTAGCCGTAACCGGGCAGATCCACCAGGTAGATCTGGCTGTTGACGTTGTAGTAATTGATGGTCTGGGTCTTCCCCGGCTGGGCGCTGGTCCGGGCCAGCGATTTCCGGTTCATCAGGCTGTTGATCAGTGATGACTTGCCCACATTCGACTTGCCCGCGAAGGCGATCTCCGGCATTGTATTTTTCGGGAGCTTGCTGGTCACGCCACATACCGTGTCCAGCGATGCGTTTTTTATGATCATCTCATCCTCCTTGGAGCGTGTTTGAAAAATGCTTTATGTGAAAAGGCGGCGTGAATGATTTTTTCAAGCACGCTCTAGGGACACAATGCCTGTTCCAGGACTTCTTCCATGGCCGCCACATACCGGATATTCAGTCCGTCAGTGATCTCCTCTGAGATCTCACGGATATCCGGGCGATTTTCCTTAGGCGCAAGGACCATCTTGATCTTGGCGTTCTTAGCTGCCAGGAGTTTTTCTTTTAAGCCGCCCACCGGCAGGACTCGGCCCCGCAACGTGATCTCGCCTGTCATGGCGACCTGGGCTTTGACAGGTCTTTCGGTGATCGCGGAGAGCATGGCTGTCGCCATCGTTATCCCAGCGGACGGCCCGTCTTTGGGCACGGCTCCTTCCGGGATATGTATGTGCACATCATGCTCCTGGAAAAACTCTTCTTCTACGTCATATTGGTCGGCCACAGAACGGAGGTAGCTGATCCCCGCCTGGGCAGATTCTTTCATCACGTCGCCCATCTGCCCGGTCAACTGCAGACGGCCTTTACCCGGCATCACATTCACCTCGATCTGCAGGGTATCACCGCCCACGCTGGTCCATGCCAGACCGGTGGCAACGCCTATCTCGTCTTTCTTCGCGGCGGTGCGGATGCTGTATTTCTCATGGCCCAGATATTTTTCCACCGTCTTTCCGGTGACAGTCACTTTCTTACTACTACCCTCCAGGACTTCTCGGGCCACCTTCCGGCAGATCTCCCCGATCTTCCGCTCCAGGTTCCGCACACCGGCCTCCTTGGTGTAGCCGCTGACGATCCTGCGTACCGCCGAGGACTGGATCGCAAGCTGCCCTTTTTTCAGACCGTGCATTTCCCTCTGTTTGGGGATCAGATGGTCTTTGGCGATGTGTTCTTTCTCATTTTCTGTGTAGCTGCTGATCTCGATCAGTTCCATACGGTCCAAAAGCGGCCGGGGGATCGTGGACGCGTCGTTGGCTGTGGCGATAAATAACACCTCGGAGAGATCGATCGGAATCTCCACATAGTGATCGGCAAATCTGCTGTTCTGCTCTGCGTCTAAGACTTCCAGGAGCGCGGAGGATGTATCGCCTTTGTAGTCGCTGCTGGTCTTGTCGATCTCGTCTAAGAGCATCAGGGGATTTTTCACACCGGCCTGTTTTAAACCCGCGGCGATCCGCCCTGGCATGGCGCCCACGTAGGTCCTCCGGTGTCCACGGATCTCGGCCTCGTCCCGGACACCGCCCAGACAGATGCGCACATATTTCTTATCCAGTGCATTGGCCACGGAACGGGCGATGGAGGTCTTCCCGGTCCCGGGCGGTCCCACAAGACATAGGATCGGACTGTCGCCTTTTTTCGTCAGGGTGCGCACGGCCAGATATTCGATGATCCGCTCTTTGACTTTCTCCAGGCCGTAGTGATCCGCCTCCAGGATCTTGCTGGTCTTCTTCAGGTCTTCTGAATCCTGGGACACCTTATCCCAGGGAAGCTCTAATAATGTCTCGATATAGCCTCGCGCCACGGCACTCTCCGAGGCGCTCCCGGACAGCGTCTTGAACCGGTCGATCTCCTTGGCGATCTTCTCTTTTACACTGTCGGAGGCTTCCAGCTTCTTTAGTTTCTTGCGGAATTCATCCACTTCGCTCTGTGGATCGGCTTCGCCGAGTTCTTCCTGGATCAGCTTGAGCTGTTCTCTTAAAATGTATTCTTTCTGGTTCTTGTCGACACGCTCCCGGACTTTCACCTGTAACTGCTGCCGGATCTGCGCGATCTGGATCTCATCGCTCATGATCACATTCAAGAGCAGATGACGTTCCTCGATGTGCGCGACTTCCAAAAGCTTCTGTTTATCTGTGTATTCCAGAGGCAGATGGATGCAGATCTGATCCTCCAGGGCCTTCAGGTCGTCAAGCTCCATGATCTGGCCGGCCAGATCCCGGGTGATCCTGCCGCATTCCACGCAGTATTTATGGAATGTGTCCTTTAATGTGCGCACCATGGCCTGGCTCACATTGGGATCCAAGTCCTCTGCTTCCTGTTCAAACCCGGCCACCTCGGCCTCCAGTATCTCCTCATCCTGGGTCACCCCCAGCAGTTCCCCACGCTCTACTCCTTCTACCAAAATGCGCAATATATTCTGGGGCAGCTTTACCACTTGTTTCACACAGCCAATGGTGCCGATCTTGTATAACTCACCGATACCCGGCGTTTCCACGTCCGGATCTTTCTGTGTGATCAAAAATATCCGCTGATCTCTCAGCATGGCCCTCTCCACTGCTTTCACAGAACGGGGCCTGCTGATATCAAAATGCACGATCATATCCGGGAGTATGACCGTTCCCCGCAATGCCACTGCGGGCATCACTTCCACTATATTACTCATATCATCCCTCCATTAAGCGGGCTCTGGCTGTCCTTTTCTCTTGGTCTTTGCGGATCTGCGGGCCGGCACTGTCGGCTCTCCGCGAATGATCTCCGGCTCTCCCGAGCCTTCCACCATCTCCTTGGTGATCACGCACTGACGGATCGTGTCGTCGGAAGGCACTGTGTACATCAGGTCCATCATCGCACCCTCGATCACGGAACGCAGCCCGCGCGCTCCGGTCTTCCTCTCCATGGATTTCTGGGCGATGCTCTCGAGCGCCTCGCTCTGGAAACTGAGCTCCACGCCGTCCATCTCAAACAACTTGCGGTACTGTTTTGTCAAGGAGTTGCGCGGCTCCTGCAAGATCCGGATCAACGCCTCCTGATCCAGCGCGTCCAGGGAAACGACCACCGGGACACGGCCGACAAATTCCGGTATCAGTCCGAATTTGATCAGATCCTCCGGCATGACTTCGCGCAGGAGCTCTCCCACATTCTTCTCTTCCACCTCCTGCACCTCTGCGCCAAATCCGATCGTTTTGTTGTCTTTCCTGCGGGCAATGATCTTGTCCAGGCCCTCGAAAGCCCCTCCGCAGATGAATAAGATATTGGTGGTGTCGATCTGGAGGAAATCCTGATGGGGATGTTTTCTCCCGCCCTGCGGCGGCACGCTGGCTACGGTGCCTTCGAGTATCTTCAGCAGCGCCTGCTGCACACCTTCGCCGGATACATCCCGGGTGATAGAAGCATTTTCAGACTTTCTGGTGATCTTGTCGATCTCATCGATGTAGATGATCCCGTACTGGGCCATCTCGATGTCGTAGTCCGCAGCCTGGATGATCTTCAGTAAGATATTTTCTACGTCCTCGCCCACGTAACCCGCCTCCGTCAATGTGGTGGCGTCCGCGATGGCGAACGGGACGTTCAAAAGTTTTGCCAGCGTCTGCGCCAGCAATGTCTTCCCGGAGCCGGTGGGGCCCAGCATCAGGATGTTGCTTTTTTGCAGGTCCACATCCAGGTTTTTCGGTGCCATGACCCTCTTATAATGGTTGTAAACGGCCACGGAGAGCACTTTCTTCGCCTCGTCCTGGCCGATCACGTATTCGTCCAGGATCTCGTTGATCTGCTGCGGTTTGAGCAGGTTGATCGTACCATCGTACTCCTCCTCGTCGTAGAGTGCAAACTCCTCCTCAATGATCTCCGAACATATATTTACGCATGAATCACAGATATATGCGCCGTCCGGCCCAGCGATCAATTTACGCACTTGTTCCTCTGATTTGTTGCAGAACGAACACCTGACCTTCGGATCTCTCGTCTTATCTGCCATGATCAAACCCCTTTCTTATATATATACTCACGGCCGATGAGATCTGCCGTGAGTACTGCCATAGCCGCAGCCGCGAAGCGGCAATCTTCCTTATGCGGCTGTGTGCATTTCTGTTATACTGGGCGGCAGATCTGTCTGCCGCTCAGTATACAAGCCAATGGTGGTTTAAGGCTGAACCCCTGTCTCCTACAGGGGACCAGCCTTTCCCGCCTCATCCCATATGTCTTTTTATCTATGTTCAAATATCTTGTCGATGATACCGTATTCCATAGCTTCCTCTGCCGACATATAGTTATCCCGGTCCGTATCCACTTCCACAACCTCGATGGGCTGCCCTGTATTTTCCGCCAAGATCCTGTTCAGCTTTTGCTTCGTCTTCGCGATCTGATCCGCCACGATCTGGATCTCTGTAGCCTGTCCCTGGGCACCGCCGGAGGGCTGATGGATCATGATCGTGGAGTTGGGCAGCGCAAAACGTTTGCCCTTCGCGCCGCCGGATAATAAAAACGCCCCCATGCTGGCCGCCATGCCGATGCAGATCGTGGACACATCGCACTTGATATAGTTCATCGTGTCGTAGATGGCCATCCCAGCCGTTATGACCCCGCCTGGGCTGTTGATATATAAGTTGATATCTTTCTTCGGATCTTCTGATTCGAGGAACAATAACTGGGCAACGATGATACTGGCGGACGTGTCATTGACCTCCTCGCCCAGGAAGATGATCCTGTCCTTGAGCAGCCTGGAATAGATGTCGTAACTGCGCTCTCCCCGGCTGGTCTGCTCTATCACATAAGGCACCAAACTCATGGTCTGAATCCTCCTTGATCTTCCTTTATATTTTTCTATACCTCTTTGGATCCGTCAATGATCAGATCCAGGGCCTGCTGTACAGCCAGATCCTTTGTCACCTGCTCCATCTCGAAATCCCCGATCATCTCTTTGATCTTCTCCATCTCCATCTGGTACATATCAGCTGTCTTCTTCAGTTCTGCGTCCAGCTGTTCCTGGGTAGGTTTGATCCCTTCCACTTCCACGATCTTCTCCAGCACCAGTCTGCTCTGGATGCTCTCGATCGCACGTTCCTCCAGCTGTTTGTCCAACTCACCCATGGTGATCCTGGCGATGGCAAGATACTGCTCCAGTCCCATCCCCTGGGAGCGCAGCCTGCCTGCAAAGTCTTCTTTCTGCTGCTCCTGCTGTGTGTCGATCATGGCCTGGGGGATGTCCATCTGAGCATTTTCCACAACCTTCTTTATGGCCTCATCGCCTTTTCTCCTCCTGGCAGCTGCTTCTTTTTCTTCAAGGAGGTTTTTGCGGATGTCTGCTCTGTATTCTTCTAAGGTGTCAAATTCTGATACGTCCATGGCGAAATCATCATCCAATTCCGGCAGTTCTTTCTTTTCCACTTTATGGATCTCGCATCTGAATGTGGCTTCTTTTCCCTCAAGGTCCGCATTGCCGTAATCTTCCGGGAAAGTCACATGGATCTCTGTGGATTCGCCTGCGCGCACGCCTACAAGCTGCTCTTCAAATCCCGGGATGAACATGCCGGAACCCAGGGTCAGCGTCTGGTTTTCTCCTTTTCCGCCCTGGAATGCCTCGCCATCTATAAATCCTTCAAAATCCAGGGTCACTGTATCCTGTAACTCCGCCGGCCGGTCTTCCACTGTGACCATACGGGAGTTCTTGTCCTGTTCTTTGTGGAGTTCTTCCTCGATCTCCGCGTCCGTCACTTCCACGTCCGCCTTCTCCACCTCGATGCCTTTGTACTCACCCAGGATCACATCCGGTTTTAAAGCCACTTCCGCTGTAAAGATCAGCGGCTGTCCCGGCTCTACCTGTGTGATGTCCACAGCCGGACGGGAGGTGATCTCCAGCTCGCTCTCCTCTGCCGCTTTCGCATAAGCATCCGGGAGCAGATCGTTGACCGCGTCCTCCAGGAAGACACCTGTGCCGTACATCCGCTCGATCATCTTCCGCGGCGCTTTGCCCTTGCGGAAACCTGGTACGGAGATGCTCTTTTTGCTCTTCTGGTATACTTTCTCAATTGCTTTTTCTAATTCTTCAGCAGGAACTTCCACGGTCAGCTTAGCCATATTATGTTCCAATTTTTCTACTTGTAAACTCATTTCTCAATAATTCCTCCTTGAATTCTAAAGGGGTCCGCTCTCCTGTTACGCCCATCGGCCCACTCTTTGATCATACAATCATTAGTGAAGTATACCATACAAATCCTGCCTTGGCTAGTATATTATTTTGTAAATTCTGGGAAAATGCAAGGATCCTACGCCCACGCCGCGCTCGTGCAGACGACCGACGCCGCGATCTCTTTCGCTTTCTCTTTTCCAAGGAGCTGCGCGATCAATTCCAGTGAAAAATCGATGGCCGTCCCCAGACCCCGGCTGGTGATAAAGCACCCGTCCACCGCCACGGACTCTTCCGTCTTATCCGCCTGTGCCAGCTCACCCATGACCGACGGATAGCAGGTGGCTTTGCGGCCGTCCAGCAGACCTAATCCGGCTAAGATCCTGGGCGCGGCACAGATCGCGGCCACTTTCTTTTCCTGGGCCGCGTAAACCTTCACCAGATCCATCAGCGGCTGGAAGGCTTCCAGGTTGTCCGTCCCCACGCCGCCGCCCGGCAGGACCAGCATATCCCCCTGACTGAAGTCTTCCTGTGAAAAGACTGTGTCCGCCTCCACAGGGATCTGCTGACCGCCCATGATACGTTTTTCTTCCTTAATAGATACCGTCACCACATCAAGGCCGGCGCGGCGCAGCAAGTCCACCACGGTCAGACCCTCGATCTCCTCGAATCCGTCTGCCAAAAATACATATATTTTTTTCATGATCATACTTCCTCCTATTCTTTATTGTGATCCTGGCTCGATTATACCACATGTGCCAAAAAATGCACACCCCATGTATGAGGATCTTTTTGTGAAGAGAAACGCCTTTCTATGATCTAAAGACCACGGATATGCCCGCAGCCATTTCTCAAATATAATAACTCATCCCGCGATGTCCCCTCTTATACTGCTCGATCTCCTGCCCGATCGTATTGTAATCCCTCTCGAACAGTTCTTCGCATACCTGGGGCCATAAGATATCCCCCGGCACGCGCTCGAGCAGTTTTTCCTGGACATATTTTTTGCTCTTCTGCCGGTAGCGCGGCATATGATTTTTTTCCAATATCCGGGCCAGTTCCGGTCTCCACAGAATGGTCATCTTCCTGTGGTCTTTGACTTTCGGATTGGGCTGCGTCCTGCGCAGGACATACAGATCCACCGCACCGTCCACCTCCTCTACCGTGATGATCCCCCACCATCCTGGCACATGCTCCATCACATGCTGCGCATGGGACGTGCCCACGACGATGATGTTCCTGTCGTAATGCCAGTCATAATTTTTGACCTGCCCGTCCAGCCGGGCATATGTGTCTGCATCGCTTTTGATCTCAATGCCATAGAGCAGCCCTGGCGTGACCATGACCGCATCCGCTCTGGCGCGTCCAGTCGTCACCTCTTCTAAGATCCTCACCCGGCCTCCGAAAAACCCGGCGTTCTCCTCGAGAAGATCGAATAATGGGGGCCGGATATCTTTATCATATAACATCAGTCTTTATCCCCTTCTGTAGTATTATCCCGGTAGTCAAATGCCAATGATATCATAGGCAAAAAGAGAGGATCTGTCAATGGCACTCGATGATCTGCTCATATCTGTAAAATTTATCTGTGGTATTTTTGATCCGAGATCTTCTTTCCGAACGGGAACAGAGATGGTATAATACAGAAAAAAAGTATGGCACAAAAAATTTCAGGAGGTTCACCCATGGAGATCGAAAGAAAATATCTCATCGCAAAAAAAGACCTGCCCGACAGCTTAGACAACTACGCACACCTGGAGATCGAACAGGCCTATCTGTGCGCGGACCCCGTCGTCCGCATCCGCAAACAGGACACCTCATACTATCTTACTTACAAATCAAAGGGCCTGATGGTCCGCGAGGAGTACAACCTGCCTTTGACAGAAGATGCCTATCTGCACCTGAGGGAAAAGGCGGACGGGATACGGATCCGAAAGACCCGCTACAAGATCCCGCTCCCCCAGGGACTGACCATCGAACTGGATATCTTCCATGATGCCCACGAGGGCCTGCTCCTGGCTGAAGTGGAGTTCCCGGATGAGGAGACGGCACAGACGTTCACGCCGCCGGACTGGTTCGGGGAGGACGTGACATTCTCCTCCCGTTACCACAACAGCACCCTCGCTTACACGCGCCTATAATTGGCGCGCCTTCGCCGCGCACGCCTTCGCCGCCTCTATGACGCTGCTGCGGAAACCTTTTTCCTCCAGCACACGGACCGCCTCGATCGTGGTCCCGCCCGGTGAACAGACCATATCTTTGAGTTCCCCCGGGTGCATCCCGGTCTCCAGCATCATCTTCGCACTGCCATAGACTGCCTGGGCCGCAAACTCATAGGCCATCTTCCGGGGCATGCCGTCCGCCACCGCCGCGTCCGCCAATGCCTCCAGGAACAAAAAGACATACGCCGGTGCGCTGCCACTGACGGACACCACCGCATCCATCATCGACTCCGACACCACCTCTGCCCGCCCGAAACTTGCAAAGATCCGTTTGACCGCATGCAGCTCATCCGCCGTGACCAAGCTGTTCGCACAGATCCCCGTCATGCCGGCCCCCACCTGCGCGGGGGTGTTTGGCATAGTCCGGACGACCTTCACGTCTTTTACAAAACATTCCTCCAGCCACGCAAGCGTCTTGCCCGGCGCAATGGATATGATCAGATGCCCGGCCGATATATTGTCCCGGATCTGCCGGATGACCTGCTGGTAATACTGTGGTTTGACTGCCAGGACGATGCACTGGGAGACCTCCACCACCCGCATGTTATCCTGTGTCGCCTCGATCCCAAACTTTTCCCTGGAACGCTGGCATCCCTCTTCTGTCCGATGGGATACGATCAGATGCTCCCTGTCCAAAAGCCCTTTCTCCAAGATCCCTTTGATCATCGCTGAAGCCATGTTGCCGCCGCCGATAAATCCGAATTTCAATTTTTTACCCTCCTTTGGATATGTATATGAAAAAACCCGGCCATCTCAAGCCAGGTTTCCATCCTATCATCAACTTCCAAATAATCCCGCCAATGGGCGCGTAGCGTCTTCCAGATTCTGGATCGCTTTGTTTAAGCTCTCCACATCCAGCCGGTTGAGTTTGTCCACCGTCTTGTTGATCTCCTCTTGGCTGCCCTTTGTCAGGTTATTGATGTTCTCGACCATCCCCGGAAGATCCGCCTTCTGCAGACCACTCAGCACCTGATCTGCCTGCCGCAGTGACCGGACGGCAAACGGCAGGATCATCAGCACCGCGACCAGGATCACAGCTGCCGTCAGCGATGCGGCCGCGGCCAGGATCCTGGTCAGCCGCAGCTGCTGCCGCATGACTGCCAGCTGATCTTTCAATATCTTTTCTGTGGTATCTGTCTTTCCTGTCTTCATATCCTCAGACATTTTTTCTTCTCTCCATCTGTCTTTTAGATCAGCCCGACGGAACCCGTATTCCCGTTCAGACTGGTGTTAAAAGCGGATACGCTCTGCATCTGCATCTGGAGCTTTGCCATCTCCGTCAGGTATTTTGCCTGGTCGGCCGTAAATACGCTCTCTGTCTTTGATGTCCCGGAGCTCTTCGCCCCGGTCTGGCTGGCTGCCACCTCTTTTGTCAGATCTTCATCAGCATATTTTAATACTTTTTCAACATACTCGTCCAGATCCATCCCCACTTCTGAACCGCCGTAATGTGCAGAAGCCACATTTGCCGCATAATAGGAGCGGACAGCCTGCGCCACATCGCCCCCGTTGAACTCCAGCTTCCTGGCCAGGGATCTGGCCGCGCCCATGATATTTTCCCGTGCATCGTAGACGTTCTCTATATCCATCTGCTCCGCCATGGCAGGCATCAGCTGCATCAGTCCCTGCGCGCCGGAGTCCGCTCTCGCATTGATATCATAGCCAGACCCCACCTTCGCGACCGCACGCAGAAGGTCTGCCGAAACCCCATATTTCTCTTCCGCTTCCTCAAAATACGCATTCAGCTCCTGCCCAGTCGCCGTGGCATTCCCCACCGTCGTAAGGCCGGACCCGGATGTGCTGCCCATCTTTCCATAGATCGCCGCACAATAAGGGCATTCTCCAGTTGTCAGAGACGAACTGCCGCCCAACAGGGCCGACAGAAGGATATTCTGAAAACTGCTGCCCACAGAAGAACTGCCCGATAACAGACTGCTCCCATAAGAATTATTTCCGAAAAGGCCGCTCATAGCCAACATCAAACTGCTCGTATCGATCGCCATCGCTCTCACCATCCATTTCCCGCAGATCCAACATCCACTACATACTCTATATATGTTCCATCATAACACAGCCAGCCGCAGATTGCAATATCCGATACATCTGACCTCAGCTCTTTATGACCTGCCATTTCCCCCGTATATAACGGACGACAAAAAATACTGCCCGCACAGACCAGTCGATCGTCATCGCGATCCAGATGCCGAAGACCCCCATCTGAAAATAGTCCGCCAGGATATAGCTGAACCCGATCCGGAAGATCCACATAGACAGGACCGACACGATCATACAATATCCCGCATCGTTGGCCGCCCGCAGCGTATTGCTCAGGGTAAATGAGGCCGGCCAGATCAGGACCGCGCAGACGGCATGGTAGATGATGATCCCGGAAGCCAGCCGCGCCGTCTCCGGTGAAAGGTTGTAGACCCGCATGATGGCCGGGAGCAGGAGCACGATCGATACATTCATCAAAAACATGCTCACGTAGGCGACCGCCATGATCTTTTTCGTATAATAGCGCACCTGCTCCATATCGCCTGCACCGACACACTGGGCCGTCACTGAGGACAGAGCATAACCGGTGGCCAGCCCGGTGAGGACTGCAAATGTACACACGGAATTGCTCACCGCATTGGCCGCGATCGATACCGTCCCAAAGGTGGCCACCAGGCTGAGGACCAGGATCTTTCCCAATTGGAACATACTGTTCTCCAGGCCATAGGGTATCCCGATAGATAGGACTTTCTTTAGGATCCTACCGTCAAAACGAATCCCCCACAGTCTCGTCATATGGAGCGTTTTTTTCTTATTTAAGAGCAGACGCAGCATCACGATCCCGGCGGATACCCGCGATACCAGTGTGGGGATCGCAGCGCCCTCGATCCCCATCCCCATCCCGTAGATCAGCAGAGCATTCCCCGCCAGATTCAACCCGTTCATCAGCAGGGACATGAGCATGGGCGTTTTGGAATCTCCCATGGCACGGTAGATGGCCGCCCCCGCATTATAGAGGGCGATAAATGGTATGGAGGCCGCCACGATCAGCAGATAGATATTGCAGTTCTCCATGACCGCCTGGTCGATGTTCCCGAAGACCACATGCAGAACGAAAGGTTTTCCCAGATAGAGCAGCGCCATGATCAGGACAGAGAACACGCTGATAAAAAGAGCCAGCTGATCCACCACCCGGCATCCATCTTCCGGCTCTCCCCGGCCGATCGCCTGGCCCGCCACGATCGCGCCTCCAGTCGCCAGCGCGGTAAACGCATTGATCAGCAAGATCATGACCGAGTCGATCAGGGACACAGCCGATACGGCCTCCTCCCCCACGGATGCCACCATGACCGAGTCCGCCAGCCCTACAAAGATCAGCAGGAACTGTTCGATGATCAGCGGGATGATCAGCTTCGTCAGATCCCGGTTGCTAAATAATCTCTTCATCATTCCATCCCCTTTGATATTTTTCCCACCTATTATACGCCCATCGTTTTCATATAGCAAGAAAAGCCTCCTACCTTACAGGCCATAGCCCATAGGAGATAGGAGGCTGCCCAGATGGACAGTAAGGAGAACGCTAATAGAACATCTTGCTTGACTTATGGAGATACTTTTCTTTTGTGGCCAGGCCGCCGCGGATATGACGCTCCTGTTTATTCACATCTAAAACCCGGCGGACTTCCCCGGCCAGTTCCGGGTTGATCTGCACCAGGCGATCTACCATGTCTTTATGTACGGTACTCTTACTTATCCCAAATTTTTTCGCCGTCTGCCTTACAGTCGCTTTGGAGTCGATGATATAATGAGCGATCTTCAAAGCACGCTCTTCAATATAATCTTTCAAAAAAATCCCCTAGATGAACTGTTTTTACAATCTATGCGCAGACGGCGATGATTAGAATTTTTAAAAGATCTTTTCAGGTGGGGCGGCGCGTCCGCATCATACCATTCCGCAAAAAGATTTAAGATCCATACTTTTCTCCTCTTACTATACCCTATCCCCCCCTGCTTTGCGCCCCATTATCCGCTGACCATGTTTGCCCCAAATTTCAGCATCTCCCATTGAAGATATCTCCCCATCATGCTATAATAACCCCGGATAAACTCCGTCTTTAGGATATTTCCTGCAGATGTGCAGTATCCGCCATATATTTATGACAGAAAAGAGGATAAGGATGAGATTTGAATTAATGGCATCAATGATGTGTGCCAACTACGGCAATCTGGAAAAAGAAGTCCACGACCTGGCAGAGGGCGGCATAGATTCCTACCACATCGACATCATGGATGGACGGTATGTACCAAATTTTGCCATGTCCTTAAATGATATGCACTACATAGCGAGCGTGGCCGAAAAACCCCTGGATGTCCACCTGATGATCCAACACCCCAACAACCACATCGGCCTTTTCCTGAACAACCTGCGCCCTGGCGACACCGTCTACATCCACCCGGAAGCGGAATACCATCCCTCCACCACATTACAGCGGATCATCGACGCGGGCATGGTCCCAGGCATCGCGGTCAACCCGGGGACTTCTGTGGAGACTGTCATGGAGATGCTGCGGATCGTGAAAAAGGTCCTTGTCATGTCCGTAAACCCCGGCAACGCCGGACAGATGTACCTGCCTTACGTGGGCAAAAAGATCACGAAGCTCCTCTCCATGAAGGAGGACATGGGTTTTGAGATCTATTGGGACGGCGCGTGCAGCGCAGATAAGATCCTTGAATATGCGCCCAAAGGCGTGCAGGGCTTCGTCCTGGGCACCACGCTCCTATTTGGAAAGAACAGGGCATACGGAGAAGTCCTGCAGGATATCCGCGAACTGCGTTTCTGACATTCACGGGCAATCGCAAAACGCCGCGGCCGCCCTTCAACATTCCTGATCGAGAGGTGGTACCGATGAACATAGCGCTCGTCCTATCCGGGGGCACAGGCACACGGCTGGCTTCCGATATCCCCAAACAATATATCAAAGCCAAAGGCCGTCCGGTCATCTCCTACTGCCTCCGGCGGTTATCAACCCACCCGGGGATCCACAAGATCCAGATCGCAGCCGCCCCCGCCTGGCAAGATCAGATCCGGGAATGGCTCGCAGACAGCGACCCGAACAAAAAATTCCAGGGCTTCTCCCTGCCCGGCGAGAACCGGCAGCTCTCCATCCTCCATGGGCTGGAGGACATCCGCCGATACGCCGGGGACGACAGTCTCGTCCTGATCCATGACGCCGCCCGGCCTCTTTTATCAAAAGAGCAGATCTCCAGCTGCCTGGAAGCCGTCTCCGGTCACGACGGCGTGATCCCCGTCCTGCCCATGAAGGATACGGTCTATACCAGTACAAACGGAAAGACCATCACCTCCCTTTTGGACAGGAGCCAGATCTTCGCCGGACAGGCCCCAGAGTTATTCCGGCTGGGTATCTATCTCGAGGCCAACCGGCGGCTGCTGCCGGATCAGATCCTGCGTATCAACGGCTCCACAGAACCGGCTGTCCTGGCCGGGATGGATATCGCCATGATACCCGGAGATGAGGGGAATTTTAAGATCACGACAAAAACTGACCTGGAACGTTTTTTAGAGAAAATAGGCGATCCCGGAACATCTGACCAATGTCCTGCGGTTTCCTATCCCGAGCAGAGATAAAGGAGGACACTGACATGAGAGCATGGATCTTGCACGGCATCAATGACCTGCGGTACGAAGAAACCGATAAACCCGTACCAGCCAGACACGAAGCGCTGATCGCCGTAAAAGCCGTCGGCATCTGCGGGTCGGACATCCCGCGGATCTATCAGACAGGCGCACACACCCACCCCCTGATACCGGGACACGAGTTCTCCGGCGTTGTGGAAGCGGTGGGCGCAGATGTAGACAGGGACTGGCTGGGCCGACGGGTGGGCATCTTCCCTTTGATCCCCTGCAGGGACTGTCCGCCCTGTCAGAAAAAACAGTACGAAATGTGCAGACATTACAGTTATCTGGGATCCCGCCAGAACGGCGGTTTTGCCGAATACGCAGCCGTCCCCGCCGACAGCCTGATCCCGCTCCCGGACTCCGTCTCTTTTGAGGAGGCCGCCATGTTAGAACCCATGGCCGTGGCCGTCCACGCCCTGCGGCGAGCCCAGCCGGATCCGGCCGATACTATAGCGGTCTGCGGCCTGGGCACGATCGGGTCATTATTGACCATGTTCCTCAGGGAGCTCGGGATCCGCAACATCCTCACCATCGGCAACAAAAGTTCCCAACAGCAGACCATCCTGGACATAGGTCTGCCCAAAACTTCCTATTGCAACACAAAGGAACAGGATGTGGACCAATGGCTCGATGCGCGCACCCAGGGCCAGGGGGTTGACATTTTCTTCGAATGCGTGGGAAAAAACGAGACCCTGATCCAGGCTATAGACCACACCGCCCCCGCCGGACGAGTCTTATTATTGGGAAATCCCTATTCCCAGATGCACCTGGACAGACAAGTCTACTGGAAGATCCTGCGCCATCAATTGACCGTGACCGGAACATGGAACTCAACCTTTACCCACAGCCCCGATGACGACTGGCATTACGTCCTGGACAGGCTCTCCAGCCGCCGGATCGATCCCGCCCGTCTGATCTCACACCGCTTCCCCCTGGACGCGCTTGATGAGGGCCTTCTGATCATGCGGGACAAGACGGAAGATCACTGCAAGATCATGCTGGAAAATATAAAATCTTGAAGCCCCGGAAGATCTATGCTAGAATGAAAGCAGATCATACGTGTACCGCGCCGGATCGATCATTAGCATTTGCTGCATCACACAGCGCAAGCCTCTCTTTTGGAAACTCTTCCTGGCAGCGGATATCCAGGATTGCGGGCGTACTGCGGGCATTTTCATACCAATCCCGTGCATTTTCCCAGTCCCCAATCTCCCTATAATAATCCCCGGCCTCCATGCACAATTCCGCGCAGGGGCCGGCGGCGATCCCGTTGAGGCACAGGCTGAGAAGCTCTGCATGGTCTTTTTTGACCCGGGCCGCCCGCGCCAGCACGCAGAGCGCTTCCATATGTTCGTCCTGGCTGCGCGCACCGTCCCGCAGGCTCTCTTTGAAAAAATCCTCGGCTTCCAGAAGATCTTTGGCAGCCCCTGCCATAAAGAGTTCCCGCGCATACATATTATGCAGACGTGCCGACAGCGGGTGCCCCTTCCGGATCACCGACCGGAAGATCCGAAGGTCCCGCCCGGCATGGCTTTCCGACGGCATATGGAGGATCTCAATATCGCTGTCATAGATGATGGGCTGCAGGCGTATGGTTTCATGTACGGGATCGATCCACTGGAAGGTGCGCAGACGTTTGAACAATTTCGGACGGTAGTCTTTTTCAAAGTTCTCGGTCGTTTTATGCGCGTGGCGGTTCACATAGATCATCTGGACGATCTCGACCTCCGGCAGCAGCGCCTGTTTTAAACGGGCGAACTTCCGGCGGTTTTCAGCATCCAATACTTCATCGGCATCCGGCGCATAGATATGGTCGCATCCGGCCAGGGAAAACGCATAGTTCCGCGCATGGGCAAAATCATCCCGCCACGGATGATCATAGATGCGGTCGGTATACCGCGCCGCGATCTCTTTTGTGCTGTCTGTGGATCCTGTGTCTACGATGATCAGTTCATCCCACAGCCCCTGTAGGGAATCGAGGCATCTCGCCAGATGCTTTTCTTCATTTTTTACGATCATACACACACTTATGGTGATCATGGCACTTCCTCCTTCTCCTACTATTGTGGCGGATCCGGAGGCAATTGTCAAGAACGTTGAGAGGTACAGATGGGAAAAAAATACGAAAACACCCCCGGGTTAGTGGCATTGGATTTCATATCCCTTGTACTTTCCTACGTGATCGGGTATTATGTGCGTTTTGGCACCTTAGAAGGGATCTTCGAGGAGCAGCTCTATCGGATCGGCATCGCCTGCCTGCTCCTGATCTACATATGCATCGCCCTGAGTACAAAATGCCTGGAAAACCTGATGGAACGCGGCTACGGCAAAGAGTTCCTGCTGGTCTTCCAGATAAACTGCACCCTGGCCGTCGCCCTGGCCCTGGTGCTCTATTTCCTGCACATCGCCGGGGATTACTCCCGTATATTTTACGGCGCGATCTTCGTGGCGGACGTGATGCTCATGACCGGTCTGCGCTGCCTGTACAAAAAACTTCTGCGCAAATACTATTCCGTGGAAAAATTCGCCCGCCGCTTCCTGATCCTGACCACAGCTGACGCGGCAGGCCCTGTCTACGGGGAATTGACCGGCTCCATCCCCGTGGATTACAGCCTGGTGGGGATGATCCTATTAGACGGTAGCCGAAGATCCGTTCCCCAAAAGCTGCGTAAGATGGTGGTGGCGGACAGAAGCTGTATGTACGACTATATCCGCACCAGCGCCATCGACGAAGTCTTCATCAGCGTAGACAACCTCCCGGTCCGGGAGATCGAGGACATCATCCTGACCCTGCAGCACATGGGCATCGTAGTCAATGTGAACATCCAGACCTTCGGTCTGAAGACCCGGGAGAAAGCCCTGCGGGAGTTCGGCAGCCACTCCGTACTGACATACAGTACGAACCTGTTCGACAGCACATCCCTCTTTTTGAAGAGGGCCATGGATATTATAGGCAGCCTGTTCGGCCTGCTCCTGACCGGGATCTTGATGGTCATCATCGGCCCGCTGATCTACCTGGAATCCCCAGGCCCCGTGATCTTCTCCCAGATCCGCATCGGGAAAAACGGCCGACGGTTCAAGATCTACAAATTCCGTTCCATGTATGTGGATGCCGAAGAGCGCAAAAAAGAACTGATGGAACACAACGAGATGAAGGGCCAGATGTTCAAGATGGCCAACGACCCCCGTATCACGAAGGTGGGGTCCTTCATCCGGCGGACCAGCATCGACGAGTTTCCGCAATTTTACAATGTATTCAAAGGAGATATGAGCCTGGTGGGCACCCGACCGCCCACGGAGGACGAATTCCTGCATTACACCAACGAACAGAAACGCCGTTTAAGTCTGAAACCCGGCATCACCGGCCTCTGGCAGGTCAGCGGGCGCAGTGACATCACGGATTTCGATGAGGTGGTGAAATTAGATCTCCAGTACATCGACAACTGGTCCGTGTGGCAGGATATCAAGATCATCGGAAAGACCATCTGGACCGTGATCCATGCCTCCGGGGCGCATTAACGGCTTGAATGAGGATCCATTTTGATGTATAATATGATAGAACCTGTCCTATAAGATTTGAGAGGTGTGGGGAAAATGAGTTTAGACCTGAATAAAGTGACCAGCAATGGCACAACCTGGCAGAACAGCACGCAGACTGTCACATCCGTCGCCACAGGCGGGAGCAGCTTCGGCAATATCCTTGCCAACGCGATCAAACGCTGTTTTGCGGATTCCATTGCTGACCACCAGGAAAACGAAGGAACACAACAGGCAGGCACGTCTGGCGGCTCCCCGGTCAATTTCCAGATGTCCGAGAGCATGGACGCGATCTTCCAGGAAGCGGCCAGCACATACGGCGTGTCCGTCAACCTGTTAAAAGCCGTCGGCATGGCGGAGTCGAATTTCAACCAGTACGCCCAGTCCGGCGCAGGCGCGCAGGGCGTGATGCAGCTGATGCCCGCCACGGCGGCCAGCTTGGGCGTGACAGATCCTTTCGACGCACGCCAGAACATCATGGGCGGCGCAAAACTGCTGGCGCAGAACCTGTCTACATATGGCGGGAATGTGGAACTGGCCCTGGCCGCTTACAACGCCGGTCCCGGGAACGTGGCCGCTTACGGAGGTGTCCCGCCTTTTGCAGAGACACAGAACTATATTGCGAAGATAAAGCAGTACATGGGTATGGACATCAGCACCGGGCAGACAGTGCAGACCACGCAGACCAGGGCTGCCACGTCCAACGCACAGGACACGGATGCTTTTGGACGCAGCCAGTCCCAGAGCGGAGGGAATTTCCTCTCCGACGCGGTGGCGCGTGTAAGGGTACAGACGCAGACGATCTGATCTTGCCGGTCCGTTTTTCTATTCCGTCAAAAAAAGCAGGACTCCTTTCAAAAAAAGAAGTCCTGCTTCAGCGTGTCGACAAAGTCGCCACGCTGGTAAAATTCATGGCTTACGCCATAAATTTTAATACTGGAGGATAAAAGCCCGATCTGCTCGCACAAGGGCTAAAGCCCCTACAGATCGGGCTTTTTGCAAGTAGCCGGAAATAAATTCCGTCTACTTGATCCCAGTTCGAGGGCACAGCCCTTCGAGCACCCATGACCAAACGACACTTTATCTACAGTCTGAAGCAGGACTCCTTTCAAAAAAAGAAGTCCTGCTTTTTTATCCGTCTATCTCGTCCAGATCCTGCTCTCAGGTCCCGAAATAGGAAAAATGCATATAGTCCTTGTACTCTTTCGACCAGAGCCCCTGAGAGAATCCGTATTTTTTCAGGATCTTCGCCACCTCCCCGTTTATGGGGATGGAGTAGGGATCTTTCTTCGGCTTCCAGTATTTTCCCACAAGAGCTTTACCATCGCGGACCTGGTAATTCTCATCCGGGTTGATGTCGATGGCCGTGCCGTCGTAATGTTCTGACCGCCCTGCGCCGTAACGCCATCCGCCCAGCGCATGGATGGGGAATTTCCCGGGGCTCTTGTAAATCTCGTTGAAAGCCCGTTTGACCGTGCTGGCCAGATTCTTGTGGACGTAGATCGTCCATGTCCGCGTGTACTTCGCTCCCTTTTTCCCGCTGACAAAGTCCCAGGTCTTGACTGTGACAGCCCGCATATCCTTATACGAAGCATTCTGATTTTTGTAAAAGCGTCCGTACGTCTCATACGAGACATTCTTCCCGTATATGGCCACATTCTTATTGAGATACCCCGTGACCGTGGCCGACCAGGCCCCATACACGTTCTTCTTCTTGACCGTCCGATAGGCCCGTACCCTGTATGTATACAGGACATCGGGACGATGCCCCAGGATATCCAGCCTGGTCGTGGAACCGCCGGATACACGTTTATATCTGTAGCTGCCGGAACCCGCCTTGTAGGCCACCTGGTAGCCACTGGCTTTTGGCACCTGGTTCCAGATCACCCGCTGACACTCCGCTGTCCTGGTCTTGACCGACTTGATCTTCGGCGTCCCCACCGTGGCCGCCTGCACCTGAAGGGCCGATCCCAGGAACAGGAGCAACAGCACCAACCCAAAGATCATTGTTTTCAGATGATTTTTCTTCGTCCCCATAGATCCTGGCCCTCACGCATACACGTCGATCATGTGCTCACTCGGCGGCTGCATAGCCGCGTCCACGCCGTCCATGATCACGTTCAGGCTCTCCTCCTGGGACTGCATTGCTTTTTTCAACAGGGATATCGACACATCCCGCTGTACATCCGCCGCACTCAGCTCCATGCTCGCTGCGGCGATCGACATTGTCAGATCCATAAACTCCTCCTTTACCTACTTTACTTACTGCTCTTCCTGGCCATCTTCTGACGCTGGTCCGTCTCATAGACTTCCACGCCGTCCATGCTCTGCACGAATTTGGAGAGCTGGGAATATCCATACTGCTTGACCCGGAAATTCTTAAATCTGCTGTGGATCTCATTGCTGAGCTGGTTCATGCCGATACCTTTCCTGCCATGCCTTCCCACCTCAGCTCTGATATATTTGATGATCTCTCCTTTAGTCTTATCGTCACTTTTGACTGATAATATAATAGTGTTCTCCACTCTTTTTAAGTCAAAAATCCCACTGTCCTCCAAAAAGCGCGACAGGGAACTGTATCCAAAATTGCGCACGTCAAAATCAGGATACTTATTCAGCAGCCGGTTCCCGATCTCACCCAGGCTCGTCTCTTTTCCCTTATCCTCGTTGTCGCTGATCATGCCGATGATCGTGCTCACGATCTCCCGGTTCCTGTCCGTCCCCGCATCGCCCTTGCCCGCGTCCGTCTTCTTGTCCGTAATCTCGATCTCCTCGTTCTCCTCCGGCATGTCCTCACCTTTTTCCTCCTCCAGCAGCACCTCCAGGTTGGTGAAGATCGTACAGGAACTGCGGAAGGAGAGGGGCGTCTTCTCCTCACCCATGCCGATCACGGTCATGCCGGACTCCCGCAGACGGCTGGCTAGGCGGGTAAAATCGCTGTCGCTGGACACCAGACAGAAGCCGTCCACCTGCTTGCTGTAAAGGATGTCCATGGCATCGATGATCATCGCGGAGTCCGTGGCGTTCTTTCCCGTGGTGTTGGCGAACTGCTGGATGGGGACGATGGAATGTTCCAGCAGCTTTCTCTTCCAGCGGGAAGCCTTCGGGTCGGTCCAGTCGCCGTAGATCCTCTTGTAGGTGGTGGTCCCGTGCTTGCTCATCTCGTCCAAGATCACGGAAATATATTTGGCTGAAACATTGTCGGAATCTATCAGCAGTGCAAATCTTTTATCTGTCATATACCTCTCCCTGTACTCATTTGATATTCTTCTTATCATACCATTAATTTTCATGGGAAGCAAACCGGAATTTCTTTTTTTTCCTCATTTCTGACGCATTTATCGCTTCATCCAGATAGAGCTGGGCGTTTGATCCCAAATTTTATCGCCGCTTTTGCCCTGGACATACATATTTGGACAGGAAACTTCATATTTTAACAATAAAAGCAAATACTCTCTAAACTTCTAACTTAGGAGGATCCCCATGAAAACTCTCTTGTGGGCTGCGGGCGGGACCGGTTTTACATTTGCGATGACGACACTTGGTTCCGCCGTGGTCTTTTTCTTCAAAAACCAGATGCGTATGGGCATACAGAAGATTTTTCTCGGATTTGCCGCCGGCGTCATGATCGCCGCGTCCGTCTGGAGCTTGCTGATCCCCGCCATCGAGGAGGCCGTCTCCATGGACATGGTGGGCTGGATGCCTGCCGCCGGCGGCTTTATCTTAGGGATCGCGTTCCTGATGATCCTGGACTATCTGCTCCCGCATCTGCACCCAAATACGGACCGGACTGAAGGAAGGTCCGCCTCCTGGCGCAGGACTTCCCTGCTGGTGCTGGCCGTGACCCTGCACAACATCCCCGAGGGGATGGCTGTGGGCCTCTCCTTCGCATTGGCCGCGCAGCACAGCGGTGACCCCGCCCTCTACGCCGCCGCCATGGCCCTGGCGGTCGGCATCGGTATCCAGAATTTCCCTGAGGGCGCGGCCATCTCCCTGCCGCTCCGGCAGGAGGGACTGTCCACCGTCCGCTCCTTCGCCATCGGCAGCCTGACCGGTATCGTGGAGCCCGTCTTCGGGATCTTGACCGTGCTGGCCGCCGGAGGCATCCAACCCCTGATGCCCTGGCTTTTATCCTTCGCGGCCGGCGCTATGATGTACGTGGTCGTAGAGGAACTGATCCCCGAAGCCCATCTGGGTGAACACTCCAACGTGGGCACACTGGGTGTGATGAGCGGATTTTTGATCATGATGATCTTGGATGTCGCTTTAGGTTAAATTATTTGAAAAATCCAGCCATTATTTTCTGAAAATCATTATGCTTCCGTCTTTTTATCGATATATAATATAACACAGATCCAGGATCATCTATATATAATATATTTTTAAAAGACACTTATGTAAAATCCTTTTCTATACGATATTATTATATGGAAGTATTTATGAAAAAATCGTTTGAGAGGAGGATCACTTTATGTCTATTGAAGCATTAACCGGTAATTTTACCGCGACTCCCGTGTACGGGACTACAGCACCATCGAAAGTTGACACTGCCGTAGAAGCCCTGCAGGGCGAAGAAGCCAAGAAAAAAACGAACACCGATACCGTAGAGATCAGTGAAGAGGGAAAGAAACAGGCTTCCAAAAACAAAGGTCTGAGCGCTGACGAATTGAAAGCCATCCACGAACAGCAGATGGCATCCTTCAACAGCATGCTGGCAAACATGCTCAAATCCCAGGGCGGCATGAGCAACATTGCAAACGGCACCAACATCCAGATCACCAAAGATCTGTTTTCTAAGCTGAACATCACTCCGGCTGATTCTGCGAAAGCCGCACAGGCCATCTCTGAAGACGGCGAATGGGGCGTGAACGCAGTTGCCACCAGGATCATGGATATGGCGGTCGCCTTATCCGGCGGCAACACAGAGAAATTGTCTGTGCTGCGTGATGCTGTGGAAAAAGGATTTGCCGCCGCTGAAAAACAGTGGGGCGGGAAACTCCCATCCATCACTGGCGACACCCATACCGAGATCAACAACCGTTTTGACTACTGGGAAAAATACGGTACATTGGACGGCTACACCATGGGTAAAGCCGACGGCGCGGACAAATAGAGCCTATTGAACAGATCTTACTATGGATGAGCAGGGCGAAAGCCCGGATCATGGATACAGCTGACTTTCATTTATGGCAATGCCGCCGTCAGGCGGCATGTCTGTTTGGAAAGCAATCAGAAAACAACAGGGACCGCTGACACAACACACCGCCTGGCAGCCCCTGTTTGTTTTATCTTTCTGCCGGATCCAACGACCGGTACACCCCCCCCTGACCGCTGGTTAGACCTGGCAAAACTTCTCGTACCGCTCCTGATACTTATCCGCCAATCCTGGCTCCGGCTCCACGGTATCCACCACTTTCACCAGTTTTTCAGCCGCTTCCTTCACATCTTTAAAAATGCCGCACCCGACAGGTCCCCTTTTCTTATCTTGCAGTTCATTTTTCTGCCTCCCTGATCGATCTCCTTTTATAATAAATCCTATTATACAGCATATCCCCAGCTAATGGAACGGACTTTCCACAAAACTGTTTAAAAATAACTTTTAATATCGCTTATCTTTTTCTCCAATAGCACCAGTGGATCCCCATGCTGTTTATCTTAATACTATAAAATATAGGAGCACAGATCTTTTTCGATATTTTTCATATTTACTTCTTTTTCGTTAGAGTTTATAATGGATTTATGGATATCTGCACAGTTTCAAGACAAAAAGGAAGAACCCCATGCGATATACCGAAGCTTACACGAAGCAGGATAAAGGCGGTGATCAACAATGTTTGATGAGTTTTGTTTCAAGGCCGCACTCGTTGCGTATAAGAAAAGATTTGTACAGACACAGTGGCCAGATGAAAAATACAAATGGGAAGCAGTACAATGCTTTCAGGCTAATTGGGATGTGGATGCCGAAGACTTTGCTGCTATGCTCACAAAAGCGCTCTCACAGACTTCAAACCTTTTAGCCTCCGTTAATAATTTCCCGGCTAGAATGATCACAAAGTTTGCCGAGATCGCTCAGGAAGAAGTTCGCTCTATGTTTATTGGATTATTCGATGAAAGCAATGATATCTATGAGCGGATCGATACCTTCAAACAGAAGTCAAATATCCTTCTTGAACGTTATGGAAATGGTACGTCTCGGCACTATCAGCATGAGAATGCCATCAGCACGTATCTTTGGTTGAGATACCCTGATAAATACTATATTTATAAGCTGAGTGAAGTTAAAGCTGTTTCAAATAAACTTGAGAGTGATCATATTTTTAAGAAAGGTGCGTATGCAGATAACATCCGTAACTATCTTCTATTGTACAATGAGATCTGTGAGGAACTTAAACAGGATGAAAAACTCAAAAATATGCTCACTTCACAGATCACAAGAACATGCTATCCGGATCCAGAGCTTAAAACGCTTACTATTGACTTTTGTTTCTTTATCAGTAGGTATTTGAATGAAGATGATATAGCCGCTCCAACAGATGAGTGGTGGCCCA
The DNA here is from genome assembly GCA_910575625.1 of Clostridia bacterium. Taxonomy (GTDB): domain Bacteria; phylum Bacillota; class Clostridia; order Lachnospirales; family Lachnospiraceae; genus MGBC164599. Next base: position 213,914 of record CAJTFD010000005.1, read on the forward strand.
AGGATTACACCCCAGCACTCTCCGTTGATGACTGGGAGGCTTTGTTAAATGATAAGGAAGTCTTCACGGATAGCAGTCTTGAGATCATGAAGCGCATGCTCGATCATGGTGAAAAAGCTACATGTACCCAGCTTTCTATTAAGTATGGTGAGAGCGTAAATTTTTATAATTCTGGTTCATCAAGATTGGCAAAGAGGATCGTACAGAAGACTGGCTGTCCAGTCATGCCTCCCGATGAGAAAAAAAACAAATATTGGCCAGTGCTTTATGTGGGCAAGGACGCTAAAAAGGATGAAGCGGGTATGTATGTTTGGAAGCTTCGTGATGAATTATCCAAAGCACTTCAAAGAGTGGATCTATCAAATGTAAAACTTTATGCAAAAATAGCACCACGCTTTTGGAAGATCAGCCACAGTAATGATGGTATCACTGATGCAGAAGCAACTGTTTTTGAAAAGAGAAGAGTTGTTGTAGTGCATCAGGATATTTCAGCAAAAGAAAAGTCAAGTGTCCGTCAAGACAGAGATTTCACAGCTAATATGAAGAAGGGCGACTTCTTCTATATGTGCCGTGGTAACAGCATAAAACTTCTCGGTAGGATCAACACGGATAAAGTTGAAGAGAATCCTGAAAAGCAAGACGGATGGTGTGAACGAAGTTATACCGTCATAGCCGAATCTTGTGATATAAATGTTTATACCGGTAAAAAAAAGCAGTGGTCACCTAACTTTGATTCAATTTGTAGTCCGATCCCTGAAAGCGACATGGCTTTATTTGAGGATAGCATTTTAAAGCCTTATTTCAATGTCACTACAGAAGGATTATTGAACGATGATGCTCCTATACATTCAAGCAAAGAAAAAGACGCGTATACAAAGGAAGATTTTTTGAAGGAAGTATATATGCCGGAAGCCAAATATGACAGACTGGCGGCAGTCCTTCAGAAGAAAAAGAACATTATACTCCAAGGAGCACCGGGTGTAGGAAAGACATTTGCCGCAAAGAGACTGGCTTATTCGATCATGGGTGCAAAAGATGATGACCGTATTGCGTTTGTACAGTTTCATCAGAACTACTCCTACGAAGACTTTATGATGGGTTACAAACCGGTAGAAGATGGATTTGAACTGAAATACGGTATCTTTTATAATTTCTGCCAGAAGGCTGCAAACCGTCCAGACAAAGATCACTTCTTTATAATCGACGAGATCAACCGCGGAAACATAAGTAAGATATTTGGTGAGCTGTTAATGCTCATCGAAGCAGATTATAGAGATAAGGAAGTTACTCTTGCTTATAACGGACTTGGTTTCTCTGTGCCAAAGAGATTACACATGATCGGCATGATGAATACTGCTGACCGAAGTCTCGATATGATCGATTACGCACTACGTCGTCGATTCAGCTTCTTTGATATGGAGCCGGGATTTGATTCAGAAGGATTTATCAATTACCAGAAAGGATTTGCTGACGATACTTTCAACACATTGATCGAACGTATCAAAGACCTTAACAGAGAGATCACACAAGATAAATCCCTCGGCAAAGGATTCTGTATTGGTCACAGCTACTTCTGTAATGCCGATGAATGTACGGAAGAATGGATGAAGGATGTTGTAGATTTTGATATCCTTCCTATGCTCAGCGAGTACTGGTTCGATGAAGATGCGAAGCTGCAGCGTTGGGAGAATGTCCTGCACGGTGTATTTCAATGACAAAAGACAAAACCATATTGATCAATAACATATATCATATGCTGTCCTATGCGTTTCGAACATTGAACCAAGAGAACTATGACAATGTTGCTGTAGAGTCTTTTGATGAGATGTATGATCTGCTGGCTGCGATCCTTGCAAAAGGGATCGGCCTACAATTGAAGCAGGGCTTGTATCGGGAGTACATTGACCGTCAGAAAAGGTTATCGGTAGTGCGCGGGAAAATCAATATGCCCGGAACTATCAAAAATCGCCTGGCGCATGAAAGAGTCCTTACTTGTGAATATGATGAGTTTTCAGAAAATAACCTGCTTAACCAGATCTTGAAAACTACAGTCATGCTGCTCCTAAGAAATGCTAAAGTAAAGTCAGAGTATAAAGACGACCTGAAAAAGAAAATGTTATTCTTTTCAAATGTGGAGCTGTTGAAGCCAACGAGTATCCGCTGGTCGTCGATCAGATTTCACAGAAATAATCAGACTTATCGAATACTTATAAGTATATGCCAGCTGATCATTGAAGGTATGCTTATTACAACCGATGCAGGCGATCATAGACTTGCTAATTTTGTTGATGAGCAGCGCATGTGCAGAATATACGAGAAGTTTATCCTGGAATACTATAAGAGACATTTCCCAGAACTTAATGCTACAGCGTCAAAGATCCCGTGGGCAGTAGATGATGGGATAAGAACAATGCTTCCAGAAATGCACAGTGATATCCACTTGCAAAAGGACAATACAGTACTGATCATCGATGCAAAATACTATAGTCATACGACACAAATACAGTATAACAAACATACCCTTTATTCAGATAACTTGTATCAGATTTTTGCCTATGTTAAAAACCGTGATTACGGATTTGGAGAAGAGGAGCATCAGGTATCGGGAATGCTGCTTTATGGAAAAACCGAAGAAAATATCCAGACAGATAATGTCTATCAGTTACATGGTAATCAGATAACAGTAAAAACGCTGGATCTGGATCAAAAGTTTGATATTATCGCTGAACAGCTCAACGAAATAGCAAGAGATCACTTTGATGTTCAAGGTTGAGACAGCGGACCGAAAACAGAACCACAAAAACCCCGGAAACACACGGTTTCCGGGGAATGCTTTCTCTCTTTGATATATGCCTGAACTACCTCTTGGAGAACTGCGGCGCACGACGCGCTGCTTTGAGGCCGTATTTCTTTCTCTCTTTCATCCTTGAATCCCTGGTCAGGTATCCGGCAGACTTTAACACAGGTCTGAAATCTGCGTCCGCTTCCAAAAGCGCACGTGCGATGCCATGACGGATCGCGCCTGCTTGTCCGGTAAAGCCGCCGCCACGGACATTTACCAGCACATCATATTTATCCGCCGTCTCTGTCGCCACCAATGGCTGACGTACGACAACTTTCAGGGTCTCCTCTCCCAGATAGTCATCGATGTCCCTTTTATTGATCGTGATCTTGCCTGTGCCTGGTATCAGATATACGCGAGCAACTGATTTTTTCCTTCTCCCTGTTCCGTAAAACCTTGCATTATCCAATCTTCCCTACCTCCTCACTAAAATGTCAATGCTTCCGGCTGCTGTGCCTCGTGTTTATGTTCCGGCCCTGCATATACAAAAAGTTTCCGATACATCTTCCTTCCCAGAGGGCCTTTTGGGAGCATGCCTTTGACTGCAAGCTCTAACACCCGCTCCGGTTTCTTTGCCAACATTTCGCTCAGTGTAGTCTCTTTCATCCCGCCTACATACCCGGAATGATGGTAGTAGATCTTCTGGGATAATTTCTTACCCGTTACTTTGATCTTCTCAGCGTTTACGATGATCACATAATCCCCGGTATCGATATGGGGCGTGAACTGCGGTTTATTTTTTCCTCTCAAGATCTTGGCCACTTCGGATGCCAGACGGCCCAATGTGCAGCCTTCTGCATCTACCACGTACCATTTCCGCTCGATCTTATCTGGATTAGCCATATATGTCTTCATGGTCTTCCCTCCTGAAATTTATCAATTTAACGATCATTTGCCGTCCATCTATCGTCTAAAATGACTTTGCCGGGGCTGTGGTCAAAGCATTTTTTCGATGATCTCATACCGGCTTATTATAGTATAGTAAAATTTGCATGTCAACTGATTTTCTTAAATTTTTCGCGTAATTTCTGCTGTATACGCCGGAAAAATGCCGATTGACAGGGGGATCTTGCCAAGATATAATAATATGATCATATACGTTTGGAGTTTGCCACACTAGGGCAAAATAAAATGATCAGGAATATATTTTAGGAGGAACCTATGAACACTGAAACGAGCTACCGGACCCGGACATTGGACCATATCATAGAAGAAGACGTTGGAAAAACACTGAAAGTAGCCGGATGGGTGGAGAACATCCGCGACCACGGCGGCGTATCCTTCATCGACCTGCGGGATATGTACGGCGTGCTGCAGGTGGTGATCCGCAATACAGAACTTTTGGACGGCATCAGCAAAGAGGACTGCGTGTCCATCGAAGGCCCCATCGAACACCGGGACGAAGAGACTTATAACCCGAAGATCCCCACCGGCACCATCGAGCTGGAAGCCCACACCATCGAGATCCTGGGCAAAGTCTATAAACAGCTTCCTTTTGAAGTCATGACTTCCAAGGAGATCCGGGAGGACGTGCGCCTGAAATACCGCTATCTGGATCTGCGCAATAAGAAAGTGCGGGACAACATGATCGTCCGCTCCCAGATCATCAGCTTTATCCGCGAAAAGATGACATCCCTCGGTTTCCTGGAGATCCAGACACCGATCTTATGCGCCTCCTCCCCGGAGGGCGCCCGGGACTACATCGTGCCCTCCCGGAAATTCAAGGGGAAATTCTACGCTCTGCCCCAGGCGCCCCAGCAGTACAAACAGCTCCTCATGGTCAGCGGATTTGATAAATACTTCCAGATCGCACCCTGTTTCAGGGATGAGGACGCCCGGGCGGACCGCTCCCCCGGTGAATTTTATCAGCTGGATTTTGAGATGAGCTTTGCCACCCAGGAGGATGTATTTGCTGTCGGCGAGGAAGTCCTTACCGACACGTTCCAGAAATTTGCCCCGGAAGGTCATACAGTCACCCAGGCTCCGTATCCGATCTTCAGTTATAAGCAGGCCATGCTGGAATTTGGCACGGACAAGCCGGATCTTCGCAATCCTCTGCGGATCGTGGATGTGACAGACTTTTTCCAGTCATGCACATTCAAACCCTTCCACGGCAAGACCGTCCGCGCGATCCGTGTACAGGAGCATATGTCCAAAGGCTTCCACGAAAAACTGCTGAAATTCGCCACCTCCATCGGCATGGGCGGACTGGGCTATCTGGAAGTCCTGGAAGATAAGACATACAAAGGCCCCATCGACAAATTCATCCCCGCCGAGAAGAAAGGGGAGATCGCCACGATCGCGGATCTTACCCCCGGCAATACGATCTTCTTCATCGCGGATAAGGAAGAGCGGGCCGCGCTCTTTGCCGGACAGCTGCGGGATGAGCTGGGGAAACGGCTGGATATCTGTGAAAAGAACGCCTACCGTTTCTGCTATGTGAATGATTTTCCCATGTACGAATACGACAAGGACGAGAAGAAATACATCTTCACCCACAATCCCTTCTCCATGCCCCAGGGCGGTTTGGAGGCGTTGGATTCCAAAGATCCTTCCGAGATCCTGGCGTACCAGTACGACATCGTCTGCAACGGCATCGAGCTGTCCTCCGGCGCTGTCCGGAACCACAACCTGGAGATCATGGTGAAAGCGTTCGCGATCGCAGGCTACACCGAGGACGACCTGCGGGAAAAATTTGGCGCACTGTACCAGGCATTCCAGTTTGGCGCACCGCCCCACGCCGGTATGGCTCCGGGGATCGACCGCATCGTCATGCTGCTGCGCGAGGAGGAGAATATCCGCGAGGTCATCCCGTTCCCCATGAACGGCAACGCGCAGGATCTCATGTGCGGGGCGCCCAGCGAGGTGAGCGAGATGCAGCTTAGGGAAGTCCATGTGAAGATCCGGCAGTGATGGGGGATACTATAAAATAAATCCTTGACATCCCACAGCGGATATGCTATAAATATGCCATAAAAAGCAAATACAGACAACGATTGCCGCCGGGTAACACTCTGCCACATTCCATTAGGCCTTTGAAGGAATGTGTGCAGAGTTTTTTTGTCAACAAACACCATGCGGCGATCGGATGAAAGGAGTCATTCTTATGTTTCGCGAAATGAGGAGAAAAAAACAAGTCTTGACCAAGGAAGAATGTGTACAGATCCTACAGGAAGGAACCTCCGGCGTACTCGCTGTGGACGGCGATGATGGCTACCCCTACGCGGTCCCTCTGAGCTATGTACTCTCCGGCGACAAGATCTACTTCCACTGCGCCAAGTCCGGCCACAAATTAGATGCCCTTTCCAGAAATGAAAAAGCATCTTTCTGTGTCATCGGCCAAGACCAGGTCATGCCGGAAAAATTCACCACCCACTATAAGAGCGTGATCGTATTTGGAAGAGTACGGATCCTCGATGACGACGCCGAAAAAATAAAAGCCATGGAGCAGTTATCCGTCCGATACGCCCCTGAGATCTCCGCCGTCCGGATACAAGAAGAGATCGACAGCTTCTGGAAACCGCTGTGTGTACTGGAATTATCCATCGAGCACATGAGCGGAAAAAAACATAAATAAAGATTAAGAGATATATCATGAGAGATACATATCGTCTGAAAAATTTTGCAAAATACGCCTCCTTAAATGTACTGGGCATGCTGGGGCTGTCCTGCTACATCCTGGCCGACACCTTTTTCATCTCAAAGGGTCTTGGGGCCAACGGGCTGACCGCCTTAAACCTGGCCATCCCTGTATACAGCCTCATCCACGGCAGCGGCCTGATGATCGGCATGGGCGGCGGGATCCGCTACGCGATCTTACACAGCCAGGGCCGTTCGGATGCTGTGGATCAGGTATTTACAAACGCGCTCTGTCTCGCCCTCTCCCTCGCCGTCATCTTTTTCGGCCTGGGCCTGGGCTGCTCCGGCCCGATCGCACGGATGCTGGGCGCGGACGATGCGGTCTTTGGGATGAGCAGGACTTATCTGCAGGTCCTCCTGCTTTTTTCGCCCATGTTCCTGCTCAACAATGTGCTGCTGTGTTTCGTGCGGAATGACGGCGCGCCCCAGCTCTCCATGGCCGCCATGGTCTGCGGCAGTTTTGTTAATATCATCCTGGATTACATATTCGTCTTCCCGCTGCATATGGGGATCTTCGGCGCGGTCCTGGCCACGGGTTTTTCCCCGATGATCAGCATCTTGATCATGCTGCCCTTTTTCCTGCAAAAGAAGAACCATTTCCATCTATGCAGATGCAAGGTCTCCGGACAGTGCCTGACGGACATCGTCTCCGGCGGACTGCCCTCCCTGATCACAGAGCTGTCCTCCGGGATCGTGATCCTCGTATCCAACATGATCATCCTGAGACTGGCTGGAAATGTGGGTGTGGCCGCCTACGGCGTGATCGCTAACTTATCCCTGGTAGTCATCTCCATCTATACCGGTATCGCGCAGGGGATACAGCCCATCGTCAGCGATGCCCACGGGCGGGGACAGTCTTCGGATATCCAGGCGATCTTGCGCTATGCTCTGGCCACCCTGGTATTTTTATCCACGGCTCTCTACGCCTGTATCTTCTTCGGCACAGAACAGATCACAGCCGTCTTCAACAGCGGAGGGGATCCCATTTTGCAGAAGATCGCATCCGCGGGACTCTGCATCTACTTTACTGGCGGTCTGTTTGCCGGATACAATATCATCCTGTCCGCCTATCTCACATCCATCGAGCGCAGCCGCCCGGCGCATATCCTCTCTTTTCTGCGTGGATTTTTGCTGATCATCCCCATGTCCTTCCTGTTATCCTCCGTGGGCGGCATGACCGGTGTGTGGCTGGCTTTCCCTGTAACGGAAGGGATGGTCTCCCTCATCGGAGCTCTTTTAAAAAATCGTCGATGTACGCCACGGACTCCCTAAAGCTGCGCCCAAAAAAGGCATGCCCCGCCCGTCCGATCACATAGAGCCGGGCGTCGGGGAAGGTCTGGGCCGCTCTCTGCGTGTAGGAGATGTCCGCGATGTTGTCTTTCCCGCCATGGATCAGCAGCACGGGTCCACTGTACTTTTCCATCTCACTGTAAATGTCCACGTCCCATATATCCGCAGCATAATCCCTCCCCACATGGATCCAGTCGAGAAAACAAAACCGTTCCGGGATCCGCTCGTATGCGCCGAACTGTGCATGGACCTTGTCGAAGATCATAAAGGCCGGGTACAGCAAGATCAGTCCGGCGATCCCGTCCCCACGGTGCGCCGCTGTGATCGCGGATACCACGCCCCCCTGGCTGGCTCCCAGCAGCGCGATCTTTCCCGTATCCACAAAATCCCAGGTCCGCGCCGCTCCCAAGACCGCTTCCAGGTCTTCCACCTCCGTCAGGATGGACATCTCCGTGGTCACCCCGTCGCTCTTGCTGTCCACGCCGCCCCCGCAGAAGTCAAAGGTATAGACGGCCGTCCCCCGCTCTGCCAGTTTTTTTGCATACTCCGCCCCCGCCGCGTGGGTGGCGCCCAGTTGATGGGCGAAGATCACAAGGGGATGCCGCCCTCCTTTTTCCGTTTCCGGTATATATGCCGCGCCATAGATCTTTTTTCTTTTGTTCCAACAAAAGATCTCTTTTACCTTATATCCGTATTCCATCGTATCCTGTACTTCCCCTGTGTCCTCAATATAATTTCAGGAGCCGCACAGCCCCTTTCACAAATCTATACGATAATGTCTCCAGCTCCCCTGCGGCCGTCTTCAGCCCTTTTCGTATCTCAAGATGCTGCGGACAGTGTGTCTCACATTTTCCGCATTGGATGCACTGGGATGCGCTGCTGGGATTCTGGCGCATGGCTGTGCACTGCATATAGTCCCGCCGGCCGGACTTTTTTCCCTCCGTGTACATGGCGTTGTAACAGCGGAACGTGCCGGGGATGTCCACACCGCTGGGGCAGGGCATGCAGTAGCCGCAGCCTGTGCAGCCGATCTTTACGTATTTCTCGATCTCTTTTTTTACCTGTTCAAGGAGTTTCCGGTCGAGATCTGTCATACAGCCCGGCAGGGCCTCTGCCGCCGTTTTTAAGTTCTGCTCCACAGTCTTCAGGGAGTCCATCCCGGATAAAACGCAGGTGACCTCCGGCTGGTCATACAGCCATTTAAACGCCAGCTCCGCCGCCGTCCGGCCCTGTGTATTTTTTCTAAAAAGCTCCTTGGCGGACTCCGGCAGAAGATCCACCAGGCGGCCGCCCCGCAGCGGCTCCATGACGATCACCGGGAGACCTTTTGCATGGGCATACCGCAGGCCCTCCACCCCGGCCTGGGAGGTCTCGTCCATGTAATTGTACTGGATCTGGCAGAAATCCCAGTCGTAGGCATCCACCAGCTGTTTGAACATCTCCGTATTCCCATGGTAGGAGAATCCGATGTTCCTGATCTGTCCGCACTTGAGCTTCTTGTGTATCCAGTCCTCGATCCCCCGTTTCTTTAATTTTTCCCAGGTCGCCGTATCCGTCAGCATGTGCATCAGATAATAGTCGATGTGCTCTGTCTTTAAACGGCGCAGCTGCTCGCAAAATGTCCGCTCCACGCCTTCGATGGATCTGATCATATAATGCGGGAGTTTTGTGGCCAGGTACACCCGGCCGCGGCACTGGTTCCGGTGCAGGATCTCGCCCACCGCCGCCTCGCTGCCCGGATAGATGTACGCCGTATCCAGGTAGTTGACCCCGCCCTCGATGGCCGCCATCACCTCCGCTTCCGCTTTATCCAGGTCGATGCCGCCCCGCTGCCGCGTAAAACGCATACAACCGTAGCCGAGGACGGAGAGACTGTTTCCTTTTTTATCTTTTCTGTATTGCATGTTTGGCCCACCTCTCTTTTATCTCCCCATTATATACTCGGCGTGATACAGGTTCAAGGGATTTCTTTTTTTGCCGCCTATTGACTTTTCAGGCAGAGGCGGGTTATGATCATATACAGCAGGCATTGCTCACGATCACCATGGATACATTCTTTATAAAGGAGACCTCTATGCTCATCCACGGCTTCACAAAGACCACTTTATTAGATTATCCCGGCAAGGTCGCCGCCACGATCTTTCTGGGCGGCTGTAATTTCCGCTGTCCATTCTGCCACAATGCGCCCCTTGTGCTCGCGCCGGAACAGGAACCTGCATTTCCCCTGGAGGAGATCTTGCATTTCCTGGAAAAACGCCGCAAGATCCTGGACGGTGTGTGCATCAGCGGCGGGGAACCCACTTTGGATCCGGATCTGAGATCTTTATGCCGGAGCATCAAGGCTCTGGGCTATCCCATAAAATTAGACACGAACGGCACAGACCCCGGCCTTCTGCGCGGATTGGCCGGGGAACAGCTGATCGATCATATCGCGATGGATGTGAAATCCTCACCGGAACATTATGCAAGTCTCACCGGGATGGACGGCCCGGATCTGGATCGGATCGATCAGTCCATCCAATGGCTGCTCACGGATCCCCTGCCCTATGAATTCCGGACGACCGTCGTCCGGGAGCTGCACACGGAGGCGGACATCATCCGGATCTCCCAGTGGATCGTCGGCGCCCGCGCCTATTTCCTGCAGGCATACCAGGACGCCCCACAGGTCATGCAGCCCGGATTTACAGCCTATCCAAAGGAGGAGATGGAACATCTTTGCGATCTAGTCCGCCCTGCAGTCCCGTCTGTCCGACTTCGGGGGATAGATTAGCCGATACCAGTACCCGAAACAGGCCGGACGGTTCCCATTCTTCCGCGCGCATTTGAAATTGTGGAACCCGAACATATCGGCCATGAATTTTTCCTGTTTCTGGTACATCCCGGGGACGCCCAGGATATATTGGGAATTTCGGGTGATCTTCGCCAGGAGCAGATGCCCGAACATCTGATATCCATGCTGGACAAAACGGTTATTCTGCATCCCCTGGTCCCTGGGATCCAGGCACTTGAGGTCGGCCATTGAGATCCTGCGGCAGTCCTCCAGCACCCCGTCTGTGAAAGGGAAGAACTCTTTCTTTCCCGGCTTGGAACGCTCCTGCGGCATCTCTTCCTGCACATTTTCCGCTTCCATCTCCGGCACTATGTGCCCGGGCTGATCTGGAACGATGACCTCCTCCTCGTATTCGCCATATTCTTGAGAGGATCCTTCTTGTACCTGTGCATCTGGAAGGACCACTGTCGTGTCCAACACTTCCGGCAGGCCCGGATCTTCTTCCCATCGATCCATCCCCTGCGCCGCCTGGGTCCTTTCGTCCGTTTGGATCCGTTCTCCTACCAGTTCTTCTCTTTCGGATCCCTGCGGCTTTCGGATCCCCGGTATGTTCCCGTCTCTGCTTTCTCCGGGCGGATACACGGACATTTTTGCCCTGTTTTCTTCTTCCGGATGCTTGATAGGATCTCTGCCGGATCTTGCTCCATCCGCTGCAGGGGGATCTTGCTCCTTTGGGGGCATCCATTTTTCCTCCGGCTCTGCTGTCTCCTGCATTTCTATCTCTCGCGCTTCTGTTTCTTGTATTTCTGTTTCCTGTATTTCCGTCCCCTGTGTTCCTGTTTCCTGTGCGCCGGCCTCCTCCTGGACTGCAGCTTCTATGACAACTTGACTGATCCCCGCTCCTTTTGGCTCTGTTATCCTCTCCCTTGCGCTCTCTGGCCTGACCGCGTCCGATCCGGCTATTTCTGGATCGGCTGCCCCTGTGCCAGCCATTTCCGCTCCTGGCATCTTTGGCTCTGCCATCTCCGCCCCAGGTATTTCCGACCCTGGCATCTCTGGCTCTGTCATCTCCGCCCCAGGTATTTCCGGTCCTGGCATCTTCGCCTCTTCTATCTCCGCCCTGGATATTTCCGGCCCAGATATCTCTGCCTCTTCTATCTCCGCCCTGGATATTTCCGGCCCAGGTATCTCCGCCTCTGCCATCCCCGCCTCTCCTGTTTCCGGTCTGGCTGCACTCTCCTCTGCGGTTCCTGCTCCACCCATCTGCGGCCCGTCTATCTCCGGCTCTGCCCTTCCCGATCCGCTCATCCCTGACCTGTCTATCCCGGCTTCAAATGTTCCCGATCCGCTCTTCTCCGATCCATCTATACCCACGTCTGCTATATGGGGCCCAGCTCCCCCGCTGCCTGACCGTCTTTCATCCGGCTGGAAATTTTCCATCTTCATGGGCTCATCGTCCCACTGTGTCCCGTACATCGTCTCATCATCCCCCCGGAAGATCACACCGCTCAGGTCATGCAGGCTGTAGCCGGCCTCTCCCATCTCATTCCTGAGAAATACCAGCTGCTCCTGCACGATCCCGGTCCGCACCGGACACTCGGCCAGCAGGCTCCCTTTCAAAAGCCCCTCCTCCCGCTTAAATCCATAGGCATTACAAACCCCATTCCCATCCCTGCAGATCCCTTTCAGCGAGATCTGCAAACTGCATGTATTTCCTTTGGCTTCCACTTTGATAAAACCCCGGTTCCCGGATTTTTTCCCGTTCTCGTACTGATATACATAAGAAACAAAACGTCGATATGTCTGCATCTGAAACCTCCCTGGCTCTCCATGACTTTCCGCTGTTTAATCATATGAAAGCCGCCGTTCCGATATGCCTCTGGAACGGCGGCTTAAAGTCGCGGCCTGTCGCAGCCTGCGGGAGTCCGCGCGATCTTCATTCATGGTGGAGCGCCCAACTGCGGGCGCATGAAGGTTTAGGAAAACCGCGCCGTCGTGTATCCAGGCACCACGGATCTCCAGCTGGACGCCCCTATCCGTGCCAGGGCAAATTTTGTCGCCGCGGCCCCCTTGGAGGTATCCATATCTTTGAAAACATCCCAGGCATATTTCTTTTTCCCCGCAGTGGCCGGGACCGTGCCGCCGTCGTTGGTCCACAACCCCAGCGACAATCCCAGCGCCTGCTCCGTCTGATGGTCCACATGCCGGTGCAGGATGAACGCGTCCACCATGTCGTTAAATTCCCCCAGATAGTACGCGTACGCCATAGCCGCAGCCTGGAGCTCCTCCACCTGGACCCCGTACCTGCTGGAGGTAAATCCCTGCTCCGAGAGGATGACCCGTGTCTTGCTCCCCCAGTGCATCTTCACATAATTTGTCAGGATATTTAAATTTCCCATGCTGATACAGGAAGTGTTGATGCTGTCACTGACCAGCTGCTTGGAATCAGTCCAGAAAGCCGGATCCTCCAGCGGAGCCGGATATGGGTGAAATGCGATGTTAAAATTCCCCAGATCCCCGTAACCGCTCCAATACGCAGCGAATTTATCCAAAAACTGCCTGCTGGTGTGGGAATACGCTGTCAGATAATTCCAGGTCTGGTCCAACGAGATATAGACCCTGGCTTTCGCATAAACGCTGCGTATGGCCGTATAGGCCAGACGGTACGCATTTGCGTATATACTGGCATTATTTGCCAGGGCCGTGCTCCCCGTATAATGGTAATCCCTGTAATTATTGACCTCATTTCCCAAGATCCAGTTGACGATATATTTGTTGGACGCGTACCGCTGGGCAAGGAACGTAAACACCGCCTCCCAGTGCTTCCTCGCCTTCGCCTCACTGGTATTGAGCGCGTAAAAACCATGGCCCGGCGCACGGGCAGCCTCCGGGATCAGATACGAGAGATCGTCCCGCCAGCGCAGCAGCAGGATTGCCGAGACCAGCATATTCTTTTCCCGAAACTCAGCCAGAGTCCGGTCAATGCTCTCCACGATGCCCCTGTTAAACCAATATGTGGTGCCGTTATATATGTAAGAGATCCCCCCCGCCTCATTTTTCTGATCCGGAGTGGCGATCAGGTCGTCCAGGCAGATATTGTAGGCTGTATGTTTTACCCCCAGGGAGACTGCATCGTCCATGTACCGGGGATCCACCTGCAGGCCTTTCTTCGTCGCGGCCGTGGGAAAAGCATAGTCATAGGAGGCCAGCTTTTCCGGATTGGCAATGTACTTGGAAGCGCTGATCGCCGTGTAACTCCCACTCTTGCTCGTCTTGACCGCCAGCACGAACTTGGACTGGAGCTTGCTGGCGGATGTGCCGTGATCCAACGGGGTCTTCATGGTGACCGTGGTACTTTTTTTGACCTTCGCGTCCGGCACCGCATTTTTGGGAATCTTCTCACCCGTGCCGCTCAGATGGAAGAGATAGTAATAACTGTCCACGCTCTTTACGCGGTCGGGGATCTTCGCTTTTACCCGCACCGTCTTCTTTGTGGAGAGGACTGCGGACGTGAGGCTGGCCGCTGTCTTAGACGGAGACACTGTCTGTATCCCTTTTGTGATCTTCAGCTTTTTCTTCGCACAGTATTTCCCGTATATCTCTTTTTTCTCCGAATCCAGTTTATAGGCCCGTACCCGGACGTAATATGTCTTGTTCTTTTTCCGGTCCCGGATGGACAGGGACGTACCCATAGCCGTGTATATTTCCGTGTTCTTCTTAAAATCCTTGTCTGTGCTCACCTGGATCCGGTATCCGGCCGCCCCTTTGACCTTGTTAAAACGGACCTTGAGCGTCCCTCGGGATGGGTTGATGAGCTTCTTCATGCCGCTCTTGCCGACCGTCACTTTGGACCATTTGGCGGTGAGCGTCAGGTTGCCGGTGATCGGTTTTGTGAAATCGTATTTTTTACTGCCCTTATACCAGTCTATAAAGGTATATTTTGACTTTGTCGGGGCCTTCGGCCTGGCCGCCTTGCCGCCCTTGACTACACTCTGCGCTTCGACCGCGCTCCCACCCTTAGACTGGAACTTGACCTTGCAGATCTTCTCACCCGCCGCTGCCTGATCCTCTTTCGAAACGGCGCTGCTGTTTTCCGAGATGTCCCCGCCTGGGGCGCTGACCTGTGAGATCACATCCCCCGAAACGCTGTTGCCGGAAATGCCGTTTCCTGAAAGACTGTTCTCTGAAAGACGATCCTCTGAAATGCCATCCCCCGAAACAGTATTCTCTGAAAGACCGTTTCCTAAAAGATCGTTCCCTGAAAGACTATTCCCCGAAAAATCATTCCCTGAAAGATCATTCTCTGAAATACTGTCTGCCAAAAGACTATCCTGCGAGATCCCATCTCCCCAGGTCTCATCCCCATCCCCTTCCAGGCTCCGGTTTTCCAAAGATCCGTTCCCATCCGCGCCTTCCCCAGATACATCAAATGTCCGCCAGAACATCACCCCGGCATCACAGGACACGTCCCGCAGCCGCGTGCAGTCCCGGGCATCGACATTTACCAGCAGATTGTCCCGGCAATAGAGCGTCTCCAACAGAACGCAGCCTTTCAGATCCAGCTCTGACAGGCGGTTGTTTTCACAATCCAGATAGACCAGCTCCGAGAAATACCCTATCCCTTCCAGGCATTCGATCTCCAGCCCGCTCAGATAGAGCGACTCCACTGCTTCCCGTTCTGACTGGGAGAGCTGCCCATCCTGGTCCTGATCCAACTCTTTTTCGATGTATCTGCGGAAATGTGCATCCGGAAAAACATCCTCCGTGATCTCGACCGCGTCTCCTTCCGCTCCTTCTGCCCCGCCCCAGGCATCCGCCATCCCCCAGACGGGCTGGGAGAGCAGGATGGCCGCGAGCAGAGCTGCCAAAAAACGCACCCAAAGCTGTTTCTTCATCTTTTGCCTCCTCTATGCATTAAGATCCGGGGCTGGTCCCTTCCACCGCCCCGGATCTGTCATCCCTTAATTATTCAACTGATATACGGCCGCCTTCTGGCTCCCGAACTGCAGGGCCGCGCTGTGGCTGTCCATATAGATGTCCACATGGCCGTATCCGGTCCCCCGGTCTTCCACCGTATATACATTCCCATTGATCAAAAGTTTTGTCCCAAACGGTATGCCCCCCATGGCCACCGTCCGGCCCGCTGTGGGCACTGTCCCGCTGGCCGTTCCGCCTCCGGACCAGGAACCACAGCATTTAGAACAATTGCAATATGCTGTCAGTGTAAAATCACCTAAATATGTACCGGCGCTGTTACCAGTGCCTGTCGTATCCGCCGCCTGCGTGGGTTCCGGCTGTGCCGCAGCCTCCGGCGTAACAGCCGCTTCCGGCGTATCCTCTGATCCGGCAGTCTCCCCTTCTTCCTGATCGGCTGTCCCTTCCACAGCCTCTCCTACTGCCGCCTCCAGATCGCCGTCTCCCGCCGCTGTCTGATCCTCTCCATCTCCCTCCTGGAGAGTCTCCTCTGGGCTGGCTTGCGCACTGGCTTCCAGACTGACTTCTGGATCGATCTCCACCTCGACGTCCGGACTCTGTTCCGCCGCCTGCGCCAATCTCGCCTCTTCTTCCTGCTGTCTGGCCAATTCCGCTTCGGCCGCCTTCCGGGCCGCCTCCGCTTCCTCTTCCGCCTTATCCATCAGACTGGCCAGCTCGGCGGACTGTTCATTTACAAGCTCCAACAGGTCTGCCGCCTCCCCTTCTGCGCGTCCGATCTGTTCGCTGTAAAATGATATCTCCTCCTGGGTGGACGCTGCCAGCGCTTCCACCTCCTGCCTCTTCTCGGCGCTCTCCGCCTGCAGCTGGGCGATGGCCTCCTGTTCCACCTTTATCGCTGTCTTCTGATCCGCGACCTTTTCCTTCGTCTGCTCATATTTCTTGAGCATCTCCCGGTCATACTTGGATATCTGCATGAAATTTTCCGCCCGCGTCAGAAGATCCGTAAAACTATCCGCGGACAACAAAGAAGTCAAAAGGTTCCCCTTCGAGTTCTCATACATATATGAAATCCGGATCTTCATATTCTCATATTGCTCTTTTTCCTTCTCTTTTGCCCGCTTCAATTCTTTTTTAACCAGCTTAAGCTCTTTTTGTTTCTGTTTCGCCTTGCCTGTCAATTCCTCCAGGCCGGCGCTCAAGTCTTCATACTGCTGTGACAGTTCGGATAAGTATCCCTCCAGGCCTCCCCTCTGCCCTTCCAGATCCATGATCCGCTCCTGTGTCTCAGCCAATTCCGATTCCGACTGCGCCTTCCCTTCCTGCACAGCCTCAATCTGTTCCTGCGTCGATGCGGCATGTACGGACACGCTCCCTCCCGTGATCAGTACGGACACCGCGGCCGCTGTGGCCATAAATTTAAATTTATTCATGATATAACACCTCATTTATATTTACGTTATACATTGTAACACATCTGGAAATATTGTCAACACCTTTTCGCAAGATTTTTGTAATATTTTCGTAATACTCAGAGGCGATCTTCTGATCTGTAATTATATACATTGCAAATATCTAATATATTATTGTTTATTTCCTTTCTTAAACTTTGTAAACTTAGACAATAGAAAATTACAATTACATTTATGGCCAGGAGGGAAAAAAGTCATGGATGAAAAAAGGAAAAAGCAATACAGGGAACTCGGGCTGACGATCGCTTATTATCGTAAATTAAAGGGCATGACACAATTGCAGCTCGCAGAAGCTACAGATGTCAGCCGTACACATATGAGCAACATCGAAGCGCCGAATGGAAAGACTTCCGTATCCCTTGACAAGCTGTTCGACATCGCGGATGCCCTTGGGATCGAGATCAAGGATCTGTTCGATTTCCGAAAATAAAAAAGCGCCGGGCCCTCATCTATCCCAAGATCAGGGTCCGGCACTTTTTTATACTCGCGCGTATACTTATCTGCCAGATGATCTGCTTTCTGTCTGAAAATACTGGAAGTCTAGCTGGCAGTTCATCTGGCTCACGGGTATATCTAACTTCATTCTGCTTCTACTGGGCGGTCGTTTTCTTCTATTTGCATAACCTCTTCATACTTCTCCAAAATAATGCGTTGGATCCCTTCCCGGGTCGCCGAGTTGATGGGATGGGCAATATCCCGGTATTCTCCATCTAATGCTCTCCGGCTGGGCATGGCGATGAACAATCCTTTCTCGCCTTCGATCACTTTGATGTCGTGCACCACGAACTCATCATCGATGGTGATCGACACCACTGCTTTCATCTTCCCCTCTTTTGCTACCTTTCGTACCCTAACATCTGTTATATTCATAGTAGTTCCGCCCCTTTCGGATCATATCACATATCTTTCATTCTTTTCCACAACGATCTTGATACCATCTTCTCCATAATGGTAGGAATTCGCACGTATGGTATCCCGGCTCTCCACGACACAGTTCTCGATGTGGGTATTGTCGCCTAAGTATACCTCATTAAGGATGATCGAATTCTTGATCACGCAGTTGTTCCCAACAAATACGTTTTTGAACAGAACTGAATTTTCTACCTCTCCGTTGATGATACACCCGCTGGCGACCAGGCTGTTCTTCACCACCGCGCCTGGGTTATATTTTGCCGGAGGCAGATCGTCGATCTTCGTCTTGATCTCAGGCCCCTCCCGGAAAAAATATTCCCGCACATCCGGACGCAGGAAATCCATATTCGTCCTGTAGTATGATTCTACTGTGGAGATGTTGCTCCAGTAATCTTTTATCTTATAGCCGTAGATCCGCTTCAGGTTCTTGTAACGGATCAGGATGTCTTTTACAAAATCATGGCGGTCTTCCTGTGCACATTTCTCCAGCATCTCGATCAGCTGTCTCCTGCGCAGCACATAGATACCGGTGGAAATGGTGTGGGACTGGGTGACCATAGGTTTTTCCTCGAATTCCTCGATCCGGGATTCCTCGTTCATCTTCAGCACGCCAAAACGGTTCACATCGTCCCCGTCGATATCCGTACATACAACGGTCACATCCGCCCTCTTCTTGATATGGTATTCCAGTACTTTATTGTAATCCAATTTGTAGATGCCGTCGCCGGAGGCGATCACCACATACGGCTCATGGCTGGTCTTTAGGAAATTCAGGTTCTGGTACATGGCATCCGCCGTACCCCTGTACCACCAGCTGTTGTCGGCCGTCACCATGGGGGTGAACACATACAGCCCGCCCTGTTTACGTCCGAAGTCCCACCATTTGGAGGAACTTAAGTGTTCATTCAGGGAACGTGCGTTGTACTGTGTCAAGACCGCTACTTTCTGGATATGGGAATTGGACATGTTGCTCAGCGCAAAGTCAATGCTCCTGTAGCTGCCTGCCACCGGCATCGCCGCGATCGCCCTCTTGTCGGATAATTCCCTCATCTTGTTGTTGCTGCCGCCTGCCAAAATAAGTCCTATCGCCCTCATGCGCCTTCACCGTCCTTTGCTATCACTCCACCGCTCTCCAATACGCCGCCCGGATAATCCTCTGCCGTCGTCTCACCAGAGATCGCCGTGTTCTTCCCGATCTTAACGCCATTGGGGATCACCGAATGTTCCCCGATGGTCACCAGGCCAAATGCGTATACCTTCGGTTTCACTACATTTTCCGCTTCTTCGCCTTCACCCAATACCACGTTGCTGCCGATGGAGACATTCTCCGCTATGATCGACTTGTCCACCACCGTGTTGCATCCGATCGAAGTATTGCGCATGATCACCGAATCCTTGACCACAGCCCCCCGTCCAATGTACACGTTTGGACCGATCACAGAGTTCTGCACCTCCCCATGGATCTCACTGCCCTCACCGATCAGGCATTTGCCGAGCACAGCTTCTTCCGATATATACTGGGGCGGGATGATATCCCCTTTGGTGTAGATCTTCCAGAACTCTTCATACAGATTGAATTCCGGGATGATATCGATCAGCTCCATGTTGGCTTCCCAATAGGACCCCAATGTACCCACGTCTTTCCAATAACCGTTATACTCATATGCAAAGAGACGCTGTTTCTTCTCATGGCAGTATGGCAGCACATGCATCCCGAAGTCGAGATTGTTCTGGTCTTTCTTTGCCAGCAGGGCTTCCTTGAGAGCCGGCCAGCTGAAGATGTAGATACCCATGGAGGCCAGGTTGCTGCTGGGCTTCTCCGGCTTCTCCTCGAACTGGGTGATCCGGTTGGTCTCATCTGTCACCACGATACCAAAACGGCTGGCTTCCTCAATAGGCACCGGCATCGTGGCGATCGTCACATCTGCTTTATTGACCTTGTGGAAATCCAGCATCACTTCATAATCCATTTTATAAATATGGTCCCCGGAGAGGATCAACACGTAATCCGGGTTGTACTGCTCCATGTAAGCCATATTCTGATAAATGGCATTCGCCGTACCCGTATACCATTCACTGTTCTCACTCTTCTCATAAGGAGGCAGCACGGTCACGCCACCCTCGTTCTTGTCCAGATCCCAGGGGATGCCGATACCGATATGGGTGTTCAGCAGCAGCGGCTGGTACTGGGTCAGCACGCCAACCGTATCAATGCCTGAATTGATACAATTGCTCAAGGGAAAATCGATGATCCTGTACTTGCCGCCGAAGGACACCGCAGGTTTCGCCACTTTCTCGGTCAAAACGCCAAGCCTGCTGCCCTGTCCACCCGCTAAGAGCATGGCGATCATTTCTTTTTTTATCATGCAATCACCTCTTGTTTATTATAATGGATTTATTATACCATACTTTTTTCCAATAGTGAACATTTTTTACAAATTCTCATGGCTTTTTTTCTCCTTTTTGATCGAAATGTATGATCATTTTCTCTTTTCATTTTCCGCCGTAAAGAGTATACTGGATATGGAAGTCCCTGGCGATCGAGGAGCGATCGGACTTTCATCCATTGGTGATGCCTGCGTCCGCCGGCATATCATATCAGTCCAGAAAGGAGATTTTCATTATATGTATAAGATAGACTTTGACCATCCCATACACGTGCATTTCATCGGCATCGGGGGGATCAGCATGAGCGGACTGGCCGAGATCCTGCTGCAGAACGGTTTCACAGTCTCCGGCTCCGATGCAAAAGAGAGCTCCCTGACCGAACGGCTCGCCAAAAAAGGGGCCCGCATCCAGATCGGACAGCGCGCCTCCAACATAAGCGGCGGCATCGGCCTGGTGGTCTACACAGCCGCTATCCACCCGGATAACCCGGAGTACGCCTGTGCCGTGGAAAATGGGATCCCCATGCTGACCCGCGCCGAACTCCTGGGGCAGATCATGGCCAATTATGAGATGCCCATCGCCGTCGCCGGCACCCACGGCAAGACCACGACCACATCCATGGTCTCCCACATCCTGCTGGAAGGCGGCTGTGACCCCACCGTCACCGTGGGCGGCATCCTGCCCGCGATCGGCGGGAACATCCGGGTTGGCCAGTCCGGCAATTTTGTCACGGAGGCCTGTGAGTACACCAACAGTTTCCTGAGTTTTTTCCCGAAGATCAGCATCATCCTCAATATGGATGCAGATCATCTGGATTTTTTCCGGGACATCGACCACATCCGGCAGTCCTTCCGCCGGTTTGCCCAGTTGCTGCCCGCCGACGGCTGTCTGATCATCAACAGCGATACGCCCGCGTATGAGACCATCACCGAGGGACTTCCCTGTCCGGTCATCACCTACGGCCTGGATCATCCGGCCGGATACACAGCCGCGGACATCTCTTTTGACGGGAAAGGGAACCCCACATTCACATGCCTCCGAAACGGCGAGAAGATCGGCGTTTTCTCCCTATCGGTCCCCGGCATGCACAACGTCTCCAACGCCCTGGCCGCCATCGCCCTGGGCGAAAGACTGGATCTGGATATCGCCGTGATCCAAAAAGGCCTGGCCAATTTCCCCGGCACGGACAGACGTTTCCAATATAAGGGCTCGGTGGGCGGCGTGACCATCATCGACGACTACGCTCACCATCCCACAGAGATCCGGGCCACCCTGACCGCGGCGCGCGATCATCTCCACAAAAAACTATGGTGCGTCTTCCAGCCCCACACCTACACCCGCACCAACGCCCTGCTGGCGGATTTTGCCCAGGCGCTGACACTGGCCGACCATGTGGTCCTGGCCGACATCTACGCCGCCCGGGAAAAAAACACCATCGGCATCACATCCAGGGACCTCCAAAAGGAGATCGTCAAACTGGGCACGCCCTGTGACTATTTCCCCACCTTCGACGAGATCGAGAACTTCCTTCTGGAAAACTGCGGGCAAGACGACCTGCTGATCACCATGGGCGCCGGGGATATTGTGATGGTTGGGGAAAAACTTTTGGGCGCATAGGCAGTTATCCACACTGCAAGGGCTTGTATTTCCTATATTTTTACTTAGTTATCCACATTATCCACATATTTATACACATTTTTCCCCTCTGTTCCACGTGATCGTCTGGCGATAAATATTTCTTGATAAATCACCTGGATCATGGCAAAATGTAAACCGTAAAGTTATACTATATACATTTGCAGAATAAAAGGAGGTCCGCAATGGCGGATAGAAAAATATCTTCCTTTCTCCACCTGCTCATTTTTGCCCTCACCGCAGCCTCTCTTTTAACCGGGTGCGGCGGCGGTCAAGCCCCCGCGTCCGATACAGACACATCGGAGACGGCCAACGACGCTCCGGAAAAAGATACTGAGAAAGCCGACCCCGGCAAGAAAAGGGAGAGCCTCCGGCAATTCCTGCTGCCGGAGGCCAGCGGTACAGTCGTCTATGGGATCGAGAATATCTCCATCGACGCGTCCAACACGGCCGAGGGTTATGTGATGGTCCAATACGGAGGCAGCGCAGATAAAGTCAAGATGCAGATCACCATACCGGACGGGACCGAATACACATACAACCTTGCGGGGGGCGGTTCCTACGAGTCCTTCCCCCTCTCCGGCGGCGACGGCGCGTATCATATCGAGGTGCTGGAGCACGCCTACGACGATATGTACGCCCTGGCTTTCGCCCAGGACCTGGACGTGACCTTAAATGACGGATTCAAACCATTTTTATACCCCAACCAGTACGCCTGGTACACACAGGAGAGTCAGGCTGCAGCCCTGGCCCTGGAGCTCTCAGACAGCTCCCCCGACGACCTGGGATTTGTGGAAAATGTCTACCTCTATGTGACCGGAAACATCACCTACGATAAAGAACTGGCCGCCAGCATCCCCGCCGGATACATCCCGGACGTGGACCGGACGCTCTCTGCCGGCACTGGGATATGTTTCGACTACGCGGCCCTGATGACCGCTATGCTGCGCTCCCAGGGGATCCCGACAAAGCTGGAAGTCGGCTATTCCGGAGAGGCTTACCACGCCTGGATCGACGTATACCTGGAAGAATCCGGGTGGGTGGACAAGGTCATCGAATTTGACGGCCAGGACTGGACGCTGATGGATCCCACGCTGGCCGCAGGCAACAACCGCAGCTCTGTCGGCGCGTACATCGGGGACGGCAGCAACTACACCACAAAATATTCTTATTAGCGGAGGATCTCATGAACAGAAAAAACAGACAAGGAAAACCATTCTCAGATATAGAGGTTTCTGCTTTCTGCGGCCAGATCGCCCTGATCTTAAGATCCGGCATCTCCTCCTTAGAAGGCATCATCATCATGCAGGAAGACGCCTCCTCTGAGGAGGAAAGAGCGATCTTACAGAAGATCATCGACCACATGCAGGAGACCGGCAGCTTCTATCAATCCCTGTCCGAGATCGGAACATTCCCGGATTATATGCTGCACATGGTGGAGATCGGAGAGGAGACCGGCACGCTGGATGAAGTGATGGAAGCCCTCAGCATCCATTACGAACAGGAGGACGCGATCGGAAAGAGCATCAAGAACGCAGTCACATATCCGCTGGTCATGGGCGGCATGATGCTGGTGGTCATCTTCATCCTGCTGATCAAGGTCATGCCGATCTTCAACCAGGTCTTCATCCAACTGGGAACGGAGATGACCGGCGTCTCCCGGATGCTCATGGACTTCGGGAATGTGATCAGCCGTTATTCCGTCGTCCTGCTGGCCCTGCTACTCGTCTGTGCCGCGGCTGCACTCTACTGCACCCGCACAGTATCAGGACGGCAGCTGTTCCGCCGAGCCGGATACCACCTGCGCTTCATCCGTCCGATCTACGAAGAGATCGCCGCCTGCCGATTTGCCAGCGGCATGGCCCTGACCTTGAGCAGCGGTCTGAACCCCGAGCGCAGCATGGAACTGGTCAGCGCCCTCAGCGACGACCCGTTCTTCCTGGAAAAATTAAAGCAATGCCAAAAAGAGATCGAGGAGGGCGCTGACCTCTCCGAAGCCCTCCACAACGCGGGGATCTTCTCCGGCGTGTACGCCCGGATGGCTTCCATCGGCGCGAAGACCGGCTCCATGGAACAGGTCATGAGCCGCCTGGCAAAACTTTACCAGGACGACATCGACAGCCGCATGAACAACACCCTGGCTGTACTGGAACCCACCCTGGTCATCGTCCTCTCCGTGATCGTCGGCATCATCCTTTTATCCGTGATGCTGCCGCTGACCGGGATCATGTCCAGTCTGTAAAGGAGGACCTTCTTAACATGGCACGTTTTCAATATGGTAAAAAGAAACATACATACCAAAGATCCATCCTCTCCGCCTGCGTCTTCCTGCTGATCGCCGCCGCTTTTTACCAGGGCATCCAGTCCCTGTCCTCGGGCACGAAAAAAAGACAGCGGGAGAGCTTGGACAACGCCCTGACACGGGGCGTCACCTACTGCTACACCGTGGAGGGCTCCTACCCTGAGAGCCTGGAGTACCTGAAAGAAAACTACGGGCTAATCTACGATGAGGATCTTTTCTTCGTGGACTACAAAGTGGAGGGCTCCAACATCCTGCCGGATATCACGATCATTGAGAAAGGGAGATGACTATGCAGATCCGTACACGACAGAACCATATGGTTGATTTCCTGTTCCCGGTCGCGCTGCTCTTTGTATTTGCGGTGTCCTCCCTGGCTGTGATCTTGATGGCGACAGAGGTCTACCGCTCCACCACCGAGAACTCCTCCCTGAACTACACGGCGCGGACCTCCATGGCCTACATCAGCGAGAAGATCCATCAGAACGACACCGGCGGCGAAGTGTCCATCGGCACTTTCGA
Source organism: Clostridia bacterium (assembly GCA_910575625.1). Classification (GTDB taxonomy): domain Bacteria; phylum Bacillota; class Clostridia; order Lachnospirales; family Lachnospiraceae; genus MGBC164599. The sequence goes on from CAJTFD010000005.1 coordinate 238,615, forward strand.
CGGGTGCGACGCGCTGATCCTGCAGCAGGATCTGAACGGAAATTCTTATAAGACATACATCTACGTCTACGAAAATGAATTGAAGGAACTGTTTGCCCGGGACGGCCTGGATTTTCCCGCCAAGACGGGCAAGACGATCCTGGCGGTACAGGATTTTTCCATACATAAAGTAAAAGAGGACGTCTTCCGCTTTTCCTGCACAGACGCAGACGGACAGGAAGCATCCACAGTGGTCAGCATCCGGACAGGAAATGATCTTTAGAGAAGGAGGTCGGTCATGGATCGTAGAAATCGGGCAAGATCATCCAGTTTATTTCTCTTGGAATTGATACTTGCAATTTTATTTTTTTCACTTGCCAGTGCCGTGTGTGTGCAGTTTTTTGTAAAAGCCCATCTCCTGAGCCACAATGCCCGGAACCTGAACCATGCAGTCAACGAATGTTCCGGGATCGCAGAGATCGTGGATGCCGCTGACGGAGCGGATGATGCCGCAGATATGATCCGGGATATCTATGAGAACGCCGGATCATATCCGGACGACGCTCCCGATGCCCCCACCATACGCATCTATTACGACGATACGCTCAAACCCTGCACAGCCGAGGAAGGGCACTATGTGCTGCAGACGGCCCTGACCGAGGAGGATGGGATGCTCAGAGCCGCAATCTCCATGAAAGAGTTCCCGACGATGACAGCCGCGATCCCCATGGAGGAGGCTCTCTTGGATGTCACACCCATCTACCAGCTCACCGTGGAACACTATCTGCAAAGGAGGCCCTCAAATGAATAAAGACAGACGGCAGGCGCCTTTCGTAAACGTGGGTTCCTCCCTGCTCCTGGTCATCTTCCTGCTGCTGTGTCTCATCACATTTGCCACACTGTCATTCAGCAGCGCACAAAGCGACGAATCATTCAGCCAACGCATTGCCCAGCGCAAAACAGACTACTACGAGGCCTGCAACCAGGCCGAGCGTCTCCTCAAGCAGATCGACGGCATACTGACAGCCTGGGAAGATCTGGAGGATCTGGATTTCGACGTGATCGACTCCATCGACGCGGATATCACTTACAGTCCCGAGGAGGCCACGATCTCCTACCAGGTCCCGATCAACGACAAACAGGCGTTGGCAGTTGTCCTGGGACTGGATGGGGAAGGATCTTATCAGATAGAAAAATGGCAGACCATCACGACCCAGCAATGGGAGAGCGATGACACATTGCAGCTCATGCCCATACCTTAGAGCGTGTCTTAAAACCCATTCACGCCACCTGCAAGCCCCACTTTGCGGCAGATCTGGCCCGCTTTCGGTCAGCGTAGCCCGCTGCGCCTTCCTCATTTGGGCCAGATCTTCCACAAATTGTGACTTACAGTTGACATAAAGCGGTTTTTAGACACACTCTAGAGCGTGTTTGAAAAATCATTCAAAGGAGTTTTAAAATGGATATCCAAACTATATTACAGCAGGCCGTATCCGAGAACGCTTCGGACGTGTTCATCGTAGCCGGGCTCCCTGTCTCCTTCCGGAAAAACGGCGTCATCTACAAAGTGAGCGGGGAACGTCTCCTGCCGCCGGACACAGAACTTCTGGTCAAAGAGATCTACAAACTGGCCGACGACCGGGATGTTTCATCCTTTGAGGCACACGGCGACGATGATTTCTCTTTCGCCATCCCAGGCATTTCGCGTTTCCGCGTCTGCGCATACCGACAGCGCAGCGCATTATCGGCAGTCATCCGCATCATCACTTTCCAACTGCCGGACCCAAAAGAACTGGGGATACCGGATAGGATCATCGAGCTGGGCAATATGGACAACGGCATGGCCCTGATCACCGGCCCCGCCGGGAGCGGCAAGTCGACCACGCTGGCCTGTATCATCGACCAGATCAACAAGACACGGGAATCTCACATCATCACCCTGGAAGATCCCCTGGAATTCCTCCATCGGCATGATAAGAGTATCGTCAGCCAGCGTGAGATCAACGTGGACACCGAAAACTATGTGACTGCCCTGCGGGCCGCCCTGCGCCAGAGTCCGGACGTGATCCTATTGGGGGAGATGCGGGATTACGACACGATCAACGTGGCCATGACCGCCGCCGAGACCGGTCACCTGCTTCTGTCCACCCTGCACACGATCGGGGCGGCCAACACCATCGACCGTATCATCGACGTCTTCCCCGCAAACCAGCAAAGACAGATTGCGATCCAGCTGGCTACCGTACTGAATGCAGTCGTCTCTCAGCAGCTTGTACCCACCCTGGACGGGCGGATGGTCCCGGCCTTCGAGATCATGAGCGTGACGCCGGCTATCCGCAATATGATCCGGGATAACAAGGTCCATCAGATCGAAGGGATCATCTATTCCTCAACGAAAGATGATATGATCTCCATGGACGGAAGCCTGCTGAAGCTGTATAAAAACAAAGTGATCAGCCGTGAGGCCGCACTGGCCCACGCCACAAATCCGGATATGCTGGGGAAAAAATTGTAAAAAATCATATCAAAAAAGACCATCGAAATGCACCGATGGTCTTTTTTTACCAAAAATATGGGTATTTACTCTTTTACACGCTTTTACACGCTTTTATACTCTATTCCACGGTCACACTCTTCGCCAGATTCCGCGGCTTATCCACATCCAGTCCTTTCGCCAGGGAGACATAATAGGCCATCAGCTGTAAAGGGATCACCGCCAGGGACACCGCAAAATGCACATCCGTCTTCGGGACATACACGACAAAATCCGCCGTGTCCTCGATATTATAGTTCCCATACGTAGTCAGCCCCATCAGATACGCCCCGCGGCTCTTGCACTCCACCATATTGCTCACGGTCTTTTCATACAACGCCTGCTGGGTCAGCACTCCGATGACCAGCGTCCCGTCCTCGATCAAGGAGATCGTCCCGTGTTTCAGCTCACCGGCCGCGTAGGCTTCCGAATGGATGTAGCTGATCTCCTTCATCTTCAAGCTGCCTTCCAGGGAGATCGCATAGTCAACACCCCTGCCGATAAAGAAGATGTCTTTTTCCGCCGCCTGCTTCGCCGCAAACCATTGGATCCGCTCCTTGTCCTCGATGATCTTCGTGATCTTATCCGGCAGCGCCTCCAATTCCTCGATATAATAAGCATACTCTCCCTCGGTGATCGCATCCCGGATCTTTGCAAACTGAATAGCCAGCACGTAGCAGGCGATCAGCTGTGTGCTGTATGCCTTCGTGGTCGCCACCGCGATCTCCGGCCCCGCCATCGTGTAGAACACCGTATCCGCCTCACGGGCGATGGATGAGCCCACCACATTTACGATGCCCAGGGTCTTGATGCCTTTTTCCTTCGCCTCGCGCAGGGCGGCCAGGCTGTCCGCGGTCTCCCCGGACTGGCTGATGACGATCACCAGCGCGTCTAGATCCAGCAGGGGACGCCGGTATCGGAACTCGGAGGCCAGCTCCACCCGGACAGGGATCTTCGCCAGATCCTCGATCACATACTGCGCCGCTATCCCCACATGATAGGCCGATCCACAGGCGACGATGCAGATCTGACTGATCTTTTTCACATCCTCATCCGTGAGGCCCACATCCGCCAGATCCGCCCGGCCATCCTTGACCACGGAATGGAGAGTGTCCGCAACAGCTTTCGGCTGCTCATGGATCTCTTTGATCATAAAATGCTCAAAACCCGATTTTTCCGCGGCTTCGGCATCCCACTGGATCTCCGTCAGCTCCTTCTGGATCTCATCGCCGTCCAGATTGTAAAAAGTGACTTTCCCCTTCTGGAGCCTTCCGATCTCCATGTTCCCGATGTAATAGACATTCCGCGTGTATTTCAGGATGGCCGGGACATCGGAGGCCAGGTAGGACTCCCCGTCCGCCACGCCGAGTATCAGCGGACTCTCTTTCCGCGCCGCGTAGATCTCGCCGGGATACTCATGGAACATGACCGCCAGGGCGTAAGAGCCACGGATCCGCACCATCGCATGGTTGATCGCGTCCACAGGCGTCCCCAGATATTTCTTGTAGTAATAGTCGATGAGCTTGACAGCCACCTCGGTGTCTGTGTCTGAGTAGAACTGATAGCCCTTCCTGAGCAATTTATCCTTCAATTCCTGATAATTCTCTATGATCCCGTTGTGCACAGCGACAACGGAACAGTCGTCACTGTGATGGGGATGGGCGTTCCCTTCAGAGGGTTCCCCGTGGGTCGCCCACCTCGTGTGCCCGATCCCGCAGGTCCCGGCCATGGCCTGGCCGCTGTTTGTCTTTTCCGCCAGCACGGACAGCCGCCCTTTTGCCTTGACGACCTCGATCGCTGCATCGCCGTCCCGTACCGCCAGACCGGCCGAATCATAGCCCCGGTACTCCAGTTTTGATAACCCTTCCAACAATATGGGCGCCGCCTGCAGATCCCCTGTAAAACCTACTATTCCACACATATGTTTTAACTTTGATCCTTTCTCATCTATTTTTACAGCACCTGATCCAGTGTAGCAAACAGATTATCCACATCGATGGGTTTCGCGATATGCCCGTTCATCCCACTGCGCAGGGCCGCCTGCTTATCTTCATCGAAAGCGTTCGCCGTCATGGCGATGATCGGGATGGAGGCCAGTGTGCGGTCTTCTAATCTACGGATTTTTTTTGCCGCCTCATAACCGTCCATCATGGGCATCTGGATATCCATGAGCACCAGCTGATAATAGCCATGTGCGGAGCTCCCCAGCATCTCCACGGCCTCCTGTCCGTTTTCCGCCACCTCGATCGTAAATCCTGCCTCCTCCAGGATCGCCACAGCGATCTCCTGGTTCAGCTCATTGTCTTCCGCCAGCAAGATCCGCCCTGCATGGCGTCTCACCGCCTCCGCGCCAGCCCTTTCCTCGCGCCGTTCTTCCCCATACACGATCGATTGCAGGCAGCTCTGCAGCTCCGAAAGGAACAGCGGTTTGCTGCAGAACGCCGTGACCCCGGCTTCCACGGCCTCATCCTCGATATCTGACCAGTCGTAGGCCGTCAGGATGATGATCGGCACTTTATCTCCGGTCTCTTTGCGTATCCTGCGGGTGACCTCGACCCCGTTCATGTCCGGCAGCAGCCAGTCGATGATATACACACCGTATTCATCCCCCCGCATCGCCGCCTGGCGGGTGCGCAGCACCGCTTCTTTCCCGGACAGAGTCCACTCCGCCCGCAGCCCGATCTGCTGGAGCATATACGATACGCTGTCACAAGTGTTAAAATCGTCGTCCGCCACCAATGCCCTGCAGTTCCGCAGTTCCGGTATGTCCTGACTTCCCTTTTCACCCAGGTTGAGCCGGAATGTGAAAGCGACCGTCACCTCCGTGCCCACGCCCTGTTCACTGCTGACCTCGATCGAGCCGTTCATCATGTCCACGATATTCTTTGTGATCGCCATCCCCAGGCCAGTCCCCGGTATCCCGCTGATCGTGGTGGTGTTTTCCCGCTCAAAAGGCTCGAAGATGCGTGCTACAAACTCCTCGCTCATCCCGATGCCGTTATCCTTGATGTAAAACTCGTAATGCGCGCTGCCCGCCGGCGCACCGGCCTTCTCCCTGACCCGCATGCTCACCGTGCCGCCTGCGCCGGTGTATTTCACCGCGTTGCTCAATAGATTCAGGAGCACCTGGTTCAGCCGCAGTTTATCGCAATAGATCTCCTCATCAATGATATCCATGGCATCCATATACAGCTCAAGCTGCTTTGCATGGACGTCCGCCTGTATGATGTTGCGCAGCCCATGGAGGATCTCCGACAGGCTGCAGGGTTTTTCCTCCAGACGGATCTTGCCGCTCTCGATACGGCTCATATCCAGCACATCGTTGATCAGACTCAGCAGATGGTTCCCCGAAGTCATGATCTTCTTTAAGTATTCCTCCACCTGCCCTTTATTATCAATATGCGTGATCGCCAGAGCTGTGAAACCTACGATCGCATTCATCGGCGTGCGGATATCGTGGGACATATTGGATAAAAACAGACTCTTCGCCTTGCTGGCCCGGTTGGCCTGCTGGAGCGCATCCTCCAACAAGCCCTTCTTCTCCATCTCCTCCCGGATCTCCTCATCCACGCTGCGCAGCCCCAGGACGATCCCATGATCCGCAGCCCAGTTCCCCGCGCGGACTGCTTTCATCTGAAAATACTCGACTGCCCCATCCTGGCAAGTCCGGTAATTCATGTAATAAAGTTTCTTCTCCGACAGTTCCTTTTTCAGCTGATCCAGAGAAAAAGCCTGCAGCAGCATCTCCCGATCTTCCTCGTGCACGAATGTCTCTATATAACAGCTCATGCTCTTTTTAAGCGACAGATGCTCCCCCTGGAAGATCGGGTTGAAGAGATGCCCTTGCCCGTCATCGTTGCGCAGGGTCTGGCCCATACCTAAATCCAAGTCGAAAAAGCACACCAGGTTGTAGTCGATCCCCAGCGCCTGGACCAGTTCCATCTGGCGCATCTCCCTCTTCTGCTCCTGTTTCTTCTGGGCCGTACAGTCCAGGATAAAACGCTGGTAGAATAATTCACCGTCTCTCTCCAGGAGCTTCACATTTCCTGTAACATGCAGGATATCCCCATTCTTGTGCTGGACGCGGTACTCAATGCTGTTGTTGTCGCCCGCTTTTTTCAGGCCCCCGATCAGCTCACAGAGGCTTTCTTTGTCCTCGCCCATTACAGAGGCCGCGACCGTATCAAATCCGTCCTCCTCCATCTCCCTCTGTGAGTCATATCCCAGAAGTTCCAGCGCCGCCCTGTTGATGCTCAAGACCCGCTTCCCATCCAGGGAATGGCAGATGATCCCGCAGTCCATCGTGGTGAAGATCGTCTCCAGCGTCTGGCTCTTCCGGAGGAGTTCCTCCTCATAGGCCCTCTCCTGCGTCACGTCGATGCCCACGCCTACCGTCCCCATCACTTCCCCGTCCAGGTCGTACAGCGGTGACTTATAGGTGGTGAGCGTCCGCAGCCCCTCCCCGGTCTGGATGACCTCCTCGGCTATAAAGGTCTCCTTCCGCTCCATAACTTGGCGTTCCGACTCGATACAGGCTGGATCATCCTCTTCCACATCCCAGATATAGGCGTGGCCGCGACCTTCCACCTGCTCTTTCCGCTTGTTGACTGTCTGGCAGAAGCTGTCATTGACTTTTCGGTGGATCCCGTCTTTATCTTTGAACCAGATCAGCGTAGGTATATTGTTGATCGCCGCAGCCAAATACTGCTCCGTCTGCCAAAAATCTTTCTCCATCTTGCAGGCCCGCTGCCATCCGAGGAACCGGAATCTCACCTCCTCATCCGACATGGGCATGATCCACATATCCCTGACCGCTGAAAGATCCTCCGCCAAAAGCGTGCGCTGCCCTTCCCCCACCAATAAGATCAGTTCCGCATGATCCCCTTTGGCCGCGGCCAGGATCCGGACCGCATCCCTCGCATCCATATCCCGCAGGTCCGCCAGGATCACATCCGCCCATGCCGCCAACGCCGCATCCACCTCGGCGCTCCCCATAAACTCATGGGTAAAATGTTCAAGAGGAGACATTCCCTTTATGATCTCAAATACCCTGTGCGGACGGCCTGCTAGGTAAAACCGCATATGACAATGATACATCCCTGTTTCCCCCTAATTCCATGATAAAGAAAGTCCGTTGCCTCTGCGCTCCGGGACTTTCAATAGTAAAAAAGCTCTCCGCGCAGGGTCACCACCCTGCAGCAGAGAGAGCTTTCATCCATAGTGGCTTAATATTTGGAAAAATCGTCCTGAAAATGTATTTCCCCCACTTGATCCCTGATCTCCGGACTGAGTGCAGCTTCCGCTTCAAAATCCTGTTCTGGTTCAGGCACTGGTGTTGACCACTGCTTTGGCGCCGGACTCATCTCGAATTTCGGCTGTGCCTTTACCGGAGCCGGAGCAGCCGCCTTGATAGAAGACCTTGGAGCCGCCACTGGTTTCCTCATCGCGCTTATGCCGCTGTCTTCACTGTTGCGGAATGTAAATCTGGCGAGCAGATCATGCAGCAGACGAGCCTGTCCGGAAAGCTCCTCGCTGGCCGCCGCACTCTCTTGTGCTGTCGCTGAGTTCGTCTGCACAACGCTGGCGATCTGATCGATCCCCACTGTGATCTGTGAGATGGATTCCGCCTGCGATGTGGATGCCTTTGATATATCGTTGATGATGCCCACGACTTCTTCCGAATCAGATACCACTTCCTGTACAGAAGCTGCCGTCTCACTGGCGATCTTCGTTCCATTTTCAACCGCCTGGATCGCGCTCTCGATCAGGGCTGTCGTATTGCTTGCCGCTTCCGCACTCTTTCCTGCCAGGCTGCGCACTTCATCGGCAACAACAGCAAAACCTTTTCCGGCTGTCCCGGCCCTGGCTGCCTCTACAGCTGCATTCAGCGCTAAGATATTGGTCTGGAACGCGATATCCTCGATCGTCTTGATGATCTTACCGATCTCGTTTGAAGCCGCACTGATCTTATCCATAGCCTGGATCATCTCAGCCATCTGGCTGTTGCTCTCGCTGAGTTTCATACCCATGCGGTTCGCACGCATGCTGGCATCTTCTGCGCTCTTCGCGTTGCTATTGACATTCTGGGAGATACCAGTGAGCGTAGCCGCCAATTCTTCCACTGAACTTGCCTGTTCCGTCGCCCCCTGTGAGAGTGCCTGAGAACCGTCTGAAACCTGGTCTGCACTCAGATCCACCTGTTCTGTCGCTGAATTGATCTGGTTGAGTGTATCATTCAGACTGCGCGCGATCATCCGCAGAGCGTCTATCACAAGCTCAAAATCACCTTGGTATGATTCCGGACAAGTACTATGTACATCGAAATTCCCATCTGCCATCCCGCGCAGGATCTGTTCCTCATCATGTATGATCGCCTGCAGGGAATCCACGATAGCCTGGGTGGATATGGATAGGACCTCCGTCTCATCATGGTTCTTCACTGTGGGCACCGGTGAATTAAGGTCACCTTGCGCCAAAAGACGCAGACGTTCCGCACACTGCTTGATCGGTATCGCCACGTCCTTGGACACTTTGCGGGATATGAGCGCCGACAATATCATCGAGACAACGATGATCGTTACGCTTAAGATCGTGCTGTTCCTCGCCAGTTTGGATGATTCCGTCATACTCCTGGCCGCAGCGTCCGCCTTGGAATCCATGATCGTGGACAGATTTGCGAATGATCTATCATAGAGAGGATCCACCTCTTCCCGGCACTGTGCAAACAGATTCCCCATCTCGATGCTGCTCACATCGTGCGCCCGCTCGATGTATTCATCGACCGCTTTTTTATACTCCTCCAGGTTCACTTCCCATTCTGAAAAAGCCTGTTGGCTGGCCTCTGTGAGCAGGGTCGGTTTTACCTGCTCCATATACTCTTCTGTCTTCGTAAGATTTTCACGCAGCTCATCCTCCAGCTGCACTTTCAACTCCGCATCTGACGAATTGATGATATCGTGGATGCCGCGCCTAGTCGCCGTAAACGCTACCCCCGCATAGCCCACATCGCCCAGAGGGAGTCCATACGAAGTCAGCGCCTCAGAATACGCCCTGTTCACCTGCCTGATACCTGTCAGCCCTGTGATACCCGATACGATCGCCAACATAGTGACCAGAAAAAAAGCAACGACTATCTTTCTCCTAAGGTTCATTTTTTTGATCATGTCTCCTACCTGCCTCCATAACATTAATATTATTTTAGGATCCGTCCGTCAAAAACGCGAAAAGCCTTTTATACTGCCGTATGTGTTTTCAGCGGTCTGATCATTTTAAAAAAAATGCTCGTACATAGATATACAAGATTTATATCGACAAAAACCCAAAAAAAATAAGAGGTTTTTGAAATAAATTTAAATCCAACTTTACAATCGGATCCTCATCTACTATAATAACACAAACAGCAGATTTTTCAAGGAAAGGTGTATCTATGGTCTACACTTGGATCGGGGATGTCCGCCCCCTTTTGCAGGGATCTTGCTATACAAAATACTGGCGGCAGCTCCCGGAGCACCGCCGGGAGAAAGCCGACCGGTATCGTTTTCCCATGGGACGGGCCTTGAGCGCGGGCGTCTGGATCCTGTGGCAGCAGGCCAGGCGCGCGCTGGACCTGCCGCCGGACACCCCTTTTAACCTATCCCACTCCGGATATTACGCCCTATGCGCGGCTGCGGACGGCACACACAGGATGGATGGACCTGTCCGATCCGAGGGACCGATCCAGGTGGGCTGCGATGTGGAACAGATCACAGCCTATCGGGACGGGATCGCGCGGCGGTTCTTCTGCCCCAGGGAATACGCCCACATCCAGGCCCAAAAAGACCCGGACGTACAGCGGCAGCTCTTCTTCCGCTACTGGGTGTTAAAAGAAAGTTTTATGAAAGCCACGCGTCAGGGCATGGCGATGGGACTCGACTCTTTCTGCCTGGATGTGGCGGATGCTGCAGACGGAGCGGATCCCGTTCTGCACTCCTGCCCCGGCCCTTATGAACGGGGATCTTATCATTTCCGGGAATTTGATCTGGGCTCATACCGGGCAGCGGTCTGTTCCACAGATCCGACGATCGCCCCCCTGCTGCACTGGATCACCTTTTAGGATCACGCGTCCCTCCCCTTGAGACATTGATCCTCTTTGATCTCCACCAGGATGATATCCTCCCCGATCTGACAGATACAGCACCAGGGGATGATGTATTCGCTGTCCCTCCCCAGAAAGCCAAAGACGCGGCCCGGGCCGGGCAGGATGAGGGCAGTCAAGTTCCCCGTCTTCGGGTCAAATTCCACATCTATAGGGCAGCCCAGGCTCTTACAGGTACAGGTATTGATGACCTCTTTTTGCTTTAACTCACATACCCGCATGGAAAATATCCTTTTAAAAATATCTTTTCATAAGTAACTATATGGGCGCGTGTTCCAAAAGAGTACGATATAGGAGGCAATATATGAGATGTCCTTTTTGTAATCAGGAAAATACCCGTGTCGTGGATTCCAGACCGGTGGAGGAAAACAATTCCATCCGGCGCAGGCGGCTCTGCGACGCCTGCAGCAAACGTTTCACCACCTACGAAAAAGTGGAGACGATCCCCCTGATCGTGATCAAGAAAGATATGAGCCGGGAACAATACGACCGGACCAAGGTCGAAAACGGCGTCCTGCGCGCCTGTTATAAACGGCCGATCTCCGTGGACCAAGTAGATGAGGCCGTCAACGCCATCGAGACAAAGATCTTCGGCGAAGGCGACCGGGAGATCCCCAGCTCCCGCATCGGCGAGATCGTGATGGAACATTTAAAAGCCTTGGACGGCGTGGCCTATGTACGATTTGCCTCTGTGTACAGAGAATTTAAAGATATCAACACCTTTATGGATGAATTAAAAAAGATCCTGGAGTGACGGTTACGCCACCTCGATCCCATAATGCCCGCAGAGCGCCGCGAGCCCGCCCTGGAACCCGCTCCCGATGGCATTAAATTTCCACCCGCCGTTCCTTCTATATAATTCACCCACGACCACCGCCGTCTCGATGGAGAAATCTTCCCCCAGGTCGTACCAGATCAGATCCGCGCCCGTGTCCTCGTCCACGATGTGGATGAACGCGTTGGAGACCTGCCCGAAATTCTGCCGCCGGGCCTCCGCCTCGTAGATCGTGACCGTGAAGACCACCCTGTCGATGTTGTCCGGGATCTTCGTCAGGTCCACCTGGATCTGCTCGTCGTCGCCGTCACCGGCCCCGGTCAGATTATCCCCCATGTGCAGCACCGCTCCGCTTTGGTGCTCCAGGTTGCCGTAAAATATGAAATCCTTATCCGCGGGGCATTTCCCGTCCGCGCCCACCATGAACGCGGCCGCGTCCAGGTCAAAATCAGCGCCGGGATCAAATGTGTTCACATCCCATCCAAGCCCTACCATCAGGTTCTTGAGGCTGGGATTGCCTTTGGTCAGATCGACCTTTTGTCCTTTTACAAGATTGATCGGCATAGTCTTCCTCCTTTATGTGGGCATTGTCATGTTGTTGTCCACATTATACCTCGGTGGATACTGTCCGTCAACATCTGCATCCGATCTCCTATAAAAAGACACCTGCCGATGACAGATGCCTTCGCGTTCTCCTATACATTCCTTACCTATACTGTCTGCCCCCTGTGCTGCAGACCGATCCTCTTTTTCCATGGATATCCTTATGGCGGCATCCCCCAAACATATTCCAGAGATCATAAAGAAGGTCGACTGCAAAACTCTTTTATTTTTATCGGCCTATTTATAGTCGTCAGCGGACTGGAGAAAACGGGTGTCCTGACGATCATCGCTGGATCGATCGGAAGCATCAGCGGCGGACATATGAAAGTAATAGCCGGGATCGTCTATGGGTATCTGCCGTGGCCAGCGCGTTTGTCGCGAACATCCCCTCGGTTTTCTTTATGATGATCCCTCATCTTTTTTTCCGGATCCTCCCAATGATCCAGCATATGATCCCCGCAACGACCTCCCCCAGCGCGTCACTCACAAACCCGCGCAGATGGAGCACATCGATCCACATATAGTCTCCCGTGATCAGTTTTGTCACATAATTTCCCGGGACCGTCAAAAACAGGAGCAGGGCGATACAGTCCCACAGATCCCATTTTAAAAACCGCCTTAAGAGCACCGGGATCCATAAAACAGCCAGCCATACGGACATGATCGGATACCCATAGCGGAAGAGCCAAAATGTCCCCGTATCCATGAGCTGATAGCCGGCAAACTGTATCACCGCCAGCAGGCCCCACGTTCCGATACTCAGCACAGCCATAGCGGCAAGGCATTTATCTTTTTTGCAGACTGCAAGGACATATGCCAGGACATCCGCATACAACACGGAACTCCCCACGATCAGCGACCATGTGACCCCTCTGTTCAGAGCCAGATCTACGATCAGACAGACAAGTATGGCGATCAGGCTGAGCCCGCCCAGGCCGTACAAAAAAAACATCCGTTTTGTCTTTTTCAAAAATCTTTTTACGTCCTGGACCTGGGGCGGGGCCGTTTCCTCCTCCAGCTCATAAGCCATATTGCGGCGGACTCCTTCGCATTCCTCACAGCTTTTTAAATGCTCTTCTATGCTCTCTTTTGAAGCATTACTCACCATCCCCTCCACATAGAGCGGGAGCAGATCTTTTACGATCGCACAATCTAATCTTCTCTCCATTCTTTCATCCCTTTCATCAATCTTTGTTTTCCTCTGTAATAAGTGACCCTTGCCCAGTTTTCCGTTTTTCCCAGGATATCTGCGATCTCCGAAAACCGCAGCTCCCCCGCCAGCCGCAGATACATGACTTCCCGGGTCGCATCATCCAGGTTGTGCATGAGACGGAAGATCTCTACTTTTTCCATATTTCCCAGACAAGAATGTTCCACATCTTCGCCCGAAGGCATCGCGTCGTCCAACTCCACAGTCTTGCGCTTCTTTCTCTTTTCAAGTTCCTTATACCAGAGATTTTTTCCGATCTGGCACAGCCAGACGGACACTTTGCACTCCCCTCTGAATCGGTCGATCCCTTTTACCGCCTGGTAAAAAGTCTCCTGGGTCAATTCTTCGGCAAGCTGCGCATCCTGCGTCAGGCCGCATAGATATCTGTAGAGCATCGTCGCATTTTTCTGATACATCTCTTTGATCTCAGGTTTATCCACATTTTGTACCTCCTCATATCATCTGTTCTTTTTAAACGCCGTTTGTTACAAGAAAGCAAAAAAATTTTCCCCAGCCGTCCCGTCAGGGCAGATACCGGGGAAAATATATCATCTCATTTTATATCCCATATGGACGCGGATCACGCCTCGCCGATCCTCAGTTGATCATTTTTTCCATTACATAATTCACAAGCCAGATCCCCCGCCGCTCAACCTGCTGCTTTCGTATCACACGGTAACCCCTCTTTTCAAAAAAGGGCTTTGCCGTGATGGACGCATGGGTGGTGATCTTTCCTTTGACGGATCTCTCCAGACACGCGCAGAGCGCTGTGGCAGCGCCCTGTCTCTGATGATCTCTATGTACAAACAACCGGTCCAGGTAGCCTGTATCGTCTATGTCCCCGAAACCGATGATGAACGGACCCTCGACTGCGATGCATGTGTGGTGTTCCGTCAGGGAGCGGTCCCATCTCTCCAGATCCACCTGGCCTGTGGCCCAGGCGTCTAACTGCTCTTTCGTGTAATCCTGCGCGTTGACCGTGTGGATCGTATTGTAAAAGAGATCCGCTAAGATGGGACAGTCTGCGGATCGGTATTTTCTGATGATCATCTCCACCTCGTTGTGATAGCCTGGCAAGCGTCCCCATCATCATATCATATATCCCGGTCTTTCACAATGGGACATACAGCTACCTCTCAAAGTGTGCCGCCATATTTTTACCGGAAATGCCATACCTGACTTGTGGACATGCGCCCCGCCAAAAGGTCTATCCGCTTGAAAACCTGCATTTATCAAAAGGGACTGGATTGCTTGGCCGGTGAAAAAAAGTGCCGAACCTTATTTCTAAGACTCCGCACTTTCTTTCGCCAGCCGCTATTTCGTCAATGGTGGCTGTTGGTAGAGTTTCCGCTCAATCTGCCGCCTTTTTTTCGCGATCACTACAAGTGTTTTCTCTGCCTGATCTTCTTTCGCCGCTTCTTCAATGTCCTCCAAAAGGGCTAATTGGTCAAAAAGGTAACAATTCAACTCTTTTTCGCTTATCGGCATGACCATCACCTCCATTTTTTACGCCTTCAACTGCAACCATTATAAATGCAGAACCGGGAAGTGTAAAGGGCTCTGTTGATACAGAATGGATACCAGCTCTCCTCATCTTTTAGAGTATTCAATCTCACTAGGGAACTGTTAATAAATAACTTTTAAATAGTGCGCCGGATTTTTCTTTGAGAGTGCCGGTTAAAGATCAGGCGCATAGCGGGCTATGTAACTGATCTTTGACCGGTGCTATCGGAGAAAAAGACAAGCAATATTAAAAGTTATTTTTGAACAGTTCCTAACTAAATCTGATCATGGAGATGACAGAAAAAGAAAGACAGGATACAAATATGGCCACATTATATGGATTACGTCTAATTTCTACAAACGGGGAAGCTTGCCACCACTCCCCCGACGATCAAGATCACACCTCAAACCCAAAATACCGCACCGCATTCTCATAACAGATCCCCCGGACGATCCGCTCCAAAGCCCGGGCATCCGCCGGATACTCCCCATTTTCCACCCAGCCTCCGATCAGCTCGCACAAGATCCTGCGGAAATATTCATGCCGCGTATACGACAGGAAGCTCCTGGAATCCGTCAGCATCCCGATAAAATTCCCCAGAAGCCCCAGACTGGCCAGGGAAGTCATCTGCCGGATCATCCCCGTCTTATGATCGTTGAACCACCAGGCGCTCCCCTGCTGGATCTTACCCGCCACGCTGCCGTCCTGAAAGCATCCGATCACCGTCCCGATCACCGCATCATCCGCCGGATTTAGGGAATACAGGACCGTCTTCGGCAATTCCCCCGTCCGCTCCAGCGCGTTCAAAAATCCCGTCATCTCCGCCGCCGGTGCATGGTCGTAGATGCAGTCCACCCCCGCATCCGGCCCCAGCGCCCGGAATATCCGCTCATTGCTATCCCGTTTCACACCGTAGTGCAGCTGCATGGCCCAGCCTCTGCGATGGTATTCCCGGCCCAGAGCCATCAACAGAGCCGTCTTGAACTGACGTTCCTCCTGCGGAGAAATACTGCCGCCCGAGAGCCGTTTGCCGAAGATCACCTCCACCCCATCCTCCGAGATCGGCTCATACATGATAAAGGCCAGCCCATGGTCGGCAACCCGGCATCCCAGCGCCGCAAAGTGATCCATCCGTTTTATCAGCGCCTCGATCAGTACGGCGAAACTATCCACCTCCATATCCGCGGCCCGCCCTAAGTCTCGCAGATACTCCGTGTAATCCGCGTTTTCCAGATTTAACGCCCGGTCTGGCCGCCAGGTGGGGAGCACCTGCACGGGAAAGCTCTTATCCGCCGCGATCAGCTGATGCCATTCCAGTGTATCCACCGGGTCGTCGGTGGTGCACAGCAAGGTGACACGAGCCATCTGGATCATCTTCCGGGCTGTCAGGCCCTCTCGCAGCTGGTCGTTGCACAGTCTCCATACTTCCCCGGCTGTCTTCTCATCCAGATGCCCCTCATAGCCAAAATACCGTTTCAACTCCAGATGACTCCAGTGATACAGCGGATTCCCGATGGCCATCTCCAGGGTCCCCGCCCATTTCTGGAATTTCTCCCGGTCGGGGGCGTCCCCTGTGATGTACCGCTCCTTTACGCCGTTTGCCCGCATCTGCCGCCATTTATAATGGTCGCCGCCCAGCCAGACCTGGGTGATGTTGTCAAACCGCCGGTCCTCATAGATCTCCCGGGGGCTGATATGGCAGTGATAGTCCAGAATCGGCATGGGCTCGGCGTACTCATGGTACAGCCTGCGGGCCATACCGGTAGAGAGCAGAAAATCCTCATCCATAAATTTTTTCATATTCCATCTCATATCCGCTCACCTCCGCACACGCCCGGAAGCATCTCCCCCGGCCAGCCGTTCCACCTCCTCGAAGGAGACCATATTGAAATCCCCCTCGATGGAGTGTTTCAGACAGGAAGCCGCCGCCGCAAATTCGATGGTCCTGTACGGGTCGTAGTTATTCAGACAGGCTGCGATCAGCCCGCCGCCGAAGCTGTCGCCCCCGCCCACCCGGTCCACAATATGCATATTGTATTTTCTGCTGAAATAATATTCCTTTCCGTCATAGAGCATGGCCGACCACAGATTGTCGTTGGCCGACAGAGATTCCCGGAGGGTGATCGCAATCTTCTGAAAACCAAACCGCTCCATCAGCTGATCCGCCACCTGTTTATAGCTCTTCCGGTCCACCTCCCCCGCGGTCACGTCTGTATGGGCCGCGTGGATGCCGAACACATCCGCCGCGTCCTCCTCGTTGGCGATGCATACGTCCACATATTTACAGAGCTCGCCCATGACCTGGCCCGCCTTCTCCCGGCTCCAGAGTTTCTTTCTGTAATTTAGATCACAGGATATGGTGGCCCCGGCTTTCTTCGCCTCCCGGCACGCATCCAGGCAGATGCCCGCCACATTGTCATTTAAAGCCGGTGTGATCCCTGTAAAATGAAACCACTGGGCTTTCTCAAAAATCTTCTTCCAGTTGAAATCCCCCTTCTCCGCGCTGTAGATCGAGGAATCCGCCCGGTCGTAGATGACTTTCGACGGCCTCTGGGACGCGCCTTTTTCCAGAAAATAGATCCCAATCCGCTGGCCGCCCCGGACGATATAGGACGTATCCACGCCGAATTTGCGCAGCGCGTTGATACCCCCCTGTCCGATCTCATGGTCCGGCAGCTTGGTCACGAACACCGCGTTGAACCCATAATTAGCCAGAGATACAGCCACGTTGGCCTCGCCGCCCCCATAGGTGGCCCCGTACTTTTCCGCCTGGACGAACCGTTCATAGCCTTCCGGCGCAAGCCGCAGCATCAGTTCGCCAAAGGTCACGATCTTCCTCCTCATCCCTTCTCCCCCCTGCATTCCTTTACGATCCGGGCCGCTTCCCGGGACAACTCCCGGATCTTGTCAAATGCGCCCGCCCAGATCAGGTCCCCCTTGACCATCCAGGTCCCGCCGCAGGCCAGTATCCGGTCGTACTGCAGATAGTCCCCCACATTTGCGGGGCTGATCCCGCCGGTGGGCATGAACAGTATATCCTTGTAAGGCGCCGCCAGGGCCCGGATCATCGACAAGCCCCCGGCTGGTTCCGCCGGAAAAAATTTGACTGCGTTCAGATCATTTTCCAGGGCCTGTTCCACATCGCTGGGAGTGGAACAGCCCGGTGTGATCAGATAGCCTTTTTCCACACAATGACGTACGATCCGCGGGTTCAGCCCCGGACTTACCAGGAACTTGGCGCCGGCCGCCACTGCCCGGTCCGCCTGTTCCGTGGTCAGCACCGTCCCGGCCCCCACCAGCATATCGGGAAATTCCCGGACGATGCGGCATATGGCGTTTTCAGCTGCGGCTGTACGGAATGTGATCTCCGCACAGGGCAGACCGCCCTCCGTGAGGGCCTGGGCCAAGGGCAGCGCATCCTTTTCATCCTCCAGCGCCACGACCGGGACGATCCCAATCTTCTTGATCTTTTCCAGTATCTTTTGCATCTGTCTTTTCTCCTGCATCTTCTTTAAACGTATTTTTCCAAAGTCCTCCGCACTGCGCCGGGACCGGCCAGCATTTCCTCAAAATATCCCTCCACTTTATCCGCCAATCCCGCTCCATAGAGATCCACGCCGAAGATCTCCACATTTTCCAGGATCGGTCTTATATTTTCTTCCTGGATGAGCGGCACCAGCGTCTCCGCCAGCGGATCCGGGCTGAGCTGGAAAGAACGGCCCTCGTCGTCAACCCCCATCAGATACCGGAGCCACCCGGCAAAGACCAGCGGGATCTTCGTCAGATCTCTCGCATCGAGACCCGGCGCGTCCTGGTATGCCTTGATCGTCTCCCCGAAACGGACGGCCAGTTTCTGGGAGGTGTCTGTGGCGATGCGCTGGGGTGTGTCCGGCATAAATGGATTGGGCAGACGGATATTGACCACATCGTCCAGAAAGCTCCTGGGATCCAGTACACCGGGATCTGTCACCACAGGGAGCCCCTCGTCGTATCCGATCCCCTCCACCAGTCTGCGCAGCATGTCGTTCTTCATCTCATCGGAGATCGTGTCGTATCCCAGGAGGCACCCGAACACGGCCAGAGCGGTGTGCAGCGGATTTAAGCAGGTACAGACCTTCATCTTCTCCACTTTGTCCACCGTCTCCCTGTCTGTAAAGAGCAGCCCGCCCTTCTCCAACGGGGGCCGGCCCGCCGGGAACGCATCTTCGATCACCAGGTACTGGCATTCCTCCGCATTTACAAACGGCGCGATATAGGTGTTCCATTTGGTGATGATGGGTTTTAGATCGGTGATGCCGTCCTTTTCCAGGATGGCCTCCACGGACGCATCCGGCCGGGGTGTGATCTTGTCGATCATGGTCCAGGGGAACGATACATACTCGGGGTTTCCGATATACTCCGCAAATCCAGGTTCTGTCCGGCCCTCTTTGGACCAGCGGATGGCGAACGCGGACACGGCCTCGTAGAGCCGCGTCCCGTTGTGGGAACAGTTGTCCATGCTGACCATAGCCACCGGCTTTTTCCCCGCCTTATAACGGGTGTATAACAGCGCCGCGATCTTCCCCATGAAGCTTATGGGCGCGTCCGGGCCTTCATTTAGATCCTGCTCCACTTCCGGCGTAAAGAAGCCGTCACTCTTACTCAAGCTGTAACCTTTCTCTGTGATCGTAAAGGTGACCATCTGGAGGGTATCTTTGGAAAAGATCTCCCGTAAACGTTCGTATTCCGCCTCGTACCCCGCATCCATGGTCAGGTACTCGGCCACACTCCCCACGATCGTCTTATCGATCGTCCCGTCCGCTTTCAGCGTGACCAGGACGGAGTAGTCGTCGTGGGGACGGCTCAATTCTTCCATGGTCTCCTGATCGCCCACGGCGATCACGCCCCGGTCCAGGATCTTTTGATCCAGCAGATCCTGGACCACATTCGCCTGGAAAGCCCGAAACAGATTGCCCGCGCCAAAATGGATCCAGAACGGCTCCCTGCGGGTGGCCTGTACCATCGCCCTGTGGTCGTACCGGGGAAGACGGTAGCCCGCCGCCTCCCACTGATCTCTTTCTTCCTGTAAACCCTGTTCACTTAAGCGCATCTCGTCCCCCCTTTTTGGTCAGCTTTCTCAATGGCCTCCCACAATCCGTTCAGATATGCGGCCCCCAGCGCCCGGTCATACAATCCATAGCCCGGCATGGCCACCTCATCCCAGATCATCCGTCCGTGATCGGGCCGGATCGGGCCGTCAAATCCTATATCATACAGAGCTTTCATGATCTCATACATATCAAAGCTCCCATCGGAGGACAGATGGGCCGCCTCCTCAAAGTTATCCTTGGTGATGAATTTCAGGTTGCGCACATGGGCAAAGTGGACCCGTCCTTTTAATGAACGGATCATATCCGGCAGATCGTTATCCAGGTTCGTCCCGTATGAGCCGGAACAGAACGTGACCCCATTGTGAGGATTGTCCACCGCCGCCATCAGGCGCAAGATATTTTTCTTACTGTTGATGATCCGGGGCAGATCAAAAACGCTCCAGGCCGGGTCATCCGGGTGGATCGCCATCCGGATATCATATTTATCACAGACCGGCATGATCTTTTCCAGAAAATAGACCAGGTTGGCGAACAACTTCTCCTCGTCGATGCCTTTATACAGGGCAAACAGTCCTTTCACCTTTGCCATGCGCTCCGGCTCCCATCCCGGCATGACCGTGCCGTTCATATCGCCCGCGATAGACTCAAACATCTTCTCCGGATCCAGCGCGTCCACAGCCTCCTGGGTGTAGGCCAGCACCGTGGAACCGTCCGGGCGGACCCGCGCCAGTTCTGTCCGGGTCCAGTCAAAGACCGGCATGAAATTATAGCAGACCAGGTGGATACCCTCTCTGCCCAGATTTTCCAGAGTCTCTATATAATTGTCGATGTATCGATCCCGGTCTGCGCTCCCGGTCTTGATCGCATCGTGGATATTGACGCTCTCGATGCCCGCGATCGCAAGTGAGGCCGCCTCCACTTCATCTTTCAGGGTGCGTATCCGCTCTGTGCTCCAGACTTCCCCCGGCTGGGTGTCGTACAAGGTGGTGACCACCCCGGTCACGCCGGGGATCTGCCGGATCTGCTTTAATGTGACCGTATCGAACCTGGAACCGTACCATCTCAGTGTCATCTGCATCACTCTCACCCCTCTCTCTTTATAAGTGCGTGTCAAACAGTCCGCAGAAACTGTCTATCGGGTCTTTGCCTTTAAAAGCCCCCGGCCCTTTCATCAGTGCATCCACCAGTGCATCGAATGTACTCTCTTTTGCATCGTAGGTATTGATATAGGTGCGTGCCTGGGGGATATCCGCCAGCATGGTGGGCTGTCCGCAGCCGATGACGATCACCGGGATCTCGAACACATACCAGGGGATCTCGCCGCCGCCCTTGGACATGCCAAATGCCGGCCGTCCAGCGGGCACATCACAGAGGGTGATCACCAGGTCCATATCTTTTACAAAATCCGAGATGGCATGCTTTCCGGCAAAGTACAGGTTCAGACTGGGTTTCTCCCCTTCTTCCACCTGCTTTTTCATCCGTTCCAGGGGACTCTCGTAGATGAACGCATCGAATCCTTTTTCACATAATCTTTCTTTTAAAAGCTCCGCCGCATTGTTTCCCCCGGGCATGCCCATCATCCGCATGATCTCGCCCATGGGGCCGCCTGCTCCTTTGATGTGGACGATCATGATGCGTTTGTGGCGTTTGGGCTTTAGAGGAAGTACGTCTTTGTCTTTGTATTTGACCAGGGTGATACACTCCCGGCTGATGGTCTTTTGCATCTCCTGGTACTCATCTTTTCCAAGGGTCCGCTCCAGGACCTCAGGCTGGGGCACCAGCTTCTCTCTTGCCTGTTTGTGGAGGCCCATATGGGCTTTCAGTCCTAAGATCCGGGTCAGTGCTTCCTGCATCCGTTCTTCTTTGATGATGCCTTTTCGGTAGGCGTTTAACATGGTGGCAAAATCTTCTTCCGGGTCGTTGAAGAACAGGAACATGTCACAGCCCGCGTTGATCGCCAGGGGCAGCATGTCCGCCCGTTTCATCCGGTCTGTCATGGCCACCATGTGGGACGCGTCGGTGACCACCATGCCGTTAAAGCCCATCCGCTCCCGCAGAAGCCCGGTCATGATCTCCGGGCTTAAAGTCGCCGGCATCATATCCTCATCTTTTAACGCGGGGTTGATGGCCTTGGCGTATCTGGGCAGCATGATATGGCCCGCCATGATCGCCTCCAGGCCGTTTTCAAAGAGGGTTTTGTAGACCATGCCGTAGGTGGCGTCCCATTCTTTTTCATCAAAGTCGTTGATGTTATTGGATAAATGGGCATCCCGGAAGTCCTGTCCGTTTCCGGGGAAATGTTTGGCCGCACAGGCAAATCCCGGGATGGTGTGCGCGCCTCTTAGGTAGGCGGCGCTCATCTTCGCCACACGCGCTGGGTCGCTGCCGAAGGCCCGGTTGATGATCTCGGTGTTCTCCCAGTTGTAGACGATGTCGCAGACCGGCGCGAAAGCCATGTTGCAGCCGATGGAGGATGCCTCCTCGTTTGCCATCTTGCCCAGGGCGTAGGCGTACTCTTCTCTGTCTGTGGCCGCGATCTTGATCTCAGAACCGATCGGCGTGCCGTCCGCACATGCCCCATCGCCGCCGGATTCGGTGTTGCAGGCGATGATGATGGGGACTTTCGCATATTTTTGTAAGATACGGTTCTGTTCCTGGATCACTTTTCCTGGGGCGGCATTGTAGCGACAGCCGCCGAGGTGGTATTTCTCCATCAATTCTTTTAGATGGTCTTCTTCCTGGGACTGGGTGAGCTGGAAGAAGAGCTGGCCTACTTTTTCCTCATCGGTCATACTGGCGATGGTGGTCTGGACCCAGCTGCAGGCTTCTCCGTCTAGGTAGTATGGGTTGCTCTTTAAGTCTACCATGGTTTGATGTGCCTCCTGTTTTTTATAGATTGCTTTGCCAAACTATCTCAGATTCTCCAAAAACGCTTCCACTTTTTCCTTCTGATACTGCCCTTTATAATCCCCATCCTTGAACCGCGGCCCGGCCTCCTTGCGGAATCCCTCCCAGGACTGGGCCTCCCGCTGCGCCAAGATCGGATAGAACAGCACCCCATTTTCCTGCGCTGCCTTCAGATCTCCCAGTGCATCCCCCACCATCAAGATCTTATCCCTGTCATACCCTTCCTTCGCCAATTCCTGGATACAATGCGCCTTACTCCCCGCATCCTGCGCCATCACCGCATCCATATAACCCATGAGCCCATGCTCCTCCCACTCATCCAAAACAGACTGTCTGTCTGCAGAGGACACCACGGCCAGATCCGCAAACCCACGGGCATAGGCGAGAGCCTCTTTGACCCCCGAAAACGGCTTTCTCTCCTCCCCTTCCAACGCTTTGACACCCTCGTTGACTGCCTTGGACCAGCGCAGCGCTTTTTCCAGGATAAAACTTCCCGTCCTCCCGATCTCCCGTTCCAGGGAGGCGTTGGACAGCTCCGGCGTATTTTCCACCCACGCGCCCAGCTCCTCCAGACCGTCCACCGGCGTATATTCTTCCGCGACCTCCTTTAACGCCCGGTACAGACCCTGGAACCGGTTGATCCCTCTGGTCTCTGTATAGAGATTTACCTCATTCCATCTCTTCAAAACAGAGGTCTCCCAGTTCTCCAGCCCCCATTCCCTTACCATATACGGCCCAAAACAACGGATGTGCTTGCTGTTCATCGTATCCATGGCACAGCCGTCGGAATCCACACAGATCAGATATCTTTTCTCTCCCATATCGTCTCCTTATCCCACACGCATACGCCCCAGTTCCTCTGAATTTTCCTCCACCCGCTTTTTATCCAGGGGATAGATGAACATCAGCGCCAGGCCCACCGCCGCCAGACCTACCGCAGGCACCAGACAGGACATACTGAAGATGCGGCTCGTCACTTCCGGGTCAAAGGCAGTCTCCTGGCTGTAACCGATCATACTCAGCAATCCGCCCACCAGGCCGGAGGAGAGCGCCTGTCCGATCTTTCTCGCAAAAGAATATACAGAATAGATCGTCCCATCTTCACGCACACCATTGTGGACCTCCGCGTCGTCGATCACATCGGTGATCATAGCCCAGATGACCATGTTGAAGAATCCAAGACCCACGAATGCCAGTGTAAAAAAGACCACATAGACATAGGCATTCGCCGGCCGCAGCAGCAGGCACAACAGATAAACGGCTGCCCCCGCAAGACAGGACACGACCGAGAGTTCCTTTTTGCCGAATCTTTCGGATAGTTTCACAGCCAGGGGCGCACAGATCACCAGTATGGCGATGCTGCTGACCAGCGACGACAGTGACTGGGCCTGGGCTGAGCCGTAAAAGTTGGGGAACACATAGCCCGCGATCCCCTGCATGCCGAGCTGTGACAGCAGGAGCAGGATCGACGCGGCGATGATCCCTAACAACGCCCGGTTGGTCACCAGGCTCTGCAGCAGATCTCCCACATCCAGTTTCTCATTGTTCGCCTCGATCGGAACGCGTTCCCGCACCAATTTAAAACAGAGCATGTAACAGATGATCGCACTCACAGCAAAGACGCCGGCGATGGCCGTCATCCTGGGGCCGGACAACACCGTATTACCGTCCACCACCACAAACGCCACGATCGGTGTGCCCGCGCCGATCACCAGTCCCGCCAGTGTCGCGCCGATGGTCCGCCAGGTGGATAATTCCGCCCGGTCTTTCGGGTCGCTGGAGACCGCCGAGACCATGGATCCATAGGGGATGTTCACCGCCGTGTAGAAGATCGATCCCCACAGGATATATGTGACAGCCATCCAGACTACTTTAAAACCATAGGACATATCTGCAAATCCCGATTGATAGATCAAAAATGAGGCGATGGCCACCGGCCCGCACATCCGTTTGATCCAGGGCTTGAATTTCCCATCCTTTGTGGGTTTCGAGCGGTCCACGATCTGCCCCATAGTCACGTCCGTGAACGCATCGATGAAACGAGCCGCCATCATCAGCGTGCCCACCACCCCGGGTGCGATGCCCATCACATCTGTGTAAAATTTCAACATGAACGATGAGGACAGGATAAATGTGAAATCATTTCCAAAATCGCCGAACATGTATCCGATCCTGTCCGCCATGCCAAATGGCTTAACATTTTGCTGCTCCTGCATATCTGCCTCCCTTTTTCCTTAATGTATAGGATTTCTAATGACAGTGTGTGCAGTTTTGGCGGAAACATGCGGGCAGATGCCTGAAAATTTCCTGTATCTTTTATCAAAATGACAAAAAGGACATTTCTCCAGATCCTCCAGAAAAATGCCCTCATCGTATAAAATATGGCCTCGTCTTGTCCCGCTTTATCTTTAGATCTTTCCCCACCGCTCCCTGTAATAGTAGGCCGCCGCCTTCGGCTGCCTCTGCCGGGTGAAGATCCCTTTCTTGTTGCCGTTCATCCGCAAGATCCCTTCCGTTGTCTGAAAATCCGCGAAATTCCAGACCATCTCCCCCGCCACGAACGGATAGGCGTCGAACACCCGGTGACACATCTTGAGATATTCGATCTGGTACTCCTGGCTCCACATCACCGAGGGCAGTTTATGCTCCGCCGGGTTGGTGTCCGCCCCGTATTCTGTAAAGACCACCGGCTTATCCAGTTCCTTGGCCTCCCAGGCGTCCAGTTCACTCCGAAACGCCGCCTCCGCGTCCGTGATCTCATAGCCGCCCATCATATACCAGCCGTAATACCGGTTCAGGGATAGAAAGTCGCTGAACTGGTAGCATTTACAGTTATGGGGCAGGGAGTTCATGATCATGGCGAACGTCCGGGGCCGCTTCTGGGGATCCGCCTCATGCGCCTTTTCAAATATCTTTTCAAAATAGGGGACTGCCGCCTCATCGGTGGTCTCCGGCTCATTTAACAGGCTCCAGGCGATGACGCAGGCGTGGTTCTTGTCCCGGCAGATCATATCTTCCACAGCCTGGAGGTGGTTTTTAAGGAGCTCCGGGATCGTATCCTCCCGGAAGAATGCCGTCTCCTTCCCCGAAGATGCCTCCATGAAGTTCATCAGGCTCCTGAACAATCCCACCGCCGCCACCTCGTCGATCACCAGGAACCCCTCCCGGTCCGCCATCTGATAGATCTCCTCGCTGTAGGGGTAATGGGACGTGCGGAAACAGTTGGCGTTGATCCATTTCATGCACTCGAAATCCCGTTTCATCACGCCCATGTTGAAACCACGGCCCACGATGTCGCTGTCCTCATGTTTGCCGAACCCTTTTAAATAGATCCGCTCCCCGTTTAAAAGGATGTCTGTCCCTCGGATCTCAACCGTCCGGATCCCGATGTCGTCATGATACTCGTCCACCAGCGTTTCTCCATCCATGATCCGGATCACAAAACGGTAGAGATAGCCGTCCCCCACGCCCCATCTGTGCACGCCCGAGATCAGAAGATCACCCTCCTTCCCGGTGCAGGCGGCGGCTTTCTTTCCCGACGCGTCGTAGACCTCCACCGTGACGGTATGCTCCCCGGTGGTCTCCACCGCATAATGCACCGCCGCGTCCTCCCCCTGCAGCGTGTGTACAACAGAAAAATCCTCAATATGTTCCTTCGGATACGCGATCAGACGCACCGGCCGCTGCAGCCCTGCGTAGTTGAAAAAATCAAAATACGGTCTGGCCATCTTCTTCCCATTGCCCAGCACCCGCGTCTCCCCGCAGGGGATGTTTGTCACATTCAGCTCATTGTTGATCAGAACGGACACCTTGTTAAAGGCGTCATAGCGCACCAGCTCCGTCACCACCGCCAGAAACGGCAGGAAACCGCCCTCATGGGACGCCGCTTCCTTCCCATTCACATACACTCTTGCCCGGTGGGTGGCGCACCCGAAGCGGAGGGCGATCTCCCTGCCTTTCCATTCCCCCGGTACGAACACATCCGTTTCATACCACATATCCCCGGTAAATTCCCGCATGTCCTTATCCGTATAGAAATCCTGAAAGCTGGCCGGGACCGGGATCAAATCCGGCTCCGGCAGGCCGTCGGCCCAGCCCTTTTCCCGGCCCTCCTGCCGTCCGTCTGTCTGAAATCTCCACATCCCATCCATGCTGACAGACCGCCGCGTGGCCGTATCCCGCGGGTATAACATCTGACACGTCCTCATAAATGCTGCCCTCCTTTTTCTGCCTCATCTGTGTATATATGGTGACAGTGTGCGCAATTTCGCATAAAACATACATGAGGGTGTCCGAAAACTCTTTCTTACAGAAAACAGTCTTCAAACACCCTCATGGGACGCACAAAAAACTCCTATTGCCCATCCATGCGAAAATATGATAGTATAATACACATACAGAGGTCTGTCTGAAAAATAGGCGGCCAGGTTTTCTCCGCTCCTGCAGAAACCCTCCCGGTATGCCGCGTTTTGCCGCCCGCTGGTGGCCGCTCTATAGCTGTCGCCTGGACCATGACAATATAATATGTTTGCCTAGAGCATGTCTTAAAAATGCTTTATGTCAACTGCATGTCACAATTTGTGGAAGATTTTCGCCGAATGAGGGCGGCGTAGCGGGCTACGGCAACCGAATGAGGAGAAAATATACCGCAAAGTGGGGCTTGCAGGTGGCGTGAATGATTTTTAAGACACGCTCTAGGGAACCGTTGGGGCGTTACGCCAGCCGCCGGACGAAAGAAAGGAGGCTGGTGCTAGGTTACATATAATGACTTATTTAGTTTTATCACCATGATATGTTCTGTAGTAACCCTTGTGATCACTATCTTTATGCACAAAAAATAGCGCCCCCGTCCTGGTAAGATAAGGCACTATTTTTTAACAAACCTATTTTACCGGCGGCCAGGTGTCCGCTGGCCAACGATTCCCTTGTTAAGCATATTATATGCTATTTTTATTTTTTTTTCAACTACAATTTAAGCATTGTGGAAATTCCCATACCCGCCCGGTGGCGGACGCACCCCTGCACATAACAGTCCGGCGGGTGCGCTTGGCATCCCTAGTGCTCCATCCGGCCAGAAATCATAGTTTTGCTCCGCCTGCTCAGCACCATTGCGTCGTTAAAATTTCTAACCGATGCACCGCATCGCCGTCGAAATCTTGCCTAGCACTGGCACAGATCAGACAAAGCCAAACTATGATCTCTGACTGGATGAAACACTAGATACACGCCGTTTATTCGGCGGCAGGACTTTGACCGCACCAAAACACATACAGGAGGACATAAAAGACCATGGATAAGAACAGAGGAAGTTTCATCGCTTTCGAGGGGATTGACGGCAGCGGCAAGAGCACTCAGATCCGGCGGCTGCATGAGCGGATGCGGGACGCGGGGATCGCCTGCTGCACGACAATGGAGCCCACCGCCTCCCCGATCGGCTCACTGATCCACCAGATCATGACCGGGCGCATCAAAACGGACAACCGGGTGACCGCGGCCCTGTTTGTCGCCGACCGGCTGGACCATCTGCTCAACGATGTGGACGGCATCCTCCATCAGATCGACGCGGGCGTCACGGTGCTCACCGACCGCTATTATCTTTCTTCGTATGCCTACCAGAGCGTCGACATCCCCATGGAGCAGGTGATCGGCGCAAACGCCCAGAGCAGCGCCATCCTGCGGCCCAGCATAAACATATTTATCGACATCAGCCCGGATACGGCCATGGAGCGGATCCAAAAGAACCGGTCGCACCGGGAATTGTTTGAAAAAAAATCCCGGTTGGTCCAGGTGCGGGAAAAGTATCTCGAAGCATTCGATCGGCTGAAGGATGTGGAGAAGATCGCCGTTATCGATGGGGAGAGGGATGAGCAGGCGGTGGCTGACGATATCTGGGATGTGGTCAGGGAATATGTGCATGCCCGGTGAGACGTACGCTCTCACCGGATATAACCTACATCTATATTTCAATATATTTTTCTCTCATTCTAAAGAACATATCGTCTTGCTCATATAACTTTTATCCAATAATCGTGTTCCCTACTATGGCCAATGTAAGATCCATCAAATATACGGTTTCCAAAAAAGCGATCGCCAGGGTGAACAACAAAGGCAGCTGGGACATCACTCCCGCTGCCTTTCACCATCCCTCACGCCCAAAACAGCGATCATAAGCAGTGCCAGCGACCCAACTGCCATCCAGAAGAAAGATATGTTCATACCATGTATCAGGGCATCCTCCCCATAGACCGCTGCAGAACCATTGCTCACCACAGTCATGATCCCTACAAACACAGCCGATCCAATAGATCCAGCGATAGTCCGAAAAGCGGTCAGCAGAGAAGACGCGTCCGCTACCTTTTTAGGATCCACATTGCTGGTCCCCCATGTGAGCAGGGGCATCATCACAGAAGACCCCATCATCACCAGATAGAGGACCATACTGGAGAGCACACTCACCGCGTAATCCCGCCTGCCCAAGATCTTTACATCGAGGAAGGGCTTTTCCAGACTGCATTGGCGGATGATAAAACAGATACAAGTCACCACACCGATCAGCAGCCCGGCGACCGTGGGCGCGATGATCGGCGCAGCCGTGGTCGCCAGGCCATATGTTCCCATCATCGTCCCTTTTTTCTCGGCGGGATAGACAGTCAGGATGATCACCTGCGCCGCAGATACCAAAACGCCGTTGCCGCATGCCTGTAATACCCGCCCCGCCATCATAAGCCAGAAATTTCCCGCAAAGATACTACATAAAAGCCCCAGGACGAAACCTGCGATCGCAGTCATATACAGCTTTTTGGTGGGAAACCGAGTGATCAAAAAGGCAGTCAGCGGCATGACCATCCCCATGGCCAGGGAATACCCGCTGGTCGCCCACTGTCCGATATCCGTGCTGACCCCGAAATCCTCCATCAGACTGGGCAGTGCCGTAGTCATCGCTGTGGACAGGATCGATGTTGCGATCCCAGAGACAATGAGATTGCCGAAGATCAGCGTCCGTTTTTGGCGGGTCAGCCGCACACTCTCGCTATTTTCCATGAGGACCTCCATTTCTGTGCCATACCTTTTGATTGATATTTTCCATCATCTGCTCCATCGTCTGCTCCGTCTGTTGGATATCTGACGATGGGATACCCGAACAGAGCGTCCGGTAAAAACTCCTGTGTATCTCCTTGATCCGTTTGGCTGCGGGGATAGCTTTTTCTGTCAGATAAAGGTGCTTGAGCCGTTTGTCGTTTTCATTGGGTATGACCTCAACGTATCCGATCCCTCTCAATCTTCTGATCACCTTTGTCAGCGTCGCCTTGTCAACCCGGATACATCCCACCATCTCCTGAGCCGATGCACCTGGGTGGTCATAGATATATTCCACATAGAATTGCTGGCCCCATCCAATATCAAAATCGGACAATCCATGATCATAATACATCTTCATCAACCGGTCCAGGATCGAGATACAGCGTCCCATATGTGAAAAATGGTCGTTCATATTATAAAACTCTCCTTATCTGGATCTTCTTTTCCATACTATACCGCAAATAAATAGCGCACGCAACTATATACTCCTTCTCTCCATGCCTGATACCCAACACCCCTCTTCCTTTCCCTCATAAAATGTGCTATGATTTTATATAACCCATTTTAAACTTGCACTCTCAAAAACATCCTCAACGAAACAGAACGGTACTTGAATTGTGTTATACCACAAAGGACCAATGACGTTAAAAACAAAGTCAGAGAACAGGAGACCCCCATGCGAAAACACTACATCGACAACCTCCGCAGCCTGACCATACTGCTCCTCTTCCCCGTCCACACCCTTATGATCTGGAACGATTTTGGCAACAGATTCTACATATGGATAGGCGAAAACAGACTCCTGAGCACACTGATCGTATCGGTCAACCCCTGGTTCATGCCGCTCCTATTTGTGCTCGCCGGGATGAGCGCAAGATATTCATTGGAAAAACGCACGGTCCGAGGATATATCCTGCAGCGGACCCAAAAGCTCCTGCTCCCATTCATCCTCGGAGTCCTCCTCCTCGTTCCACTCCAGACCTTCTATGCCAGGAGGTTTTTTGATGCATATGCGGGCGGTCTACTGGCGAACTGGAGATATTTTTTTACACATCTGACGGATTTCAGCGGCTATGACGGCGCATTTACACCGGGGCATCTCTGGTTTATCCTTTTTTTGTTTTTGATCTCCATGATCTCCCTTCCGCTGTTCAAATACATACCCGATCAGAAGGCCGCAGAAAAAATCGAAAAAATGTCCATATGGGGCATCGCATCCCTGTCCATCCCCCTATGGATCATGTATCACATCGGAAATTTTGGCGGCTTCAGCATCGGAAAAGATCTGACACTCTATCTATTCGGATACTACATCATCAGCAATGACGCCGTGATGGAGACCATGGAAAAAAACAGGAGAGGGCTGGTCGTCTCCTGGTGCCTGGGTACGGGTGCGCTGGTGGTCCTCTACTACCGTTTTCATTATTATGGCGATCTGTGGATCGATCTCATCGGATGGATCTGCATCCTGACACTGCTTGTTTTGGGAAAAAAATATCTGGACCGGACATGCCGCCTGCTCCGCTCTCTCAACAGCGCATCCTATCCGATCTACATCCTGCATCAGACGATCCTGGTCGCACTGGCCTACTATGTCGCCCAACTGCATACAAAAATCCCCATACAGATATCCCTCATCTGTATGGGAACTTTTATCCTGACGATACTTGCCTATCATCTGATCCGGAGGATCCCCGTTGTCCGAAAGATCATCGGGATCAGATGACACATCGGCATCCTGCCGTCTAGAGCGTTACATCGATCTTGGAGTGGTCAATGTTTGCTGCTCACGCCATTGCCGCGTTATATTAGTCTCTTATTTTTTGTAAAGGATCCGCACGGAGTTTAAGACACACAGCATGGCCACGCCTGTATCGGCAAAGACAGCCAGCCACATATTCGCATATCCCAAAAGTCCCAGGATCATGACGATGATCTTTATGATCAGCGCGAACACCACGTTCTGCCATGCGATCTTTGAGGCAGATTTGGCGATACGGATGGACTGGGGGATGGCCTCCATACTGGAAGTCATGAATACGGCGTCGGCGGCTTCGATGGCCGCGTCAGCCCCACTCCCCATGGCGGCCCCCACGTCTGCTCCGGCCAGGACGGGCGCATCGTTGATCCCATCGCCCACAAACATGACGCTGCCGTGCTGATTGCGGATCTTCGTCAATTCTGTCAATTTATCCTGGGGCAGGAGTTTTGCATGGACTTCGTCGATCCCGGTCTCGGCGGCCACCGCCTGGGCGCTGTCCTGGGAATCGCCGGTGAGCATGGCCGTGGTGATGCCCATGGAACGCAGGCGGTCTATGGCCGGCTTCGCATCTTTTTTCACCGTATCCGCGATCAGAAAATAACCGGCCAGTTCTCCATCCACAGCCAGGAAAACTTCTGCGCCGAAGGTGGTATTTTTCAGCGGATCCATTTTTACATCGTATTTGGCAAGCAGCTTTTTATTTCCACAGAGGACGGAGCCTTTCTCCAGGACTGCCCGGATGCCATGTCCGGCAATCTCCTCCAGGGACTGGGGTTTTTCCAATGTCAGGCCCTTGTCCCGGGCCGCCGCCACGATACTGCCTGCGATCGGATGGGTTGAGATCTGTTCACAGCTCGCCGCCATCCGTAGCAGTTCGTCAGCGTGATATTTTCCTGTGGATACCACCTGCTGCAGGACAAAATTCCCCTCTGTGATCGTGCCGGTCTTATCCATGATCACTGCATTTACATGGGACATGGCCTCCAGGGAGACCCCGCCCTTAAACAAGATCCCCCGCTTGGAACCGGCCCCGATCCCGGAAAAAAATGCCAGCGGTACGCTCAAGACCAGCGCGCAGGGGCAGCTCATGACCAAAAACGTGAGCGCGGTGTACACCCAGTAGCTCCAGTTTCCGCTGACCAGGGACGGGATCACCGCCGTGCCCAGAGCCAGAAAGACCACGCATGGTGTGTAGATCCTGGCAAATCTCGTGATAAAACGGTCGATCTTCGGCTTGCTGGCCGCGGCATTTTCCACCGAATCCAGGATCCTTGTGACCATGGATTCCTCCAGGACTTTTTCCACGCGGACCTTTAGCTGGCCGGAGCTGTTGACACAGCCGGAGGTGACCTCATCGCCCACGCCCGCTTTTACCGGAACCGGTTCGCCTGTGACCGGGGATGTATCGATGCGGCTCTCGCCGTCTATGACCACCCCGTCCAGCGGGATCCTGTCCCCAGGGCGCACCAGCAGGATGTCACCCACCTGGGCTTCCTCGGCCCCGATCACCTGCACCTCATCCCCGACCAGGAGATTGACCACCTCGGGCCGCATATCCACCGCATCCATGATCTGCCCGCGGCTCTTTTCCACGGCGCGGTGTTCAAAGTATTCCCCGACCCGGTAAAAGAGCATGACGCCCACGGCTTCCGGGTATTCCTGGATGGCAAAAGCGCCCAGGGTGGCGATGCTCATCAGGAAATTTTCGTCAAATATCTGGCCTTTGGGGATGTTTTTTAACGCGGTCAGGATGACTTTTCCTCCCAGGATGATGTAGCCTACGATGAAGATCGGGAGTGTTACGGTGACCGCGCAGCCCATATTCTCCAGGACTTCCCCCGCCACAAAGAGTACAACGCCGGCAAGGATCGCCCACAATTCTTTTGAGGTGGTCTTGGCTTTTTCCTCCACCGGAAGGGTATCGGCGCTCTTGGGCCGGGTGTCCTTTTCTTTTACCTCCACCGGGGATTCGATGGAGGTACAGATCTTGCGGATCTCGGGGAGATAGCGGTCTGGGCTTTTTGCCGTGACGCGCAGCTGCTTGGTGGCAAAGGTGATCGTCGCGTCGGTAATCCCTTCGATCTCGCTGATGCGTTTCTCCATTTTTGCCGCACAATTGGCGCAGCCTAAGTTTTCCAGGATATAGGTCTTTGTTTTGTAAGCGCCGGGGAGCGGTCCGCTCCTGGGTACAACTTTTACCTCGGATTCGATAGATGCACAGATCTCCTGGATCTTGGGTAGGATCGCCTGATGGTCCTCGGCTGAGAGCCGCAGCTGCTTGGTGGCGTAGGTGATCGTGGCGTATTTTACGCCGGGCAGATCTTTGATCTTCTTCTCCATCTTGGCAGCACAGTTGGCGCATCCCAGATTTTCCAGGATATAGACCCGCTTTTCCATATCCGCATCCGGCATCTCACAGGTACAGCTGGCAAGGCTCTTACCGCAGACATCGCAATATTCCACATGGGGATTGCACTGGCTGCAGCCACAGTCTGCCGGATGGCCGGGCGTCTGATGATGCTCCACTTCCATGTGTGTATGGCTGCGTGTATGTTCATCCGCCCCGCCGTGGTCATGGCCGCAGCCGCAGCCGTCTCCGTGATCATGATGGTGGTGTGTATGTTCTCCATGATCGTGGCCGCAGCCGCATTCCTCCCCGTGATCCTGGTGGTGATGTGCATGTTCCCCGTGGTCGTGGCCGCAGCCGCATCCCTCCGCATGATCGTGGTGGTGATGTGCATGTTCCCCGTGGTCGTGGCCGCAGCCGCATCCCTCTCCATGATCGTGGTCATGATGTGTATGCTCCTCATGATCGTGCCCACAACCGCAGTTCTCCTCATGATCTTCATGGTGGTGTGTATGTTCTCCGTGGTCGTGGTCGTGGCCGCAGCCGCATTCCTCTCCATGATCGTGATGATGCGCATGCCTTTCATGGTCATGTGCATGTGCATGTTCCCCATGATCATGGCCACAGCCCTCTCCATGATCATGCTCATGATCTTCATGGCTGTGCCCACAACCGCAGCCATCATCGTGTCCATGTTCAAATGGCCAAAGATTTATCTTCATGGTCATAACCTCCTTATACATGAATGATTGCTCATATGTATATTTAAACATATATAAACGCATCTGTCAAGAAGATCCGTAAAATGGACACAAAAAAAGCCGCCCCACAGCCAAAGCCGCAGGACAGCCCTCCAATCGCCTATCTTCTGCAAAATAACACACATCAAAAATCCGGTTCGATCAAACCATACGTGTTTCCTTTCCGTTTATACACCACATTCACCTGCTCCGTCTCCGCATTGTGGAACACGAAGAAGTTGTGGCCCAGCAGTTCCATCTGCACGCAGGCATCCTCCGGGTACATCGGCTTGATGCCAAAACGTTTGGTGCGGATGATCTTCACTTCCTCATCCTCGTCATAATCTTTCTCAATATAAGCTTTCTGGAAGTTGCCCCCCTCCTGCTTCTTATCCACGATCTTATTTTTGTACTTCCGCAGCTGCCGCTCGATCACTTCCTCCACCAGGTCGATGGACACGTACATATCGTTGCTCGTCTGCTCGGAACGGATGATGTTCCCCTTCACAGGGATCGTAACCTCTATCTTCTGCCGTTCCTTCTCCACGCTCAATGTCACAATAACTTCAGTTTCCGGAGTAAAATATCTTTCCAGCTTGCCCAGCTTATCCTCAACTGCCGTTCTCAACCCTTCTGTCACTTCTAGATTTTTTCCGCTGATCGTAATACGCATATCTCCAGCCCCCTTACTATAATTATATTTGACATTTCTGCTGATGATCCATTATAACATATATTCCGAAAAAATCACACCATTTTATGAAAATTTTACATATTTTTATGCGGTTTTGGACCGCAGCACTCCACTATCCTGTCAAATTGCATAGATCCGCCGAAGATATCCAGCGCGCTCCCGATCGTCACATCCACCCGGCCCTGCCCGGCCTGACGCAGTTTTTCCAGATCCTCAAAGCTGCCCACGCCGCCTGCGTAAGTCACCGGACACTCCGTATATGCGGCCAACAGGCCCACCAGCTCCCCGTCAATACCCGCGGCCTTGCCTTCCACATCCACCGCGTGGACCAGAAACTGTGCACAGCTCTTCCCCAACTCCCGCAGGAGCGGCAGCGTGACCTTCGTGTCGGTAAATCTCTGCCAGCGGTCTGTGACCACATAGTATTCCCCGTCTTTTTTCCGGCAGCTTAAGTCCAGCACCAGATGTTCCCGGCCCACCTCTCTTTTGATCTTT
Organism: Clostridia bacterium; assembly: GCA_910575625.1. GTDB lineage: Bacteria > Bacillota > Clostridia > Lachnospirales > Lachnospiraceae > MGBC164599. The sequence goes on from CAJTFD010000005.1 coordinate 274,468, forward strand.
TCCAGGTTCTCATATGCGATCTGCCCGTCTCTGAAAACATAGGACGTGACGATCACATGGCTGGCCCCTCTGTCCAGGTACTCCCGGGCGTTGTCCGCACATATACCGCCCCCGGCCTGCAGACCGCCTGGAAACGCCGCCAGCGCCGCAAACGCCTGGGCCCGGGTGGCTTCATAATATTCTGAATCCTGATGGTTCAGCAAGATCACATGGCCGCCCCGCAGACCCTTTTCCTTATATAAACGTGCAAAATAGGCCGCATCCTGCGCAGCCACATAATTTTCCTCCGCCTGATCCTGGCTGTCCCGTAAACTGCCCCCTATGATCTGTTTGACTTTACCGTTATGTATATCGATACATGGCCGAAATCGCATATGCCCTCCTTCTTATGTATGATCCAAACCTCCATGCGCCGGTGCCAAGCACGTGCATCCGGCAAGGATCCCCCATCTCTTATCATAAAAGGATGGGCGCAATACCGTCCATCCTTTCACTGCTCTTATTTGTCGGCGTTATCTGTGCCTTCTGTCACGCTGTTATTGTTGGTGTGGGTGTTTTCCGCATCTTCATCCGGCAGATCCTCCGGCCCGGCTTCCGTCGTGCCCTCTGTCGCGTCATCCAGGGCATCATCCACATCGTCACCCAGGTCTTCTACCCCGTCGCCTATATCGTCGACCACACTGCCGTCATCATTGTTCTGGGTATCATCATTATTTTTATTTCCGTTATCATTTGTATCGGAACCTGCGTTATCGTTATCATCGTCTGCATTGCGGTCGTTATCGTCCTTATTGTTCTCGTCTGCGGCATCCTGTTCGGTCTTGTTCTCATTCCCATTGTTGTCTTTATCCGACCCACAAGCCGTAGCCATGCACAATGTAAGCGCCGCGATCCCACATAACATCAATTTCTTCATTTTCATGTTCCATTCTCCTTTTCCTTTTAAGATCTTTTCTTCCTATAATATCTTCTGGAAAGGAGGATTTTATGCATGAAAAAAAATTATTTCCAACTGATCCCTACACGCCTGCGATCACATCGCTCATGTGATAATAGCCCGCCGGTCTCCCCGCCAGGTATTTTGCCGCCTCCACCGCGCCTTTTCCAAACACGGCCTTGGAGTACGCAGTGTGGCTGAACGTGACCACCTCGTCCGGCCCGGCAAAGATCACGTCGTGTTCTCCCACGATCGTGCCGCCGCGCACCGCCGAGAGCCCGATCTCCTTGTCATCCCGGGGTTCCATCTTCTGGCTCCTGTCGTATATATAATGGTAGGTATTTCCCATTGCGTCATTTAAGCTGTCTGCCAGGGCCAGGGCTGTTCCGCTGGGCGCATCCTTTTTCAGACGGTGGTGTTTCTCCACCACCTCCATGTCAAATCCCGCACCCGCCAGGACTTTCGCCGCCTCCTGGATCAGATGGAGCAATGTGTTGACGCCCAGGGACATGTTGGCGGATTTCAGGACGGCGACCTTTTTGCTGGCCTCCTCGATCTGCACCAGCTGTGCCTCCGTCAAGCCCGTGCTGCACAGGACCACGGGGATCTGTCCCTCTATGCAGAATCTCAGCAGGCCGTCCAACGCCTGGGGCGATGAGAAATCGATCACCACGTCCGCGTCCACGTCACATCTCTTTATATCTGTAAATACGGGATAGCCGTTGTCCCGGTTGTCTATCGCATCTATCCCGGCTGTGATCTCCGCCTCCGGGTCGTCTTTGACCAGGCCGCTGATCACCTGGCCCATGTGGCCGTTGCAGCCGTTCATTATTATCTTTGTCATATCTTCTCCTGCGTTCTCTATAAACGGACATGTCTGCTCCGCAGACATTGAGAGTGTCGACAAAGTCGCCACTCTGGTAAAATTCATGGCTTACGCCATAAATTTTAATACTGGAGGATAAAAGCCCGATCTGCTCGCACAAGGGCTAAAGCCCCTACAGATCGGGCTTTTTGCAAGTAGCCGGAAGTAAATTCCGTCTACTTGATCCCAGTTCGAGGGCACAGCCCTTCGAGCACCCATGGCTAAACAGACACTTTGTCTACAGTCTGCATGTCTGTTCCGCAGACATTATCATCCATGAAAGTCAGTTGCTCCGTGCCTTCGGCACTTCCATAGCTGCCAGGTGTATTCACGATCTGGACTATCGCCCTACTTGTTCATACACCTTAACCCGTCAAATGTCTGAATGTCTGGTCAAGCGAGCTTGCCCATCCATCCAGCCGCTTGACGGGACTTTCATCGTAAAACCCGGTTTTTATTTTGCCAGTGAAATGCCAAATCCCTCCATCGCCTTCGCCAGCCTCTCCTGGTTCGCCGGCTCCATCTCCGTAAGCGGCGGGCGCAATGTCCCGGCTTCCATCCCCATCAGATTCAATGCCGCTTTTACCGGGATCGGATTCACCTCACAGAACAGTGCGTCGATCAGCGGCTGCGCTTTGAGCTGGATCTCGCGGCTGCCCGCAATATCCCCATCCAAGAACTTCTGTACCATATCATGTGTCTCACGCGGAGCCACATTCGAGAGGACTGAGATCACACCGATACCGCCCAATGCCAAGAGCGGCACCACCTGGTCGTCGTTGCCGGAATACAGATCGATGCAGCCGTCCGCCAGGGCCATCAGTTTTGCCACCTGAGAGATATTCCCGCTGGCCTCCTTGATCCCCACGATGTTCTCCACATTCCGCGCCAGGGCTACAGCCGTCTCCGGAAGGATATTGCATCCCGTACGGCTGGGCACATTGTAAAGGATGATCGGCACGGAGACGGCCGATGCGATCTGTGTATAATGCGCCACCAAACCCTGCTGCGTCGCTTTATTATAATATGGAGATACCAGGAGCAGTCCGTCCACACCATAGCTCTCCGCTTCCTTTGACATCTCGGTAGCCGTCACCGTGCAATTTGACCCTGTGCCTGCCACCACCGGGATCCTCTTGTTGACTTTTTCCACCGCAAACTTGATCACATCCAGATGCTCCTCCACAGTCAGAGTGGACGATTCGCCTGTGGTCCCGCAGATGATCACCGCGTCTGTATCGTTCTTGATCTGAAACTCCAGCAGCTCCTCTAATTTCTCATAATTTACCTCTCCACTGGTCAGCATCGGTGTGACGATCGCCACGCCCGCCCCTTTAAATATAGCCATTCCTCTTCCTCCTTTATCTTATTCCTAATTATACAATATGCACAGTAAACTGACATGTCGCCTGTCGGCGACATCACCATGAATGAGAGTCAGCTGCTCCGTGCTTTGCACTCCCACAGCTGCCACCTGTATTCACGATCCGGGCTATCGCCCTACTCATCCATACAGGTTCGCCCGTCAGATGTCAGGCCGAGCGTGCAAACAAGTTTGCCATCGTCCTGCCGCTCGCCGGGACTTTCATAGTAAACTGACATGTCGCCTGTCGGCGACATCACCATGAATGAGAGTCAGCTGCTCCATGCTTTGCACTCCCACAGCTGCCACCTGTATTCATGATCCGGGCTATCGCCCTACTCATTCATACAGGTTAGCCCGTCAAATGTCAGGCCGAGTGTGCAAACAAGTTTTCCCATCGTCCTGCCGTTTTCCGGGACTTTCATAGTAAAAAGAGGCAAACGGAAAGTCTGCCTCTAAAGAATACACGCACAAAACAATGCATCAAAAAATGTTCCTTAGATAGCGCCCCATCCTGAAATCCTTTCCAAGATGACAGTCATATGATTCTTCACCATATGCCCAAAGATATGACGCCAGACATCATATCCTTTCGGCGTTTTCCCCTTTCTCCCTCCTTCCCTTGCCCCTGGAGCATCCGGCAGGGCTACTCATGAAAAACGCAACCTCTATCTCATCAACCAATTGTGCTTACTATAACATGAAAAACTTTCGTTGTCAACGAAAAACAGATGCGGTATAATAATCACAAAATATAAATGACCAAAGGAGCCAAAACTCATGGTGAACAAACAGAAGATCCTGATCGTAGATGATGATGAGAATATCGCCGAGCTGATCGCGCTGTACCTGACAAAAGAATGTTTCGAGACCGCCATCGTGCATGACGGGGAGGAGGCCCTGACCCAATTCGGGACGTTTGCGCCCAACCTGATCTTACTGGACCTGATGCTGCCCGGGATCGACGGCTATCAGGTCTGCCGGGAGATCCGCCAGAAGTCGGACGTCCCCATCATCATGCTCTCCGCCAAAGGGGAGACTTTTGACAAAGTGCTGGGACTGGAGCTGGGCGCGGACGACTACATCATCAAACCCTTCGACTCCAAGGAACTGGTGGCCCGGGTACGCGCCGTCCTGCGCCGTTTCCAGGTCAAGGATGCCGTCCCCGCCCCCTCCAACGAAAAATGCGTCAACTACCCCGACCTCTCTGTGAACCTGACCAATTACGCCGTGCTTTATAAAGGCAGCCGGGTGGACATGCCGCCGAAGGAACTGGAGCTTTTATATTTCCTGGCGTCCTCGCCCAACCAAGTCTTTACCCGGGAGCAGCTTTTGGACCACATCTGGGGTTACGAATACATCGGCGACACACGGACGGTGGACGTACATATCAAGCGTCTCCGTGAGAAGATCAAGGACCACAAGTCCTGGGCCATCAGCACCGTGTGGGGGATCGGCTACAAATTCGAGGTAAAGTAGATGAAAAAGACCCTGTACCTGAAATTCATCCTGGCCTACGCCCTCTTCGGCCTGCTGGGATTCATCGCCATATCCACGATCGGCTCCCGGCTGATCCAGGGCCATCTGGAACGGCGTATCAGCGAGCAGATCTACCGGGAGGCCAACACGATCTCCTTTGACAACACGGTCCGCTACCGCACGGCAACCTATAACCTGATAAATATCTACAACAATCTAGCCTCCCTGGCCGCCTACCAGGACGCACAGATCTGGATGCTGAATCAGCATGGAGATATCCTGCTGGACACCGCCCAGGAGCAGCCCTATAAAACACCCTTGGAGCTGGAGAGTTTTGATCCGCTCACCTGGGGCTCCAGTTATTACCGCACGGGGAATTTTTTCGGGTATTTCCAGGAATCCATGCTGAGCGTGATCGCACCCATCACATCGGATATGACAGTCAAAGGCTACATCGCGATCCACTACCCCATGGAGAACCTGTACCGGGAGCGGGAACAACTCTTGGCTGTGGTCCACGTGATCTTTCTTCTGCTCTTTATCCTGTCCCTTCTGATCCTGCTGCTGTTCACTTTCAGTGTCTACCGACCGCTGCGGAAGATCACGATCGGTGCGGAGGAATACTCCGCCGGGCACCTGGATCACGAGATCCCCGTACACTCCCAGGATGAGATGGGCTACCTGGCCAGGACCCTGAACTATATGTCCGACGAGCTGAACAACAGCGGAGAGTACCAGCGCAGGTTCATCGCCAACATCTCCCACGACTTCCGCTCGCCGCTCACCTCTATCAAAGGCTATCTGGAAGCCATCGCGGACGGCACGATCGACACGGAAGACCAGGGAAAGTATATCCAGATCGTCCTCAATGAGACGGAGCGTCTGGAAAAACTGACGGAGAGCCTGCTCACTTTAAACAACCTGGATGTGAAGAGCCGCATGATGAACCTGCGTTCCTTCGACATCAATAAGATCATCAAAAATACGGCAGCCACCTTCGAAGGCATCTGCCGCAACAAAAAAATATCCATCGAGCTGATCCTCTCTGGCACACAGCTCTACGCCTATGCGGACATGGAACAGATCCAGCAGGTGCTCTATAATCTGCTGGACAACGCAGTCAAATTCAGCCCCAACGATTCCGCCATCACCATAGAGACCACTGAGAAAAACGACCGGATACTGGTCTCCGTCAAGGACCGGGGCCCCGGCATCAGCAAGGAAAACCTGCCGAAGATCTGGGAGCGCTTTTACAAAGAGGATTCCTCCCGGGGCAAAGACCGCAAGGGCATCGGCCTGGGACTCTCCATCGTAAAAGAGATCATAAACGCCCACAACCAGACCATCGACGTCATCAGCACCCAGGAGGTGGGCACGGAATTTATCTTCACATTAGAGCGTGTTTGAAAAATGCTTTATGTCAACTGCGCGCCCCAGATCGGGCCGTAAATCCGTTCAGCCTTCCCTCCAGTGATATCTCGTCAGGGTTCCCATTTTCTGCATCTGGGCAAAATCCTGCTGGCGCAGTGCCTCGTACAAGACCACCGCCACAGAATTGCTCAGGTTCAGGGAACGGATATCTTCCTTCATCGGGATCCGCACAGCCGTCTCCTGGTTTTCCAGGAGGATCTCCTCCGGGATCCCCGCACTCTCTTTGCCGAACATCAGATAATCATCTTCATGATAAGAGACTTCCGTATAAGTCCGGGGCGCCTTCGTGCTGGCGTAGAAGATCCGCGCCCCCGGATTCTTTTCCAGAAAATCTCCATAGTTTAAATACAGGTGCACGTCCAGATCCTGCCAATAGTCCATACCCGCCCGTCTGATCTCCTTTTCACCCAGGCGGAACCCCAGCGGCTCGATCAAGTGGAGCCGGGTCCCCGTGGCCACACAGGTACGCCCGATATTCCCTGTATTGGCCGGTATCTCCGGCTCAAGCAATACAACATTCATCATAACTGTCCAGTCCCCTCTCAGCTGCTATCCTTATCTCATCCTCACAAAAGCCGGTACAGTTCATCGCTCTGGGGACGGTCCAGATAACGGATCTCCTCGCCGCCCCGCAAGATCCGCTCCCGTCCGTCCGTGGCCTGTCCGATCAGAGCCGCCGGGATCCCCGCCCGCTCCAACTCGCAGACCAACGCCGCCCCCCGGGATGTCCCGATCAGCATGGAGCCGCTGGACATGAGCATATAGGGATTCAGCCCGTATCGCTCACAGACCTCCACCGATTCCTGGCGGATCGGGATCTTTTTCAGATCCACATCCAGACCCACACCGGCCCCCTCGCCAAATTCCCAGAGCGCGCCGAAGATGCCGCCCTCCGTGATATCGTGCATGGCGCTCACGCCATGGGCCACCGCGATCCGGCTCTCCGGCAGCACCGACAGATAGCGGTCAAATCTTTTTGCCGTATCCACGAACTCTTCCGGCAGCACTTTTTTTAGCTCCGCTTCCCTCTCCTTCGCGATGATCGATGTGCCCTCCAACGCGATCCACTTCGTCACGATCAGGTCATGGCCCGGCTTGAGTCCGTTCGTCAGCACAGCCTGCCCTTTTTTTACTTTTCCCACGCCCGCCACGGAGATCAGGGGCTGTTTTACCACATTGGTGATCTCCGTGTGACCGCCCAGAACTTCTATGTTCAATGCCCTGCAGGCCGCTTCCACATCCTGGACCATCGCCCGCAGCTGGGGTTCGTCCGTCTCCTCCGGCAACAAGACCGTCAGCATCACCCCGACCGGCTCCGCGCCGGAAGCCGCCAAGTCATTTGCCGTGATATGGATACTGTGGCTCCCGATATCTTTCACCGTCCCGGTGATCGGATCCGCCGACATCACAAAGACCTCGTCCGGTCCAAGGGCGAGGACCGCGCAGTCCTGCCCCACCCCCGGCCCCATCAGGACTTCCTCCCTGCGGTGACCCACCTGCTTTAACACAGAGCGCAGCAGTACCTGCTCCGGAAGTTTCCCAATCTTCATCTGCTGCCCCTCCTACATGATCGCAAATTCCAGCACGATCGGCACTACCATCGCCAGCACCAGCAGCAGTGCGATGATGATCGTGAGCGTCCTGCGGTTCTTGCGGTTGTAAAATCCTCCTGCCATCTCTTTAATACCACGCCTTTCTTCCTTATTATTTATACTCACGAGTATACTTATCTGCCAGATCATCTGCTTTTTCCCTGAAAATACCGGAAGCCAGCTGGCAGATCATCTGGCTCACGGGTATATGCACTCATTATATTCGTTTCTCTTATCCATGTCAACGAAGGGGTTTTATCCGATCAGGACTTTCTTGCCCTCGAAGGCGAAACCGTAGCTCCGTATCCGTGAAGCCAGGATACCTTTCGCCTCCAGATCTGCCGCGTAACCTTTTGCGTTGATCTGCGCGAGAGCCGCCCTGACTGTATCCTCCAGCGTCTGTTCGTCCTCCGGGTCGTGGACTTTGAATTCCAGGATCATCGCATCGTCCGGCTCACGCAGCGGTTCCAGCATCACATCATAACGCCCGAACCCGCTCTCCCTGTTCGAGGTGACTCTGTATCTCCCCCTCAGCTCCACCAGAAGCCCCAGCACAAAACCATGGTAGAACCGCTCGGGCTCCATTTCCTCCGACGGCCTCTTCCCGGTGTCAAAGTAGCTGAATGTGGAGAGGGCGACCTTGTTCATATATTTATTCATCGCTTTCTTATCGCCCTGCAGCAGCGCTTTTACAAATGCATTATAACACTCGGTATATTTTCCGAACCAGCCTTCGATCATCCGCTCGAACATCACCCGGACTTCCTTGTTCGTCAGCACCAGGTCATACTCCCTCCGGCCTCTCTCCTCATCCCAGAAAGAATCCTCTACGCGCAGATAGCCGCTGGCCAGCAGCAGGCTCCAGACGGCCGCTTCATTTTTATCCAGGTCATTGAACACGATCTGCTCATCAATCCAGGTATGGAACACTTTGCCCTCCAGAAGATCCTCCATCGTCTTCTTGATCTCGGCGCTCCCCTCGCGGATCAGTTTGCCCGCCAAGCTGTTGCTGCTGGTATTGACCCAATAAGCCCCTACCTGCCTTGTTTTCAGATAATTTATGATCGACCACGGATTATAGACATCACGCCTGCTCCCAAACGTAAACCCATCGTACCACTCCCGCACTCTCTGCTGCTCCTGCGACAGCCCATGTTCTTCCAATGCATCACAGACCTCTTGCTGGGTAAATCCGAAGCTATCCATATATATATCGGAAGTAGTGGTTACCACATTCAGGTTATTCAGATCCGAGAACATCGACTCACGACTCACCCGGGTGATCCCCGTCATCAGCGCACGATCAAGGTAAGGGTTTGTCTTGAACGTGGCATTGAACATTTTCCGGATAAAAGCCACCATCTCCTCCCAGTAACCATGTACATACGCCTCTTGCATCGGCGTGTCATACTCATCCAGTAAAATGATCACCTTTTTTCCATAATAGCGCATCAAGTAGCCCGCCATCTTGCGGACTGCGACTGCCGCTTCCACCTCTCCCATATCCATGGAAACCTTTTTGAAAAAATCTCTGTCCGCGTCTTCCAAGATCCCGCTGTCCAGGAGAAAATGATTCCTGAGATACAGATCTTCCAATACCTCGCAGATCATCCTGCGCGCGTTTTCATAGTCCGTTTCTTTCACACTGGCAAAACTCAGAAAGATCACCGGATAACTCCCCTGCAGCTGTCTGTATTTCTCATCCTCCCAGATGGACAATCCCTCGAACACGTCCCCCTGCCCTTTGTATTTTACAGAAAAGAACCACTCCACCATACTCATATTCAGTGTCTTCCCAAACCGCCGGGGACGGGTCAGTAATGTCACACTGTCCCCATTTTCCCACCATTCCCGGATAAAACCTGTCTTGTCCACATAAAAATAATCATTTTGGATCAGATCCCCAAAATCCTGGATCCCCAGTGCCACTGTCCTCGCCATATACACCTCACTTATTCTACGACCACTTTACAGTTCTTTTTAAAAAATGCGATCCCATACCGGAGGATCTTCTCCATGCCTTCCTTTTGCAGCGCGGCATCATATTTCTTCTCCTGGATCTGCGTCCGGGCCTGCGCACAGCCTCTCTTTAAATCTCCGTCCGGCGCATATTTTACCTCGACCACGATCCCAATCTTGTTCTGCGTCCTGATCAATATATCGCTGTAGCCTTCCCCCGATTCCGCGTTGGACTCAATCTCCCAGTCAGACGCATATTGGAGAAGCCCCAGGAGCAGCCCATGGTAAAAATTTTCTTTCATCTCGGTCCTGACAGCCGTGTCACGGACACTGATGGATCTCCACAGGTATCCGGACAGCAGCTCTTCGATCACAGCGGCATCCCCTCTCGGAAAAGCCGCGCAGAACCGCTCAAGTTGCCCTGGATCTGCCCGGGTCTCATCTTTAAACCACTCCTGGATCTGTCTGATGAACAGGTCCCGGATCTCCCGATTCGGGATTACGAGTTCGTATTTCCCCCCGGAGCTTTTTCCCCGCTGCGTCAGATAGCCGGTGGTGAACAATACACTCCACAGATTGTCTATAGACTGATCCAGTTCGCTGTACGTCAGCCCCTGATCGATCGGTTTTACGATACTCTTCCCCGCGATCAAACGCTCAATCTCACTTTTCGTCTGCCGGCCCGCCTTCCCGATGAATCGCCGCACCATGGCATTCCCGCTTGTGTTCGCCCAGTAATTTTCCGGTTCGGTATCCGGATCTGCCAACAGGGCCGTGCAGTGATCGATCACATCCCACGGACAATAGACCCCTGTATTCCCAAACTGATACCCGTCATACCATTCCCGGAGCGCATCCCCATGATCTGTCAGATCATAATACACCAATATTTCGTTGACATCTTTTTCCGTAAATCCAAAATGCTCATCGTATCTGCAGTCTGTAACTGTATGTGTTTTCAGATTATTCAATCCTGTAAATATACTCTCCTTAGAAATGCGCAGACAACCTGTCAAGACTGCAAAATACAGATCTTCATTCGTTTTCAGCGCACTGCCGAACAACCTGCGGGCCAGGGAGGCCATCTCATCATAGTATCCTGCTTGGAAGGCCTTATCGAGAGGCACATCATACTCATCGATCAGAAGGATAGTCTTCTGCCCATAGTGTTTTGAGAGGATCTGTGAAAGTGTCCGCAGACTATCCGCAAGTGCCGCATCCGACATGGAAAAAATGGCCTGCTCTTCATTTCCTACCTCTATGAGCTGACTGTACATCTTCTTCTCTCTCTCTGAAAGTCGGACGCTCTCCAAGAGGAATTGGAAGCGGAGCGCCTCTTTTCCTATGACATTGCGCAGGGCTACTTTTGCCGCCGCAAAATCCATCCCCTCCACACTCTTGAGGGTTATGGCGACCACAGGGAACTTCCCCATATACTTTTCACACAGCCCCCACTCTTGTATGATCTTCAGTCCATCAAACAACTTCTTGTCACTGCCTATCTCGAAAAACGCTTTCAGCATGCTCATATTCAGTGATCTGCCAAAACGGCGGGGACGGGTGAAGAGGTTCACTTCTCCCCAGTCCTGCAGTAACTCTGCGATGAACATCGTTTTATCCACATAAAAAAAGTCATTTGTCCGGATTTTCTCAAAACTGTCTATACCGATCGGAAGCCTCATTTGCATCATGCACTACCCCCTTCTCACCAGGACTGTCTTCCCCTGGAAAGCAAACCCATATTTCCGTATCCGCTCTGCGGGGATCCCTCTTGCCACAAGCCCCGCCTCGTATCTCTTGTCCTCAATCTGCCTCAGCGCGGCTTTCACCGTATCCTCCAGGGACTTTTCTCTTGCCGGCCTGAAAACCTTAAACTCGATGATGACCGCGGCATCTTTTTCATCCACCGGCTCCAGCATCACATCATATCTGCCGAACCCGCTCTCCCTGTTGGATGTAACGCTGTACCGTCCTTTCAGGTCCACCAAAAGCCCCAGCACAAATCCATGGTAAAAACGCTCCGGCTCCGATCTCCCCGACAGTTTCTTCCCCGTATCAAATGTGCTGAACATCTCACATGCCAGCTCATTCATGTATTCATTCATGCCCTCCAGATCATCCTGCAGCAGGGCTTCCACAAACGCATTGTAGACCTGGGCATTGCGTCCGGCGAACCATCCCCGTATCATCCGCATGAACATTATCCGCACTTCTTTGTTCGTCAGCACCAGGCCGTATTCCCGCTCCATCCACTCCTCATCTTGGACCACGCTCTCCACACGCAGGTAACCGCTGGCCAGTAACAAGCTCCAGATGGCCTCCTCGTCCTGGTCCAGGTCGCTGAATACAATCTGCTCATCAATCTTTGTGTGAAAGACTTTTCCATCCAGCAGATCCTCCATCGTCTCCTTGACCTTCCGGCTCCCCTCACGGATCAGCTTACCCGCCAGTCTGTTGCTGCTGGTATTTGCCCAATACGTTCCCGATCGGCCCACTTTCAGATAATTCACGATCGACCAGGGATTATAGATATCCTTCTGCTCCCCAAACGTAAATCCATCGTACCACTCCCGCACGTTCTCTTGTTCCTGAGACAGCCCGTACTCCTCCAACGCGTCACAGACCTCCCGCTGCGTAAACCCGAAAGAATCCGCATACATATCGGATGTTGTCGTCACCACATTCAGATTGTTCAGATCAGAAAACATCGATTCCCGACTGATCCGCGTGATCCCCGTCATGAGCGCGCGGCCGAGATACGGATTCGTCTTAAATGTCGCATTGAAAAGGCTCCTGGTAAAGGCCATCATCTCTTCCCAATATCCATGCACATATGCCTCCTGCATGGGCGTATCATACTCGTCCAGCAGGATGATCACCTTTTTCCCATAGAAGCGGCTCAGATAATCCGACAATATATGCAGTGAGTCCGATGCGGTATGATCCTCCATTCCTGCGGATACCTCCTTAAACTGCCTTTTCTCATTTTCATTCAGGCTGTCCGTGCCCAGCAGACGGTCATACTTATTATACAGCCTCTCGATGATCCGACAGATCTTCTTCCTTGCCTCTGTAAATGTGGTCTCTTTCACACTGGCAAAACTCAGGGCTATCACAGGCCAGCTCCCCTGCAGCTGCCTGTACTCCTCCTCCCAGATGGACAGCCTCTCGAACACCTCTCCCCGGCCCGCATACTCTACGGAAAAGAACCGCTCCAGCATATTCATATTCAGGGTCTTCCCAAAACGCCTGGGACGGGTGATCAGCGTCACTGCATCGCCGCTTTCCCACCACTCTCGGATGAAAGCCGTTTTATCCACATAGAAGTAATCTTTTGTTATCAGATCCTCGAAATCCTGGATGCCTAAGCCCACTGTCCTCGCCATATCTGCCTCCTTTGATCCATGCAGCATTCTTACCTCATACTATATCTCTTTCCGGCTGAGTCTGTCAACATAAGTTCCTTGCTGATCCGCGGTATGTGGGCGTTTTGTATGTATATCTTTTCTCCTATAAGGTATGTTTCGTTCCTTATATATGAAATATTCTTTCGTATATAGAGAATGGTACTTGCATATATTTCATATTATATTACGTGATGGAAGCACAGTATGTATATTTTATATAAACGAGGTGATAAGCGTGAATAAAGAAGCCCTGGAGCGGATGGCTTTGCTCATAAAAGAAAAACGCCGTGTATATGGATATACACAGGAACAGATTGCAGAACAGTTAGATATCTCTTATAGCTATTACACAAAGATAGAAAATGGTATCCAGGCGCCTTCCCTGGAGAAATTGGTGCGGATTGCATCCCTTTTGAATCTTTCTTTGGACAAGATGATCTTTGGCAGCAGTTCGGAGGGACGGTCATTCTCTCCGGATGCGCAGGAATTGCTGCATTGTATCAATCAGTTTAGCCGTGAGGATATCGCCCAGCTGTTGGATCTGTTGGGTAAGATCAGTTCTTATCTGGGTTAGGCGGAAAGCCGGAAAGAGCAGCAGGGCAAAAGTACTGTATGTATTTTTGCCCTGTCAATCTTTCCCCGATGATCTGGAAGAACACAAACTAATCCACGTCTATACCCAAAATGCCGCGACCAGACAATCCGCACCACCCTATCCTCGTCCTCACCTTATCCGCAACTCCCTCTACGCAGCTCATTTTCGCATAGAACATTCGTATATATTTTTAATAAAAAATCTCCCTTTGTTCGATTGCATTGGCAACAACTGGCATTTCCGGATAAAGCCAACTGATATTAAGCCCTGCATTCATAACCTCAAAAGCAATCTCATCCGCATTATTCAATACAATCTTATGCAGAAAATGATTCGCTTTATCCATATATTCCATTGCATCCAATAAAATCCCCAAAGACGCTAAACTCTGCTTAGCACTGTCTTCTTCATAATATGGAAATACCGAAAATGCACCTTTTTGTGCTCGTATCCTTTCACTATGATATGACTCCACTATGGAAAGAGGCATAATATGATCCCATTTCCGATGTTTTGTTGAAAGATAAATAAATGTCAGCAAAAACCCCAGACAATAATACAATTCTCCATTTTCAAGCAAATAAATCAATTCAGCATATTCCCGACTTTGCAATTCTTCCAATATACTGCTCAGATTAAATATGCCCCTTAAATGTCCTGCCGAAACACAACCGATATATGCATCGAATACTTGGGATAATCCGGCATAATTTTGTTGTAATTTATTCATATCAAAAGAGCCCTTTCCCAAGCTCTCGATACATTGGTCTATCAAATCCTGGTCAGATAAAATATTTTTAAATGTTTCCATATTCCATTCAATAGGTTCCAGTATCCAGACACAAGGCGAACTATCAATCCTGTCATTTGTCCGATACTTTTCATTATCAAAAAAGCATTCCAACGCAAACAATAAAGAATGCAGTGTCGATTCTGACCAGTCCAGTAATCTGGTCTTAACACCATGGTGCTGCATTACCTCGTACCATCCAATATTGGTTTTGGGATCTTTTGGCAAAAAATGATAATTTTTTGCCAGATAATGCTGTCTACGCACTTCTTCTTCAACAGCTCTCCCGGATATCTTATCTGAAAAGATATTCATTGCGCCAAAAGGCACATCACGTAATAAAGTCGGCTGGAGATTCCACTCCTCCTGCCGGTGCCCCCTGGACCAAAGCACCGGCGGACTATTTGGAGCAATTTTCCTACTCTTCCCAATGGTTGTGGTCACTTCAATATAATCCCGAAAACTATATACCTTATATTCATTAATAGCCATCACAATCTCCCTGGCATATTTTGCTGCATGATTCTTTTGCAATTTTTTTCATATTGACACAAGATAAACTGTATTTCTTCCGATGATAAAGATTTTTTCTCCACAAAATATGTTGCTGGGGAATTTAAGATTTTTGAAATATTTTCGCACAACTCCTTTCCATCGTTTTCTTCCAATAGAGCATTCAGTTTATCTTTATTTTGGATATATGAATTGTCAGATACCATATCTCTCCATATATCCTTCTCTCCGATTCCTTCACTGATCGATCTCGTCCCCATAATGTTATATATGATATGCGCAATCTGTAAGTGGATCCTAAGTATCCAGTCCTGTGTAGACGTTAGATCCCTATTATTTCTCATTATATCCAGGACCGCTATGATATGATCAATATCCGCATTCTCTATCCTATGATCCTGCTCATATGCCTTGTTGTATTCCTGTACAAGCTTACCTGTTTCTGCCAAAAATATGTCCATCAGATCCTTATCAAATTCTTCCGATCCCAGTATATCACCATACCTTTTTTTACACAGACATTGTAACACCGCAGATACTCTTTGATATAATGTGTTTTTATTGCTCCTCACAAAAACAAAATTTTCCGCTACAATGACCAAATAACCAAAGGACTCCAGTCTCATTATAGAACACATAAACAAATCCGATGTGATCTCACGATAAATGTCTATTTTTCCATGTACAAATTCATGAATATCCACTTTCGTATAATGACATAAAATATCCTTTAATCTTCTTTCTATCCCCCCTTTCTTTTCAATTTTTATCATTTTCCGTAAATACTCAACCCTGCTTTCTTCTAAAAGCATCGTCTCCCAAGCTGGGATTTCGTCCTGTTCCTGCTGAAATGATGTTAGATTTTTCAAAAGACTTTCATATAAATCTTGGCATATATCATCAAATAATTCTTTATATGATAAATCTGTTTTTGAATAATTATTTTGCCATTTTCTTTCGCATTCACTATAAAATCCATGGATCATACGAAGGTATTTCAATAAATTTTTTAGTTTTTCTTTATCAACAGCTCCGATGCATTCCCTGAACTTATCCCATATCCCGAAGGCCATTTTTCCGGCATCATCTTCATCCCAGTCTCCATCTTGAAATTTCTTTATCTGTTCTTGGAGCAATCTATCATCTGTTTCTATTTTTTTGAATAATGATCGTATCTCATCAATGATCTGTCGCTCCTGCTCTTCTTTGTACTCTGTAAATATATCATATAGCTTACTTTTTTCGGAATCCTGCAACAAAACCTGGTCCTTTTGCAAGATGGGAGATAAATCTGTAAGTAGATGAATGATCTTTAGGTCATAACACCGCACGCATTTCTTCGTCTTATCCACATAATATCTCACAATAGACACTGGCGATTCATCTCTATGTTTTGTCGCACTGCAGAGCCGACCCACAATATCTTCTAACCGCCCTTCCAGATTCCGCAACCCACACTTTTCATTTTCTTCAAGGAAGACCCTATTTTCAATATGGTCATAGACATCTTTTATGATTTTTTCCACAAAAGGTTCTGATGAGGTCAGATATTCTCCATTATCATCCAGGATTTCCGATACAATGCTCATCAAAAATAATTTTAATACATATTTGGCCACGTTCCGGTTTCTTATTTTACGTTCTTCGTAACGAAAATGATGGGCAAGTTCATGAAATGCCGTCGGGATCAAAAAACAAGTTTCACAAAGATACGAAAAAGTAGGACTAAAAACAACCATTAATTTTTTTCCATCGACCCTATTTTCTATACTTGGAAAACATTCATCAAACAATACGCTAACCGAAAGATCTATCACACTCATATCCGGGATTACGATGGGATAAAATGTATCATTTAAAAAATACGGAAAAGATTTTTCTTTTTCCTTATCCATAAAAAATCGCAAAAACTGACTATATGCAAGAAACATTTTTTCAACACAGACATTCGTTTGAAGATCATAATTAGGCGTCTGTAATGTCTGCAGATTGATATTTCTGATATATCTGGTAAAATTCTCTAAAGCATCAATCCCAATATGCAGATATTCTTCAACGCCATTCGCATATTCTTTCGGAGTATAGCCGCTGTTTTTTGCGTTTTCGATATATGTTTCCAAAGAACCAAGCATGATCTCCACCTGATTCAATAAATTAGCCACACTTACCCTTAATTCTCGCAACTGATTGATCTCATGGAGGATACGGCAAAGTCGTCCGATCAACCTTGTATATTCCTTTAGATTACGCGCGCTCTGATATAGCGGTTCCAATAATTTTTCTGTTTTTACAGCTAGCCCTTTAACTCTGCAGATCATCTCATGATTACGGTCATACAGGGATTTCCACTGCCCTTTACAATTTAGTCCCCATACATCATTATTTTTTCCTGTCAGAAAAATGTCTTCTCCATAATCCAATAATATTTTTTCATTGATCCGTAAAATATATCCTTTTCTCATCATCCATAACAAAACTTTCAGTTTTTCAGTATCATCAGATATACTGTCAGGGATACAGACATCCTCCTCAAATTTAAAATCACGAATATATGGATAGATCATTTGAAATTCTTCCGGCGTACATTCCATCTGATAATCATATCGCCCCAGAAGCCGCTTCCCCAATGACAAAAATTTTTTTTCATTTGTAAAGAATCCGAGTCATCATATTCATTTGCCAACTTATGTGAATAACAAATGCGCACCGCTACCCTATCATTTTTATTGAGGCATTGTATCCAATCTATCTCTCCGGCTAACTTTTTCTTTATGATACCTGAAATACTATATGTAAAAAAGGCATACCCCACGTTTTTATCCTGCACCCGGACACAGATATTCCTGACCACTGTCGATATATCATAAGCATCGTGGATTTTTTTACTCCGCACAATGATCGCAAAATCTCCCTCAGTGAGCAATCTGTATAGCTTCCAATGGACATCCTTTTTTTGCGGGATTCTGTTTTTGATGCAATCTCGAACCATTTCCATGCAATTATCACAGGAGATCTCTCCTCCCTCATCAAACGCCTCCGCCTGATAAATATCTGGATTGATAAATACTTGGATGATCGTTAACAAAGGAAAGTTATGATCCGTCACCAGGATATCATCAACAGCATCATATGGATCAAGAAGACAATATCTTTGGTGTGATACCCCCATTTTCGCATTTGCCGCACGCTGTATCCCTAAACATTCCGCCAAGGTCACTTTCGTAAGATCTAAATCTTCCACCTTGATCCCATCAAAATAATCTGTAACAAAGTAATGAATCTCTTTTTCAGTAACCCTTCTCTCTGCTGAACTACATCTAAAAAGATTCAACAGTTTTATCCTCTGCACAGTACCATCCCTCCCCTCTGAATAAAAACCCTGTGTCTAGCGTATCTCTTTTTCTCTTCAATACTCCCCTCATAAACTATGTACATGACATAAATATACTTTTTCTTGACATATTTTCGTCTAAAAAGACCAGTTCTGCTATGCAGAACTGGTCTTTCAATCATAGTCAAAAGGGCAATTCTTTCATTTTATCGATATGTGCTGGAGACAACAAATGCGGTCTTTTATTCGATTTAGGTTCATTATAAATCTTCTGCTCAATACCTGATACGTTGCTCATTCTTCTTCCTGGCATCGTGTCAACGACTGCCGAAAACACATTCCCTATTTTATCTCTTCTTTCGCGCATTTTATCCCCCATTCCGTTTAGAATACCAAATCCCACCCTCTGCAATCCAGGGGAATCCTGTAATCTACATTCATTTCTATAAGTATACTCTACTGCTAGATCAAATGCAAACAATTTTTGATTTATTTATAACAATTTTATTTTTCTTCTTGGAAAACCTACACTTCCATATCTGCCCGTCACAATCCAAGTCATTGTATATTCATTTTTTCACAATTCTCAGATGAAATCTGTCTCAGCTCCACAAAATCCGCCTTTTGTCATCAGATCCTGACCATCTCAGATCCCCAGGCCCGCCGTTCTCCACATAGCCGCCTCTTTTCAGTTTGCTCAGCATTTTCACTTGATACTAAGTTTCTTCCCCATATCAAAGATGCTGAACATCTCCCCAACCACCTCGTGCATATATTCATTCATGCCCTCTTAATCATCCTGATCCAAACCGCCAAATACAATCTGCTCATCGATCCGCGTGCGGAAAACTTTCTTTCCATCAGATTCTCCATTGTCTCCTTGACCTTCCGCCCCCCTTTACGGACCAGCCTGCCTGCCAAGCTGTTGCTGCTCGTATCCACCCAATAGGCCACCGCTTCCCTCTTGTCCAGGTAATTTATGATCGACCACGGATTATAGATATCCCTTCTCTCCCCAAAGGTAAGACCATCATGCCCCTCTCACTTCTTCCTGTTTCTATAATAACTCATACTCTTCCAGCACCTTCCAAACTTCCTGCTGTGTAAACCCAAAGGAATCTTCATATTTATTTGAGGTCGTCACCACCTCCGATTATTCGGATCCGAAAACATAGACTCTCTACTTATACATGTGATCCCCGTCATGACTGCACGGCCAAGGTGCGGATTCGTTTTAAACGTTGCATTGAACAGACTCCTTATAAAGGCCACCATCTCCTCCCAATACCCCTGCAGATATGCCTCTTGCATCGGCGTGTCGTATTCATCCAACAAGATAATCACCTTTTTCCCGTAATAGCGCATCAGATACCCTGAGTAGCGCGTGCAATGAATCTGCCGCGATATAGTCTTCCATCTCCGCCGAGGTCCTTCTATACCGCGCCTTCTCATCTCCATTCAGACAATCCGCATCCAGTAGGAAACCGTACTTAATTATATAGTTTCTTGATAATCTGACAGATCATCTTCTTCGCCTGTTCAAATGTCATTTCTTTCACGCCCGCGAAATTTAAGGCGATCACCGGATAGCTCCCCTGCAGTTTCATGTACTCCTCATCCTCCCAGATCAACAGCCCTTCAAACACATACCCCTTTCTTACATACTCCACAGAAAAGACACATTCCAGCACGTTCATATTCAGGGTTTTTCTAAAGTGCCATGGACGGATGATCCGCATCATTGCATCTCTATTTTCCCACTATTCCCGGATAAAATCTGTCTTATCTACATAAAAAAAATCCCCCTGTTATCAAATCCTCAAAATCCTGAATCCCAATGCCTACCGTTCTCGCCATATCCGCTCCCTCGTCCCTCTATACAACTTATTTTCACTCAATACTCTAGTACTACAGCGAACATTTAAGTTTTATTCGATGCCTTCGAATATATAGGGGTATTTTCTGCTGATTTATTGATTACAACAAAATATTCTGATATAATCAAGAAAAAAGAGGTTGATGATCATGATGTACCCTACAATGTTCGATCCTATCGCATTAGAAACCTGGTGTTCTGATAAAGAAAATGATACCCAACTCCAGACAGAACTGGAAAGCTATCTGCAACATTACTCC
>CAJTFD010000006.1 GCA_910575625.1 Clostridia bacterium
GCCTGAGGGCATCCAGGAAAGCGTGGTCGTTCCCATAAGCGGCATCGCAGCCGACCCACTGCGCTTGGAACTGTCCACTCCCGAGCGCCTGGTTGAGCAGCCTGAGCGCTATCTTGTTTTTTGTGCCGAATGCCAGATCCTCTGGCATCCGGCACTGCTCCCGGAGATCTGCGTAAGGCTCACTGAACCACTCTTGTGGGATATAGAGCTGATAGTCTACGAGACCATATCCTTTATCCCCAGCATAGGCCAGGAATACACCGCATTGGCAGTTCTCGGTCTTGCCAAGACGTCCACAATATTGACGTTTCACGCCAACGGAGTGCCGGCCTTTCTTCACGAAGCTCGTATCGTCTACTGACAACATGCCACGGGGAGACCCTATCTGCTCGGAGAGCAGCCTCTGGTAGATCTCCAAGATAGGCTGTTCTTTAAAAGGTGAACGTGAAAAGAACTGCTGTAGGGGCCTGACGTACTCCTCACCTGAGAAGTATAAGGCTATCGGTTCGATAGATTTCCGTTCTAATGGGCTCAATAGTCCACGGATGACCGTTTGGAACGCCTTTTTCTGAGGGTTAGAAAAGCAGAGGGAGTAATGTTGCAGATAGCTTTCCAGTTCTGTCTGGAGTTGGGTATCATTTTCTTTATCAGAACACCAGGTTTCTAATGCGATAGGATCGAACATTGTAGGGTACATCATGATCATCAACCCCTTTTTTCTTGATTATATCAGAATATTTTGTTGTAATCAATAAATCATCAGAAAATACCCCTATATATTCGAAGGCATCGAATAAAACTTAAATGTTCGCTGTAGTACTAAGAACTGTCGAAAGATCGACCGTCCATATATGAGCATATATCGGAACCGATAAATCCACAGATCGCTATAAAAGGGCTGGAATACCTTGCACAAAGGATGGAGGGAGAGATCGTATAAGGATGCATCATTCAAGATGCTCCTTATTTTTTTACAAGATCCTCAATTTTCTACGTCCTAAAAATTTGATATCATATGACAAGATCCTCATTATATGGTACAATTTTTATACTATGATAAGGGAGGATCTTTCGAATGAACAAACGAAAACGCGGCGTGGCCATACTATTGCTGGCATTCCTGCTATCAGTAACCTTGGCCATACCTCGCGCAGAACCAGTCAACGCCGCAAGGCCAAAACTTAACAAGACAAAGACAACGCTGATAAAAGGCAAAAAAGTCAAACTCAAAGTCACTGGTGCAACAAAGAAGATCAAGTGGTCAACAAACAAAAAGAAAGTTGCCACGGTCAACAGCCAGGGCGTGGTAAGAGCCAGGGGCAAGGGCACCGCAAAGATCACGGCGAAAGTCGGCAAGAAGAGACTGATCTGCCGGGTGACTGTAAAGGCGAAAAAGAAAGTTTTAACGCCCACGCTCAGCGACGAGCGCATTTCCCTTAATGTTGGAAAGCAGAAGCAGTTAAAGATCTTCGACACAAAGCGGGTGCCCAAATGGTGGTCAACGAACGATAAAGTCGCAACTGTTGATGCAAATGGCATCGTGCGCGGGATATCCCCGGGAGAGTGTCGGGTATATGCAGAACTTCCCGGAACGTATTTCATGTGCTTCGTATCCGTATTGGGGAAAGCCGGAACCACGGTGACACCTACGGCTATCCCAACCATATCTGGGACAACGACACCGACGCCTGCGCCTACTGAAGATCCAGTGTCGACACAAACACCCGTTCCGACCAGAACGCCCACACCTGAGCCAACGGTGACAGTGACGCTGACACCAAAACCTACATTGACGGTCACCCCGACCGCAAGACCAACGCAGACACCTTTAGTCACTCCGACGGCAACACCTGGGCCAACGATCACGGCTACGCCAACGGTCAGGCCGACAACTACGAGCACACCAAGGCCAACTACCACGAGCACACCAAGGCCAACTACCACGAGCGCGCCTACGCCGACAACCACGAGCACACCAAGGCCAACTACTACGAGCACACCAAGGCCAACAATTACGAGCGCGCCTACGCCGACTACGGCCCCAACAAGTACCCCAACGAGTACGCCAGAGCCATCTGTAGTACCGACTGACGCACCGGGACCCACGGTCACGCCTACTCCGACTGATACACCAACCGTGGAGCCAACTCCGACTGGTCCTCCAACCGCGGGGCCAACTCCGACTGGTTCTCCAACCCCGATACCAGTTGAAAATTTCCAGCTCGATAAGGATCCATTGCAGATTTACGAGGGTGGATCCGAAAAACTGACATATTCAATCCTGCCGGAAAATGCTTCCAACAAAACAGTTGTGTTTTCATCGTCGGATAGTGAGATCGCAAGCGTTGGAAACGACGGAACAGTTGAAGCGAAAACGCCCGGGGAATGCATGATAACGGCAGCTTGTGGAGGGATCAAAGTGACTTGCGTCGTCAACATACTAAAGAAAGAGATGATCCTTGATAAAGACGCACTTTCAATCCGAGAAGGCACAGTATCTCAATTGAATTATGCGTTACGGTTGCCAGAGATCGAAAAGTCTGATCTCTTATTGCTTTCGTCCGATGACCGTACCGTTATTGTGAAAGACAATGGACGAAGGATCGGGGTGCGCCTACGATCAGTATGTTTCAAGCAGTAGGAATGGCGGGCTATTGTTTGATAGCTATGGATCAAACATTCAGTATGTATATCCGTACTCATATTGAACCACAAAAAAATAACTTTCAAAAGCAGCCTTTGAGTAAGGAGGTTGCTTTTGATGTTTTTGCAGATCTATATTTTGATAAATTTCACGCATCATATTCCATTTTCCGCTGCAATCTGATATGATATAGATATTCGAGAAAGGTGGGGAGATGCATGGAATTTGTTGAAAAGTTAACAGATTTTGCCAACAGGATTGAGCGTATCAGAAGAAACATACTAACAGAAGAAGCAACAAAAACATCTATCATATTGCCTTTTTTTCAGATTTTAGGTTATGACGTATTCAATCCGTGCGAATTTGTTCCAGAATATACAGCTGACGCAGGAGTGAAGAAAGGCGAGAAAGTTGATTATGCTATAATAATCGATGAGGAGCCGCTGATATTGATCGAAGCCAAGCCAGCAAACACCGAACTGATGGCAAAGCACACAAGCCAGTTAATGCGATACTTTTCAGTAACAAATGCAAGATTCGGAATACTGACAAATGGGATAACCTATCAGTTCTACTCAGACCTAGATGAGCCAAACAAGATGGATGCTATTCCGTTTCTGAATTTTGATATTTCAAATATAAAGAAAGATGTGGCTGACGAACTAAAGCGGTTTAGGAAAGAAGGATTTGATGTAAGATCTATATTAGACAGCGCTTCTGACCTAAAATATATGACAATCGTTAAAAACATAATCGCCGAACAGTTCCAGGATCCATCGAATCAGTTTGTTAGGGCAATCATAAGCAAAAAAGTATATGGCGGAACCAAAACCAAAGCTGTACTTGATAAATTCAAGATCATTGTGCAGAAAGCATTTAATGAATATATAAACGACGTGATTTCGGAACGTATAAGCAATGCGATTTCGCCCGATGTTGCGTCAACGCTCATGCCTAAAGAGAAAAGCGATCCTGCTATGATCCCAGAGGAAAAGAAAGTGCTGGATTTCGTCAAGAATATGCTGCGTACAGACCTCGATATTAAATACCGAAAAACGTCCCGATATGCCTATATGCAGCTGGGTGAACTTTCAACCAAGTGGATATGCCGCGTGTATATTAGGAAGGAAAAGCATTTGTTTGTTTTGCACAGATTTGATAACACAACTTATGAGTGCGAATATTATTTCGATGACGTAGAACAATTGGGAATGATACGGGATTTCGTTGCGGATACCTTCGAAAAATGCAAAGGCTTATAAAAAAACGGCGACTTTGATCTCTCAAAAGTCGCCGAGTATAAATAAGCGTGTGAAAATACCTCTGCTGTACGACGACTTTTTTTCTTTGCCGTCGTGCGGCAGATTTAAGTAATATATCGTAAAACATTCATCTATTTAATAGATTTTATATATTGTTTGCTCATGGTACTAACAACTAAAAAATAACAGAGATAGAAAAACAGTGTACATAAGAAAAACTCACCAGTAAATCTCAAAATAGTATTGCGCATTGTTATTGGTAATATTGAGTTTATTTTTAAATTCAACAATGGTATACAGAATACAAATATGATCAAAGCCATTGCCATTGGAAAAGTCAGTTTAATCGCTATAAGCTGGTTCACAAGAGCTTTGATCTGTCTGTTGCTTTTTCCAATACAACGTAATATCTGATCATTTTTTGAATTTTGCCGCAGTTCTATGATCTGCTGTAATGATAATATCGAAAAATAAATTATCGCAAAAACAATACAGATACATATTTGTGCAGTTCCCATCCATTGTTGTTGATCTGCATCAAAAAGTTTGATCTCCGGTTGTAACATCAGCATTCCGACAATAAAAGATACTACAGAGAACAGGAAACACATGCAAAAAACTGCATTTATAGTGGCAGCCGTTTTGAAGTTCGATGTCAGACTTGCCATAATATACAATCTGTTCTTATGATATAAATAAACCGAATTTGTTTTCCTGTACGCATATAGGTAGCTAAAAATCCATTTATAAAATGCATAGACAGATACTATTAATGGAATTGCCACAAGGGATAAGATATAAACAATGTGATCTTCCGGCAAAAAAACAATTCCACACACAAAGCCGATCATACATGCAAAACTTAAAATAAAAACAATGCCCCATTTCCTGTAGTTATCTTTCTTTTTCATACTCTGATTTCGTTTTTTTTCATACATCAGCTCCCGTATCTGCAGCTTTTCCAATCTTTTTTTCAAGCGGAAAGCGCATATGATCTCAACAAGGCAGAAGCAGCAAAGTGTATAAAGTATACTCTTACCATAAAGAAAGGCGTATCGTTTTATTTCATGCCAAATTGTGTGATGACCGAATCGTCCATATACAGAAAAACCTATTGTTGTTCCAATCAGAAAGCACACCAATCCGATCAACAGGATTTCACATAAAAATAAGTTTTCTAATTTCTTTTTGCTCATTCCTAATAATAAGTAACTTGCAAATTCTTTTGCCCGTTGTTTTAGGATGAAGTTATCTATGTATCCTATTAAAACCACTTGGATCATTGTTATCAGCAAAGGTAAAGAAATTGTTTGAAGATCAGCTAATTCTCCCATGATCGCAATGCAGTTAGATATTTCCATGATCGCCAAAAGGATAGTCATGGTCACTACATATAAAAGGTAATCTCTGAAAGACCGTTTGGCATTACGAATTGACAATCTCAAATATATCATGGCTTTCACCCTCTATCAATTCTATTTTCTTCAAAATATCTGCAAAAAATGTCTGCTTATTTTCCTGCTCCCGGTCCAATGTAGCCTTTATTTCACCGTCTTTCATAAACAATATCCTGTCACAATAGCTCGCCGCCATTACATCATGCGTAACCATTAGTATCGTTGCATTGTATTCACGGCAAAGCATAACAAATATGCTCAACAGCTGTTTGGCGGCATGAGAATCCAGCGCCCCAGTCGGCTCGTCTGCAAGTATAATGTCCGGGTTTACTGCAATAGCACGGGCACAAGCGCAACGTTGCCGTTGTCCGCCTGATACTTCATATGGGAATTTATCTAATACAGCAGATATGTCTAACTTTTCAGATATATTTTGTATGATCTGCCCGATACTCTCTTTTGGAGTTTCCTTAACAGTCAATGCAAGCGCAATATTTTCATAGATTGTCAAGGTTTCAAGTAAATTGTATTCTTGAAAGACAAAGCCTAAATGTTCACGGCGAAAGTTTGCGGTATCTTCCTCCGCAATATCTATTATGTTTTGCCCGCCTATTCGTATCATTCCATTTGTTGGCTTATCTATTGTTGCGATCAAATTAAGCAATGTCGTCTTCCCAGATCCGGAAGCTCCCATGATCCCAACAAATCTGCCCTGCTGTACTTGAAAACTCACATCATTTACAGCTAAAACGGAATTAAGTTCTGTTTCGTATATTTTAGAAATATTTTGCACTTCTAAAATATTTTTTTGTGCAGCTTCATCTGCTTTCAATTTTCCCTCATCGTTTCCCAACCAATTTGCGATAACTTCCATGAGAACCTCGTCTGCTTTTTCTTTTAAGTTTTCGTCTGGAATACATTCACCAGCAAATAATTCATTCAAAGTGACTTCTAATAATCCACATAGTGGAATGAACAAAGACAAGTCCGGCATAGACCTTCCTGTTTCCCACTTTGAAATAGCCTTATCTGTTATGCCTAATCTTTCTGCCAACTGATTTTGCGTCCAGCCTTTTGCTTTTCGGCGTTCAGAGATAAAGGCGCCAATTTTATTTTGGTCCATGATCCAAGCCCTCCTGTTTACGGTAAATTATATAGATCCAATATATAAATGAACACCCACTAGCAGTAGAGTGTGATAAAACACGGTTTTTACAATTCTACTTGTAGTATAGTTCTTTGACTCATATCCTTGCGGAATGCTCAAAACTCTATCAACTATGATCATATACGGTCAGCCGAATAAATACAAGGCTTCTTCTGCAAAAAATGATAGATGATCTTGGATAACAGATCGCGGATAATGTTATAAAGTTATTGCATTTTGTGTTTTGAAATTATATAATAGGAATTGGCAATCCAGTATCAGACAAACAGGAATTTTGGAGGTATCCATTTTGAAGAAAATAGGGATTACAGTCATAAGATCCATAAGCTTTTTTCTAGGATGGGCGATATTGGTCTCTATATTGCCGTTATCCTCTTCAAAGGAACAGGCTATATGGAGATTATGGGCAGAAATTACACCTCTATTGGCAATAGCAGCTTTTACTCTCGGTTTTTGGCTTGCTGAAAAGAAAAATGTAAAATTACATTTATTCGATGATCCGGTAAAGGGAATGTCATTGGGAGTGATCACAGGGATTGTATGGTTAGCTATTCCTGTTTTGATAATGTATGCAGCAAAAATCATCCATTTTGACGGAACTAACTCGATCAGCCTATTTCCTGTTTGGTTGCTGGCAGTATTTCTTAATACAATTATGCAGGAACTTCTTGTACGTGGTTACTTGTACCAAATGCTTAAACAAAAGCACAATATGATCGTGGCTACGATCGTGACAACAATACTTTTTACAGCATTGCACGGAGGGGCCTTTGAAGCGGGTGTCATTCCCGTTTTAAATGTACTTACTATGAGCTTACTTATGACAGTAGTTCTTGAATATAGTGGTTCTATTATAGCACCGGTCATCATGCACTTTTTATGGAATGGAATTGGTGCATTAGTTTTAGGTGGTGTGTCACTTGCTGATGACTATCCAAATCTGTTTATTACAACTTTTACTGGAAACGATATTTTGTCCGGCGGGATCTGTAAGATCGAAGGAAGCATAGTAGTCTTGATCGTCAATGTGGCTTTGATCTCCCTTTTTATATTCTTGCAAAAGAAAAAATAAAAGTATATCGGAAATCCTAATGATGGAGTATGATCACGATCAAATATTTATGTATTTTCTTTTTGGCATCCGTATGATACGGGTGCCTTTTTCGTACCCGTGAGAATGGGAGCAGATCACATGGGATTTTGTGGAAATATATGCACATATGTAAAACCGCGGTCATATTCTAATAGAGGAGATCATAAGATTAGCAAAAAGGAAAATTATGGATCATCAGGAAAATGCACCGAACACGCCAATGACTGACTTAGACCAGATGGTCAGCGATGACCAGATCCAGATCTTAAAAGCGGCCATCCCCTATGTCTCCCCCTCCGGGCAGCGGCTCCTGTCCGTCTACTCGAAGATGCGGGAACTGCAAAATACCCTTACCCTCTTTCCACAGGAGAACAGCCAGATGCGCATATGCGGCACGGACGCCCAGATGCAGCCGATGGACCTCCTAAATGAGATACGCCCATTCTGCAGCGGCCAGACCCAGGAACGCATCGACCAGGTCATACAGATGTTTGCCATGCTGCAGATGATCGAACTCTTCCAGGAACAAGACTGATCTTTATAAAAGAAAGGCAGGTGATAGGATGAGCGACCAAAACAGCCAGTGGATGGATAACCCCCAACTGGCCGGCCTCGACAAGGAAAAATTGAAGATGCTCCAGGGCCTGGCGGACCAGGGGATGAACAAGAGCCAGTCCGACATGCTCCCGTTCCTCATGTCCGCCGCCACGAAAGGCAAGGAAAACGGTCTTAAATTTTCCCCCGATGAGATCAACATGATCATCGAAGTCATGAAGATCGGGAAGAGCCCCAAAGAAGCAGCCAGACTGGATAAGATCGTCTCCCTGATGAAATTGATCAACCACTGACCTGATAAGATCCCGAGATCACTTTCTCTTAAAATTCTGCAAGATCGTATCTCTGAGCAGGATCAGCGCACTGACTGTGACATACTCCCGGATCTTATTCCTACTCCCGGAGAAATGATATTCTTTCACATTCACATCGCCCTGGTAACAGCAGGCCATGAATACCGTGCCCACCGGTTTTTCCTTGCTCCCGCCCTCCGGGCCTGCGATCCCTGTGATCGATACACACACATCCGCCCCGGAGGTGAAGCAGCCGCCCTTGGCCATCTCCTTTGCCGTCTTGGCGCTGACGGCTCCCTCCTTGGCCAGCGTACCCTTTTTGACCAGCAGCCTCTTCCTCTTTGCCCGGTCTGTGTACGTCACGAAACCCTCTTTTAAGATCTTGGAAGCCCCCGGCACATTCACGATCCGTGCGGAGAGCATACCGCCGGTGCAGGATTCCGCTGTGGCTAAGGTCAGGCCCTGGTCAGAGAGCAGCTCCACAACCGACTCCTCCAGCGTCTTGTCCTCCTCCGTGGTGTAGATGTTCTTGCCGAATCTGGCTTTCAATTCCCGCACGATGGGCTTGCACATCTTCTTGGCTTCTTTTTCGTCCTTCGCCTTGGCCGTCACCCGCAGATGTACCTCCCCGATCTTCGCATAGGGCGCGATCGTGGGATTTTTCTGCTTGCGCAGAAGGTCCTTGATCTCGTCGTCCACCTGGCTCTCCCCGATCCCGCAGATCTTCACCATCTGGGAGTAGATCACCTCTGGCTGGCTCTTATGCAGATAAGGATAGACAGACTCCATGAACATAGGCTGCATCTCGCCTGGCGGCCCTGGCAGCAGGATCACTTTTTTGTCCCCCTGCTCCATGATCAGACCAGGTGCAGTGCCGTTCTGGTTGTCCAACACGATCGCGCCCTTGGGCACCATCGCCTGTTTCCAGTTGTTCTCTGTGATCTTCTTGTTCCCCTGGTTCTTGATGTATTTTTTGAAAAATCCTTCGATACGCTTCTTCGTATGGGCATCCTCCACCAACTTATAACCCAGTACAGAAGCCGTCACTTCTTTTGTGATATCATCCTCCGTAGGTCCTAATCCCCCCGTGATGATCACCACCTGAGAACGGTCACAGGCCTGTTTCACCACTTCTTTGAGCCGCTTCTCGTTATCTCCCACCACCGTCTGATAATACAGGGATATCCCAAGCCGCGCACACATCTCCGAGAGAAATGCCGCATTGGTATTCGTAATATTCCCCAACAAGATCTCCGTACCTACCGATATCAATTCGCCGTCCATCTCTACTCCTTTCTAAATCTTAAGACATACTCTAGAGTATGTCTTAAAACCCATTCACGCCACCTGCAAGCCCCACTTTGCGGCAGGTCTGGCCCGCTTTCGGTCAGCGTAGCCCGCTGCGCCTTCCTCATTTGGGCCAGATCTTCCACAAATTATGACTTACAGTTGACATAAAGCGGTTTTCAGACACACTCTAATCCTGCATGGATAACACATGTTTATTTTTCCACAGATAATCTGCCAGCGAGATCACTGTCAAGACCACCGACAGTATGATCAAGCTCTCCTCCACAACAGCGATACCGCCGCCCAGGTCCGCCAGCAGCAGGATGATCATCATCATCTGACAGATCGTCTTGATCTTCCCCCAGTAACTGGCGGCGATCACAATGCCGTTGTCCGAGGCCACCAGACGGAAACCGCTGATGATGAACTCCCGGCCGATGATCACCAGGACCACCCAGGCCGGAA
The DNA here is from genome assembly GCA_910575625.1 of Clostridia bacterium. GTDB lineage: Bacteria > Bacillota > Clostridia > Lachnospirales > Lachnospiraceae > MGBC164599. The sequence continues at coordinate 10,168 of CAJTFD010000006.1, forward strand.
GCCGCCCCTGCGCCATCAGGCAGATCATCGCGGAACAGACCAGGAGCTTATCAGCCAGGGGATCCATGAATTTTCCAAAATTCGTGACCAGATCATATTTTCTGGCAATATATCCATCCAGTGCGTCCGTAGCGCTGGCTATACAGAAGATGGCAAGGCAGATCCACTTGCCCGCCGCGCCCCCATATCCTCCCAGCATCAAGATCGCAAACGGGAAGACCAGGATAAAACGTAACAGTGTCAATTTATTCGGCGTATTCATTTTCCAACTCTCCTATCAGATCGTATTCCATCGCCCCGGTCACCACAGCCTGCACAAAATTTCCGGACATGAGCATCTCCCCGGTCTTGATAAAGAGATACCCGTCCACATCCGGCGCGTCCGCGTATGTACGGGCCACATAAGCCCCCTCCTGGGGGATCGCGCCCTCGATCATACACAGCATCTTCTGGCCGATGCGCCGCTGGCCTTTTTCCATAGAGATCTCCTGCTGCAGTTCCATCAGCTGTGCCCTGCGGGCCTCCTTGACCTCCTCAGGGATCTGTCCCTCCATGACCGCCGCGGGCGTATCCTCCTCAGCCGAATAGGTGAAGACCCCCAGCCGGTCAAATCTCATATCCCGAACGAAATCCATCAGCGTTTCATGATCCTCCTGGGTCTCCCCCGGAAAACCGGTGATCAAGGTTGTCCGCAGCACGATGTCCGGGATCTCCCGCCGCAGCATCTGGATCATCTGCTCTAATTCTGCCCGGGACGTCCTTCTGCCCATGCGTTTCAGGACCGGATCGCTGGCGTGCTGGATGGGGATGTCCAGATAGTGGCAGATCTTCGGCTCCCTGGCCATGACATCGATCAGTTTTGGATACAATTCTTCCGGATAACAATACAGCACCCGGATCCAGACCAAGCCAGAAATCTGACACAGCCGCTCCAGCAATCGGTGCAGCGATCTTTCTCCATAGATGTCCTGTCCGTAAATCGTGGTCTCCTGGGCCACCAGGATCAGCTCCCGCACCCCCTGTGCCGCCAGGCTCTCAGCCTGCTCTGCCAGACGCTCCATAGGGATGCTGCGATACCGGCCCCGCAGTTTAGGGATGATACAATACGTACAATGTTTGTCGCAGCCCTCCGCGATCTTCAGATATGCATAATGACCGCCCGTGGTCAGGACCCGCTGGGCCTGGATCTGGGGCAGATGTTCCAGCGCTCTGTATTTCTCATAATGGCGGCCATCCAGCGCAGCTTCCAGGCCCGCAAGCAGATCCTCCATCGCTGTCGTCCCCAGGACCACATCCACCTCCGGGATCTCCGCAGCGATCTCATCCTGATACCGCTGGGCCAGGCATCCGGCCACGACCAGCGCTCTGCAGGGGCCGCTCTTTCTGTATTCCGCCATCTCCAGGATCGTCTGGATGCTCTCCTCCTTGGCATCACCGATAAAACAGCAGGTATTGATGACGATCGCATCCGCACAAGCCTCATCATCGGTGATCTGATATCCGTGGGAGGCCAGAAGCCCCAACATCTCCTCGGAGTCCGCCAGATTTTTATCACAGCCCAAGGAGATAAATAAAATCTTTTCCATAAATCCTCCCGATCAATGTAAACAGTAAAAGGCCGGCATGCAAAAAAACAGTTGTTTTTCTACATAACAGCCCCTTTCTCCTGCCCCAGGATCATCCCTCAGCAGACTCCTCTCCAAGCTCTCCGACAGCCTCCTCCGCCACGTCCGCATCTTCCATCATATCTGCGGGCATCTCTCCAGCCTGGTCTGCGATCTGGTCTGAAACCTGGCCTAAAAGCTGTTCCGGACCCTCCGCCTCTTCCAGGCTCTCCTTATCTGGGTCTTCGGCAATGATCTTGACTTTACCCTGGTAGAGCTCATCAATGGCCACGGACAGCGGCTTCTTCCCGCTGACATAAGGGACCAGCGGCGTATCGCCCCCGATGATCTGCCTGGCCCGCTTGCTGGTGGCCAGGACGATCGAGTACCGGCTGTTGACTACCGGCGGCTCATCAGCGTCTGTATCCTTGTTTACAACCTGCATCAATTCCGAGTACGACGGATGGATCATGTTCTCATTCCCCTTTCACAATTCTTCACAATGCTTTCAATTCCTGGACGATCTTTTGGACAGATCCATGATTCCTCTGCATGCGATGATGTTCGCTCTGGATCACATGATGCATCACATCCACACAGGTCTCCAGATCATCGTTGACCAGAAGATAGTCGTAGCTTAAGATCCCCTGGGCCTCCTCATTGGCCCGGGCCAGCCTGCTCCGGACTGACTCCGGTGTCTCTGTACCGCGGATCTCCAGGCGTTTCTTCAGTTCCTGTGCGCTGGGCGGCGTGACAAATAAAAGGAGTGTGTCCGCAAGTTTTTCCTTTACCTTCAAAGCGCCCTGGATCTCGATCTCCAAGATCACATCCCTGCCGGATCCCAACTGCTCTTCCACGTACGCCTGCGGCGTGCCGTAATAATTCCCCACATACTGAGCGTATTCGATCAGCGCGTCCTCTCTGATCAATCTTTCAAATTCCTCATGGGTACGGAAGAAATATTCCCGTCCATCCTGCTCCCCCTCCCTGGGCGGCCGGGTGGTGACGGAGATCGACAGCGCGTAATCATCGTATTTCTCCAACAGACGCTTCATCAGCGTCCCCTTCCCCGCACCGGAAAATCCCGATACGACCACTAAGATCCCTCTAGCCATGTTCCTCCTCCCTGCTCTCCATCTCATAGTTGATCGAAAAACGTTTTGCGATCGTCTCCGGCTGCAATGCGGACAGGATGATCTTCTCACCCTCCGTGACGATCACCGCCTTCGTCTTGCGCCCCTGGGTGGCATCGATCAGGCTCCCCAGGTTCTTTGCATTCTGTACCAAACGTTTTACAGGCGCTGCATCCGGGCTGACGACAGCCACCACTTTATCCGTGTTGACCACGTTGCCAAATCCGATATTGATCAATCTAGCCATCTCTTTTCCCCTTGTCATTCAATATTCTGGATCTGCTCCCGTATCTTCTCGATCTCTGTCTTCAGATCGATCGCTATGTTTGAGATCTCCAAGTCGTTGGCCTTGGATAAGATCGTGTTGGATTCCCTGTTCATCTCCTGGGCGAGGAAATCCAATTTCCGCCCCGCGCCCTCTCCTTCTTCCAATACCCGGCCCATATTCTTGATATGGCTCTTCAAGCGCACCGTCTCCTCGTCGCTGCAGATCTTATCTGCGTAGATCACCACCTCCGCGGCGATCCGGCTCTCCTCGATCTGGGTGTCCTGTAAAAGCTCCGTGGCTTTCCCCTCCAGCTTCTCCCGGTACGCGGCCAAAAGCTGGGGCGACCGCTCCTCGATCTGGGCCACCTTCTCCTCCAGGATCTGCAGCTTGGCCTGGATGTCCTTTTTCAGGTTCTCGCCCTCCAGCTCCCGGGCGTCGATCAGATTCGCCACCGCTTTTTTCAGTCCCTCCTCCAAAAGCCTCCACAGGGAGTCCTCGTCCTGGACCTGCTGCTCCATGGCAAAGACCTCCGGCAGACGCGCCAGCGTGGACAAAGTGATGTCGTTTTTGATCTGAAATTCCTTCTCGATCTGCCTGAAATGATCCAGATACTGCTGGGCTAGTCCCTCATTATAAGTGAGGAGGACTTTCTGTGGAGAGTAATCCTCAAAAAAGATGAATACGTCCACTTTCCCCCTCAGGATATGTTTTTTCAGATAATTACGCACAGCCGTTTCAAAAAAACTCAGCTGACGGGGCAGCCGCACGCCCAGATCCAAGTAACGGTGGTTCACTGTCTTTAACTCAATGGTAAATTTGTGGCTTTTGTCCAAAACCTCCGCCCGGCCAAAACCGGTCATGCTCTTTATCATGGCTGTTCTCCAAAATACTCCTCGTATCAAGGCCGTTTTTCTGACCTTATACATTTTTTCCTAACTGGGTGATAGTATACCATGATCGGCAGACTTTGGCAAATGGAATGGCCATCAATCCTCATTTCTTTTGTCATCGGCACACATCGTTTCGTATTTTTTTGTCAGTTCCTGGTAATCCTCGATCGTCTTACATTCCTTCAGATCGTTTAAGATCCTCGCCCGTTCCAATTTCCTCGCCAATGTCTCGATCACTTCTGCGGTTGTCGGCATAGTCCCCTCCTCCTTATCTTTTTCCTTGAGCATACTATACCACGATCTTTGGTAAAATGACACTATAAGATCTGCACATGGTATTTTCGCAGCCAGTGATCCACCTGGAGCATATAAGCCAGCATCTGCGGTCCGGCCATCAGCTGTCCATACCAGGGCCTGCCGTAATCCGAAGGGCTTTCCAGAAATGCGTGGACTTTTCGGGTGTCCAGCAGGGTGCGGATGGGCGCGGACGGATCCGCCAGGACTTCTTTTAGACGATCGCCCAACATTTTCTCGTAGGTGGGGTCGTAGGTCTTCGGGTATGGGCTCTTCCGCCGCCATAAGACCTCTTGGGGGAGCAGCCCCTCCCCCGCATGGCGGAGCAGCCCTTTGACGATGCCATCGGGGCATTTCATCTGCCAGGGCACGTTGAATACATATTCCACGATGCGGTGATCGGCCAGCGGGACCCGGGCTTCCAGGCCATTGTACATACTGGTGCGGTCCATCCGGTCTAAAAGGGTGACCATGAACCAACGCAGGTTCAGATAGGAGATCTCCCGGCGGCGTTTCTCCTTTGGCGTGTCCTCCGGCAGGGTGGGCGTCTCGCGGATCGTTTTTTCATAAGCGGCTCGGGCGTACTCTTCCATGGGAAGATCTTGGATCAGTCCGTCTGATAACAGGGACTGGCGCGGCTCCATCTGCATGGACCAGGGAAATGCATCCGTCTGGAACGCCTTCGGGTCATGGAACCAGGGATAGCCGCCGAAGATCTCATCGGCACATTCTCCAGTCAACACGACCTTATTATATTGGGTCACCTTCGAGCAGAAATAGAGCATGGAGGATTCCACGTCCGCCATACAGGGCAGGTCCCGCGCCTCCACGGCTTGGTAGAGACAATCCAGCTGGTCCTGATTGCTACATTCTAAGAAGCGGTGGTCCGTGCCTGCGTGGGCCACCATCTGCTCCACATATGGCCGGTCCTGACTGGGCTGGAAGGAGTTGGCTTTGAAGTATTTATCGTTGTCCACAAAGTCAAAGGAAAAGGTGTCCAGCACTTTTCCCTGTTTTTTCAGCTCTTTGGCGCAGATGGCCGTGACCAGGCTGCTGTCCACGCCCCCGGAGAGGAATGTGCTGATCGGAATATCGGAGAGCATCTGTTTTTTTACCGCGTCTTCCACCAGCCAGGCGGTCTTCTCGATGGTCTTTTCCATGGTGTCCTCATGGGGCCGGCTCTCAAGTTTCCAATAGGATTCTGTACGGCAGGTCTTCCGGCCGCAGGTGAGACAGTGGCCGGGGAGGACTTCTCGGATACCTTTGAAGACACCTTTTCCGTAGGACTTTGCCGGGCCGAGGGCGAAGATCTCGCACAGTCCGTCCTGATCCAGGAGCGGCTGGATGCCCGGATAGGCGAACAGCCCTTTGATCTCCGAGGCGAAGATGAGTGTCCCGCCTTTTACCGTGTAAAACAGGGGCTTTACGCCCAGGCGGTCGCGGAACAGGCAGATCTGGCCTGTATGGGAGTCCCAGAGGGCGATGGCGAAGATCCCGTTGAGTTTCTTGATATAGTCTTTCCCGTGCATCATGTACCCTGTCAGGATCACTTCCGTGTCACTGGTCGTTCTGAAGATGGCCCCTTCCTGTAAAAGTCCTTCTTTTAGCTCGTTCATGTTGTAGATCTCGCCGTTGTAGCTGATCGCGCAGGTACGTCCCTGGATCTTCCGCACCATGGGCTGCTGCCCGGTGACCAGATCGATGATCTCTAGGCGCACATGGGCCAGGCCGCAGGTCTTTTCCAGATAGACCCCCTCGTCATCTGGTCCCCTGCGCTTCTGTGCCCGGTTCATATCCTGTAGGATACGATGCCATCTGGGCGACTGTGACGCGTCTGTGTAGTCTGCATTTGGATCATAAAAGCCAGCGATCCCGCACATATTTCGTCCTCCTTTTTGATATATGATGGTGAGTGGCTGCGATACGTTTGGTAGTTTCAATGAGGCAGATCGTGAGGGCCGGAAAGTATCCGGCCCTTTTGCGTTTTTGTTTTCAGCCGATAATGGGCTGGTATTGCCTGCCCTCCAGGGCCGCTTCCAGGGCCGGGATGAGCAGTTCTGTGTGTGCGATCATGGAATTGGGTTTTGTCTTGGGATTATCCTGGCCAAATGGGATGAAGTAGATATTCTTGGCGTTTAGGAGCAGGCCGATGTTCTTCATGTTGATCCCCAGGGCATCGTTGGTGGAGATGGAGATCAGCAGCGGCTTGTTGTTGCGCAGATGTGCTTTGGCCGCCATCAGCACCGGCGTGTCTGTGATGCCGTTGGCCAGCTTGGCGATCGTGTTGCCTGTGCATGGGAAGATGACCAGGATATCCAGCAGGCTGCCCGGGCCGATCGGCTCCGCCTCGGGGATGGTCATCATCGGCTTGTTTCCTGTCATCTCTTCCGCTTTTTTGACGAAATCCTTGGCTCTTCCGAAACGGCTGTCCAGAGTCCTGGATGCGTCGGAAAAGATCGTCTGGATGTTTGCACCTTCCTCTGCCAATTTTTCAAGTTCTTTAAAGACTTTCTCATATGTGCAGAATGAGCCGGTGAAGGCCACTCCTATATTCTTCCCTTTTAAAGTCATTTCTATATCACTCCTTCAAGATCCTCTCGATAACTTCTCTCACTGCCCTGGCTGACGAGGAAGGCGCATACTTTCCCGGCAGACCCGGACATAAAACAGCGTCAAGCCCCTGCTCCTGCGCGGCTGCAAAGTCCACACCACCGGGGGCGGAGGCGATATCGATGATCGTAACTGACTGTTTCATTTTTCTCAAGGTCTCCTCACCCAGCACGGGGGCCGGGATGGTGTTGAAGACAAAGTCAAACGCTTTGACCTGGACATCAAATGCTTCCAAGTCTCCGGTCTGGTCCGCGGCAAGGGCGGCCTGGGCACATTCCCCGGGCTGGTCGGAATATACATGGACGCTGCAGAACATCCCTTTCAGATAGGCGGCCAGTGTCCGGCCGCATTTACCATATCCCAGGACGGCACAGGCGCTGTGGTGCAGATTGACCGGGCTCCTTTTGATCGCCTCGCAGATCGCGCCCTCGGCTGTGGCCAGCGTGTTGAAAAGAGCAAGCTGCACGTCCTCCATCAGGTCATGGACACGCACGCCTTTCTCCTCGGCCAACCCCCGGAAGCTTTTGGGTATGCACCCGGCAAAAAGGGTCTGGCCTGGGCTTAAGTGGGATAAGAGCTGCTCTATGGGTAAAGCCTGCGCGGATGCAGACTGATTCAGATCATCCCCGTTTTTACTAAAAGGGATCGGACATATGATCACGGGGGCGGCTTGGCAGGCGTGGAACAATGACTCTGTGCGATGGCCCTCTCTTGGTTCCTCGCAGAGGGCATAATGGCAGACCTGTTTTTTTAGCTGGGACAGCTCTTCTGCCAGATATACCTGACGCATGTCGCCGCCAATGACGGCCCGGTCATACGCATGGATGGGGGATTTCATTTTTTGAAAACTCCTAGAAAGCAAGTTTATTTATGATATGCATGGGACAATAGATGTGTTATTTAGAAAAGAGCGGGAGGACCCGCTCTATAAGATCTCGTAATCCAGACAGAGCCTGGTCCTGGTATAGGGACGCACACGGGTATCTGCTACCTTTACATGCTCTGGATGGGTGGCATAATTTTTCAGGGCGTCTTCGTCTGTGAATGTGGAATCCAGCATCACATCTGCATTTGACGAGCTTAAGCCCTCCGCCTGCACATGGATCTTTAGGAGTCCCGGGATCTTTCCCTGGAGGGCTTCCAGGCCCTGTTTGATGCCGTCTTTTATCTGCTTTTTTTCCTCTTGTGACAATTCTTCTTTTAACTGCCATAGGATCATATGTTTTACCATTCTTTTCCTCCGTCATCTTTAGAGTCAACTGTCCGATACGCTTTTACCGTATTTTCCCCCTCATCTATCCGAAAGTTACTGATGAGCCTATTCAGCGTACGCGCCTGTTGGGAGAGTCCCTTGGAAACCACTGCGCTTTTTTCCGCGGCCACAGAATTGTCCTGGACCACTGCGGAGATCTCTCTGATACCATTTTCTACCCGCAGGATCATCTCGGATTGCCGGACGCTGGCAGCGGCGATCTCATCCATCAGAGATTTGATGGATCGGATACATCTGTTGATGTCCTGCATTGCGGAGACGACCAAGTTTGTAGCTTCTGTTCCAGACTTGGTATTCTGGATAGAACAACTGATCAGATGGTTGGTGTTCTGGGCCGCTTCGGTGGATCTGGCCGCCAGGCTGCGCACTTCCTCCGCCACCACAGAGAAGCCCTTTCCCGCATTTCCGGCGCGTGCAGCCTCCACGGAGGCGTTCAGAGCCAGGATATTGGTCTGGAACGCGATATCCTCGATCGTTTTGATAATGGTACTGATCTGAGCGGAGGATCGGTCAATATTCTTGGTAGCCACAGTCAACTGCTCCATCTTCGCATCCGCCTCAAACGCAAAGCCCGTGACCTGGTCCACTAACTCGCTGGCGCTCCCGCAGCGCACGGTGCTGGTCTGGATGCGGTTGGTGATGTCTGTTACATTCGTCATCAGCCTTTTGATAGAGGCGGCCTGTTCCGTCGTGCCCTGGGCCAACGCCTGGGCGCCAGAGGATACCCGTTCCGCACTGGTATCCACCTGATCGGCTACCTGCGAGATATTGCAGATCACATTCACCAGATTGGCATGGATAGACTGCAGGCTCACGGACAGAGCCTTAAAGTCGCCGATATAATAGGACGCATTCTCTGTAACATCAACGGTGAAATTGCCCTTTGCCATCTCGCCCAATATGCGTCCCACATCATCGATCGTCTTTCGAAGGCAGCCGCAGACCCTGTGGGTTGTCTGTGCGATCAAGCCAATCTCATCTGACCGGCCATAAAACGGTTCCAGCTCCTGGTCCGCAGAGAGGTTCAGATCTCCCAGATGGCCAATGGCACGCTCCACCATCATGAGTTCCCATCCCTCCCGATGCAAGAGCAGCAGGGTGAATAAGATCACGGCAACAGCCATAACGGCACACAGGACGCCCACCAAAGTGATGAACGTGGTAAAGATCCCGATCCGGGTGGCGAGCTTCTTATTTTCCATAAATCGCATAACTGTTTCCTCCCACTGGGAAATTTTTTAAGGACAGCACTTTGTCAAATATAGTTTATGATAACCCATCTTTTTCCGGATTTCAATAGTTTTTTGAGCGTATACAGACGACAAGAAGATGCGGGAAGGGCAGCGCATGACGGGGCCTCATGGTATGGAGATAAGCTGGTAGACGCAAAGTATCATCATGCAGCAAAGCCTGTATACGCCTTTACACCCACAGCCCGATACGCTATAATAATATCAGAATACCGAAATAAACCCATGAGCACTCTCAATAAAAAATGGAGGCGATGAGAATGTCTGAAAAAGAAATGATCAAAATATCCGTCGAAGAATTTGAACGCTTGCAGGATTATATGTCAACTACTGAAAAGGATTCCGAAACTTACAGAAAAATGAAAAGACGCTACATCGCATTAAAGGTCATTCTGACCGCTTCCGGTGTAAACCTCACTGAACTGGATTACATCAAAGAATGACCCGGCAGCAATATGTACAATATCAAACATAAGAATAAGGCACTTGCAACCAAATTTAAGATATGCTATAGAAAAGGAGCGACCGCCCACAAGGGGTTGACCGTTAAAACAGGTCAGCAATGCCACCCTGTTACCTGCCAAAGTACAAGGGTGGCCTTTGCCATGTAAGGCTACTTACAAAACATAAACACGAATGTAAGCAATGCCGGAAGGAATATGCCAAATGTCAGCATTTCCATAAGAGAAATATGTTTCTTATGTTTTCTCTTTTTCATAGCATCACCCCCATTCTCTTTAGAATGAGGGCAACGCACCCTGTAACACGATCGCTCTTTTGAGATCATAACACATCTTTTACCGCTCCACAATAATATTTTTCATTACATACGATAAGGATGCCACAACCAGTGACACCCTTGTATCATTGTCTCGTGTTCATGCTGTTATCGTTTCTGCCTTGTCGCCATAGTTCTTTATGATACAAGATCAGATCCCAAACTCCGACAGCTCCAGCCCCTCATTCCGATCCAGCGTCATCCCCACGCTCCAGGCATTGACGAACAGCAGCAGCGGATTCCCTTTCAGATCCGTGACCCTCTTCATATCAGAAGTCCCCACGATCTTCTTCACATCCACCTCATCCGGATTCGCGATCCAGCGCAGATGCTCATAGGGCAGGTTCTCCAAGATGATCTCCACGTTATACTCATTTTGCAGGCGGTACTTGAGCACATCAAACTGCAGCACGCCCACCACGCCCACGATGATCTCCTCCATCCCGGAGTCCAACTCCTGGAAGATCTGGATGGCTCCCTCCTGTGCGATCTGGTTCACACCTTTTGTAAATTGTTTCCGCTTCATGGTATCCACCTGCCGCACCCGCGCAAAATGTTCCGGAGCAAAGGTGGGGATACCCTCATAGGCAAATTTCTCTCCCGGTTTACACAGCGTATCGCCGATGGAAAAGATCCCCGGGTCAAACACGCCGATGATATCCCCCGCATAAGCCTCATCCACCACATGCCGGGACTCAGCCATCATCTGCTGGGGCTGGGACAGGCGCATTTTTCGATCCCCCTGCACATGATACACCTCCGCACTGGCATCGAACCGCCCGGAGCATACCCGCAGAAAAGCCAGCCTGTCCCGGTGGGCTTTATTCATATTTGCCTGGATCTTGAACACAAAGGCTGAGAAATCATCCCCCATGGGATCGATCACCCCTTTATCCGACACACGGGGCAGGGGCGGCGCCGTCATAGCGAGGAAATGTTTTAAAAACGTCTCCACACCGAAGTTTGTCAGCGCCGATCCGAAAAACACCGGGGAAAGTTCGCCCTTATCCACCAGAGCCTGGTCAAACTCCGCACTGGCTCCGTCCAAAAGTTCGATCTCATCCAGCAGCGTATCCTTTTGCTCCTGGGAGAGGATGTCCAGCAGATGCGGATCATCCAGCGCGATCTCCTCCCCCGTCCCCTCCTTGGTCCCCTTGCGGGTATCCGAAAATGTGAGGACCCGTCTCGTCTGACGGTCATAGACACCGCGGAACGCTTTTCCCGAGCCGATCGGCCAATTCACCGGACAGGTGGCGATCCCCAGTTCCTTCTCGATCTCATCCAATAAGTCAAAGGTATCATTGGCATCTCTGTCCATCTTATTGATAAACGTAAAAATGGGGATATGGCGCATGACGCAGACCTTAAAGAGTTTGCGTGTCTGCGCCTCCACCCCCTTGGACCCGTCGATGACCATCACCGCAGAATCGGCCGCCATCAAGGTCCTGTATGTGTCCTCGGAAAAATCTTGATGTCCCGGGGTATCCAATATGTTAATGCAGTAGCCGCCGTAGTGGAACTGTAAGACCGAAGAGGTGACTGAGATCCCTCTCTCCTTCTCGATCTCCATCCAGTCCGACACCGCATGTCTCGCTGTCGCCTTCCCCTTCACTGATCCGGCCAGATTGATCGCGCCGCCGTAGAGCAAAAACTTCTCTGTCAGCGTGGTCTTGCCGGCATCCGGATGGGATATGATCGCAAACGTGCGCCTTTTTTCAATTTCTTTGGTATATTTTGGCACCGTAAACCTCCTGTATATTTCCCATTCTTTACAACGTTTCCATTCTATTACACGGGAAACAGCCTGTCAAGGCTTATTCGGAAGCCTGGCTCAGCGGCGTGATCACGATGTTCTCCGGCGCCACCTCTGTCTTTCGTTTTACGATATCCTCGATCTGTGCCCGGGAAGTGTCATCCAGCTGGTCATCCGGCACCACCACATCCGCACTGTTCCCGGTCAGGTTCACCACCACATCGGGAAAGCCCTTGGATTCCAGGAGCACTTCCGCCGCCGCCTCCCTCTCCGCGGTCTCCGATAAAGTCACCATGCTGGCCACGGCTTCGGCTTTCTGCTCCTCGGACACATCCGGGTTGTCGATGATCTGCATCAGATTTTCCTTATTCTGGGAGCGCACCTGCTCACGGCTGATCTTAGCCTGGGCGGCAAATCCTGTGGAGCCTGTCAGAACGGCCTCCCCGGGCGTATCTGTGCTCACATCTTCCTGTCCGGTCCCATCTTCCTCTGTGCCCTCAGGAGTAGCTGTCCCATCTCCCGCTCCTGTATCTGTATCCGATCCCGAGCCATCCTCCGCTCCCGGCGAGGCCGTGGGGGAACTCTGCGTCGTCGCGCCCAGACTGTTCTCCTCGAGCAGCGCTGTCTCGTCGCTGACATCGTAGTCCAGGCTCTCAATATCCCCCAGGATATCATCCTCCAGAATGTTGCTGTCTGCAGTTTCTGTGCTGGCTTCCTTCATCCCGAAATCCGAATCGGAAAAACTCAGATAGCCTGCCACGGCGATCATGATCGCCAGAGCCGTAATGATCACTTGATTTTTCTTGAAAACTTTCTTCACTTTCCTCTCCTTTTTTTATTTCATTTTCATTACTTTAATCTTATGGGCTTCCACCTGAAATAATGCCATAACTGCCTCCTGAATATTTCGCACCACCACAGGATCGTCCCCGCCCTGGGCCGCGATCAGCACGCCCTGTACGGAAACGGGCGCATCCTGTGTAGAAAAAGAGGTGATGCTGTCAGATGTATCCTTTAACATCAGCATCACCCGCACTTCCCCGATCCCCTCCACCCGCAGGAGCAGATCCTCCAGCTGTGCCTCCAGAGAGGCCTTCTCCGTCAAAACCTGGGAGGACGTGCCGGACTCTCCGTAAGGATCCCCGTAAGAGTTCCTGTAAGATCCCCCCTCCGCGCTCTGGGCCGTGCCGCTGGTATCCTGCGTCTTCTCCGCCTGCTTTTTGGTGGGAATGGCCATCACCAGAAGGAGCAGGCCTAAGAGCAGCAGCGCCAGCCACTGCTGCTTATCCCATCTCTTCAAAAAAGAGCTCCACTTTTTCTCCTGTGACCTCGTAGGCTCCTGCCAGCTCATGTTCCACCCTCTCCCTCATCTGACTATTTTCCGCACCGGACAGCCATATCCGGATCTGGGCCGCCTGTAAGCCCTCCCCGTCCACGCCCATCTCCATATGTACCTGTACCTCCAGGACCTCACAGCTGCCCCTTAAGATCTCCTCCAAAGAACCCCGGATCTGCTCCGCCACCTCCTGCTCATATGCCTGCAGATAATGGTCCCGGACGATCTCCTCACCCTGTACCTGCCCCCAGGACGGCTGTGCGAACTCCTCCTCCAGGATCTTCTTATGGAAGAGACCATCCATCTGTTCTTCCAGATGCAGCAAGTTCAAAAGCGGCGATGTGACGATCAAGATCAGTAAAATCCCCATGAACGAGCGGACATACCGGCTATACCGCGGATCGGGCATGATATGCATCAGCGCGGTCAGGATGATATAGTAGACCGCCAGGTTCCGCGCCCACTGATAAATCTCCTGGGCCATCTTCAGCCACCTCCAAAGGATACCGCCAGGACTGCTATGGTGATCATACAGAGCAGTTCCGTGGTAAATAAGATCTTCAGCAGCAGGCCGCAGCCCTCCCCCATGATCCCCAGGCAGCCCACCAGACGCTTGTCCGATATGGGCTGTGCCAGCGCCGCCGCAAATTTATACAGAAGGGCGCAGATCCCATACTGGATCAGCGGAGACACACCCCAGACCAGCAGGACCAGGACAAAGGCCACGCCCAGACAGTTGCGCACCAGCACCGCACTGGCCAAGATGATCTCCGTCACGGCATTCAGCGCATTGCCCACACCCGGGATCGCGCTGGCAGTCTTTCCCAGCACACTCCGGCGCAGTTCGTCGATCACAGGGGCCACCAGCCCCCGGATCACCTGCATCCCCATCACCACCCCCATCATCGTCTTGAGCGCCCACTCCACCAGCGTCCTAAAAAAACCCGCCAGTTTGCTCAGAGATTCCTCCTTCGACAGACCATTGACCATCTCCAGGAGCACATACAGCCCCGTACAGGGCAGCACGAAGGCCAGGATCACCCACTGGGCCGCCGCGGCCAAGATCAATACCATCTGGTAAAACATCGCTGCGCTGGTCACGCCGGAAGCCGCTGTCACAGCCAGATAGTAAGCCGGTGTGATCCCCCGCATCAATTCCAGAAGACCATAGATCCGCTCCTCCAACTGGCTGCTCAGGCTGTAAAACCCATTCAGCAGCAGGGTAAATAAGAGGAGATATACGATATAGAAGCTGACTTCCCCCACCTGCCCCCGATCAAAGATCTGGGCAAAATTCGAAAACAGCGCCGCCAACAGGACCAGGATCAATGCCTGGGACACCAGTTTTTTCTGCTTGTCAAACTGGGAAAAGACGGCCTGTCCCACCATCTTAAGGACTTTTTCCTTGTTGAATGCATCCTTCCCGGACATCAGGTTCTGGATGGCCTGGATCAGTGAAAAACTTTCCTCCCCCAGCATCCCATCCACCATCTGCTGGATCTCCTCCAGCTGCATGTCCTCCAGCAGATCCCAGGCATGTCCGTCTGTTCCATCTGTTTCATCCGCCGCATATATCCCATCCGGCTCTTCCATCTGGACCTCACCGCCATACACCGGGACAACCGCGGCCGCAGACAGGAAAAGCCACAAAAAGACCCAGACCGATCCTCTCATACATTTCACATATCCCAGCCCCCTCATGCCAGAAACCCGTAGATCGTTTCCAGAAGGGCCAGCAGGATCGGCATGCTCACCGCCATGACCGCCAGCTTGCTGAACATCTCGATCTGACTCCCGATCGCGCTGTACCCGGCATCCCTGCAGATACCCGAGGAAAACTCGCCGATGTAGGTGATTCCCACCATCTTGAGCAGTGTCTCCACATAGCTGCCATCCATGGGCAGGTAAGCCTTTAAGCTCAAGATCGAATCGAACAGATAGCGGATCTTACTCACCGCCAGGAATAAGATCGCGATGCCCACGCCGAAGGATACATAAAAACTGTACTCAGGCTTACTCTCTTTTAACAAAAACCCCAGGACCACGCCCCCGATCCCCAACAGGGAAATCCTGACAATATCCATAATGTCCTATCCTCACATCCCGTCTGTCACAACAGGAACAGATTTTTGATAGTCTCAAACAGTTCATAGATATAAGGCAAGATCCAGAACAGCACGATCAAAAGCCCCGACAGGCTGATCAGGAACGCCTGCTCATCCCGCCCGCTGTGTTTTAACACCTGGTTCAACATGGACACCAGGATGCCCACTGCGGCGATTTTAAATATGATGTTTACTTCCACAGGTCCCCTCCATTTTCCCGCAGCAGCCTCAGATCAAAAGGAGCACCAGGAACAGTCCGCCCATGATACCCAGGCTCCTGCACACTTTCTGCTTCCCCGGGATGCTCTCCTGCGCCGCCTTGATCTCCCCGGCCAGCTCCTGCAGATATAGATCCAGCGTCCCAAGCTGCATATCTTTATCCAGATAACCCAAAAAAGCACCCATTTGCATAAGTGCTTTTTTGTCTTTCGCTGTTAAAGCTGACGTTTTCAGGTCTTCCTCCACTTCTTCCTGGAAGACCTGCTGAAAGCTTTTATCTGGATATCCTTTTAAACGGGACGCCGTCTGGCATAGAAAATGCGTAAACGGCTCCGGCATTTTTTTTCCAATGGATGTCAATGCCTCGGGAAGTGAGGCATATCCGTAAGAGATCTCGCCTTTTAACAGCAGCGTCATCCGCTCCAGCTGCCGAAGCTGTTCCAGACGCCGCCCCAGGCAAAAACTGTAAGAAAAACCGATCCCCGCGCTGGCCATCACCACCAGGACAGCCCCCACGATCCGGATCATCCGCCCCGCCCTTCCTGGTAGAGGCATGTCCCCCTCTGATCGAAGATCGCCCGCACCTCCCCGGCCCTGCGCCGGCCTTGCAGTAAGATATAGCGTTCAAATATATGTTCATCCATCAGCCGCGCAAACAGCGGTTTCTGACGCAGGTCCTCGATCGAATCCCCGTGCACCGTGGCCATCAGCTTGCAGCCGCAGTGGATCACCGCCTCGATGGCGTGGATGTCCCGGTAATCCCCGATCTCGTCCACCGCCACAACCGCCGGGGACATGGAGCGGATCAGCATCATCATACCCTCCGCTTTCGGGCAGCAGTCCAGCACGTCCGTGCGGATGCCCAGATCGTTTTGGGCTACGCCCTGGTAGCAGCCCCCGATCTCCGAACGCTCATCCACCACCCCCACAGTCAGACCCGGATGACGATCATCCCCGTCGGAGATCTGCCGGATCATATCCCGCAGCATCGTGGTCTTCCCGCAGAGGGGCGGCGAGATGATCAGCGTGTGATAGATGCTCCTGTCCATGCGGACATAGGGCATGAGCGGGGACGCACACCCTTTTACCTGATGGGAGATCCGCACATTGATGTATGAAATGTATTTCACACTGCGGATGTGCTCCCCCTCCATGACCGCCTTCCCGGCGATGCCTACCCGGTGGCCGCCCTGCACGGTCAGATAACCCTGCCGGATCTCCTCCTCGTATGCGTACAGGGAATACCCCGCGATATGCTCCATCGTCTCCTTGATGTCCTCCCCCGTCACACAGTATGCACACAGCCGCTCCCGGGTCAGGCCCCCGTTTTTGTCCAGGAAAGATTCCTCCCCCCGGTATAGGACCATACAGGGGTTATGTACCCGCAGCCGGATCTCACAGAGCTGCTCCTGATCGAGATGCGCCTTTTCCAGCCGCCTGCGGATGCCGCCGGAAAACAACCGGATGATCTGACTCTCATCCATCGTCCCCACCTGCCTTTCACATGTACTACTAACATGTATATGAGGACGATCTCCTTTTCATTCCTTTATCAGCACGGTTTTCCCTTTTGTATATGGAAAAAACGTTCCGCCATGCTCACGGCAGCATTTCACAGGAGATCTCTTTTCAGCCGCTCCAGCTGAAAGTCGGCATCCTCCATCGAACCGCCTTTCACCCCAAAATAATACTTGATCTTCGGCTCCGTCCCTGAAGGCCGCACGCAGCACCAGGCATCCTCCTCCAGCTCATAATAGAGCACATCCGATGCCGGAAGCCCCGTCGGCGCCGCCGCCCCGGTCTGCATATCTACGCGCCGGTCCGCCTGATAGTCCCGGATGGCCAGCACTTTATGTCCGCCCAGTTCCCTCGGCGGCTCTTTGCGCAGATGCCGCATCCTCTGCCGGATCTGCTCGGCGCCGTCCATCCCTTTTAGGGTGACCGTCTCCAGACCCTCTTTGTAAAACCCATATCTCTCATACAGTCCCAACATGGCATCCCACAGGGTCTGTCCCTGTTTCTTATGATACGCCGCCACCTCGCACAACAGCATGACAGCCACACAGGCGTCTTTATCCCGGGCATAGGTCCCGGCCAGGCAGCCGTAACTCTCCTCCATCCCAAAGACATAACTGTATCTGCGGCTCTCCTCGAAGAAGCGGATCTGCTCTCCGATGTATTTGAACCCGGTCAGCACCTCTACGACCGCCGCGCCGTACTCTCTTGCCACCGCTTTTAACATATCCGTGGTGACGATGGTCTCCACCAGGGCCGAGTCTTCAGGCAGTGCGCCCATCTTTTGTTTTTCCCGCAGGAGGTATTCTCCGATGAGCACGCCGGACATATTTCCGGTAAAGCTGATATAGTCAGATCCATCCTTATCTTTTACATAAACGCCCAGACGGTCGGCGTCCGGGTCTGTGGCCAGCACCAGGTCGGCATCCACCTCCCGGGCCAGTTTTAAAGCCAGTGTCCAGGCATGGGCATCCTCCGGGTTCGGGTACGCCACGGTTGGGAAAGCCCCGTCCGGCGCTTCCTGCTCCGGCACCACATAGACTTTTGTAAAACCCAGTTCCCGCAGCACCCGGCGTACCGGGAGATTCCCGGATCCATGCAGGGGCGTATAGACGATCTTCATATCCCCGGCCATCTCCCGGATGACCTCCGGGTGAACGCTCTGTTTTTTCAGCTGCTCCATATACAACTCATCGATCTTATCGATCTCATTTCCGATCACATGGTAAAGCCCCTGCGTCTCTGCATCCGCCTGACACATGGTCTTTACCTGAGAAAAGTCTATGATTCTCTTCACATGATCCATGATCCCCCGGTCATGGGGAGGCAGGATCTGTGCCCCGTCCTCCCAGTAGACTTTATACCCGTTGTACTCCCTGGGGTTATGGCTGGCCGTGATCACGATCCCGGCGATACACCCCAGATGCCGCACGGCAAAAGACAACTCAGGCGTAGGCCGCAGGCTCTCGAACCGATACGTCCGGATCCCATTTGCATTCAGGCACAGTGCTGCTTCCTGGGCAAACTCCGGGGACATGCGCCTGGAATCATAGGCGATCGCCACCCCTTTGTCCTGCCCGCCCATGGACAGGATGTAGTCCGCCAATCCTTGCGTAGCCTGACGCACCGTGTAGATGTTCATCCGGTTGGTCCCCGCGCCGAGAACGCCCCGCAGACCCCCGGTCCCAAAGTCTAAAGCCTTATAAAAGCGGTCCCGGATCTCTGCCTCGTCCCCCTCAAGGGCTTTCAGCTCGCGGCGGGTCTCCGCATCGATGTGGGGATCCGCACACCACTTTTGATAGATGTTATAAATCTCTTGTTGATCCATCTGCTCCTCCTTTTCCAAGTATAGGATATCTCTCCAGTTGATATAGGAGCACTTCCTTCTCCCGGCTGTACTCCTCCCCTTCCAGCCACTGCCTCACCGCCGGAAGATCCAGACGAAAGCCAATGCCAAAATATCGGAACATTTTCTCGTGGGATCCGCTAAATGGCCGTGCTGTCACTCTTTTTACATTTTCCTCCATTGAAAAATCCCAATTTACGCTTTGGTTTGCCGTAAGCAGAGAAATCCCATTATCGAAGATAGGCGCTGTGGTAAACTCATTATCACAAAACACAACTGCCAGATTATTTAAATGTCTATCCTCATTTAAGGTCAACATATCCAATGTGAATACCTTCCTTAAATGATCCGTCACATCCAGTCCACAGGTCTCCTGGATAAAACGTATCACATATTCTATGCGTTCCTCCATTGTTTCCATAGATGCCATGACTTGGGATAGATCCTTTCCAGATTCATTCTGATACAGCCGATAAAATGTTATCAGTTCTTCACCAGCTTTCAGAAAATTTTCGCTGCGGCATCCTGTACAGCCATTGATCGTTCCCTTCTCATAGACGACATATTCCGATCGATCCAGATCTGAATATGTCAGCATATGAGAAACGAGATATTCCGTGAGGCCTTCATTTCCATGGTTATCTTTCTTATACCAGTATTTTCCTTTCCTGTACTTTACCTGTGTTCCCTCGCTAGTCCCATTCTGTATGACAATATCCTCATTTGTGATCTCCTCTTGGAACATCTGTCTACCTCACCAGAACATCCTTGCTCGTCAGCTTTTCCCCCGGAAAACGAAACCATATATGATCATTCCAGGAGGCACCATGTGTTTTTTTTACAATCTCATATGGATTATACGCCTTCAGGCCGCGATACGCCAAAAGCTCATTGATATCAGGCCTTCCCCTGTCCCAGCACCGTGATTCAAAAATGCGGTTCAACTGATATCTTGTCATCACATCACTGGCAAAAAGCTGTTTCACCGGATGTATGACCAGGCGTTCGACCTGGACCTGTGCACCATCCACTCGCACTTTCGCCGTCACTTCATCTTTCCACAACGTCTCAAAAGAATACGACGGCACGCTGTCCTTCCAATATTCCTCTGAAAAATAATCCGGCACACGCTCCTTATCCAATCCTGCCCACCCCATCCTTTTTATAATTTACCGATCCGCACAACAGATTCCACAATCCATTGCCCAGCAGGATCTTAAAAACCTTCCCATCCGCTCCAATTACTTCTTCCCAATTCTTTGATACGCAGTTTATTTCTATATAGCCATACTG
Organism: Clostridia bacterium; assembly: GCA_910575625.1. Classification (GTDB taxonomy): domain Bacteria; phylum Bacillota; class Clostridia; order Lachnospirales; family Lachnospiraceae; genus MGBC164599. The sequence continues at coordinate 30,335 of CAJTFD010000006.1, forward strand.
TCAGCAAACATTCCGCTAAGAAACCCATCGTCCTCTGCCTGCGGGTATCATATCCCACAACGTCCAATCCTTCCGCAGCCTCGATCAGAAAAGAAAACAGCCACTCGCAATATCGGTCCAGGATATCGCGGCGCGTGACAAACATATTGTATACATACATAGACTTTCTGGCCATGACACGATCAAAAGCGCCCAGATACTCCGGCTGGTTTTTCTGTATCTTCTCTCTGAGGATCCGATGCCCTTCGGCACATGATCGAGATAGGCTATATTTTCCCGATCCGCACGATGGATTCCGTGATCAGCTGCTTAAAGAGCGGCGCCACCCGGTCAGCCGTGTCCTGGACTTCCTTGTGGGTCAATGGATGCTTCGCGATCCCGCAGGCCAGATTGGAGATACAGGAGATCCCGCAGATCTTCATCCCCATGTGGTTGGCGGCCACCGCCTCACAGGCCGTGCTCATCCCCACCGCGTCCGCGCCTAGGATCTTACACATCTGCACTTCCTGGGGTGATTCGTAATTCGGACCGGTGAGCTGGATATAGACCCCCTCCTGCAGGGGGATCTCCAGGTCTTTTGCCGCGCCGCGGATCACTGTGCGCAGATCCCCATCGTAGATCTCGCTCATATCCGGAAAGCGCACGCCCAGTTCATCCATGTTCGGCCCGATCAGCGGGGAGGGCACGAAATTGGCGATCTGCCCGGTGATCAGCATGAAATCCCCGGCCTGAAAGCCCTCCCCGATACCGCCAGCCGCATTGGTCAAAAACAAAGTCTCTGCGCCCATCAGCTTCATCAGACGTATGGGCAGCACCACATCACTGATCTCGTATCCCTCATAATAATGCACCCGGCCCTGCATGACCACCACAGGCACATCCTGCACATAGCCGAAGACAAACCGGCCCTTATGCCCCGGTACTGTGGATACCGGAAATCCCTCTATATGAGAGTAATCCAGGACTTCCTCCACCTGGATGCCGTCCGCGTAATCCCCCAGGCCGGATCCTAAGACCAGAGCCACCTTCGGTTTAAAATGGATCCTCTCCCTCACGCTCCCGTAACATCTCATCAATTTTTCATACACTGCGTTCATACCTCTTCCTCCTTTTTTTCCTCTTCCGTTCCCTCAACGACTTCTTTCTCTATAACGTTCTCTTCTGCGGCTGCCGCCTCCATGCCGTCCGCTCCTGTATCTTTGGGCGCGGCTCCTATTTCCCCCGAAGGCAGGGGCAGCGCCTCCTCACAGGCCTCCTGTGCTTCCTGCTCTTCCCGATCCACCTGACGCTGCCCCTGCAGACCTGTCACGCAGAAGAAAAGCCCCACTGCACCAAATAAGATACCGACCACCATAAATCCCACGGACACTTCATGTTCCACGATATACCCCTTGATCAGGGAATATGCCAAATATATCAGATATGCGCCCGCCACGATACGTAATGTATACGATGCCTTTTTATTCATCTTTCCTCCCTCTCCTTAAATCGTGCTCAATAACCCAAACTCCCCCGGATCACCGCAAATTTACAGATAAAAGGATGCATGCCTTTCAAATAAGCGTTTTAAGGGGTCCGGGGGAAATCCGCAATACCCCCGACACTTTTGGTACTTTTCCCGCTGAAGAGTACACAAAAGATCTGAGGGGCCACAGACCGTACCAAGTGTTAGTAAGATCCAAGCTATATACAGTATTTATCAGATCTTCAAACACACTTTATGACTGTGCGAACTGGCTCACATAGAGCCTGGAATAAAAACCTCCGCGCGCCAGCAGTTCCGTATGGGTGCCCTGCTCGATGATATTGCCATCCTCCATGACTAAGATCCGGTCCGCCGTCTGTATGGTGGACAGACGGTGGGCCACCACAAAACTCGTACGCCCCTCCATCAATCTCTCAAAAGCCTGCTGTACCCGGATCTCTGTGCGCGTATCGATGGACGACGTGGCCTCATCCAGGATCAGCATGGGCGGGCGCATCAGCATCACCCGCGCAATGCATAAGAGCTGCTTCTGCCCCTGGGAGATATTTTCCCCGTCCTCCGCGATCCAGGTGTCATACCCATCCTTCATCCGGCTGATAAAACCGTGGGCGTGAGCCTGCCGGGCGGCCTCCTCAATCTCCTTCCTGGACGCATCGGGCCTGCCGTAGGCGATATTCTCCGCGATGGTCCCCGCTTTCAGCCAAGTCTCCTGTAAGACCATGCCAAAACTCCTCCGCAGGGAATCCCGGGTCAGTCTCCGCACCGGATGACCGCTTACACGTATCTCCCCCCGGTCCACATCATAAAAACGCATCAGCAGATTGATCACCGTCGTCTTGCCGCAGCCGGTAGGCCCCACGATGGCGATGCGCTGCCCCGGTCTGACCTCTATGCTGATATCCTGCAAAAGCGGCGTCTTTGGAACATAGGAAAAACTCACATTTTTTAACTCCACACGGCCATCCACCTTCTCAAGTACCTGCGCGTCAGCCGCATCCGGCTCCTCCACCGGTGTCTCCAGGAAATCGAAGATCCGTTTCGCGCAGGCCAAGGCGTTCTCCAGCTCCGTCACCACGCCGGAGATCTCATTGAACGGCTTCGTATACTGATTGGCGTAATTTAAAAAACTGATCAGCTGACCCACGCTCATGCCGCCCCCGATGACAATGAACGCCCCCAGGATGCTCACGCCCGTGTAGACCAGCCCGTTGACAAACCGGGTGGAGGGATTGGTGATCGCCGAGAAAAACAAAGCCCTGATCCCCCAGACCCGCAGTTCCTCATTGACCGCGTCAAACCGCTCCATGCCTTTTTCCTCATAGGAAAATGCCTGCACCACCCGCTGGTTCCCCACCAGTTCCTCCACCAGGGAAGTCATCTCTGCCCTCTTTTCCGATTGGACCTGGAACATATGGAAGGTCCGGCTGGCGATAAAGCTGGCCACAAAAAGGGAGATCGGTGTCAGGAGCACCACCAGCAGCGCGATCTTCCCGTTGATCGAAAGCATAAAACCGATCGTACCTAAGATCGTCGCCACCCCGGTGAACAGCTGGGTAAATCCCATGAGCAATCCGTCAGAAAACTGCCCCACATCCGTCACGATCCGACTCAGGATATCCCCCGGCTGGTTCTGGTCCACATAGCTGGCCGGCACCTGTTCCAGATGGATGAACGCCTGGTTGCGGATGTCCTCCACCACCCGGTAGGTCACCTGATTGGTCAGCAGGTTCATGGACCACTGCGCCAGGGCCGTGGCCGCGATGACCACTGTCAGATACAGCAAGATCTCTCCAAGGTGGCCAAAGTCCACCTCCCCCGCCCCCACGATCTGATCTACCCCCTGGCCGATCAGCACCGGCGCGTATAGAGTCGTCCCCACCGTGACCATGGCAAAGAAGAGCATCGATCCTACCTGGATCCGATAAGGCTTGATGTACGCCAGGACACGCCGGATGATCGCGCCCTGTCCGGCTTTCTTTTGCTTTCTCATATCGCTGCCACCTCCTTTTCAGATAACTGAGAGAGGCAGATTTCTTTATAGACCGGGCAGCCCTCCAGGAGTTCCCGGTGCGTCCCTGCACCCACCAGACGCCCCTCATCCAGGACCAGGATCTTATCCGCCTGTCTGATCGAAGCCGCCCGCTGGGACACCAGGAACACGGTCATCTCCCGGCCCGGCCCGGCGGACTGCTCCCGCAGGGCGCGGCGCAGGGCCGCATCGGTGGCATAGTCGAGGGCTGACGCGCTGTCGTCCAAGATCAAGATCTCAGGTTCCCGCACCAAAGCCCGGGCAATGGTCAGCCGCTGCCGCTGCCCGCCGGAGAGGTTTTGGCCCCCCTGGGCGATCTGCGCCTCCAGTTTCCCCTCTTTTTTCTCCACAAAATCCCGTGCCTGGGCGGTGTCCAGGGCCCGGAGGATCTCCTCCTCCCCGGCATCCTCTTTTCCCCAGCGCATATTGTCGCGCAGCGTCCCCTGGAACAGGACGGCCCGCTGGGGGACCACCCCGATCTTCTTCCTGAGCTGCCGCAGCGGATACGCCTCCACCGGATGGCCGTCCACCTCCACCGTGCCCGAGGCCGCGTCGTAAAACCGGGGGATCAGGTTGACCAGCGTGGATTTCCCGCTGCCCGTCCCCCCGATGATCCCGATCACCTGGCCTTTCTCCGCCGTAAAGGAGATATCCTCCAATGCCGGTGAACTGGAATGCGCATAGGTAAAGCTCACATTGCGAAAGACTACCCGGCTGCCCGCAGACTGCGTCCGGATCTCCTGCCCCGCCTCGTCCTTCAGGCTCGTATCGACCGCAAACACTTCATTGAGCCGCGCGCCGGAAGCCGTTGCCTTCGTCACCGCTACGATCAGGTTCGCCAACGCCAGCAGCGCCAGTAAGATCTGGGTCATATAGTTGACCAATGCCGTCACCTCGCCCTGGGTCAGCCGCCCCATATCCACCTGCCGGCCGCCCACCCACAGGATCGCCACGATGGCCATGTTCATGATCACGTACGTGCCCGGATTCAACAATGCGGAGATCCGCCCCGCCGCCATCTGGATCCGGGTAAATTCCCGGTCCGCCCGGGTGAAATCCTCTATCTCCTCCTGCTGCCGGCCAAAGGCCCGTACCACCCGTGCCCCCACATGGTTCTCACGGGTCAGCCGCGAGATCAGATCCAGCATCTTCTGCACTTCCCTGTAGATGGGGACCGTCCAGCGCATGATCAGATAGATCACCAGGGAGATCAGCGGGACCGCGATCGAGAAGATCACCGCCGTGGACACGTCGATCGTAAAGGACATGACCAGCGCCCCCACCACGATAAACGGGGAGCGCAAGAACAGCCGCAGCACCAGATTGACCCCCGTCTGCGCCTGGTTCACATCGCTGGTGATCCGTGTGATCAGCGTAGGTGTCCCGATCTCATCCAGTTCCCTATAAGACAGACTGCTGATATGGGCAAAAAGTTCCCTCCGAAGGGCCGTGCTGAATCCCATCGCCGCCTTCGCCGCAAAATACTGGGCTGTCAGGGAACATATCAGTCCCACCAGTCCCAACGCCACCATGACGAGCCCCATCTTCCAGATGAACGGCCCATCCCCTTCCCGGATGCCCGCGTCGATGATCTGGGCCGTGACCAGCGGGACGATCAGCTCAAAGCTGGCCTCCAACATTTTAAATAAGGGGGCCAGTATGGTCTCCCGCACATAGCCCCTTAAGTACCGCAATAATCTTCTCATGACTATCTCCGATAGATCCGGACCAAAAGCCGCATCTTCTCCACAACCTCATGGCTGATCTGTCCTTTTTTCAGCCGCCATTTCCAGTTATCCCCCAAAGTGGATGGTATGTTGATCCGCGCCTCACTGCCCAGGCACAGGTAGTCCTGTATGGGCACAATGGCCAGGTCCGCCACACTGGACAGGGCCAGGCGGATCATATCCCAGATGGATTCTTCCAGATCATGGTCCTCGTTGTTCATGTACTGGCGGGCCTGCCACAGATCGTGTTCATTTGCCGTCTCGTACCATCCCCGCACCGTGTCATTGTCGTGGGTCCCCGTGTAGATCACGCAGTTGCGCTCGATGTTGTGGGGCAGGTACGAACTGTTCTCCGAGCTGTCAAAAGCAAACTGTAAGATCTTCATCCCGGGCAGCCCTGTATCCCGGAGGAGCTGCCGCACGCTGTCCGAGATCATCCCCAGATCCTCCGCGATCAGCGGCACATCCCCCAGTTTTTCCCGGATCACATGGAACAGCTCGATCCCCGGTCCTTTCTCCCAGTGACCATATTTGGCCGTCTCATCCCCGTAGGGGATCGAATAATATTCATCAAATCCCCGGAAATGATCGATCCGCACCATATCATACAGCGACAGGCTGTAGGAGAGCCGCTGGAGCCACCAGCGATACTCCGTCGTGCGGTGGTACTCCCAGCTATAGAGGGGATTCCCCCAGAGCTGTCCATCCGCTGAAAAACCATCCGGCGGACAGCCCGCCACCGCCACCGGCTCATTTTTCTCGTCAAACTGGAACAAAAGCGGATTTGCCCAGGTATCCGCACTGTCAAAAGCCACGTAGATCGGCAGGTCGCCGATGATCTTCACGCCATTTTGATTGGCATAATTCTTCAGCCAATGCCACTGCTTGTGGAACAGATACTGGCGGAAACGGTAAAACGAGATCGTATCCTCCAGCCTCTCCCTGTTCTCCTGCAGGGCCCCCGGATGACGGTTTCTGAGTTCCTCGGGCCACTGGCTCCACTGCTCTCCGTCCTGCTCCTCCTTTATGGCCATGTAGAGGCAGTAATCCTCCAGCCAGAAACCATTTTCCCGGACAAAGACCCCGTACTCCCCGTCCTGTCCCAGGTCATACCGCTCGAAAGCCAGCCGCAGGACTTTTTCACGAGATTTTTTGACTTTCACATAGTCCACATACTCTTGTGTATCTCCCCAGTCCATGGCGGATACCTCCTCCTCCGTCAGGAGGCCGTCCCGGATCAGCACTTCCAGGTCGATGTAATTGGGATTCCCCGCAAACGTGGAATAAGATTGATAGGGCGAGTCCCCGTAGGTCGTGGGGCCCAGGGGCAGGATCTGCCAATATTTCTGCCCCGCGGAGATCAGAAAATCCACAAATTCATAAGCTTCTTTTGAAAAACATCCAATCCCATACTTGGACGGCAGACTGGATATGGGCATGAGTACACCACTTGCACGCATAACGATTTCCCCCTTTGATAAACATTCGCTATGCGCATATTTTAACATTTTTTCTCTCAAATGTACATCTCTATTTGAGCCGGGGGTTTTTGGATCAGCTCCCCATTGTCCTCGACCTTCTCCTCGGCACAGCCGCCGAGCAGGATGGCCATGGAGAAAAGCCCCAGGATGAGCAGAGTTTTTTTTAATCTGTTTTGCATGCGGGCACCTCCTCGCTGTTGATTTTTGTGTAGTATGGACCGCTGCTGGGAAAAATATGTATATCGCGGTCTTGCTTTATTTGCATTTCTTGCGGCGATGCTGTAAAATATTTTCTATGAACGAAATCTGGGCGGAATGCGCAAAATAAAAAAACCTGGAGGGGGAGTGGATCTATGGCCAGGACGATCGGCATCGGACAGCAGGATTTTGGAAAAATACGTGAAAAAAATAATCTTTATATTGATAAGACACATTTTATCGAAGAGTGGTGGGGATCGGATGATGAGGTGACCCTTATCACACGCCCAAGAAGATTCGGCAAGACCTTAAATATAAGCATGTTAGAGCATTTCTTCTCTGTCAGATACGCCGGGAGACGAGATCTCTTTGACGGCCTGTATATCTGGGAACAACAAAAGTACAGGGATCTGCAGGGGAGTTATCCAGTGATCACAATCAGCTTTGCAGATGTAAAAGAGTCGTCTTTTTTGCAGACGCGAAAGAAGATCTGTCAGACGATCAAGAACATTTATGCCCAAAATGATTTCCTCCTGGAGGGCGATCTGTTAAATGCTGACGAAAAGAGATCTTTTCAGAATATATCTGTGGATATGGAAGATTACGAGGTTTCTTATTCATTGAAGATGCTGTCAGGCTATCTCTCCCGTTACTGCCAAAAGAAAGTGATCATCTTATTGGACGGATACGATACCCCCCTGCAGGAGGCCTGCGTCAACGGCTATTGGGATCAGCTGACCCCTTTTATCCGCAGCCTGTTCAACACCACATTTAAGACAAATCCTTATATGGAACGCGCGGTCATGACCGGGATCACGCGGATAAGCAAGGAATCCATATTTTCGGATCTGAACAACCTGCAAGTCGTCACAACGACATCCGAAAAATATGCGAATGCGTTCGGTTTTACAGAAGAGGAGGTATCTGCCACACTGGAAGAATTCGGACTGTCTGACAGGATGCAGGAAGTGAGACAGTGGTATGACGGTTTCACATTTGGCAAGCGGACGGATATCTACAATCCATGGTCGATCGTAAATTTCCTGGATAAGAAAAAAGTCGGGGCCTATTGGGCAAACACCAGCTCCAATCATCTGATCGGGAAACTTCTCCGGGAAGGGAATAGGGAGGTCAAGAAAGCGTTCGAAGATCTTCTGGCCGGGAAACACCTGATCACCCCCCTGGATGAACAGATCATCTATGAACAATTGGATACCGATGAATGGGCCGTCTGGAGCCTCCTTCTTGCCAGTGGATACCTAAAAACCGTCCGTTATGAAACGTACGAGGAGATCGGGGATGACCTCCGCGAGGCCGATTATGAATTGGATCTGACAAATCTCGAAGTAAAGCGCATGTTCAGCAAAATGATCAAAGGGTGGTTTTCTGAAAAACAAGCCGACTACAACGATTTTATCCGGGCACTGCTGTTAAATGACTTAAAAGCTATGAATATTTACATGAACCGGGTAAGTTCTGAAATATCCAGCTCTTTTGATACCGGAAAGAAACCATCGAAAAAGGAACCCGAACGTTTTTACCATGGATTTGTCCTCGGGCTTATGATAGAGCTGACAGACCGCTATGTGATCACCTCCAACAGGGAGAGCGGATTTGGACGATACGATGTGATGCTGGAACCCCGGGATAAAACAGGCAACGCCATGATCATTGAATTTAAAGTACAAGATGAAGAGGATGAAAAAGAACTTTCTGATACGGTAAAGGCTGCTCTGGCACAGATAGATGAAAAAAAATATGCCGCAGGACTTATCGCAAAAGGCATTCCCAGTGATAAGATACAAAAATATGGATTTGCATTTTGCGGAAATAGAGTGTTAATCGGCAGGGATGATCGGTAAGAGCAGATACTCAGATACATCCGCTGATCATCCCCTTAAAGCATTTTTCTTGAATTTCTGTAAAAAGCAGTGAGTCCTACCATAAGTGGAAACTATCGGGGCTGCGTGCATACGCAGCCTTTTTCAAAAAATACCCAGGAGAGTGATATGAAACAAGATCGTTTAAATCCATATCTGATCGACATCAAATACATCAGAGACTTAGCAAAATAGATGACCATATTATGTCTGTATATCCTCAGATTTCAAAAGAAAAACGCCCATTCGTGGGCATCATCATCTGCGGTGGAAACCAAAAATATTGTGTACCTCTCAGTTCACCAAAGCCTAAACACTTTACGATGAAAAATGACATCGATTTTACTAAAATATACGACAAAGATAAACTGATCGGTGTACTAAATTTTAACAACATGATTCCCGTCCATGAACATTTTATCAGACCGTTAAATCTCAAACCCTCCCCCTCTGACAATACCAAAACCATACATTATAAAAAAATGTGCGCAAAACAACTCACTTTCTGCCAGCAAAATCAAGGATCGATCGTCCATAAGGCAAATAAACTCTATGAGATGATAACTTCTGGGAAAACAAACGGTTTGCTGAAACGTAGATGTTGTGATTTCTCCAAATTAGAATCTGTTCTTATTTTGTTCCCACAATTTTATAGAAAATTAAGACGCGCCTAGACTCAGAAAAGAGCAGATACCTGAAAGTACCTGCTCTTTGATATATCGCTATGATCTGTTCTGTTTCTTGCGGAATATCACCAGTCCGCTCCCTGCCGCTGCCATCATCAGCAGCATCAATGCTCCGATCGGTGTGTTGTCCTCGGTAGAAGCGTTCCGGGCGTTGGAGCTTATATTGCTCCTTGCCGCTGTGGATGTGACCCCAGACCGGTTATAATATGATGATGTAGGTCTGGGTGTCGTCGTTGTCAGAGCTGTGTTCCTGATGTAGAAATTCACACTCTTTGTAGCCAGTGATGCATTGTCTGTCTTCCACTTCCGTCCCCCATAAACTTCTCTCTGATAATTTACCTGCAAAGTATACGGCACGGAAGTTGTCAGGTTGGTACTCAATACAAAAGAACCTTTGAACCGGTACTCACCTGATATATAAGCATTCCCGGACGAACTGCCCCGGGTAACCTCTCTATTTCTTTTCGCCCAAGTTCCGCTTGCCCCTGTAGCTCCTCCATTCGTTGCCATAACGCTCCAACTGACGGGCACATATCTGGTAGCCCCAGCGACCGGATCTGTTTCTTGAGCTGTATCCGGGCCATATCCATCCCCTGTAGCGTAAAACTGCAGGGATGCCCCCGAACGGTACGTAGCTCCTTCATTGATCCAATAAAGCCCATTCTGTGTCGGATCCGCCTCCTGATCAGGGATTGGATCATCAGAGCCACCATTTACATAAAAATCCTTCGTCTTAGATACTACAGCTCCCTCACCTGTAGCTTTCTTCCAATCTTTCCCATTGTAGATCTCTTTCTGATAATCTACTTTCAAAGTATAGCTCTTCGTTTCACTGGTCTGCACCTCAAAAGCGGCTTTATAACAATATATTCCGTTTTCCGAAACTCCATCATTTTTATCCCATGTCCTACTCAGATCCGCAACACTCCATTGATATGGTCTATATCTAGTCGCGCCGTTTATTGGAGCTATTGTCTGCGGTTCATTCGGCCCAAGCCCCGCTCCTATCGCATAAAATTCAACCGTGTCCCCAGACTCATACCTAGGTTTGATCCCAAAAATCCCATTTTTTTCCTTTTTCGCCTGCTGACTTGAAACAGTTGGCGTATCCGTCGCCGATACAGTCGGTGTTGGCGTGTTCGTCGCCGACACAGTCGGTGTTGGTGTATTTGTCGCTGATACAGTCGGTGTTGGTGTATTTGTCGCCGATACAGTCGGTGTTGGTGTGTCCGTCGCCGACACAGTCGGTATTGGTGTGTCCGTTGCTGATACAGTTGGTGTTGATGTAGCTGTCGGTGTCGGACTCGCATCTCCTTGCGAAACATTCCCACTCACAGAATCATCCGATACACCAGCCCTCGGCAGATCTTCATCATCTTCTTCTGCTATCTTACCCTTTGCCGATGATATACTATTACCGCTCGCCTGTTTTTTCGCCTTCTTTTTCTCCGAACTTTTATCTTTTACCGAATCCGCACTCTCACTCTTTTTCTCTTTTGCCTCCGTTTGGCTTGTTTCCTTGCTGTCCCCCGAAGAAGCCAACGCCAACGATGCCGAAGGCCCCGACAACATCATGGAACCCGCCAGGACCAGCGCAAGTAATTTCGCCGCACGTTTATTTAACATGTCCGATTCCCTTCTTTCTATATGTATTGACTACTCCAAAACTGTATATATTGTATTATACTAATTTTTCCCTGATAAAACAATAGCAGTTTCTATAAATTTTCTCTTTTTCATACTCATTTAATAATTCATGCCGCAGCCCCGGATAGACCCTGCCCCTGACCCGGCGGTATCCCTGCATGCGCAGATGGTCCAGGGCCTGTTTGAACTTCCGCACGTTCCCCATACACGGGTCATCCCCGCCGCTGATGAAGAGGATCGGCAAGTCAGGATTCCTGCACGCCCAGCCCTTATCTGCGTACGTCCGGCCCATCAGATCCAGCAACGCCTGATACCCGTCCGCGGTAAAGGGAAAACCGCACAGATCAGAATCCTCATACTCCCTGACCACAGCCTCATCGGAACAGATCCACGCATAGGTACTCCCCTCCTTGGCAAACCTGGACACATAGGCCCCAAAGGACAGGGTCTGCATCAACCGGCTGGGATGCCGCTGCCCGCAGATCTTCCCCTCCGCCCAGGCGAGCAGCTTGCCCGATCCACAGAACAGATTCCTGCTGGGCGAGCCGCACAGGATCACCGCGTCGGGCAGATGATCGTATTTTTTCAGATACGTGCGCACCACCATGCTCCCCATGCTGTGCCCCAGGATCGCCAAAGGCAGTTTTTTCCCATATTTCTTCCGCAGGCAGGCTGTCACCAGACGGGCATCCTGCACCAGCGCCTCGCTGCCGCCCCCGTACATATACCCCAGGTCCTCCGCCTTCTGCACGCTCTGCCCATGCCCCCTGTGGTCGTGGATCATACAGACGATCCCCCGCTCGGCCATATATTCCATAAAAGGCAGATAACGCTCCTTATATTCACACATCCCGTGGACGATCTGCAGCAGACACCAGGGTTCCCTCTTTGGGATCACTTCCAGGACAGAAAGGGGCAGGCCATCCACCCGAGATACGACCGTTGTCGTCTTTACCTCCATTTCTCACAACTCCTCTCTTAAACCCAATTCTAACAAACGTTTCCGAAACTGCCTTTCCATATACAGAGTTTGGATAAAATATGCAAAATAAGGCGCGGATCAAAAACGGTCCAGAGCAACGTTTTTGTATATTTTGTCCAAACTCACAGCGATGAACAAACATCTCACAGTTACCTAACCCTATTTTAAACCAGTCCCACGCCGATTGCAAATATTTTAAGATGATTTAAAGATTTAGAAAAATCTGCTCCTCCTGCATCTCTCGGGTTTCCCTGTCTGTACCATCGGCGCGTGGATCGTGCGGGATCTCCCACCTCAGACGACCATCCAGATATAGCCCTGATATTATATGGATAATATAACAGATCCATTCACTTTTATAAAGTTTTTCATTATGGGACAAACAATCCCACACTTCCAACTACAGCCTTCTATTGTAAAAAAACATCCCCACCGCCATAGAACAGATCACCAGATACCCAATCCAGCTCAAGAGATCTGGCACCTGGCCGAACACCAGATACCCCAGTCCCGCCGAAAAGATGATCTGGGAGTAATCATAAACGGATATCTCCCTGGCCGGTGCATAGCCATAAGCCGCCGTGATCGAGAACTGCCCGCCCGCCGCAGCAAGCCCCGCCAGCAGAAGGAACGCCAGCTGCACCCCGGTCATAGCATGGTGATCAAAAACCAAAAACGGCAGCGTCGCCAGGCACGAAAACCCGGAGAAAAAGCAGACGATCAGCGGCCCCTTCTCCCCCCGCTCCGACAGATACCGCACCATCGTGTAGGCCGCCCCGGCCCCCATGCCGCCCAAAAGCCCCAGAACAGCCGGAAACGTCTCCATCCCCAGACCTGTGGGCTTAATGATCAGCAGGCTCCCGAGGAACGCGCCGCCCACGGCGAAGGCCTGAAAAGGCCGCACCTTCTCCTTTAATATGAAATAACTGAATATGATCGCGAAAAAGGGGGACATCTTGTTGAGCATCGAGGCATCCGCCAGGACCAGATGATCCACCGCATAGAAATTGCACAAGATCCCCACCGTCCCGAACACCGACCGCAAGATCAATGGCAAAATATTCGATCTTTTCCCGGAAAACCCGATCCGCTCCCTCTTCATGACCGCCAGAGCAAAAAAGAACGCCACCAGATTCCGGAAAAAACTCTTCTGCACCGAAGGCAGATCCCCGGACATGCGTACAAACAGGTTCATCAGCGCAAAACAGAACGCAGATACGATGATGCAGACGATACCCTTGTATTTTTGTTCTGTCTCCTCTCTCATCCTCCAACACCTACCTTCACAGATAAACTGACAGACATCACCATAAAATGAAGACCGGAAACATCCGTCCCCGGCCTCCCTCTGACTAGAGCATATTTTAAAACCCATTTTAAGGCCTACTCCTCTGCCCCGTCCTCCTCTTTTTCACCCTTGCCTGTGCGCATGTTCAGAAGGCAGGCTCCTTCCCGCTCACGCACCAGGTCCATGCCTTTCTCCCTTGTAAAGAAGAAGATCTTCGGCATGTCGTAGCTGTTCAAAAGCCGCCGCCCCTCCGTGACCGCATACGCGCCGGTCCGCTCGAAGATCAGCAGATCTCCGGTCTTAGGATCCTGCATGGAGAGCTGGCGGGCCAGCACGTCCGAGGGCGTGCACAGAGATCCGCACACATCCCACAGTTTTTCCGGAGCCTCCAGATCCAGTTCCTGGGGCAGATGGGTACAGTGGGGGATCTTCCGCCCATGCCCCTGTCCGGGATAGACGAGATGATGGATGCCCCCGTCCACGATACAGTAATTTTTTCCGCCCTGGCTCTTCACATCTACCACAGACGTATAATAGGAACCGCAGAAAGCCGTCAGGAACCGCCCCATCTCCAGGATCACCGCCCCGGAAAAGCGCATAGCGCACAGCAGGCCGTCCAGATCTTTTAATACCTGATCCAGATCTTCCTCCTCGTCCTCCTCAAAATAGGGCACGCCGAGCCCCGGTCCATACTGCAGCACTTTCACATCAAAGCCCTTTTCCTCTCTCAGTTTCTGGCAGAGGCCGTCCAGCATCTCCAGCTCCTCTCCCACCTGGGACAGGCCCTTCTTCTGGGTGCCGGAATGGTACTGGAGGCCGATGATGTGGAGATTTTCATAATCCTCCCTCTTATCGATGCACTGCATCAGTGCATCCTCGTCCATCCCGAACTGATCTCCGCTGGTCAGCCGCAGCAAAACCTGGACCTGCTGATCCTGCCATTTTGCACAATACTGGAGCACGTCCATCTGTTCCAGGGATTCCGCCGTAAAGATACATCTGCCCTCAAACTCTCCCATCTGCCGTGCGGTATCCAGCGTGGCCTTATATGCGCCTGAGACAACCACGTTCTCCATGGGGATCTCCTCCGCCTCACAGATATGGACCTCCCCCGGGGAACCGGCCATAAAACCGTCCACCTGGTCTTTCAGCGCTTCCACCAGGAAGGGATTTGCCGCCACGACAAAACAGAGCCTCGCGCCCTTTCTTGTGATGCCTTTTTTGACAGCCTCCACACGCGCCCGCAGACTATCCAGGTCAAACACGTATGACGGTGTGTGATTTTCTTTATATGCCTCTTTAAACATGACATTCCTCCATCATATGATCCGAGCACATCCTGCGCCCATTTTTACAGATAGAAAAACCGGAAGCATCCTATTTAACATAGAGGCTTCCGGTCTCTCCCAGAGCGTGAAACGGGACTCGAACCCGCGGCCCCGACCTTGGCAAGGTCGTGCTCTACCAACTGAGCCATTCACGCTTGTTTCTTTGCCGATGTCCTATCGACAATAGATACTATACTACGATCTTCCCCATCTGTCAACATCTTTTTAAAAATTTTTTTAGAAGATCTTTAAAAAATCTATCCACCCCTATTCCGCGGACGATTTGAAATTATACAGAGGACGCACCGTATCCAGGATCTCCACCGTCTCCCCCACATTCTCCACGATGCTGTCCATATCTTTGTAGGCCATAGGGCATTCATCCAGCGTGCCCGCCCCGATGGACGTGCTGTAGATCCCTTTCATCTGTTTCTTAAATTCCGACACAGTAAAGGACTGTTTCGCCGCGGACCGGCTCATCAGCCGGCCGGCCCCGTGGGGCGCGGACTGATTCCAATCGTCGTTCCCCTTCCCCACGCAGAGCAGAGAACCGTCCCGCATATTGACCGGGATGAGCAGCTTCTCCCCGTGTTTCGCCGAGACCGCGCCTTTGCGCAGGATCATAGCCTCCGTGTCGATGTAATTGTGGACTGTGGTGAACTGCTCCGCCACGTGCAGCTTCATCCCCTTGACCAGCTCGTCCATCATCGCCTGGCGGTTCAGCCGCGCGTACGCCTGTATGATCTTCATGTCATGGATGTACGCCTCAAACAGCGCGCCGGAGACATAGGCCAGAGTCTTCGGGATCTGCTCCCTCTCGGCCGGATCCAAAGCCTCGTATCCCTTCCTCTGGTAATACTCCGCCACCTCCAGCCCCAGATGCCTGCTCCCCGAGTGGATCACCAGATAGAGCGCGCCGTCACCGCCCCTGTCCACCTCAATAAAATGGTTCCCGCCGCCCAGCGTCCCCAGGCTCTTCTCCGCCCTGCGCGTGTCGATATCATCATAACAGCACAGTTCTTGCAGATCGATCTTCTCAAAATACCTGTGGGTCTTCTCCCGGATCTGGAACCCGGCGGGGATCTTCTCATAGATCAGTTTGTCCAGCTTCTGCAGTTCCAGATGCTTTTCCTTGAGCCGCACCGTCTCCATGCCGCAGCCGATGTCCACCCCGACCAGGTTCGGCACGATCTTGTCCGCGATGGTCATCGTCGTGCCGATCGTACACCCGGCCCCGGCGTGGATATCCGGCATCATCCGTATACTGCTCCCCTGCACGAACGCCTGCTCCAGCAGAAGGCGCACCTGCGCCAGGGAGGCGTCGTCCACAACATCCGTAAAGATCTTCGCTTCGTTATATCTTCCTTTTAAAACGATCATATTTCCTCTTTTCTCGTGCATTTACTGTGAAAGTCCCGGCAAGCGGCAGGACGATGGGCAAACTTGTCCTCAATTTCTTTAAAATATACTTGCAAAAATAAAATCCATCTGCTAGAATATAATCATTGCTGAAAAATGTGTCGAGGAGGTGCAACCATGGCAAAATGTTCTATTTGTGGTAAGGGTGCGCATTTTGGTATCAAAGTGAGCCATTCCCATAGAAGGTCAAATAAAATGTGGAAACCAAATGTAAAATCCGTAAGGATCAAAGTAAACAATGGTACAGCTACAAAGAAGCAATATGTATGTACTTCTTGCCTGCGTTCTGGAAGAGTAGAGAGAGCTTAAGGACTGATGAGAAGTAGACGGCGGATCCATCCAGACATCACAGGATCCGCCATTTTTTATGGATTTATGGACACGAGCAGAACAGATTATAACCGGCCAAAAGGCATATGGCAGCGATGAGCGCCGTCACCAAACATTTTGGAGCGATGAGGGCGATCACCATGCCAACGCCTGTGAAAAACAGAGCAAGGCCCGCGACGCGTCTCATACAGACTCCTCCCCTCACTCCTGATCATCTCTTTTACATTTATGATATGCAGCATGCGTGCCTATCATTCCTCATCAGCCGTGTCTTCCACCACATCCATGACAGAAATGTCTTTGTCCTCCTTGGATGTTCCCCCGGATGTAAACTTATTCACAAAATCCGGCACCATATCCAACACTTTCGTGAGGCCGTCCTGGTTCTTCACATTCACCAATTTTGTAGTCCCGTTCTGGATCACCAGGACCGCACATGGAGTGACTTTACCGCCCATACCGCCTCCCCCATTATTTTTCTTGTCGCCCGCGAACGCCCCCGCGCCGATGCCGAACGTCACATCCACCAGCGGCAGGATGATCGTATCCCCGATATGGATCGCATCCCCCACCACTGTCCTGGCATCCACGTACCCTTCCATCCCTTTGAACAGTGCACTGACTGTCGATTGAAAATCATTCCCATTCCCATTATTTTCCTGTGCCATGTTTCCCTCCATTTTGTCTGAATCGTTTGATCACATACTTCACATCTCTGTTAAAATAAATCCGGCCCGCCACACAGAGGACTTTGATCCCGTAGATCCGGCCCTTAACATGAGCGTTCCCCTCCAGGACTTTTTTATCCCAGACAGGATTCACCTGGATCTGCCCGCCGTAGATCGGATACGTCGCACCCAGAACGGCCAATACCTGCCCAGTAGCCGCCGGGTCTCCCAGGCCAAGATCCACAGAGCCGCCCCATCTCTGCGGCCCCGCATGGCGCAGAAGACCCAAGATCTGCTGCCAGGCCGTGCCCAGAGCCGCTTTTGTGTGAGCATCCGCAAAAAAAGCCCTCCACGCCGCCACCTTGTCCTGTATGTTCCGGATCGCGGCGATGGATCTTAAAATAGCTCTCTTGATCCCCCGGCATTTCTCTATGATCTTATCCCACAACTTTTTCAGCGGGTTCTGTCTCTGCCGGACTGGCTCCTCCGTCTGGGCCTTCTCTATAAGGGGCACGTCTGCACCGTTTCCGACCCGCTCTCCCAAAGTCTGCCCCTTCTCCGCGACGGGCGCATCCGTTCCGCTTCCATCCTGCTCTTTGGCGGCTTGCCCGCTCTCTGTTCCAGCCTGCCCTGCATCCGCAGGAACGCTCTCCTGCATCTCAGATATGGCTGTATCCGCCCTATCTGCCGCAACCGGCAGACTTTTTTGTTTTTTCTTTTTTCTGGAAAACAGTTTTTTCAGGGATGAGAGCTTCAGCCCGCATATGCGTATCTCCACAGCCGTCCCCCGGCTCCCTCCCCGGACCGACACCCTGAGCAGACCGAACAGCCAGCTGACCCGCCCCTGTGCCTCCCACTCTTTTACTGTCTTCTGGATCCCCGCCCGATACCGGACCGGACAGAATAAGAGCAGGACCAATGCCGATACTGCGAGCGCCACCAGCACCGCCAACAAGATCCCTATCCATTTGATCACCAGACAAAGTATATGTAGCATGATCGCCCACCTGTCTTTTTTACATAACTCTCAGCGTTTCCCCCGGTACGGGCGGCCCTTTTGGTAACTGCCCATCCGCTCCAGATATGCGCCCACCTGGAAATCCCCGGTATCCGCATATGTATCTTTCAAGATCTCCTGCATCAGCACATAGGCCTCCTCCCGCCCCCGTGCGATCCCGATCACCCGGGGACAGCGCAGATGAGCCGTCTCCTGCAGGAGCACGGAGGTGGAGACGATCTCCATGACATTTTTCCTGTTGTGCGGCAATGTGAGGAGATATACACCCGGTGTGGGTTTCCTCCTGTTGATCCGCCCCATGGTCCTTCGTACTTGTTTTTTTACTTTTTCCCCCACGTACAAATGTACATACCATGTCAACATTCCCTATTTACCTGCTCAACCTTAAGATTTCCCAATTTTGCCAAAAACTAAACCTCAGATCCACAAAAGGGGCGGCTAGCCCCTTTTTCATCAATAATATCGCGGACGACCCCACATGCGGGCTTTCCGCAGCTCCATGTACTCGCCGTAAGCCCTCTCCACGATCTGCTTCTCGTTGGCAAACCGCAAGAGATGATAGATCTCATGGAACTTATAATAGCCGGAATCAACAAAATACTCTGCCCTTTGAGGCTTACTATGATAATTCTCTGCCGTCATCAGATACCAGTGGACTTCCTTCGCGACCACATCTTCAGGCACGGAAAAATTATAATGGCTCCGCCCGATGTATTTGACCACGGATGCCCTGACATCTGCCTCCTCCTTCACCTCTCTGAGCGCGGTCTCCTCATATTCTTCCCCCTCTTCTACTGTGCCTTTTGGCAGTACCCATCCCTCATACCGGTTTTTGTAGGATTTGTACAGAGCCAAGATCTTCCCACGATAGATCACCACACCGCCACAGCTCGTTGCCTCGATCATTGCAATGCCTCCTGTTTGCGTGTGTTTTTTATTTTTATGACTAATCTATAGTATACCTCTTTTTTCCATTGCTAGCAACCATAATTTCCACGCATCGGCATCAGCAGATCACTCGTAATAGTAAGAATTGAAGAGCGCACCGGCCACCGGCACCGCCGATTCGCTCCCTGTGCCGCCGCCCTCAATGATCACGCTGACCACCAGGTCCGGGTCTTCCACATTGGAGTAACCCACGAACCAGGAATGACTGTCCTTGATCTCGCCTTCCCCATACTCGGCAGATCCGGTCTTCCCTGCCACGGTGTAGCCCTGTCCGCCCAGGGACATGGCTGTACCATAATTGACCACGTTTTCCATCAGCTCCGTCAGCACTGCGGCCTCCGAGGCTGGTATCAGCTCTTTGTAGGCATTTGGCATGTATTTTTTTACCTGATCGCCATTGTAGTTCTCCACCCTGTCGATCAGATAAGGCTTCATCAGGATCCCCTGGTTGGCGATGGCGCTGACCATCATCGCCATGTGCATCGGAGAGACGAGGGTATTCCCCTGCCCGATCGAGGTCTGCATCAGCAGGGGCACCACCGACTTCCCGTCCACTGAGAGGACACTGGTCTTGTAATCCATGGTCAGCGGCAGCTTCTTATTAAATAACAGGCTCTCACCCGCATCCCGCAGGGATTTTCCCCCGAGATCCACCCCGATCTGTGCAAACGCACTGTTGCAGGAGTAGGCGAAGGCCGCGCGCAGATCCTCCTCCCCATGGACCGTACGGTCATAGTCGGTGATCGTATGGTCCTGTTTGGTGATCTCCCCCTGGCAGGTATAGCTGAACCCGTCCACAGTCCCATGTTTGCGCAGATAATCGAGGGCCGTCACGATCTTAAACACAGATCCCGGCGGATATTGCCCCTGGGTCGCCCGGTTGAGCAGGCTGCTGTTCTCCTCATCCGCCGCCAGATAATCCCAGTTGTCCTCCAGGTAATTGGGGTCAAAATCAGACTTGCTCACCATGGCAAGGATCTTCCCCGTGGACGGCTCCATCGCCACCACCGCACCCTTGCGGTCGCCCAGCGCATTGTAGGCTGTCATCTGCAGCTTTAAGCTCAGGGTACTGACCACATTGTCCCCCTTGTTCTTTTCATTTTTAAATTCATTCTTCATCTGCTCCAGGAAGAACGCATGGGAACTCAACAGATGGAAATTTCCTTCGGACTCCAATCCGCTCTTCCCAAAAGAATCGTAGCCCACCACATGGGCGAACATATTTGCATACGGATAATAACGGTATTCCGACCCGTCATCCGCAATCTGGGTCGCCGCCAGCACATCCCCCTCCGAGGAGAGGATACTCCCCCGTATCACCCGGTCTGCAAATGTATCCTGCCGCGTGTTATAGGGGCTGTTGATAAATTCCTCACTTTTTACCAGGTTGAAATAGAGGAGCCATACGATCAGCGATACGAAGATCGCCACGAACATATACGAGACGATCGCGTACGGCTTGTTCCTGGACTGGCTGGGATTGACCTTCTTACGGCCCGATCTCTTCCTGGGCGTTCTGTTCAAGTGCTCTTCTGATCTTTTCAAGTTCTTCATCCTCATCTTCCCGCAATATATAGAGTCCCTGTATGATCGCCAGCATGATGACCGTGGTCAGCGCGGAGCTGCCCCCGTAGCTCACCAGAGGCAGGGTGATCCCCGTCATCGGGATGAACTTCGTCGCCCCGCCGATGTGCAGGAACACCTGGAACGCATATTCCGTGCCGAGACCCAGCGCGATCAGTTTATAAAATGGGTTTTTGATCTGTAACGAGATGTTCACGATCATCAGGAAAAAGCTCATACAGATCAAGATCAGGCAGATCGCAAAGATCCCGCCCAGCTCCTCGCAGATGGCTGAGAACACGAAATCCTCATCCGCCACCGGGATGCTCTCCGGCGAACCCTGGAACAACCCCATCCCAAACCAGCTCCCCGTGCCGATCGCGAACATGGACTGCACGATCTGGTATCCTTCCTGTTCGTAGACCGTAAACGGCCTTTTCCACGCAGTCACCCTCTCCTGCACATGGCCGAAGAGGAAGTACGCGATCACAGAGGCCACCGCCCCTCCTGCCATCCCGCCCACGAAATAGAGCGGCTTGCGGGTCACCACATAGATCATCACCAGGTACGTGATGAAAAACACCACCGCACTGCCCAAGTCCCGGGACATGACCAGGATCAATACATGCAGCCCCGCCACCACCGTCGCCCGCACCACCTGGGGAAAACTGGCGTCCTTCCATAATAGCGAAGCCATGAAAAAGACAAAGATGATCTTGATGAACTCCGAGGGCTGCATGCCGAACAGCGTCAGCTTCGCGCCGAACGTGGTCCGCCCCAGGACGAACACAGCCGCCAGCATCACCACGCCCACCGCCGCGTAGATCCAGGTCAGTTTTTTTAAGAAGCGCATCTTGCGGATCATCACCGGCACCACCAGCGCCAGGATACTCCCGACTGCAGCGATCATGAACTGCCGCTGTGCTTTTTCCATGTTCAGCCTGCACAAGATCACCAGGCCGATGCTCAGCAGCATGCACATATTGTTGACCAAGAGCATGGACGCTTTCTTATAGAGCATCCGGTACGCGATCTGCATAGCCGCCACATACAGCAGCATCTCGCCATAGAACATGACCATGCGGATCGTCCCGGTCTTTAAGAACATCACCAGATAACTCAAAGTCAGGAACAGTATGATCACCGCCAGCTGCTTCCCCAGGAGCACATTCTGCCTGTGCGCCTCCCGCCCCCGGAACATCTGGAAGCACTGCAGGGTATACAAGATCACTAAGATCACCAACAGATATTTTGATAATTCTACGATTATATTGACCACTTTGTCACCTATTCCACTCCACGTTTCATATGTCCTTTTGTAAAAGTAAATCCTTCCGGTCCCTGTCCCCTTAAAAAGGCCTCCGCCACCTTGCGGGTCTGCGCCCCGCTCTCCAGGGTAAATGACAGGAAATATCGATACAGGCCCATCCCTCGCAGCGTATCCTGATACCCCGGCAATCCATAGGGCAGGCTGTTATAGATGATATTATAACAAAGATCACAGCAGCACTGCACCGGAAATTCTTTTTTATATCGGTCTTTCAGGACCAGGATCCGGCTCTTGCCGTCGCATTTTTTTGTATTTTTCTGTATGCATTGGGCGGAGAGCATCAGCGGGATATGGCCGTACACCATCATGTAACTCTGTGCATTATCCCTGTGGGCGAGCTCTTTTTGATTCAGCTCAAACGGTACCATAAATGCCGCCGCCCCCTGCTCCCTCCAGAACTCCACAGCCCTATCATTGTACGTATAAAGCCCCGCGTCCAAATGACAGATCCCGGCCCAGCCTTTCCCTGCCAAAAAGGCGAAACTCTCCAGGTTCCGCACAAGGAACCCTTTACAGCCATAGGAGAGCGCCTGGGAGCAAGACTGGAAGACACCATCCAGATCCCGCGGACGGATGATATGGGGCAGCGCCAAAAACCATTCCCTGCGCTGGGCCAGATCCTGGAAATACGCTCCGCCCTGCTGCCCGCAGATCTGCTCAAATAACGGGATCGGCAGATACAGCTCCCGGATCTTATCCATGGAGGCCAGCGCCTTCCACTGGGCCAGGGTCTCGCAGGAAGCTGCCATGACCACGTCTTTTGCCTCTGCCTTTACGCCCACCCGATCCTTTTTGGTATTTTTTTCCGTTAAGATCTTGGTGCCAGATACCCCGCCTGGCCGCCTGAACTCCTGCAGGACCTTCTCTTCCAGGGCCCGGATCCCGTCCCGGCGCAGACTGTTCAGCTGACTGACCGGGATGAACAGATCCTCCTCCATATCCAGGCGGAGTTCTCCAAACTCAAAAGCCGTATCCCCCGTCCTGCGTATCTGTCCCAGGATGCGTTCCCGGTCGATGGGCTGTTTCGCCGCCCGCTCCGGCACGCTGCCCATGACCGTCGCCGTGTATCCGCCGGAAGATACTTCCAGTATAGCACGGGAATCCGAAGATAACATTAAATAACCCTTAATTTTTTCTTTCCTTTTTCTAATTTTTACCGGGCATGTCCCGGTCTTCTTCTCATTCTTGAACGTGATCATCGACGGACCCGGGCTCCCTTTGAGGTAACCTGTGCAGAATCCGCCCCGACTGAACAGGTCTTTCAGGAAATCTTTATCCCTTTTTAACGTCTCCGGATCCCAGTCACGCCCTTCCAGGCAAAGATCCAGATACTTGCGGTATATGGATGTCACCCCGGCCACATACTCCGGCTGCTTCATCCGGCCCTCGATCTTCAATGAGTACACCCCGGCTTTCAGGATCTCCGGGAGCAGCTCCAATGTGCAGATGTCCTTCGGGCTTAACAGCTGGCCTTTTTTGTCCCCGGCCTGATAAGTCAATCTGCAGGGCTGGGCGCACCGCCCCCGGTTGCCGCTCCTGCCGCCCAGCATGCTGCTGAACAGGCACTGGCCGGAATAACTGTAACACAGCGCCCCGTGGACGAAAGCTTCTATTTCAAGGGAAGTCCCCTCCCGGATCTGCCGCAGCTCCCCAAGAGACAGTTCCCGGGCCGCCACGATCCGGACGGCCCCCGCCTCCTCCAGCATCCGCGCACTATTTACCCCTGTGATCCCCATCTGGGTGCTGGCATGGATGGGCAGATCTGGGAACCGTTCCCGGACAAAAGCGAACACCCCCAGATCCTGGACGATCACTGCATCCAGCCCCTGTTGATATAAAGGGGACAGATAGTCCTCCAGCTGGCAAAAGAGTTCTTTATTTTTCAAAAGCGTATTGACTGTCAGATACAGTCTGCACTTTCTCAGATGTACATAGTCAACCGCGCGGCACAGCTCCTCCACGCTAAGATTTGGAGCATAAGCCCTGGCTCCAAAGAGCGGCCCGCCCACATAGACAGCATCCGCCCCCGCACCGATGGCTCCCTCCATCGCCTCCCAGGAACCGGCCGGCGCCAATAATTCCGCATCCATCCGATACACACCTCCTTACCAGATCATTTTGCCCAATCTCACAGCAATGAACAGACGTTTCACCGCCGCCCATCGTCCTGCCGCCTGCCGGGACTTTCACAGTAAATGAAACGGGGCCGTCTTCTGCATCTACCAAGACAGCCCATCCGATCCATACTGTGATCCTTTTTTTAACGTTCCAATCTTTTATGGAGCTTTTCCTTTTCCTGCTCCAGCTCTTCTATCTTCATCTTCAGAGAGACCAACTCATGCTTCAGGTCGTACATCTCCTGATCCTTCTGGCTCAATTCCTGCTCCAGGACCTCGGCCTGCTTCTTCGCTTTAAAAAAATCATCGCTGATGTTCAGGCTCAACAGCATATGCTTTGTCTCCATGGGCTGCCTGGCGTATCCGGGGAGTTCGTTGAATTCTTCCAGTTTCCCATTCATATAATTGGCGACCTTGTGCAGATAATCTGAACTCTCGTACCCTCCAAGGGTGATCACCTTCCCTCCAATGACTACCTGCGCCGTATTTTTGCCTGCCATCCCAAGCCTCCTCTTATCCTGCTCGTATCCCTGTCATTTTTTCCTCTGTTCACGAAAGCCCGGCTCCGGGACTTTCACAGTATATTATAATCGAAATCTTCCAAAAAACAACCTTTTTATTCCTGCTGTGGAATACCCAGATGTTCATAGGCCAGCGCACCGGCCACCCGTCCCCTGGGCGTGCGGCTGATGAACCCGTTCTGCAGCAGATACGGCTCGTACACATCTTCCAGTGTCCCGGAGTCCTCCCCGATGGAGGCCGCCAGTGTATCCAGGCCCACCGGTCCCCCCTGGAAATTCACGATCAGAGTCTTTAAGATCTTCCGGTCCACCTGGTCCAGACCATATTGATCCACCTCCAGCAGATCCAGACCAAAGGCGGCCACCTCCTCGGTGATCTGCCCATCGTATTTGACCTGTGCAAAATCACGGATCCGCTTTAAAAGCCGGTTGGCCAACCGGGGTGTGCCCCTGGAGCGGCGCGCGATCTGCATCGCCCCCTCCTGGTCGATCTCAACCCGCAGCACCCGGGCCGAACGCAGGATGATCGTGCCCAGTTCCCGCGGATCATAGAATTCCAGATGCTGGGTCACCCCGAACCGGTCCCGCAGGGGCGCAGTCAAAAGCCCCGCCCGGGTGGTGGCGCCCACCAGCGTAAAGCGCGGCAGATCCAAACGGATCGAATGGGCCGAGGCCCCTCTCCCCACGATGATATCGATGGCAAAATCCTCCATGGCCGGGTAGAGCACCTCCTCAACCTGCCGGTTCAGACGGTGGATCTCGTCCACAAACAGCACATCCCCCTCCTGGAGATTGTTCAGCACCGCCGCCATATCCCCCGGCTTTTCTATGGCCGGACCGGAGGTCACTTTCATACGGACATCCATCTCATTGGCGATGATCCCGGCCAACGTAGTCTTGCCCAATCCCGGAGGCCCGTAAAAGAGCACATGATCCAGAGGATCGTTCCTCTGTCTGGCCGCTTCTATGTAGATCTTCAGCGTGCGCTTGATCTTCTCCTGTCCGATGTACTCTTCCAGAGTCTGCGGACGCAGGCTTCCCTCCAGACGTATATCCTCTTCCATCACATCTGTGGTGATCATCCTCTTTCCCATCTGTCAAAACCTTTCCATCCCGATATCTTCCTGACTCCATGCAGACTGTATGTCGATCCCGTCCAAACACCATTGGATCTTTATTTCAGACCATCTGCTTTAAAGCCGCCCGCAGCAGATCTTCCACATCCATATCGCCTCCCGCGGATACCTGCCGCACCGCTTTCAACGCCTCCGTACGGCCATATCCCAGGGCCACCAGGGCTTCCACCGCCTCCTGGGCAGCCTCCGGCTCTCCCGTTGTCTGGCCTGATGCTCCCCCTTCGGAAAACTTCTGTTCAAAAGCATCTTCCAGACGCAGCTTGTCCTTTAACTCCAGGATGACTTTCTGCGCTGTCTTCTTTCCGATCCCCGGCGCTTTGGCGATCGCCGCCGCGTCGTCCGAGAGAACGGCAAAACTCAAGTCCTCCCATGAAAAATAAGACAAGATCCCCATCGCCGCTTTCGGTCCGATCCCGCTCACACCTAAGAGGAGCCGGAAGACCGACAGGTCGTTTTTTGTAAGGAAACCGTAGAGCTGCATGGCATCTTCCCTTATATTCAGATAAGTATGTATGATCCTCTCTTCCCCTGTCCGGCCCATCCGTTCCAGCACAGAACCGGGCATGAAGATGCGGTAGCCAATGTTCCGGCACTCCAATATGATGCTGTCTTTATCCACTTCTGTCACTGTGCCTTTTAAATATGCGATCATGGGCGGTCTCCTTTACGCTGTTTCCATAAACAGATTCTACCATACCCTCGGGTAGATTTCAACTCTATCCATAGGGCATTTCGTTAACCGGATGATCAGATATCCACATCAATATGATCTACGATATCTTCCTCTAACGGACTACCGATCATGATCCCTGCACAAGATCCACCCTTATCCGAAGGATGCCTCTTGCACTCCCCGGCAGTTTATGATAATCTCTATCCTGCAGATCACACTACAAGGAGGATAAAATGTCCATAGAACGCGTGAAAACATATTTCCAGAAATACGGGATACAGGAGAAGATCCAAGAGTTCGACGTATCCAGCGCCACCGTTGAGCTGGCCGCAGCAGCACTGGGTTGTGAGCCGCAGCGGATCGCAAAATCCCTGTCATTCATGGCTAACGGACATGCCCTGTTGGTCGTAGCCGCCGGGGATGCCCGGATCGATAACCGTAAATACAAAGAACAGTTCCACACGAAAGCAAAGATGCTCTCGGCGGAGGAAGTGGAAAACCTGGTCGGCCATGCGGTGGGCGGCGTCTGCCCCTTTGCGGTAAAGGACGGCGTGGATATCTATCTCGATATATCCCTGAAACGGTTCACCACTGTATTTCCCGCCTGCGGCAGTTCCAACAGCGCGATCAGACTCACGATCCCGGAACTGGAGGAATATTCCGGATATGTGGGATGGGTGGATGTCTGTAAAGGATATTAAGGCATGATCGGAACATGAAGGGGGCAGCCTGGATACCATTTCCAGACTGCCCCCTTCATATCCACTTATATCACTTATATACCCGCGGCACCCGGGCCGTTATATCGCAGGCAAATTCATAATTAAACCGACCGCTCAGATCCCCCAATTCTTCCATCGTGATCCGCGCGTCGCCGTCTTTTCCGATGAGCGTCACCATATCCCCCACCTGTGTCTGCGGGATATGGGATACATCCACCATAAACTGGTCCATACAGACCCGGCCCAGTATGGGCGCTTTCTGGCCATGCAGCAGCACGTACCCTTTGTTTGAAAGGCCCCTGGGATATCCGTCCCCATAACCCACCGGGACCGTGGCGATCCGCATCTTCTGCGGTGTGACATAAGTCCCACCGTAGCTGACGGGCACCCCCGCCTCCACGTCTTTTACATACACGACATGGCTCGTCAATCCCATCACTGGCCTGATCTGGATCTTATCTGTATACACCTCATCCGAGGGAAATAATCCGTACAAAATGATCCCTGCCCGCACCAGATCCAGATTGGCCGCCGGATAGTTCATGATCGCGGCGCTGTTGGAGCAATGGCGGTATTTGATATGCACCCCCGCCGCCTCCAACGCATCCGCGAAAGCCTGGTACCGCTCAAACTGGTCCAGCAGCGGTCCCTGCTCATACTCGTCCGCCCGGGCAAAATGGGTGAACAGCCCCGTCACATGCAATCCTGGCAGAGCCGCGATCGCGGCGCACATCTCGATCCCCTCCGCGCTGTCCGAAGATCCGATCCGGGTCATCCCCGTATCCACCGCCAGATGGACTTCCATACACCCCTGCTGGGCGCAGGCGGCCTTTGACATCTTTTGGGCCATCTCCAATGTAAAGACTGTGAGGGTCACCTTTTCCCTGCACAGACGGGCATAGTCCTCCTCGAACGTATAACCTAAGATCATGATCGGTTTACGGATACCCGCCTCCCGCAAGTCATACGCTTCTTCCGCCGTGGCCACCGCAAATCCCCACAGATAGTCCAGACCTTCCACTTTCCTGGCGATCGGCACAGCTCCATGCCCGTATCCATCCGCCTTGATCACCGCAACGATCCGTGTACCTTCCGCTGTGCCCTCATGGATCTGCTGCAGATTCCACAAGACTGCATCCAGATCCACATGGGCACACACTCTGCGATGTTCTTCCATATTCTCCACCTCCATCTCTCCCCGTTTCAAGGTCAGATACAGCGGGGTATCTGACCCTCGCGGCAGTCGCCGGATATCCATGCAGGCATGGCTACTCGGTCCGTTTCTTGGCGGGGACCGACTGCCTGTCCCTACCTGACATCCCCCAGGAAAAACAATGCCACCGTCCCCGGACCGGAATGGGCCCCGATCGTCGCACCCACATAGTTGATGATGACCGTCTGTATCGGATAAATATCCTTTACTTTTTTCTCCACATAACGGGCATCCTCCTCGCAGTCCCCATGGCTGATGAAGATCGTATCACAACTGGATGCATAGGGACCGATCCGCTCCTGCATGCCGTCCACCAGGGCCTGCAGGGATTTTTTCCTCCCCCGCACTTTTCCGATCGCTACCAGTTTTCCCTCATCGTCCACATGGAGCACCGGCTTGATGTTCAGCATGCCGCCCACGATCGCGGTGGCTTTCGACACCCGCCCGCCCCTGTGCAGATGGTCCAGATCGTCCACGGTAAACAGATGCACCAGGTTTTTCCGGTGGCTCTCCAGCCACTGGACGACTTCTTCCATGGACTTTCCGGCTTCCTTCAGTTTCACGGCATGATAGACCAAGAGCCCCTGGCCCAGGGACGCACACAGAGAATCCACCACCAGGATCTTCCGCTGGGGGTATTTCTCCGACAGGTCTTCCGCCGCCACACAGCAGCTGGCATAGCTCCCGCTCAGGCCCGAAGAAAACGCGATATGCAGGATGTCTTTTCCCTCTATCAGATAGGGCTCCATCAATGCCCGCGCGGCCTCCGGATTGACCTGGGCCGTGGTGGGCATGGCTCCCGCCCGCATCCGGGCATAAAACTCCGCCGTGGGCAGAAAATCCTCCTTTGTGTACGTCTGTCCGTCTATGCTGTAACTCAGATAGGTACATCCAACCTGATATTTTTGGTAAAACTCCTCTGGCAGATCCGAATTGTTGTCTGTGGTGATCACATATCCATCCATACAAAGCCCTCCATCCCTCTTTCATGTACCTACTATCATACTACATTTCTTACTTCTCTGCCAGTATTTCCAGGGCTTTTTTCAACTGGGTATCTTCCCTGCCCTCCGCATCCATCTCCACTTTCTCATCCGGCTCGATGCCCACCCCATGGATATTGATGCCGTTGGGCGTATAATAATTGGATATGGTCAGCTTCAGAGCGCTGCCGTCGCCCAGATCCTTGATGGTCTGCACCACCCCTTTTCCGTAGGTAGTCGTCCCCACGATCGTACCGATCTGATGGTCTTTGACCGCACCCGCGAAGATCTCCGAAGCGCTGGCGCTGTTCCCGTTGACCAGAACGACCAGTGGGATATCCAGCGGTGACTCTCCGTCACAGAGTTCTTCTTCCCTCTTTCCGTATTTATCTTCTGTGTATACGATCAGTCCTTTGGGGAGGATGGTCTCCAGCACATCGCAGACCGATGTGAGCAGTCCGCCGGGATTATCCCGCAGATCGATCACCAATTTCTCCATCCCCTGCTCTTCCAGGTCCAGTCTGGCTTCCTGATACTGTTCAAAGGTCACATCCGTAAATTCATAGATAGCCAGATATCCCACACCATCTTCCAGCATCTCATGGCTGACCACCGGGATGTGCACCTCTTCTTTTGTGATGTCAAATTCCAGGTAATCCTTCTCCCCCTCCCGGGCGATCGTCAGATGGACAGGGTTGATCTCGGGATCTTTGATCTTCTTCACCACCGTGGTGAGGTCCATATCCAGGACTTCCTCATCGTTGACCTTATAGAGCACATCCCCGGCTTTTAAGCCCGCCTGTTCCCCGGGCGCGCCCTCGTAGCAGCGGTTCAGAGTGACCAGGCCGTCCTCCCCCTGCTGCATGACCACACCGATCCCCTCGTAGTGGCCTTGGGTCTCCTCAGTGAGGGAACTGTACTCCTCGATGGTATAATAACGGGAATAGGGGTCGTTCAGCCCCGCCACCATCCCCGCATACATCCCCTCCTGCATCGCTTCCGCGTCCACGTCGTTGAGGTAATATGTATCGATGAGGTCGCTCAGGTAGCTGATCTTATCCATACTCTCCCTGCCCGTCAGGGCCTCCTTTGACCTGGGCTGGCCCATTGTCATATACATATAAAAACCTCCGGCAGAGACCAGCGCCATCAGCAGAAGACCCAACAAAAAACCTTTGAAAAATTTTCCGCGACTTTCCATGCCTACTCCTTGTCATCTTTTTTTCCGAACGAAGATCAGCGGGCTGGAGCATGTCTTAAAAATCATTCACGCACCCGCCCGCGACCTCGACGATCTGTCACTGTCTATTACTATTTCTATCCAACTCTGCCGCTTTTTATACCTTCAGATGCTTCCGCGTGGTAAACAGGCTGCCGAAAAATCCAATCCCCATGCCCAGCGCCAGGCCCACCGGCAGCAGCACCTTGAACACCTGCCACACCGGCACGAACTGCAAGATCCCATCCAGGACCTTGAACCTCTCCAATATATGTATGATCACCTGGTTATACATGACATACAGCCCCGCCAGGGGGATCGCCGCCCCGATCAGACCCAGGATGATCCCTTCCAGCAAAAAGGGCGTCCGCACAAAGAGATCCGTGGCCCCGATCAGCTTCATGATCCCGATCTCCTCCCGCCGGATCGTGATGCCCGTGGAGATCGTATTGCTGATCAGGAAGATGGCCACCACCAGTAAGATCGCGATGATCGCGATGGAGATCGTTCCCACCAGACGGTTGAAGCTGCCCAGCGTCCTGGCTGCGCTCTCCGACTGCCGGACCTCCCGCACGCCTTCCAGTCCCTCGATGTAGGCGACCAGATCCCCCTGCTGCTCGATCTCTTTTACATAGACCTCGTAGTTGGCGGAATTGGCCAGCGGGTTATCGTCCTGGAAACCCTCCGCCGCCACTTTGGAATCCCCGAAATATTGATCCCGGAAGCCCTCCCAGGCTTCCTCCGCCGACACATACTTGACCTCGAGCACCTCCGGACGGCCCTCGATCCGCCGCCCCACGTCCTGGATCACCGCATCGCCCACATTTTCATCAAAAAGGACCGTGATCGGCACATCCTCCTCCACCCCTTTGATAATGTGGTTTACATTGGTGACGATGGAATAGAAGATCCCGAATATGAAGATGCAGGCCGCCATCGTGACGATCGAGGCCAGGGAAAACATCCAGTTCCGGGCGATATTCTTAAACCCCTGTTTCAGCTCATAGGCAATCGTGCTAATCCTCATAGTGATACTCTCCTTCTCGCTCGTCGCTGATGATCACGCCCTTGCGCATGGCGACTACACGCTTTTTCATGGCATTGACGATCTCCTTGTTGTGGGTGACTACCACCACCGTCGTCCCCCTGTCGTTGATCTCCTCCAGCAGACGCATGATTTCCGCCGCGTTCTGCGGGTCCAGGTTCCCGGTGGGCTCGTCCGCCAACAGGATGTCCGGCCGGTTGACCAGTGCGCGGGCCAAGGCCACTCTCTGCTGCTCGCCCCCGGATAATTCTTTGGGACGGGCTTTGTATTTCTCCGCCAGCCCCACCAGGGTCAGCATCTCCGGCACCCTTTTGCGTATCACCCGGGTGGGACGCCCGATCACCCGCTGGGCGAAAGCCACGTTCTCATACACATTCCGGTCTTTGAGCAGACGGAAATCCTGGAAGACCACGCCCAGTTTCCGACGGTATTTCGCCACCTGGCGGCGGCGCATATTCTTTAAGTTGACCCCGTTCACCATCACGGTCCCGGAGGTCGCGTCCAGCTCCTTCAACAGAAGTTTGATCAGCGTGGATTTTCCGGAACCGCTGTTCCCCACGATAAATACGAACTCTCCCTTGTCTATATGCAGGTTGGCATTCTTGACTGCCGGCTGCCCTTTGGAATACGTTTTGCTCACATCTACCAAGTCGATCATGGTACCCTCCTCATGCAACGGCTTTTTAAAAAGGGCAGGCCCCTGCAGGCTTGCCTGCAGAGACTTGCCCTCCCGGTCCAGATATCCGGCCCTCACCGTGGCTTTTCGTTATGTAAGACAGTTTTGTGTGATTTCTATGTAACAATATTTTAACATATTTTCAAGAAAATACAACACCTTTTTCTAATATTCCAGGGTTTCCATATATTTCATATAGCGCACCACCATCAGCGCGATCTTGAACGTGATCGCGTCCTCAAACACCCGCAGGTCCAGGCCCGTGCTTTTTTGCAGCTTATCCAGGCGGTATACCAGGGTATTCCTGTGGATATAGAGCTGCCGGGACGTCTCCGAAACATTCAGGCTGTTCTCGAAGAACTTGTCGATCGTAGTCAGGATCTCATCGTCGAAATCATCCGGGGATTTGCTCTCGAAGATCTCGCGGATGAACATCTTGCACAGCGGTATGGGGAGCTGGTAGATCAGCCGCCCGATCCCCAGGGAGCTGTACGCGATCACATCCCGCTCGCCGAAAAAGATCTTGCCCACATCCAGGGCCATGCGGGCCTCCTTGTACGACCGGGACACTTCCTTGAGTTCACGGACGATGGCCCCGTAGGCGATGTGGCTGCCGGACTGCTTATCCAGGCCCAGGGAATCCAGGATGCTCCGGGCCAGTTTATCCATCTCCTCATAGCCCTCGTCCTCGGCCAGCTCTTTTACGATGATGATGCTCTTCTCATCCACCGCCGTGATGAAATCACCGCTCTTGCCGTGGAACAGGGCTTTGACATTTTCCACGGAATGGTGTTCCTTGTCATGCAGGACTTCCAAGATGAACACGACCCTGCGCACGTCCGCCTCGATGTGGAGCTTCTTCGCCCGGTTGTAGATATCCACCAGGAGCAGGTTGTCGAGCAGCAGATTTTTGATGAAGCTGTCCTTGTCAAAACGTTCTTTATAAGCCACGATCAGGCTCTGTATCTGGAACGCGGCCAGTTTACCGATCATGTAAGTATCTTCGTTGTCCCCATGCACCACCAGTATATAGTCCAGCTGGTTATCGTCACTGACTTTAAAATATTGATAACCTTTGATCAGCTGGCTCTCGGCCTGCGACTCTGCAAAGGCTTTCACTTCCACAAAAACAGAGACGTTCTCTGCAAATGTAGAAGCCAGGACTTTTCCTTTCACATCCATGATACACAAGTCTGTCCTCGATATTTCTTTTAATCCCTCAATCGTATTCTGAAGCACCTGATTCGATATCATCTTTTCACCTTCCGATCCCTTCTCTCTTTCCAGGCTCCTACAACAGTTTCTCTCCTATCATTCTAATACAAAATAGCCAAAAAAGAAAGTGGAAATCTTAGAATACCGTTTTTTTTTTGTATAAAATTACCTATATCTGATCAAGCGCCCTGACTTTTCCAACATTTTTATAGATCCCTATCCAGTTGGCGTGTCAGATATTTACCTACGATCCTGGAAAAATTTTCAATGTCGTGGATGTACGCAAAATCTTTGCCGAATATCTTCTTCTCCGTGGCCAGGTCCTTCTCCTCCCCGGCAAACACCCCCAACACGCTGACCCCGGCGTTTCGCAGCCTGCGCACCTCGAAGCCGGTGTCCTTGATCGCGTACGCGCCCTCGTAGGGCTTGGGATTACGCGCATTGGGCCGGTTTACGACCACGTCATGGGGACGGCCGTCACTTAATATGATCAAGATCTTCTTCTCCTCATCCCGCTGCAAAAGCCCATAGCCCGCCGCCTTCACGGCCAGCCCGTCCCGGTTGTTGGAGGATGTCATATAGTCGAAGATCCGCTCATTTTTGCTCCTGTCGTCGTCGTAATCCCGGAAACGATGCATGATCGTGTAATCCCAGAACGTGCAGAAACTCATGACCCGGTGGGCTATCCCCACATTGCTCAGACTCTCGCTGATCATATAGCCCTGGATCGCCACCTCTGACTGCCGGGAACGCTGGGATCCGCTGGCGTCGATCAGCACGTCCACCACAAAATCCGCGCTGTCGCCCTTGATCTCCTGGCAAAACAGCCGGGTATCATCTGTACGGCCCACTTTCCACATCTTCGCCGGCACCACACGCCCCCAGTGGGCATCCACCTCCGTGACCTCGCTGCGCATGATCAGGGATTTTTTTAAAGTCTCCGTGAGGACGCTGATGTTGCGCTTGACCGTCCGGTGCTTATCGTGGTAGAGGAATCTGTTCTTCTCCCGGGATTTCCGCGCATAGCCTAACTGATAATTGTTTCTTACAGGATTTCGCAGGATCCCCTCTGTAAAATAAAGGCTGCAGTCGCTGTGGATGTCCCGGCACATATGGTAGTTGATCTTCTTATTTTCCAGTTCTGAGAGGTATGTCCGGCCATAGTTCAGCTCCACATACGTGTACATCTTCTGCAAGGCTTCCGGCGTGACCACCTTGATCACTTTCTTGGGAGGCGGGGCATCCTCCTTTTTTTCCTCGGGCTCCTTCTCCTCAAAGAGGCTCTCCATGTTGGTGATGTTCTCGGTCAGCCGCTCCAGATAGGTCTCCAGGGCATCCTCATACATCTCCTCCGAGAGGAAATCCTGCCAGGAAAACTCGGTCAGCTCCTCGATGGTCACGGCCAGGACTTTCTCCAGACTCCCATGCTCTCTCTCAAAGGCGGGATCCACCACCTGGTTGTAGAGCCGGTCGATGAGCTGGATCAGCTCCCCGCTGTTGCGGGTGTCTTTGCACTGATAGATCTGATCCATCCAGGCCCGGATCCGCTTTTCCGCCGGGTATGAGCCCTCGATGGCCTCTCTGAGCAGGGCAAATTTCAGCCTGCCCCAGGGGGTGTGCGCCATGTGGCCCAACTCCTGTTCCAGGATCGCGCTGAAGGCTTTTTTACGGATGGACTCCACCCCCGGCCGCTCGGCCCGGATCCGCTCCCCCACCGCCTCCTCCATACACAGCTGCGCGATATAGGTCAACGGCCCCTCCTCCGCCTGCATGTAGATCTTTTTGACCAGGTAGAGGCCCAGTTCTTCTTTATCATAGTATTTGGCAAAAGCCCCCTGCTTCACCCCGTCGTATAAGGCGATCTCTTTTGCCCGCAGGAACGCCTCCACGTCCGGCTTCATGTCCAGAGTATAATCCCCGCTCACGGTCCACAAAAGGTTTTTGATCCGATTTTCTAATTCCAGCTGATTCTCATCCATAGACATTTTCCCTGGTCCACTCTTCCGGTATCCGGGTCAGGACCACATCATCCACGATCTCTTTTTCAAAAATATCGAAGGTCTTGTTCGTGACCCCCATGCGCACGGCCTGCAGGGGCCGCAGGCCCGTCTGTATGGTGCCGAGAGCCGCCAAAAGCCCCCGCAGGTCCAGGGCCTTCGTGGAGATCTCGCTGTTATCCGCTTTCAATTGCAGATCCAAAAACAGCCCCACAAACTGCTCCACCGCCTCCGGCTTCACCTGGGGATAGGAGGTGCGGATGATAAAGCCCAGGGTCTCCGCAGTCTGGGACGGCATATCGATCACCAGGAATCTGGACACCAGCGCCTCGTTCAGCTCCTTCGTTCCGGCGTAGCCGTAATTCATCGTACCGATGAACCGGGCCGCCGGGTGCAGGTCGATCTTATGGTAGCCGGGCACGTCGATGCTCCGGCGGTGGTCCAGTGTGGCATGCAGGACCGACACCGCGTCGTTTTTCGCCATGTTGATCTCGTCCAGGATGCCGAATCCGCCGTATTGGGCACACTGGTAGATGCTCCCCCGGCGCAGCTTGACCTGGTTGTCCTCAAATGTGTCCGTCCCGATCAGCTCCGCGCTGCTGGTGTTGACATGGAACGATACATTGTAGGCGGGACGGTTGAATATATAGGCCAGCGTCTCCGCCAGGATGTTCTTACCTGTGGCCTTCGGGCCTGTCAGCAGGATATTCTCCCCTTTTAACAATGCGGCGATCGCCATCTCCAGAATATCTTTTCCATAAAATGTGATCATCGGCCGGACGATCCTGTCGGCCGCCTCCTCCGCCACCGGATACTGTTCCCGGAACCTGCGCACACCGTCGATCAGCTCCGGGCTGACATGCTGTTCTTCCAAAAAAATCAAGTCTTCCATCTCTATCTCCCTAAATTGACATGTCTGCCTGTGCAGACATCACCGTGAATGAAAGTCGGTCATTTTGTACCTTCAGGACTTTCATAGTAAATTAACTTTTTTTATCCATAATATGGCTGTGGATTCATTTTATCATAAGACAAAAAGCGTATCAAGACAGTTTCTTCCTCTTTTTTGTGGAGTATGTGTACTGGTAACGTCTCCCTTGGGATCGGTAGGTGACGGATCTCGCAGTGATCGTCTCGCAGGCTTCCACGGTGATCTTGCCCGTGAGGTCTTTCTTTTTGCCGGCGGAAAGGTTACAGGAGCGTATCTTGACCTTCCAGCCTTTGCCTGTCTTGCCGGAAACAGCTTCCGCGTAGTAGATCTTTGTCTTTGTCAGGACGGCTCCCAGGCATTTTGTGGAGAGAGTCTTTTCTTTTCCTGTCACTGTGTCCAGTATATAGTAGGTCTGTTTCTTGATCTTTGCCGCATAGGGTTTTACGATGAGCTTCCTGCCCTGTTCTGCCGCAATGACAGAATCTTTCCGGATCAGCTGTTTTGTAAATGTGCCGGTGTCGATCGCATAGAGGTCTCGCCCGCCCTTCTTTGCCTGCTCATAATACAGTTTTTTAGCGTATACCCGCTGCAGGTAGACTTTTGCCCCTATCTGGGCCATTTTTTCCTTACTGCTATTTTTTTTCTGACGGTAGATGATCGTCTTGTCTCCCGCCGAGCTGATGATGTGGTCTGCCGTATAGGTATAACTGCCGCTCTTTATCGTCCCTCCGGCCCCCACTTTCGGGATCTGGACCGTTACAGTGCACTTGGCTGTGAGCTTGCCGTCCACGGTCTCGGCTGTGATCACGGCTGTCCCGTTTGATACAGCCTTTACCAGTCCGCTCTGATCCACGGACGCGACCTTCGCATCGCTGCTGCTCCAGGTGACTGTTTTATCTTTTGCGTTTTCGGGGGTGACTGTGGCGCGGAGTTTTTTTGTGGCCCCTTTCGCGTTTAACGTCACTTTCTCTTTATTTAACTTGACGCCTGTGGGCTTGATCTGCACCGTGACTTTACAGGTGGCTGTCATGCTCCCGTCTTCTGTGGACGCGGTGATATCGGCTGTGCCGTTACCGATGGCTTTGACAAGCCCGTCCTTATCGACGGATGCGGCCCTCTCGTCGCTGCTGGCCCAGCAGATCTTCTCGTCCGCCGCGCTCTTTGGCTTGACGGTGACGGCCAGCTGTTCTGTCTGCTGGGGTTCTGTAAATGTGAGGGTCTCTTTTTTCAGGCTGAGTTTCGTCACATTGGTGGACAGCTTCTGGATCTTGAAACGCTGTCCCTCCTGCGCGCCAAATGCCTCCAGGCGCACAACAGGCGCATCCTCCCGGATATCTTGGCCCTGCTGTGTATCCCCCTGGGTGAGTACGCGCCCGCTGCCGTCCGCCAATTCCAGATAACAGCTGTCCTCATCCGCTTTCCGCACACGCCACAGCGGTATCTTCGTCTGGCCGTCCGCCAGCGTCGCATTGGCGGTGCCGGAAACATCCGAGGCAGCAAGGCTATCGGATGAAACGCTGTCTGCCTGGCCGACCGCCAGATATGCACTGTCTGCGCTCAGCTGTATGGAGTAACTGTAGTCCTTATCCCGTGCAAATGCCCAGACCTGTTCCGCCGCGCCTGTATCTGTACGGATGCTGACGGTCCGACTCTCCAGCTGGCCCGTAAGGGCTTTTTTGCTCTTCACATCCTCTATCCGCGCGATGAAACCGGTGCTGAGATTCTGTATCTCATACTGCTGCAGGTCCGCAAGGTCGATCGCCACTTCTTCTGCCCCTGCCAGCGCGTAGTTCCCGGATCTATCATACGCGTAGATGTGCGTCGTATATGTCCCGCTCTGACCGCCCAGCTCACTGATCGGGATAAAACATGTGGCCACGCCATTTTCTACCGTGCCTTTAAACCACACGGCCTGGTCCCCGGACTTTGACTCGTGCCAGGAAGGAAATTCCACTTTCTCTACGGCCACGTTGTCCGTCACTTTACAGGTCACGGTGTAGCCTTCCACAGTGATGCCGCTTACCTTTACGCTGCTGATCTTCGGTTTCTCCGCGTCTTTCTGGACCTGGGCTGTGCCGTAGCCGATCAGCGTCTCCTTTTTCCCCGCACCTGCACTGACCGCATACACATAGATGGGCAGGGTCCCGGATGCACTGGTATAGACCGTAGCTTCAAAACCATGCTGCTCTCCCACGCCGGGATAGACTGCGTCCACATCCGGCCTGTCCTTGTCCGCTCTTATGGTATGACCGGGCGCGCCGGATCCTGCCTCACCGCCCACATACACATGGATGTCCAGAGCCCGGGCCAGATCTTCCCGATCAA
The DNA here is from genome assembly GCA_910575625.1 of Clostridia bacterium. Classification (GTDB taxonomy): domain Bacteria; phylum Bacillota; class Clostridia; order Lachnospirales; family Lachnospiraceae; genus MGBC164599. The sequence continues at coordinate 69,116 of CAJTFD010000006.1, forward strand.
AAGCCCAGCCCCTCACCGTCACTTTGCCGTTCCCTCCTGTGACCTCGTCCAGACACCCCCGCGTCTGCGCATCCTGCGGGATCGTCACATAGGAGGGCGTGCCGTAGCCGATGATCTGGCTGTCCGTCAGGGCATACCCGCCTGTGCGGCCCCCATCGTAGCGCACCGCATCGCTGGCGTTGCCTTCGATCGTATGGACCCGTCCGCCGCTCACATAATGCACGATGCCCACATGGTCATAGCTGCCGTTGGCATTCCAGTCAAAATAGATGATATCCCCGGCTTTGGGCACATAGCCGCTGATCCTGTTCTTCCACTGCCCCCGGGCTTTAAATGCCTGCGCGCCGTAGAAACAGCTGGCTGACCGGGGCACCTGGTCACTGCCTGCCTGCGCGCCGCACCAGGACACGAAAGCGTGGCACCAGGCATAGGCATATGTACCGCTTATGGATCCCAGCCAATATGTATATTTATTCGGACGGCCGGAAACGCCCACTTCCCGGCTGGCCACGTCGATGATATTGCCATTCGCCGCACCGGCCCGCTGGTACTCTTCATTGACACTGTCTGCAGGCGGGATCAGTTCCACGAGCCCGTCGGCCAGTGCCTGGTCCAGTTTCTCCTGATCCAACAGATCCTCCGGAGCCACACGCCCGGTGTAGCCTGCCGCATCGATCTCCGGGGCATTCCCCTCCCCTGGGATCTCCTCCATGATCTCTTCTATGATCCCTTCTGGTCTCTCCTCTATGACCTCTTCCGGGACCGCCTCTATGACCTCCTCTTTGTCTTCTCCATGCTCCTCTCTCTTGACCCCTTCCGGGACACCGCCTGCATTTCCATCCGCCCCGTCCCCGGGTATCACCTGCCCTTCTCCTGCCGTCCAATCCGTATCCCCAGACACGGATGCCGGAGCGTCAGCGATATCCGCAGACATCGTATCGTCCACGACCGCCCCGATATTTTCCAGGGCAGGCTCTGCCGGCAGCGCCTCCTGCACGGGACCGGCAAAAGCTGTGGCCGGCCCGGACACTGTGGTCGCTGCCAGCAGGACTGCCGCCATAAGAGCGGCTGCACGTTTCTTCGTTGTCATATATCCATTCCCCCTATTTCAAATTTCCTTATCCTTATTCTAACTTATTTTTAAATGATTTGCAATACTTTTAGTGTATATATTACAATTTTATTAAATATAAAAAAAGGCTTTCTTTTTTGTCAAAATGTGTTATAATAGTTTTTGTCCGGGGCATGGCTCAGTTTGGTAGAGCGCACGGTTCGGGACCGTGAGGTCGCAAGTTCGAATCTTGTTGCCCCGATATCAGAAGACAGCAGTTATTGGTCTGACCAGTAACTGCTGTTTTTGCTTTCCGCACTTTTCATCCTTTTTAGAGATTCTTTAGAGGTTTTCCCCACCCATCTGTGTTATGATATCAAGAGAAAGAAACGGCCGCAAAGGAGGACGTATGCATATATTACTGATCGAAGACGATGAGAGATTATGTGAGACATTACAATATCAATTTGAACAGGAGCGGTGCCGGGCGGACACCTGTCAGGACGGCCGGGACGGGCTGGAGCTTTTGCTCACCCACAGCTACGACCTTGCGATCCTGGACCGCATGCTGCCCTCCATGGACGGCCTCACCATCCTGCGGACGATCCGGGAAAAAAATATCCAGACCCCGGTCATCCTCCTCACGGCCCTGGGAGAGCTCTCTGATAAAGTCACTGGCCTGGACTGCGGCGCGGACGACTACATCGTAAAACCTTTTGCTTTCCAGGAACTGATGGCGCGGATACGCTGCGTGGTCCGACGGCCGCCCTCCATGCTCAACCGCGGGGCGCTCGTCTTCGGCGACCTCCGCTACGACACCCAGCAGAATATCCTCTCCTGCGGGACAAGATCCTGCACCCTGTCCAAACGGGAGGGCAGCCTGATAGAGCTCTTTTTGCGCAATCCCCGGCAGACCCTCCCCCGCGGCACGATCCTGGACCGGGTGTGGGGCACGGGAGCGGATGTGGAGGACGGCAACCTGGACAATTATATACATTTTACCCGCCGCAGGCTGAAGGCAGTTGAGAGCTCCGTCAGCCTGAAGACAGTCCGCGGGATCGGATATCGACTGGAGGAAGGCCATGTTTAAGACCATGTTCAAAAAACTCCATCTGCAGCTCACCGTCTTCTGCACCCTGGTCACCGGTTCCATCCTCCTGGCCATGACCTGCGCCTGCCTTGCCGTCCTGCACGCGGACACTTCCAGACAGAGCTTCGCATCCTTTGAAAAAAACGTATCTTCCATGATCTCCTACCTGGAAAACCAGCCGGTGATCTCCCACCCATGGCTGTTGGAACTGGAACGGGACCGCCATTTCCAGGTCTTTATCACAGATGGGGATACGCCGCTCTTTTTTAATACCCTGCACCATCCAACAGAGGTTCTACGCCTCTTTGCGCTGGCAGAGCAACAGGCCGGCCTGCGGGAACAAAACCGAAAAGTGACAGAGACCGCCACATTCGCCCTTGACCAGGAAGACGGCTATTACGCGTCCGTATCCGTGATCCCCAGGGAGGGGGACCCCCTCCGTGTGACCACCCTGTATCCACTTGCAGACGAGAAAGCCCTGGCCCGGCGGCAGGATCTTCTGTTCCTGGCTGCGTCCGCCGCCGCGCTCCTCCTCCTGGCTGTCTTCTCCTGGTTTTTCACCCGGCGCATGCTGCTCCCGATGGAGGAGAGCCGCCGCCGTCAGACAGAGTTTGTCGCCGCCGCCTCCCATGAAATGCGCTCCCCCCTGACTGTGATCTTATCCAGCCTCTCCGCCATGCAAAATGCACCCGTCCAAAAACAGCAGCAGTTTGCCGCCAATATCCAGGAGGAGGGACATCGCATGGAGCGGCTGATCAGCGATATGCTCTCCCTGGCCAACGCGGACAGCGGACATTGGAGCTTTCACCCCTCCCAGGTGGAACCGGATACTTTCTTATTAGAGATATACGAACGATACCTGCCCCAGGCCAGAGAGAGATCCATCCAGCTGGATATCTCCCTCCCTTACGGATCCGTGCTGCCCCAGAAATGGGACCTGGACCGCATGACCCAGGTGATGGAGATCCTGCTGGAAAATGCACTCTCCTACACCCCCGCTCAGGGACGGATCGGCTTAAACCTTTCCCAAAAACGGGAAAAGACTGTGATCCAGGTGGCAGATAACGGCCCCGGGATCCCGGACGATAAAAAAGAACTGATATTTGAAAGATTTTACAGGATGGATGCGGCCCACCATGATAAAAAACATTTCGGACTGGGATTGTGCATCGCCCGGGAGATGGTCCGGCTGCACAGAGGAGAGATCCATGTGGAGGATACGCCTGGGGGTGGGGCTTGTTTTGTCATCCTCCTGCCAATGGGGCGCAGTTCCTAAACAAAAAAAGTGTAAGACCAGGAGTATTTTCCATCTTCTCCCTGTCCTACACTCATATCATCGATCCTCTCAAGAGCACTTCACCAAAACAATGCGCTCATTGTGCATACATGTCCCGGATGAGATCTACTCATCCCAATTGTGATAAACCGCTTGTACATCGTCATCATCCTCCAGAAGATCCAACGTCTTCTGGAGATTCCGGATGACCGCCTCATCGGTGAGCTCCACCCAAGTCTGGGGCAGCATCGTGACCTCGGCCTCCGCCATAGGCACACCCTCCTTCTCCAGAGCCTCCCTCACCTGGCTGAACGCATCCGGGTCCGTGAGGACCACAAAACTGTCCTCTTCCTCCTGGAAATCCTCGGCCCCCGCGTCCAGAGCCAGCATCATCAGATCATCCCCGTCCATCTCACATTCCTCGCGGTCGATGATGATCTGTCCTTTTTTATCAAACATAAATGAGACGCAGCCCTGGGTGCCGATGCTGCCGCCCCCCTTTGTAAAAGCGCTGCGCACATTCCCGGCTGTCCGATTCTTGTTGTCCGTCAGGGCATCCACGATGATCGCGATACCGCTGGGCCCGTATCCCTCATAGGTCACATATTCATAATTATCCGCCGTCGCATCCCCGGCTGCTTTCTTGATCCCGCGCTCGATCGTGTCGTTGGGCATGTTGTTGGCCTTCGCCTTGGCGATCACGTCGCGCAGCTTGCTGTTATTTTCCGGATCGGGGCCGCCCTCCTTGACCGCCACCACGATCTCCCTGCCGATGACCGTGAAGATCTTGCCCCTCTTAGCATCATTCTTTTCTTTTTTGTGCTTTATATTCGCAAATTTTGAATGTCCTGACATTTTTCCTCTCCTTTATCCGTACCATTTCTATATCGCTCTTATGGTATCATCTTCAAGACGATCCGTCAAGGATATTCAGATATGCGGCGGCCTATGTAGCCTAAACGGGCAGCTCCAGGCTGATCCCCAGGGCATGGTCCACTTTCTCTAAAATGCGCTTGTCCAGATGGCACACCTTGTCCTTCAGCCGCCGCTTATCGATGGTCCGCAGCTGCTCCAGCAAGATGACCGAATCCTTCACGATCGCATACTCCGAAGAATCGATCTCGATATGGGTCGGCAGCTTTGCCTTGTTCATCTTGGATGTGATCGCGGCACAGATCACCGTAGGACTGTGCTTATTCCCGATATCGTTCTGTATGATCAGGACAGGGCGGATCCCACCCTGTTCGCTGCCGACCACTGGTCTTAGATCTGCATAAAATATATCCCCTCTTTTAATTATCACTGCATCCTCACTCCGATTCCTATGTTTTGACCATAGTATTTCCCAATTTTTTCCGGAGTATACACAACCTGCTTCTATGTACGGCAGGGTTTACACATCCCCGCCTCTGATCGCCACCGGGATCCCCTTTAGGATATCCCTGGCTGTCATGGCATGTCTGCCCTTTTGTTCTTTTGCGGCGTCCCCCGCGGCGCCGTGGAGATAGACGCCCAGCGGCACGGCCTCGGCCGGATCCAGCCCGGATGCCAGCAGCCCTCCCAATAAGCCCGCCAGCACATCACCGGAACCCGCTGTGGCCATCCCGTCATTCCCGCTCTGGTTCAGATACATCGCTCCCTGCGCAGATCTTATGATCGTACAGGCGTCTTTCCATACCAATGTCCCGGGATAACTTTTGGCAAATCTCTCTGCCGTGTCAAAGGGCTGTTCCCTCAACATCTCTGTATCTTCCCCCATCAAACGGCTCAGTTCCATCATATGGGGCGTGGACACACACCGCCCGTAAAGCCTGTCCTTCAATCCAGGATGCGCGCTGATCAGATTCAATGCATCCGCATCCAGGACCATGGGCAGATCCTTCTCCCGCCCGGCTCCCAACAGATATCCCAGCATACGGAGGGCTTCTTCCCCCTGGCCGATCCCCGGGCCTGCGACCACAGCGTCGCACCACTCTATACTTTTTTTCAGCGTCCCCTCATCCCATGTCCCATAAAGGGCCTCCGGCAGCAGCGCCTGGAGGATCTGCCTGTTCTCCTGTACCGTACAGATCTTCACCATCCCGGCGCCCGCAGCATAGGCTGCGCCTCCGGCAAAATACGCCGCGCCGCTCATCCCCATGCTGCCTGCTGCCACCAACACTTTGCCGAACGTACCTTTATGCCCGTCCGGCTCCCGGCTGAGCAGCCGCCCGGCATCCTCCCGTTCAAAACAGCGGGCATAACCCGCCCGTTCCTGTGGATGGGCATAGATCCCAATATCTCCCACTCTCAGATGTCCTGCATATTTCCTGCCCGGATAGAGGAGATGCCCCGCCTTAGCGAAAGCAAAAGTGACCGTGGCGTCCGCACGGACCGCTGCACCCATGACCCTGCCCGTATCCCCATCGATCCCGGAAGGGATATCCACACTCCAGATGTATGCTCCGCTTTCATTTACCGCCAGGATCTTCTGCCTGTATACCCCCTCCACCGGACGGGTCAGCCCTATGCCAAACAGGGCATCTACTATAGTAGTATATTCTCTATAGTCCGGGTTATTGACAACAGGGATCTGATAATTTCTGACAATATCATACTGCCTCTGAGTCTCCGCTGTCATTTTATCCGGTTTTCCCACACATTCCACAAAAACTTTATGGCCTTTTAAATGGAGGAGCCGGGCGACCGCCAGCCCGTCTCCCCCGTTATTCCCGGTACCGCAGATCACAAGGATACGTCCCGGCTCACGCTCTTCCCTGATGATCTCATCCGCCACCGCCAGAGCCGCACGCTCCATGAGGACCACGGACATGATCCCTATCTTTTCTATCGTATAGAGGTCTGCCTCTTTCATCTGTCTGCAATTTAGTATATACTGCATTGCTCTCTTCCCTTCTGTCATGACTTTTTTTCAGATACACTCTAGACCAATATAAATATTAGCCTCTCCAACGATCCTTGTCAATATTTATGCAGATTGCCTTGCATATTCAACTTTTTTTTGATAGTATTAGTGTAAAATCATCAAATTATCAAAGTGAGGTGAAAAAGTTGAAGATCCAGGAGTCGGCAGAGAATTACCTGGAAACGATCCTTGTCCTGCACAACCGCCTGGGACAGGTGCGTTCCATCGATATCGTAAATGAACTGTCATTTTCTAAGCCCAGTGTCAGCGTCGCCATGAAAAACCTGCGGAATAACGGATATATCCAAATGGACAAAGACGGTTACATAACCCTTTTGGATAAAGGATATTCCATCGCAAAAAAAATATACGAACGCCATCTCCTCCTGACCAAATGGCTGACGACACTGGGCGTCGATCCGGAAACAGCATCGAAGGATGCCTGCCGGATCGAGCACGTGATCAGTTCCGAAAGCTTCGAGAAACTAAAAGAACATGTAGAAAGACAGATGAGGAAGGAAACATGAATAATCTATTTCAAAAATGGATGGACATCAGCCTGGTAAAAAGGATCCTTGGCGGGCTGATCATCGGCGTGGCACTGGGACTCTTGTGCCCGAAAGTAACTGGGATCGCCATACTGGGGGATATATTCGTAGGCGCGTTAAAATCCGTGGCTCCGATCCTGGTATTCTTTTTAGTCATCAGCTCCCTGTGCAATGCCGGGCAGACCCACGGCGGAGTCATCAAGACAGTCATTATATTATATATGTTCAGCACACTGCTGGCCGCGATCATCGCCGTATTTACCAGTATGTTCATACCGATCACCCTGACATTGGCAGAGGCAGGCACGGATACGGCCGCACCCAGCGGCATCGCCGAAGTCCTGCAGTCCCTGGTCCTCAACGTGGTATCAAACCCGATCAATTCCCTCGCGCAGGCAAATTATCTGGGGATACTCTCCTGGGCCGTACTCTTAGGCATCGCGTTCAGGGGCGCAGCAGAGCATACAAAGAAAGTACTCAAGGACATTTCCGCCGCCGTATCCACGCTGGTGACCTGGATCATCAACCTGGCGCCTTTCGGTATCCTGGGGCTTGTGTTCAACACTGTATCCACCAGCGGGCTTGAGATCTTCACGGAATACGGAAAACTCCTGGCTCTCCTGGTCGGCTGTATGCTGTTCATCACGTTTGTCACCAACCCGATCATGGTGTACTGGTGCATCCGCAAGAACCCTTACCCGCTGATCTTCAAGTGCCTGAAACGCAGCGCGATCACCGCATTCTTCACCAGGAGTTCCGCTGCGAACATCCCGATCAACATGGAAGTCTGCGAAGAGATCGGTCTGAACAAAGACAACTATTCAGTGACCATACCTTTAGGAGCTACGATCAACATGGACGGAGCCGCCATCACGATCACGGTCATGACTATGGCCGCCGCACACACTGTAGGTGTCTCGGTGGATATACCGACCGCGATCATCCTGAGTGTACTGGCTGCGTTATCTGCCTGCGGCGCTTCCGGGGTAGCCGGAGGATCGCTCCTTTTGATCCCTATGGCCTGTTCCCTGTTCGGTATCCCGGACGACATCTCTATGCAGGTTGTCGGCGTAGGATTTATCATCGGCGTTGTTCAGGATTCTGTGGAGACCGCGCTGAATTCTTCTTCAGACCTTCTGCTGTCTATATCGGCGGAATTCAGACAGTGGCGGTTAGAGGGACGGGAGATCAGATATTAGGGATCATCTGATCCGCTCCCCGTCTTTAAAGACCGCTCTCACATCCAATCCTTGATCCAATAAGACCAGATTGGCTTTTTTTCCGGGAGAGATGGAACCATACGTTCCATACTCTCCCAAACTTTTTGCCGGATTAACCGCCGCACAGGTGACCGCCTCCTCCAAGGAGATGCCCATCTCTTTTACTGCCGTCCGCAGACAATCCATCAGATCTGTAACAGAACCGGCGAGCGTCCCATCTGCAGCCCGTGTGGCGCGCCTGCCCTTTACACGGACCGCAGACCCACCCAATGTGTACGTCCCGTCGGGCATGCCTGTACCGCGCATACTGTCACTGACCAGTATGATCCGGCCGCTGCCCAGCATCCGAAACGCAGCCCTCACCACAGACGGATGGACATGGACCCCGTCGCAGATCAGCTCCGCCATCACATGTCCGCTGTCAGACACAGCCCCCACCACCCCCGGTGCACGATGGGTAAATGGGGACATGGCATTGTATAGATGGACGGCATGGCTGGCCCCTTTTTCAAAAGCTTTTTTCGCCTGCTCATAATCTGCATTTGTGTGCCCGACAGAGACTGTGACCCTTCCCTTTACCTGTTCCACAAATGCGAGCGCTCCCGGCTCTTCCGGCGCGACGGCGATATATCGCACTGCCCCGCCGGACGCCCTCTCAAACCGCCTAAAAACTTCCATACTGCAGGGGATGATGTGTTTTTCATCCTGGGCGCCTTTTTTCTCTTTGCTGATAAAGGGACCTTCCATGTTGATCCCCAGCAGATCCGCGCCCTCCCGGCTCTCTTTGCGGTACTGTGCAGCTACGGAAAGGATATGTTCCAACATTTCCACCGACAGCGTCATGGTGGCCGGGGCGATGGCTGTCACCCCGACGGACGCTTCGTATCGCGCGATCGCGCCCAGTGCGCCCAACGTCCCATCGCAAAGATCATAGCCTTTACAGCCATGCAGATGGATATCGATCAGCCCGGGGATCGCATAACATCCCTCCCCGTCTAAGACCTCGCCCGGATCTTTGGCCTTTTCCGTAAAAAGGCCGTCTGCGATGTGGATCTCACCGTCCTGGAACTTCTGTTCCTCCGTAAATACTCTTACATTTTTTATCCGCATGACAGTCGACTATTTCGCAAGCTGAAAAGACAGCAGCAGGTCGTCCTGGTGTACGGCCTCCCCTTCTTCTACATAGATCTTATCCACTGAACCATTTACCTTAGAGACTACTGTCGTCTCCATCTTCATGGCTTCCACAGTCATCAGCGGCATATTTTCGATCACCAGGTCGCCTTCTTTTACAAGGATCTTACCCACTGTCCCCGGGATCGAGGACCCGAGGTGGAGCGGATTGTTCTTATCGGCTTTCAGTTTTCGGTCGCTCTTGATCTCCTGGTCTTTATCCAGGATCTTAATACTACGCACGGATCCGTTTACCTGGAACATCAGTGTACGGAAGCCCTCCTCATCCGGGTCGCTGGCCTCTATGTACTTGATCAGCAGCTCTTTCCCCTCCCCGATCTTCAGGTATGTCTCCTCTCCTTTGCGCAGGCCGTAGAAATAGACATGGCTCTCCAGCCTGGTCACGTCGTTATACATTTTAAAGTGCTGGCAATAATCTTCATAGACCTTCGGATACAACGCGTAACTGATCGCTTTTTGCTCCATCACTTCCTTAGATCTATCTTCATAATGGTATTTCTCGATCAGATATTTCTTGATCGCCTCCAGGTCTTCCGGGGGCAGCAGCTTTCCTGGACGTTCTGTCAGCGGCTCGATGTCTTTTAAAACGATCTTCTGCAGTTTTTCGGGGAACCCGCCGTAAGGCTGGCCCATCATCCCCTGGAAATAGGACACAACGGAATCCGGATAGGAAAGCCCGGCGCCCTCTGTGAGTATGTTTTCTTTTGTCAGGCCATTCTTAAACATGAATATGGCCAGATCGCCCACGGCTTTTGAACTGGGGGTCACTTTGACAATGTTCCCCAGCAGGTCGTTGGCGTCTTTATAAAGCCCTTTGATGGCCTCGAAATCGTCTGCCGAACCCATACTGGTCACCTGCGCCAGGAGGTTGGAATACTGCCCTCCCGGGATCTCGTATTTGTAGATCTCCGCATTGGGCGCATCCATATCGCTCTCAAAGTCTTTATAAACCTTGCGCACACGGCCATAGTAACGGCTCAGCCGATCCAGCTCTTCAAAGTCGAGTCCCGTGTCCCTTTTGCTCCCTCTCAACGCCTCGACAACAGCGTTCATGGACGGCTGGCTGGTCAGTGAAGACATGGATTCTATGGCAAGATCTACGATATCCACCCCTGCTTCTGCGGCCATGAGTATGGTGCTCACGCCGTTTCCGGTGGAATCGTGGGTGTGCAGATGGATGGGCAGGTGCAGTTCGGATCGCAGAGTTTTTACAAGCTCCTTGGCCGCCATCGGCTTGAGCAGGCCGGCCATATCCTTGATCGCGATGCAGTGGCATCCCAGGGCTTCCAGCTCCAGAGCCATCTTCACATAATAATCCAGCGTATATTTTGTCTCTGTGGGACTGCTCACATCCCCGGTGTAACAGATCGTACCTTCTACGATCTTTCCGGTCTTTAATGCCTCCTCGATGGGCATCTTCATATTCTCCACCCAGTTCAGGCTGTCGAATATACGGAACACATCGATCCCCTGTCTTGCGGAGATGCGGATAAATTCCTGCACCACATTATCCGGATAGTTGCTGTATCCCACTGCATTGGATGCGCGCAGCAACATCTGGATCAAGGTATTCGGCATACGTTCCCTCAACACCTCCAGACGTTTCCAGGGTGATTCTTTTAAGAAACGGTAGGCCGTATCGTAAGTCGCCCCGCCCCAGGCTTCCACAGAAAATGCATTCTGCATATAGGCGTTTGTCGCATAAGCGCCGCCGCAGAGATCCTTGCTGCGCATACGGGTCGCGATCAGGGACTGCTGTGCATCACGCATGGTCGTATCAGTGACATACAGTTTTTCCTCTCTCAAGATCTTCTGCATGAGCCCTTCGGCTCCCAATTTCAAAAACTCATCCCTTGCGCCGTAAACTGGTCTCGTCGGATCCAGCTCCGGGAGCACGCGGTTTTCATAGAGCGGTTTTTTCCCGCCGCTGGTATTGACGATACGGTCGCCGATAAATTCAATGATCTTCGTGGCACGGTCCTGGCTCTCTGCGAGCTGGAACAGCTCCGGCGTTTCCTCGATAAATGTGGTGTGGCATTTTCCATCCGTAAAATCTGGATGGTTCAGCACATTGATCAGGAACGGGATATTCGTCTTCACGCCGCGGATACGCATCTCTTGCAGCGCACGCACCGATTTGCGCACAGCGCTTTTAAATGTGTTGCCAAAAGAGATCACTTTCACCAGCAGGCTGTCGTAATAAGGCGTGATCACCGCCCCCACATACGCGTTCCCGCCGTCCAGACGGATCCCGTTGCCGGAACCGGAACGGTAGACAGTGATCTCCCCTGTGTCCGGGAGGAAATTGTTGGACGGGTCTTCGGTGGTGACACGGGTCTGGATCGAATAGCCCTCGCATTTGATGTCGTCCTGGGACTTGATGTCGATCTCCTCGGAATCCAGGGGATAACCCTGGGCCACTAAGATCTGCGCCTGGACAAGGTCGATATTTGTCACCTCTTCACTGACCGTGTGCTCCACCTGGATACGCGGATTCATCTCAATGAAATAGGGGTTGTTGTCCTCATCCACCAGAAATTCCAACGTGCCCGCATTGCGATAACCCACAAATCTCGAAAGACGGATCGCAGACTCGAAGATGATCTCCCTTGTCTTATCCGGCAGGGAAAATGCCGGCGCGTATTCCACAACTTTTTGGTGCCGCCGCTGCACGGAACAATTGCGGTCGTATAAATGCACCACATTCCCGTAATGATCCCCTAAGACCTGTACTTCGATGTGTTTCGGCCCTCTTAGATATTTCTCGATAAAAAGCTTGTCATCCCCAAATGCCTTTTTCGATTCATTCTTTGATCCTTCAAATTCTCTCTCCAAGTCCTCCATACGGTACACGATACGCATACCGCGGCCTCCGCCGCCGTTGGATGCTTTTAACATGATCGGGAAACCCACCTGATCCGCGATCTTCTTGGCTGTCTCGATATCTTTGATCGCATAGTCCACCCCTGGGATGATCGGGACTTTTGCATCGATCGCGATCTTCTTGGAAGAGATCTTGTCCCCCATGGCGTTCATGATATCACTGGACGGACCTATAAAAACAATGCCGCTGTGCTCACAGGCATCCACAAATTCTGGATTCTCCGAAAGGAAACCATAGCCCGGATGGATCGCGTCTACCTGCGCGGACAGCGCGATCTTGATGATCGTATCGATATCCAGATACGCATCGATAGGGCCTTTGCGGGGATCCAACGGATAGGATTCATCGGCCTTGGAACGGAAAAGAGCATAGCGGTCTTCCCTGGAATAGATGCTGACGGTGGTGATGCCAAGTTCGGTCAGCGCACGGAAGATGCGGATCGCGATCTCACCTCGATTCGCGACCAGGACCTTTTTGAAAGGTCTGATCTGTACTTCATTATGCATTTTTAGTCTCCTTTTTTTGTTTACTCTTCTTTGTTATTGATATTTTCTTAAATTTTTGCTGTGCATTACCATTTAGTATAGGTAAATATAATAAAAAAGGCAAGGCTAATTTATGTTTTCCAAAATATATTACAAAAAAAGGCCGGATTTGACTATATTCCGGATATGTACCTCTCTATGGTCTCTCTTCTCCGACCATGGATCTCCTTGTTCCCACGGGTATGGCGGATGTCCTCCACCCTCTCCATATGTCCTTTCCATACATGCCTGGTGACCGTTTTGACATGGCTCTTGCTGTGGGTGGCATCTCTCAAGGCACAAGAAAGGATCCACCCAAAAGCAGGACCGATCATTTCAGAGAGCACAGGAAAAGTAGAAAAAACTTTAATGTATGTTCGATATATCTCTGTTTGTTTTTTGTCTGCCAAACATCAGAATATCCTAAAAAGTAAAAAAGTGTGTAAGTCAGAAACACCACAGATCTGACTTACACACTTATCATACTTTTATTATTTTCTTGCGATCGCCGCTCTCACTTTTTCAACGATATGCTCTGCTGTGAGTCTGAAGCGTTCCTCCAGGTAATCCTGCGGGCCAACTTCGCCAAACTCATCTTCGATCGCAACATACTCGATCGGTGTGGGCAGTTTCAGAGAAAGTACATCTGCGACCGCGCTGTACAGACCTCCGATCTTGTTGTGGTTCTCGGCCGTTACCACAGCGCCTGTACTCTTAGCATATTTCAGGACAAGCTCTTCGTCGAGAGGTTTGACCGTGAACATGTCGATGACCGTGACCTTGACGCCTTCTGCTGCCAGAATCTCTGCCGCCTCCATCGCTTTTGCGACCATGATGCCGCATGCGATGATGACCGCGTCAGAGCCATCCTCTCTTGTCACGATACCCTTTCCGATCTCAAACTTGGAACCGTCTTCGTATATCTTCTTGTTGTTCTTGCGGCCGACGCGGATATATTTCACGCCATGGATATCTTTACACTGTGTCAGGACATCTTCGAGCATCGCAGCATCTGTGATATCAAATACATAGGCTCCGGGCAGTGCGCGGTACAGAGCCATGTCCTCAAACGGCATATGTGTCCCGCCGTTAAAAGCAGCGCACACGCCGGGATCTGTCCCGATGACTGTCACAGAATTTTTCGCATATCCTCCGGACAGGAAGATCTGATCGTAACAGCGCCTGGAGGCAAATGGTCCAAATGTATGCACAATAGGTTTCAGGCCAACGGCTGACATTCCGGCAGCGATACCGACCATATTCGCCTCGGCAATGCCGCAGTTGATCGCACGCGCAGGCTCTTCTTTCGCCCATTTTGCAGTCCCGATGCACCCCATCAGATCGGCATCCAGATACACAACGTCCGGATCCACCTGGGCAAGGTGAGGGATCGTAGCTCCCAATACATCTTTAAATGCGCGGTCTTTCTCGCCATTATATACTATCTTCATCGCTTACATTTCCCCCTTTCTTATCCTAAAGCATCCAGCTCACTGTTGAGCTCTGCCAGCCACTGATCGTATGTCTCTTCCGGCATGGTCATGGAATGGTTGCTCATTGTCTCTTCAACTTCTTTGACGCCCTTTCCTTTTACTGTATCAAGGATGACCGCGATCGGCTTCTCTCCTGCCTGTTTTGTCAGCGCATCGTAAAGCTGGTCCAGATCGCTGCCGTCAATGCGCACGGCATCAAAGCCAAACGCCTCAAACTTTGCGCGAAGGTCGCCTGTATCCAGGATATCCTCCGTATAGCCATCCAGCTGTTTCTTGTTGTTATCGATCAGCCAGACCAGATTGTTGACCTTCTTGCCCGCTGTGAACATCGCAGCTTCCCAGACCTGTCCTTCATCGATCTCGCCGTCGCCAACGATCAGGAATGTCCTGCTGTCACGCCCTTTGATCTTATCGCCCATAGCCATGCCTACAGCCAGAGATGTGCCTTGTCCCAGAGAACCTGTCGTCATATCGACACCCGGCGTCTTATTTCTGTCGCAATGGCTCGGAAAATCTGTTCCCGGCTGGTTCAGAGTTTTGATATCCTCATACGGGAAAAAACCTTTGATCGCAAGTGCAGCATATACTGCAGGACCTGCATGCCCTTTGGAGCAGACCAGTTTATCCCGGCCTTCCATCTTCGGATCTTTCGGATCCACTTTCATGACCGCCCCATACAATACGGCAAGGACATCCGCAACACTCAAGGAGCCGCCTACATGTCCAAAACCTCTTGCTTTAAATTCCTCAACGGCACCGATGCGGATCTTCAATGCAAGTTTCTGCAAATCTTTTTTCATACCACTATCCAACATATGAACCTCCTCGATCTTTATTATCACTATAATATATCATCCGCGCCATATATTCCAGTCTTTTTTTACAGGCGGGCGACCCCGCTCTCTCTTGCCGCCTCAGCGACTGCTTTTGCGACTGCAGGGCCGACTCTCTTATCAAACGGAGCCGGGATGATATAATCTGCGTTCAACTCTTCTTCAGAGACAAGCCCTGCCAGGGCACGTGCGGCAGCGATCTTCATCTCGTCATTGATATCGCTGGCGCGTACGTCGAATGTACCGCGGAAAATACCCGGGAACGCAAGTACGTTATTGATCTGGTTCGGATAGTCGCTCCTTCCGGTGGCGATGACAGCAGCGCCGCCCGCTTTAGCATCATCCGGTATGATCTCGGGAGTCGGATTTGCGCATGCAAATACGATAGCGTCAGGACTCATTGTCTTGACCATCTCTGTTGTGACTGCGCCCGGCGCGCTGACGCCGATGAACACATCTGCTCCAACGAGCATATCTGCAAGGCTTCCCGCTCTCTTCTCAAGATTGGTCACTTTTGCCATTTCATTTTTGATATCATTCATGCCCTCGGTACGCCCGTCATAGATAGCGCCGCGGCGGTCGCAGAGGGTGATATCCTTTACGCCGTTTGAAAGGAGCAGCTTGCAGATCGCGATAGCGGCAGCGCCGGCGCCATTCATGACGACTTTGATCTCATCCATCTTCTTGCCGACAACTTTCAGCGCGTTCATCAGTCCGGCAAGAGTGATGACGGCTGTCCCATGCTGGTCGTCATGGAAGATCGGGATATCGCAGCGCTCTTTCAGTTTTTTCTCGATCTCAAAGCAGCGGGGAGCCGCAATATCCTCAAGATTGATCCCGCCGAAGCTGCCTGAGATCTGGTAGATCGTCTCTACGATCGTGTCCACATCACGGCTCTTGACACAGAGCGGAAAAGCGTCCACATCTCCGAATGCTTTAAAAAGTACGCATTTCCCTTCCATAACAGGCATACCCGCCTCTGGTCCGATGTCCCCAAGACCCAGCACCGCCGTACCGTCGGTCACAACGAGGCATGTATTATGACGACGTGTCAGGTCATAGCTTTTGCTGACATCCTTCTGGATCTCCAGACACGGCTGCGCGACTCCCGGTGTATAAGCAAGTGAAAGGTCTTCTTTTGATCTGACTGGGACTGTGGCGATCACTTCGATCTTACCCTTCCATTCTTCATGTAATCTTAATGATTCTTTTGCGTAATCCATAAAACATTCTCCTTTTCTTTTACCACGATCATAAAATATCTATAAGTTCTTCTTATCCTTCCACGCATGGGAGCGTGGAGCCTCCATACGGCATCACGATCACCTTCGCGCCTTTTCCCTGTTTCTCCATCGCCGCGTCGAAAGCTTCCTGCACATTTGTATACGGTCTCATAAACAGGCTCTCTACAAGATCAGGTTCCATCTCAGATACGAGATAGACTTCCGCATGCTGCATCACCATTGCGATCGCCGCGGCTTTGTGTCCGCCCAGTCTGAAATCCTTTTTCACTCTCTCGATCAGATCCTGCGGTCCTTTCGCCTCTGTGAGCCATGTTTCAAAAGTCTTCTCACCCAGACCTTCTTTACAGGACCCCACCAGGATGATCGTACCGCCGTCTTTGACCGCATGTTTGGAATTATCAAGCGCTTTTTGCGTCTGATAGAGATTCAGATCTTTCGGAGCGCCTCCCTGTGAGACGATCACGATATCCGCGCGCTGCAAGATCTTCTTCTGATACAGTGTATCCAGGAATCTGCATCCTTCACGGTGCGCTTTTGTGACATCGCCGGCCACGGCTTTTACGATCTTTTTATGCTCATTGAGCACAACGTTCAAAATATAGTCGACGCCGCAGATCGACGCCGCTTCTTCAATATCTTTCCTGACCGGATTCGTCGCGATGTTCCCTGCGCAGGCTTCCGGCTCCACCATCATCGTATGGTTTGCCTGGATCGCCTCTCTTGTAGATACGCCCGGCATGATCGCCTTTGCGCCTCCTGAATAGCCCGCAAAATAATGGTACTCGATATTTCCAAGACAGATCCTCCTGTCGGCTTCCGCTACCGGACGGACAATGTCGATCGGCGTACCGTGGGCGGTCTTTCCAAGGTGCACGCAGTCGGATACATCACCGTCAATGCATTTGATCTCATTGTAAGCACGCTCGCCCGCCAGATGTCTCTTCTCTTCCTCCGTATGGCTGCGGTGGCTCCCAAGCGCAAAGACAAGGGTGATGTCTTTTGCCTCCACCCCGGCCGCGTAGAGTTCGTCCAAAAGCGCCGGCATGACGACATACGTCGGCATTGGCCGGGTGATATCGCTCGTGACGATCGCGATCTTCTCACCGGGCCGCACAACCTCGCGGAGCAATGGCGCCCCGATCGGCTCTGCCAGTGCGCGCCGCACTTCCTCCTCGCCCATCAGGTCGTACTCTACTTTATTCGGCGTCAGCACATCCAACAGGTCCGCATCCGGTATCTCCACTGCCTGTGTCATAGTCCCTATCCCAAGTTCAATCTTCATGACTATCCCCCCAGCACGTTATTTGACCGTTGCGCCATGGCGCAGCGCTTTAACGACCGGGAGCTCTTCTCCCGTGAGGAAACGGATCAGCGCTCCGCCGCCTGTGCAGATGTATGAGATCGCATCTGTCTTGCCATATTTTGTCGTAGCCGTGATACTGTCGCCTCCGCCGATGACCGTATAGGCATCTGTATCTCCGAGAGCTTCCCAGACAGCCTTCGTCCCGTACTCTGTGGGCTCTTCCTCAAAGATCCCCATCGGTCCGTTGACAAAAACAGTCTTGGACGTGCGGATATATTCCTGATATACAGCGGATGTTTCCGCTCCGATATCTGTGATGCCGGCACTCTCAGGTATCTCCCCGAGCTTTGCTTCCTTGCGCACGCCATTTACAGTATATGCCAGATCTGTCGGGAGCACAATATATTTTTTATACTGCTCGTAGAGTCCTTTCGCCTTTTCAATGTATTCTCCATAATTTGACTTCATAATGAAATCGATACTCCCCTGACCGATATCCTCTCCTTTTGCAGCGAGCAGGATATTGGCGACCAGTCCGCCTGGCAGGATATGATCGGCCACGCCTGCTCTGAGGACTGTCTCCATCATCAGGAATGCATCCGCGATCTTCGCTCCGCCAAGGACAAAAGTGCACGGACGCTCCGGCGCATCCATCAGTTCTGATAATACGCAGTACTCTTTTTCGAACAGACGTCCCATCGCAGACGGGAGCACCTGCTCAAACCCGCACAGTGAAGGCTGATCCCTGTGAGATGCCGCGAATGCATCGCAGACATACAGATCCGCCAGCGGAGCGAGCTTGCGTACGAGCAGAGTCTCCGCCTGCTGCTCATGTGTCAGACAGAGTTTCAATTCGAACAGTGTCTGTTCCTCCGACATAAAGCGCACGTTATCGAGCAAAAGGATCTCCCCCGCTCTCAATGACTTGATCTTCTCGATCGCTGCCGGCCCGCAGACATCCGGGATAAACTGCACTTCTCTGCCGAGCAGTTCTGAGAGCGCTTTGCTGTGCGGCTCTGTCGTGTAAAAATTCTTATATTCAATATCGCTCCCCTGATGTGCCATGAGCACCAGTTTTGCGCCTTTATCCGACAGCTCCTTCAGCGTCGGCACACAAGCCTGGATCCTGGCTGTACTTTTCAAAGTGCCTTTTTCACGATCCACCGGCTGGTTGATATCGATACGGCACAAAACAGTCTTATCGTTGACATCAAATTCATCAATGGTCCGGATACCAAAACGCATATCTTACTGACCCCCTTCCAAAAATAATGGCCAAAATATCATAAGGGACGGGGCTTTTTATTGCCCCGCCCCAGACAGCTCTCATATCTCTATGTATAAATGCAGATCATTTATTTTTCTTAAACAGACCGATCTTCAGATACTCATTGGTCTTTGCAGTCGCCTCTGTCCCTGTCTCCTGCATGCCGCATGCCGCACGGATACCATCCATGGTCTCAGGGATCGTGACGCTCTCCTGCGGGATGTTGATCGCATACATGATATCGTCCCCAGTCTCAACGATGCTGTCTTCCCAAACAGCGATCTCATACATATCGCCGCGCGGATGTCCAAGATCCCGAGCGTATTTAAACAGGGACGCATTGCCCATAAATCCATCATCGATGCGTACGACACGGATACGCGGATGTCTCTCAAATGCTTCCAGAGCCATCTCTTTCGTGATCTTCTTCTTACCTGAAGCCACCACTGTGATGATATGGCCGTGTGTCACCGGCGTATGGACTAAGATCCCGGTCGCACTGACATGCGGCATGATCGTCATAAGATCCACAGCCTGATGTGAAGGCGCCTTATCGATCTGCAGCGCATTGGTCAGTCCACGATGATAATCACCCGGATCGGCTACACGACGGATGATCGTGATCGCAACACGCTCGATGCCAAAGTCGCGGTCCAGACAGTCGACCGTACGGATCAGACCCGTCGTATTGCAGCTTGTCAGTTTCAGATAATCTTTATTGAGACCCTTCTCATAGTTGGCATATCCGTGGAAGAAAACATCTGCAACGGAATTCTTCTCTCCGCCCTGGAAGATCGCTTTGATGCCTTTCTTCTCATAAATCTCTTTATTCTTTGCGCCGATCCCTCCCGGGGAAGAATCCAGCATAACATCTACTTTATCAAGGAGATCGTCAAATGTACCTGCCACAGGGATACCCAGTTCATCAAACGGCGCGCTGTCCGCCCCATTTACCAGATACAGGTCGTAAGGCATACCTTTCTCATACAATGCACGGATCGCAAGTGTAGGCGCAAGATCCGCAACCCCTACCAGTTCCATATCGCCCTGCAGTGCAACGCCGTCAGCCAGGCGCTGTCCGATCGTGCCGTATCCGGCAACTCCAACTTTGATTTTTGCCATTATGATCATTCCTTTCATTTTGGATTTCTTTTGATGATCTTATTATAAAGTATTGAGTATCTTTTTGCAATATGTTTTTAATTTTTTTTTCTTTTTTAAACAGTTTATCAAAAATATTGCTTTTTGATCGTGTATCCTTTATAATAGACCCACGAGGTGAGGTGATAAAATGCGGCTTGAACGAATAAACGATATGGAACAATACATCATCGAAAATGAATCGGTCTCTCTTGAAAGATTGGCAAGCCATTTCAATATCTCTGTCAACACAGTCCGCAGAGACATCCGCGAGCTGATCGAGAGGGGCCAGATCAAAAAGGTGTATGGCGGCGTCTCTTCTATAAGAGATGACAAAAATACGCCGCTCCCTATTGCTGTCCGCACCGCAAAAAACAGCGCATCCAAACAGATGATCGGTGAACTTGCATCTTCCTTTGTGCAAAACGGCGATACGATCTTTCTCGATTCGGGATCTACCGTCGTATGTATGCTCCCTTATCTGGCAAAAAAAGAAAACATCACGATCGTCACGCATTCTTTGAGCGCCATGTACGAGGCGTCCAAATATCCTTCGCTGAAAATGATCGCTCTGGGCGGTTTTTACAACCAGACGACCTCTTCCTTTGTTGGGATCTCAACACTGGAAGCCCTGTCTGAGATCAGTACGGATACCATTTTCATCGCCGCCACCGGAGTGAGCCTGGAACGCGGTCTGACAAACACCACCTTTTTTGAGGCGGAGATCAAGCGGAAGGTCGTCCAGCGCAGCGACAGGGTGATACTGCTGGCAGACAGCAGTAAATTTGACCACGCGGCGACTATCTCTTTTTTTGATTTTTCCGATCTGTACGCTGTCGTGACAGAGAAAAGACCTCCCCAAAAATATATGGACAGCATCGCCCAAAATAACATCAGGCTTTTATGCGATCGATCACTTTAAAGGGAGGCGCGCATATGGATATTCTTTGTGTCGGGGAGATCCTCGCGGATGTTATAGTCCATCCTGTAGAAGATATCAGATTCAAAGATGACTGTTCACTTGTCAGTGACATAATGATAAGACCGGGCGGAGATTCTTTTAACAACGCCCTAGATCTTGTGAGATTGGGCAATCAGGTATGTTATGCCGGACGGATCGGCGGCGACGCGGTCGGGACCTATCTGTATAACGAGGGGATCGCTGCCGGTATCGATATGAGTCATGTGGTCCATTCTCCAAACCCTCATACAAAAATGAATATTTTGATCAATGATAAAGGAGAGCGGTCTTTTCTGTATTATCCGGGCACGAGCGCGGAATTATGCATAGATGATATCGACTTTTCTCTGTTGGACGACTGCCGGATCGTGACGGTCGGCGGGACATTCCATTTGCCGCGCCTGGACGGGAAGGGCACGGCCGCTTTATTTAAAGAGGCAAAAAAACGGGATGTGATCACAGCCATGGATGTGACCAAAGACTTTTCAGGCCGTTGGAACAGCGTCATCGAACCCTGTTACCCCTATCTGGATCACTTTCTCCCGAGCATAGAGCAGGCGTCGCTCATCGCCCGGTCATCCGACGAAAAAGAGATCGCCGACTTTTTCCTCTCCCGCGGTGTTAAAAATGTCACGATCAAACTGGGAGAACGGGGATCTTACTTCAAAAATGCATCCACCGCTTTTTATTGCGGCTGTTACCAGGTCCCGGTCGTTGAAACGACCGGCGCGGGGGACGCTTTTGTATCCGGTTTTTTGACCGGCCTCTTAAAAGGCTTTTCCTATGAGGGATGTGTGAGATTCGCAACAGCCTGTTCCGCACATGTGATCCAGGCTGTCGGCGCCACAACGGGCATGAAAGATCTGGAGACGATAGCCGCTTTCATAAAAGAGCAGCCGCCGCTCTCCATCACGACATGACACCCGGCCGCACCGGACGGCTAAGACCCAGCCCGCCAAATGTCTGAGTGGATGGCCGTGCACGCACGCCCATCCACTGCTTTGCGATCACTCGATCTCTGAGATAGCCACCGGTCGACCCTCTTTCAATGACTTGGTCGCAGCAGCCGCCATCAATACCGGATACAGGCCGTCCTCGCCGACCACCGGCGGTGTCTTGTCGTTGATGACCGCATCGGCAAATGCCTGCATTTCAGAGATAAATGCTCCTGTATAACGATCCCACATCACTTTATGGATCGTTCCCGATGATGTGCTGTCCGCTGTCAGGAGCTTCGCTGTCGACAGGGTGTCGTTCTCGTCAAGGGCCGCGCCTTTTGAGCCGAACACTTCCACACGCTGGTCATAACCATATACCGCCTGACGGCTGTTATCGATGATCCCGATCGCGCCATTTTCAAATCTCATTGTAACGACAGCGGTATCTACATCGCCCGCTCTGCCGATGGCAGGATCGATCAGGACAGCTCCGTATGCATGGACTTCCGTTACTTCAGAACCGGCCACAAAACGGGCCATGTCAAAATCATGGATCATCATATCGTAGAAGATCCCGCCGGATACTTTGACATAATCGATCGACGGCGGTTCCGGATCGCGGGAGCTGATCTTGATGAGATTGACTTTTCCCACCTTTCCCGCCCTGACCATCTCATATACCGCGCGGTGATCGTGGTCAAAACGACGGCAGAACCCGATCTGCAGTTTCACCTGCGCTTCCTTTGCCGCGTCAATGGCCTCGTGCACTCTTTTTAGATCATGATCGATCGGTTTTTCACAGAAAATATGTTTTTTAGCTTTTGCGGCCTCAATGATATACTGTGCGTGTGTGTTGGTCGATGAGCAGATGATCACAGCCTCTATCTCCGGATCGTTGATGATCGCACCGGCATCCTTCGCTGTGTTCGGTATCCCATATCTTTTTGCAAATGCTTCTATCTCTTCATCCATAAACGGATCTGCGATCGTCTTGATCTCCATCTCCGGTACAAACATCGCGATGTTCTTTGCATGTACCTTCCCAATACGTCCTGCTCCGATGATCCCTACCTTCATATCCTTATCCTCTCTTTCTCGTTTTCTTTTCATAAATGCCGTTCCAAGATCTATCCCTTATAAATACGATCATTGGCGTCTTCTGCACTGAGCCATTTATGCTCTTCATCATCAATACGGGTCTTCTCCCACGGATCCCCATCCAGATGACGGATCCCCCAGAGATAACACATCGCATAGCCCGGCGCCGCCCCCTGGGAATGGAATCCATGGTTGACGACCGTCAGCCCATTATGACGGGACGTATACGCTTCCCCATTCGCAAAGCTGACGCCAAATCCCTGGGGATGGTCAAACCTATGCAGATATACTTCCGGCTGCGGGTGATGGTGCGGCGGATAGGATGACCATTTCCCCGGGAAGTTCAAGACCTCGCCCAAGACCATCTTGGAAAACGGAGCGTTTTCATAGTCAAAAAATGTTTTGATATCCCGGCGCATACAGCCCATCAGCTCCCCATCATTTCCGGCATGCTGTACCTGCACGTCTTCCGGACGGTACAGGACCGGTGCGAAATGAACGTCGCTGCGCGTTTTCTGCAGATAGATCTCACAGTGGGATCTCGCCTCCAGTTTCACCTGCGTGCCTGCCGAGACGAGCAGGCACCATGCCTCATGACGGAACATATCCGGACGATCGCAGAAAACCTCCTGGTCTGCGTAACGCATGACGACCTTGCCCTCCAGGAGAGAAAGCGCGGTCTCCTTTTCTGCCTCATCCAGGATATACCCATCGCCCCCTTCCATCACCAGGATACCCACATCCATCATTGTGCCGGCGTCGTCCTTTTCCAGATCAAGATACTCGTTATATCCTCTCTCCAGCTTTTTATCTATGTACATGTCTTATCTCCTCCAAATGGCTCGCGATCATCGCACCGATCAATATTGTCTGGCCGCCTCTCTTGCTCTGAACACCTCTTCAGCGGCTTTTTTTCCTTCCTCTGTCTCTGTGACTTCTGCGATACCGATGTTCCACCAAGATCCGTAGCCGTCTGTCATAGTCTTTGGGATGATCTTCAGATCAAAGAGACACGCGACCTCCTGTTTCTTTGCGTCTTCGATCGCTGTCTCAAATTCTGCGATCGAGCGCGCCGTATAGGCTTTCAGTCCGTACCCTTCTGCCACTTTAGCAAGATCCAGCGGGATAAGGTCCCCTTTGATCTCGTTGTTCTGATCGCGATATCTGAATTCTGTCGCAAGGCTCCCGACTCCGTTTGTCATCTGCAGATTATTGATGCAGCCGAATCCGGAATTATTGAATATGAGCAGATTTGTCTTCTTTCTCTCCTGCATGGTCGTCATGATCTCACTGTGGAGCATCTGGAAACTGCCGTCCCCGATCACCGCATATACTTCACGTTCCGGCTCTGCGAGTTTCACGCCCAGCGCCGCCGCCACTTCGTAGCCCATACAGGAATAACCGTATTCAGCATGATACGCATCCTTTGTATCTGTCTTCCAGATCCTCTGCAGACAGCTCGGAAGGCTCCCGCCCGCCGTGATCAAGATCGCATCCTCGTCGATGAGCTCTCTTAATCTACAGAGGACAGACGTCTGCGTCAGTGTGCTCCCCGTCATCTTCACATACTCTGGGATCGTCCTCGGATCGCGTGCTTTTACAAGAGGTTCAAAATCCTCCCCGGTATAATGGCAGTCTGCCAGCAGCACAAGCTCTTCCTCCCAGAGCTGTTTTGCCTCGGCGACCTCATTTTCATAGCCCGAGCGGTATCCGCGCTCTTTCAAGATCTCCGATAACGCCTCTAGTGTCACCTTCGCATCTCCGACAGCTTTTACCGCGTCCATTTTGTAAGCGTGGAAACGGCTGTTATTGATCGTGACCATTTTTACATCCGGATCCTGGAACTGCCATTTAGAGCCTGTCGTAAAATCCTCCAGTCTGGTCCCGATCGCGATCACTGCATCCGCCTGTTTTGCGATCTTGTTCGCCGCCAGCGTCCCTGTGACGCCGATCCCGCCCAGACACCACGCATTGCTGGACTTGCAGGCGCTCTTGCCGGCCTGCGTCTCGCCAAATGGGATATG
This sequence comes from Clostridia bacterium, assembly GCA_910575625.1. Lineage (GTDB taxonomy): Bacteria > Bacillota > Clostridia > Lachnospirales > Lachnospiraceae > MGBC164599. The sequence continues at coordinate 94,109 of CAJTFD010000006.1, forward strand.
GAAATCTTCGCAAAATCTCTCGACGGTCTCTCCCGCTTCTGAATATTTGACGCCGCCGCCTACGATGATGAGCGGTCTTTTGCTGCTCCCGACCACCGCCGCAATGTCCTCGATCTCTTCGCGGGCCGCCGACGTTCTGGTGATACGGTGTACGCGTTTCTGGAAGAAATAGTCCGGATAGTCATATGCCTCACCTTCTGTGTCCTGACAGATCGCAATGCATACCGCGCCTGTCTGCGCCGGATCTGTGAGCACCCGCATCGCATTGATCATGGCTGTCATCAGCTGTTCCGGACGCACGATCCGATCCCAGTATCTGCAGACCGGTCTGAATGCATCATTCGTTGTCAGGGAGAGCGAACTGTCCTGTTCAAGCTGCTGGAGCACGGGATCTGGCTGTCTTGTGGCAAATGTATCTGCCGGGAACAGAAGGAGCGGTATGTTATTGACTGTGGCCGTCGCCGCCGCCGTCACCATATTGGCCGCCCCCGGTCCGATGGATGAAGCGCAGGCGATGATCCTCCTGCGGTTATTCTGTTTTGCAAAAGCCGTCGCCACGTGGCACATACCCTGCTCGTTCCTTCCCTGAAATACTTTCAGACCGCCTGGATCTTGGTCCAGCGCCTGCCCCAGGCCGACCGCGATCCCATGACCAAAGATCGTAAAGATACCTTCTACGAACTTGATCTCTTCACCGTCAAACGATACGTACTGATTATCGAGAAATCTCACCAATGCCTGCGCAACTGTCATTCTTGTCGTACCCATTTTCCACCTCCACATTTTTACAGTTTATAAACCTGTCGCCTGTCTGATATGATCGCGTGCTTTTATCGCATACTCCAGCGGATCTGCCAATGCGGGATCCTGCTCAGCCTCAACCAGCAGCCACCCCTCATACCCGGCCTCATCCAAGGCCTTATATACCGGCTCAAAATCCACATCCCCGTCGCCCGGCACGGTAAACGCCCCCTGGAAGATCGCTTCGAGAAAGCTCAGATGCTCTTTTTTTACTCTATCCACCACCGGCAGGCGCATATCCTTCAGATGCACATGCCCGACACGCTTTGGATATTTCCTCAGGATAAGGAGCGGATTCTCCCCCGCAAACGTAAAGTGTCCTATGTCATAACATAAAAATACATATTTGGGGTCTGTCATCTCCATGAGCCGGTCTGTCTCGTCAGCCGTCTGCACCACGGTGCCCATATGATGATGGAAGCAAAGTTTAAATCCCTGCTCTAAAGCGATCTTCCCAAGTTTATCCAATCCCTCTGCGAGCATGTTCCATTCTTTTTCATCCATGATGTGGCGGCGGTCATCCAGGATCGGGACATCCCTCATCCCCTGGATACTGTAACTTTGTTCACTCACATTGATCCGATCCGCGCCGACAGATCTTAAAAACTTGAGCGCCTCCTCAAATTTTGCCTTATTCTCCTCATAAGACTCCGTGATCAGGAAAGAACTGAACCAACAGCTTGCGATCTTCAGGCCGCGGAGCCTGAGCGCTTTATTTAGCCGCTCGGCATCACGCGGGAATTTATTGCCGATCTCACATCCGGCAAAGCCTGCTAATGCCATCTCACTGACGATCTGCTGAAATGTATTTTCCGCCCCAAGCTCCGGCATATCATCATTGCACCACCCGATCGGCGCGATCCCCAAAAAAACCTTTTCTTTATCAAACATATCTCTTCTCCTGTACTCTTGTTTTATCTAAAAATATCCATAATGGCTTTTACCGCTTCCTCGCTGCTGTTGAGCGGGAATAATTCACAACCCACATATCCCTGGTATCCAACCTTTTCCAGGTGCCTGATCACGTTCTTATAATTGATCTCTCCTGTCCCGGGTTCATGTCTTCCTGGCACATCTGCAATATGGATATGACCGATCGCATCCAGATATGTAGAAATGGTATCACAGATAGAACCCTCGTCGTTGAGCTGCATATGGTAGATATCATACAGGATCCGTACTCTCGGCGAACCGATCAGACGGATCACCTCGGCTGCCATCTGCGTCGTCTGCAGAAAATTCCCAACGTGATCGGTCGTGATGTTCAATCCCTCAAGATTGCAGGTGATCTGGCTGTCCTCCGCCAGTTTCGCAACCTCCAGGAGCATATCATACATGGAACAGAGTTTCACTGTATCGGAAAGTTCCGTATAATGGTCGACCACGATCCCGCCTTCTCCGAGCGCATTGGAATGGATGATCACACTCCCCGCGCCGATCTGCACCGCCGCATCGAGAGATCTTTTAAGAAACTCAAGATAGCGTTCCTTATGCGTCGGATCCACAAGTGAAAAATCTGCATCTCCATTAAATCCACAGATACCGATCCCTGCATCCTCCGCCAGTCTCTTGATCTGTCCCAGATCCTTATCCGTCCAACTCCAAAATTCGATCTGATCGAACCCCGCCCTTTTAGCGGCTCCAAATCTCTCCTCCCATGGAAGCTCCGTAAAGATCGTTTCAATACATGCTGTACACTTCATTGATATTCTCCTTTCCATCCATATAGATAGTCGTTTTCCGTGCTCGCGCACACTCTCTTTTAAAAGTATAGCGACCAGAAATGGTCACTATCACTATAAGATACATTCTGAAGAAATGATATTATAAAACGGTTTTATATTGTCATTATAGATCTCTTTTCCATAAAGGATATGGTCCCGCAAAAGCTGGATCGGCTTATACCCCTGCCGGAAGATATTCTGTTCGATCGTAAAATCCAGACTGCCTTCCTTTAAGTATCCCAGAGTATCTGCCGGGACATCGTGACAGACAGCCAGGGGACGCTTTGACGGCTTCACCCGGTTGAGTGCATCCACATAAGCAGATACACAGGATGCGGACAGATAGACCCCGCACAGCTCCCGGCACTCACTCAATTCTTCCAGGATGCGGTCATATGTAAGCGGATAAATCTCATAAGTATAGATCACTTTGCATTCGATCTTGTGCGGCGAATAAACGCTGACACAGTCCTGAAAACCTTTTACGCGGCTCACATGTGCGTCAAATTCCGGCCTCCCGCCGACGATCAAGATCTCTCCGTCTGACTGGAGCATCTTTCCCACAAGCTCACCTGCGATACGGCCGCTCTTATAAGCGTCCTCACCCACAAATGCACGCCGCCGGCTGGCCGGGATGTCGGAATTCAAAGTGACGACAGGTATGTCCCCCGCATCAAGCTGATCGATCTTTTCGATCAGCAACTGTGAATTCTGTGCGCTGATCGCAAATCCTTTCACACCCTCCTCGCACATCCGATCGATCACACGGATATATTCCGCAGGCGCATTCGCATCACACTCCTCCACCAGTAATTCTACCCCCAAAGCCCGGCACTCTTCCTGCCCCCGACTGATCCCTCTGCGGACCTCATCGTGGAAAAATCCTGGCTGGTTCGGTATGAGCACCCCAATCTTAGGAGCATTCTGGGACAATGCGAGCGCTCTGGCAGATGCGTTCGGCGCATAATCCAGTTCGTCCAGCGCCCGGAGCACTTTCTGCTCGATCTCTTTTTTAACATTTCCGCGCTTGTGCAGCACCCGGTCTACGGTGCCCCTGGAAACGCCCACATATTCGGCCACTTCTTTTATCGTAACGCCCATCCTCTCCCCCCTCCTTTTCCTGCATTGTAACAAAGGATCTTCCTCCTGTCAACACAAAAATGTGCGCGCGCACATTTTTGTTGGCGCCGTACCTTTCGGAAAAAATGCGTTTATTCTGATGCAAAAGCGAAAGATCATTGCCCCACGATCGTATCCGTGATATAATTTTTATAAAATATGTCACGATCCATAACGCTTTTTTCAGAACGCCTCTATCGGATCATGACAAGAACATACATCCAAAAACAGGAGAAAGGAGCGCCTTACAAATGGCAGTGACCATTCAACAGATCGCCGACATGGCCGGTGTCTCCAGGGGCACGGTGGACCGCGCGCTGAATGGCCGAGGCCGCGTCAACGCCGACGTAGCGGAAAAGATCCTCAAGATTGCCGCCGAACTGGACTATATCCCCAAAAGCAAACGGAAAAAATCCGCCGGGAACGAGAAGCTGAAGATCGGCATCATCACACAACTGGCTCAGTCCCCATTCATGATCGAGATCTACAAAGGGATCCACCAAGCCGTCGAAGAACTATCCATCTGGAACATCGACATCCTGGAGCGCAGCATCGACTCCGTTGACGAAAAAGAACAGCTTGATGCCATCGACTCGTTAGTAGAAGAAGGCATCCACGGCCTGGCCATCATGCCCGTGAACAGCAACGCCGTCAGCAAGAAGATCAACTGGCTCATCGAGGAAAAGGATATCCCCGTGATCACGTTCAATTCCGATATCGTTGGAACAAAACGGCTGTGCTTCGTCGGGATGGACAACCATCGGAGCGGCCTCACCGCCGCCGGGCTGATGGATATGATGACCCGCGGGACCGGGAAAGTCCTGGTCATCACCGGATTCCTCAGCAACCACGTGAACAGCCGCCGCGTGGACGGCTTCATCGAAGAACTCAAACGCAGCGGTTCCGGCCTGACCATCGCCGCCATACAGGGAAGCCTGGACGAAGCAGACGAAGTGCAGAAGATCATCGTGGACGCCCTGCAGGACATCCCGGGCATCACCGGGATCTTAGTCGTCTCCAGCGGACAGGAAGGGATCATCCGCGCGTTTGAAGAACTGCACCTTACTCAGCGTCCCTATGTGATCATCTACGACCAGACCCCGGCCAACGAGCAGATGCTCGTGGACGGCTTCGCGGATTTCCTGATCGAGCAGGACAACTATGTCCAGGGCTATCGTCCGGCATACATCCTGGCAAACCTCCTGAAAAAAGGGCTGCTGCCGGAGAGCGAATACTGCTTCACCGATATCAAGATCAAGACAAAATATAATCTGTGAATATTTGTCACTCACCTCTCCCACTTGGATATCTGCGGTCACGGGCTGGATCCCCGAACAAAAGGTCTTAGAAGGGATCTGTTTTACACGCGTTGCCTTTCCTCTCATGATCTGCATACTCACCCAACTTTTCATCCTGTACCAGCCGGTAAACCTTTTTACTGGTTTTTGTCGGATCTTTATTTTCTTGCAGGCATAAATTAGGAACCTCCCTTATGCCTGCTTTTATAACAAAACAGTGACCAGATCAAGAAATGAAAACGTAGGGATCAGATAGACTTCTATATATAAAAAACAATACCAGAGCATACATAGTATATGCCCTGGTATTGTTTTTACAATCTTTCAGAAAAGTTTTATGGTCGCCTCCAGGCCGCGGATCCTGATCATATGTGTTTTTATGGATCATGAGTTCTTTATAACCCTGTATGTTCTGCGATGTATTTCCTTGCCTTGAGAGCATACTCAAAGGGATTGGCCACTGCGGGATCCTGCTCTGCCTCGACCACGACCCATCCCTGATAATCCGCCTCTTCCAGGATGCGGAAGATCGGTGCGAAGTCCACATCGCCGTCGCCCGGGACTGTGAACGTACCTGCGCGGACGCCCTTGAGGAAACTCCATTTCCCTTCCCTGGACTGCTCGACCACAGATCTGCGCAGATCCTTCAGATGTACGTGGCGCACACGGTCCACATATTTTTTCAGGACTTTCTCCGGGTCGATGCCCGCGAAGGACAGATGGCCGCTGTCAAACAGCAGATATACCAGGTCCGGATCCACCGAATCCATGAAACGGTCGATCTCTTCCTCGGTCTGCACGACAGTCCCCATATGGTGATGGAATGTGAGCGCCATACCTTTATCTTTTGCAATCTTGCCCAGCTTGTTCAGCCCATTTGTCAGAAGGTCCCACTCTTCGTCGTTCATGACGTACTTGCCTTCCTGGATCGGATGATCCAGCATCCCCTGGATGCTGTGGCTCTGCTCAGACGCACCGATGCACCTGGACCCTACCTGGCGCAGAAAATCACACTGCTTGATGAAAGCAGCCTCCGTCTCTTCGTATGGCCTGCTGATCAAAAACGAGGAAAACCACTGGTTACAGATGGTCATGCCGCGCAGGTCCAGGGCTTTTTTCAGGACTGCGGGGTCTGTGGGGTAGTGACTCCCCACCTCGGAGCCTTGGAACCCGGCCAGGGCCATCTCACTGATAGTCTGCTCAAATGTATTCTCTTTGCCAAGATCTGGCATGTCGTCGTTGGTCCACCCGATCGGCGCTATCCCTAAAGATACTTTATTTTTATCCAGCATAATCCTTCTCCTTCTATGATTTATCATAAGAAAGCTGTAAAAAAATAACCGCCCCGCCCCAAATGCGGGAATTATTTTCCTACAGCTCCTCACTGTGATGTGATGATCTATCCGAAATATTTTGCCACAAATTCTTTTGTGACTTCTGCTGCTTTCTTGATATTTTCTTCGTGAGACATCGCGTAGTATTCCGGACGGAATTCCTCGATCGTGCATACGCCGTCAAAGCCAATGTCTTTTAAGGCTTTCGCGATGCCCGCATGGTTTACGACGCCCTCGCCCGGCCACAGGCGTTTGTCATCGCCGCAGGAACCGATCGGCAGGTCTTCGCAGTCGTTCAGATGGTATACGAAGATCTTCTTCGGGTCTGCTTTCTGCAGTGCGTGCAGACTGGAGCCCATCTCATGGAAATGGAAGGTGTCCAAGGTCACGCCCACGTTTGGCAGACCCACTTCTTCCACGACATCATAAGCGGTCTGGAACTGGTTGATGGAGCAGGTGGGAACGCCGCAGAATTCCAGGGATATCCGGATATCCGGACCCATCTTCTCTGCAATGCAGCGCAGCCTTGTCGCCGCTTCTTTCTTGATCTCCTCCACACTCTTATCCAGGCCCACGTTAAAGGAAGGAACTGCGATCAGCATCTTCATGCCGATGGCTTCGCATACTTTCTTGATCCAGTCCAGATGCCAGTCCATGGCCAGTGTCTGGAACGGATCCAGCTGATTGAAAAATTCCAGTGTGTTGTATGCCCACGGTTTGATGTTGTGGTTTTTGAACCATTCGCCCAGTTCTTCCAGTGTATGGCCTTCCTGGATGTATTTTGCGATGCAGTCATAGCGGATCTCAAAATAGTCAAAACCGTATTTCTCGCACATCTCCAAGTCTGCCATCAAAGACTGCCCTTCGCATCTCAGCGCTGTCGCTTCGTTGAATCCTATTTTCATGATATTTATCCTCCTGATCTTGTTTTATGTATAGAATGTATGTTAAAACTGTGCATCATGCAGCCATGTATACCGCTCGTCCTCACAGCGGTCGGTCTGCAGCCACGGATCTCCCTCCAGATGGCGGATCATCCAGCAGGTATACATCACGAACCCGGGAGCCACCGACTGTGGGTGCAGCTCGCCGCCCGGTATCGCGGAGAAGCTCCCATCCACGCTCTTGAACACCTGGTCGCCCACGAAGCTGGCCCCGAAGCCTTCCGGACGGTCGAATTTGAAATAATATGTCTCCGGCTGGGGATGGCGGTGGGGCAGATAGCCCGACCAGTTGCCCCGGTCGTTGAGCACCTCGCCCAGCACCATGTTGGAGTAGGGCGCGATGTCGTGGTCGAAGATCGTGTTCACACGGCGGTTTGCCACATTCCCGAATTTTCCCTTGCAGGAATAGTTCCAGGGAGCATCCTCCGGTTTGTACAGGCGGCTGTCAAATGCCGTTTCGTTCTTCGTACACTGCACCAGGATCTCGCTGTCTGTCTCTGCCGTCACCTTCACCTCTTTGCCGGTGCAGACATGGACGCACCAGGGTCCCTCGGTAAATACGTCCTTTCTGGACGCCCCGGCTTCCCCGCCGTCCCAGGCATATGTGACCTTCCCGGAGAGCAGGAGCACGGCTGTCTCCTCCCCGTCGCGCCCAAAACTCCTGGCATCACCCGATCTCATCCGGTATACCCGGATATCCATCAGCATCGCCTTGTATTCGTTGTCATAGGTGGTCAAGATCTGTTCGCCGTTCTCGTCAAATTCCGGATATCCAAATACTTTGCTCATCGCTCTTTAAAGCTCCCCTTTCTTAATACTTTCTCGCTTCCTTACGGCCTTCCAGCACCCCTTTTGCCGCTTCCCGAACGGATCCCTTTACCGATGTGGTGGCAATGCCCACATCCCACCAGGACTCGTAGCCGTCGGTCATGGTCTTCGGGATGACTTTCAGGTCGAACAGGCAGGCGACCTCTTGTTTCTTCGCATCCTGCAGGGCTTCTTCCAGCTCACCGATCGTCCGGCAGGTGTAGGTCTTCAGGCCGTAGCCCTCGCCGACTTTCGCATAATCCACTGGGATCAGCTCACCGGTGGGTTTCTTGCCGTCGGTGTAGCGGAATTCCGTCGCCAGGCTTCCGATCCCGTGGTTCATCTCCAAGTTGTTGATGCACCCGAAACCACAGTTGTCGAAGATCAGGATGTTGACTTTCTGCCGCTCCTGCATGATCGTCATGATCTCGCTGTGCAGCATCTGGAAACTGGAATCGCCTACGACGCAGTACACTTCATTGTCCGGCTCTGCAAACTTCACGCCCAGAGTCGCCGCCACTTCGTATCCCATACAGGAATAGCCGTACTCCGCATGGTAGCCGCCTCGTTTATCCGTGGTCCACATCCGCTGCATACAGCTCGGGAGGGAACCGCCCGCCGTGATGATCGTCGCATCGTCGTCGATGGTCCTGCGGATGGCTGCCAGCGCTGCGGTCTGCGTGATCTTCCCATCGGTCAGTTTCACAAATTCAGGGATCGTCCGCGGGTCGCGTGCCTTGATGATCGGCTCAAAATCATCGCCTGTGTACTCGATCCCGGACAGACGGGCCATCTCTTCATCCCAGGCTTTCTTTGCTTCTGTGATCTCTGTCTGGTAAGCCGACTTGTACCCTTTTGCCCGGAGTTTTTCTGCCAGCGCCTCCACGGTCACCTTCGCATCGCCCACGGCTTTTACCGCATCCATCTTATACGCATGGAACCGGCAGTTGTTGATGGTCACGAACTGCACGTCCGGATTTTTGTAAAGGCGTTTGGAACTGGTGGTGAAATCGGACAGGCGGGAACCGATCGCCAGCACCACGTCCGCATCTTTCGCGATGATGTTCGATGCATATGTACCGGTTACGCCGATGCCGCCCAGACAATAGGGATGGCTGGACTTGCACGCACTCTTGCCGGCCTGTGTCTCGCCAAATGGGATGCCGAACTCCTCGCAGAAGCTCTCCACCGTCTCCCCGGCTTCTGAGTAACGGACGCCGCCGCCTACGATCACCAACGGTTTTTTTGCCCCGGCGAGGATCTCGGCAATGTCTTCCAGTTCCTCCTCGACGGCCACAGGCCGGGTGATACGGTGTACCCGTTTCTTGAAGAAATATTCCGGGAAATCATAGGACTCCCCTTCTACGTCCTGGCACAGGCCGATGCAGCAGGCGCCCGTCTCCGCCGGGTCGGTCAGGACGCGCATGGCATTGATCAGCGCCGTCATGATCATCTCCGGCCTTGTGATACGGTCCCAGTATCTGCAGACCGGCTTGAACGCGTCGTTGGTGGTGACAGCCAGACTGCTGCTCTGCTCCAGCTGCTGCAGCACCGGATCTGGCTGGCGGGAAGCAAAGCTGTCTGCCGGGAACACCAGCAGAGGGATGTTATTGACCGTAGCCGTCGCACAGGCCACGACCATGTTTGCCGCGCCCGGGCCTACAGAAGAAGCACAGGGGATGATCCTCCTCCGGTTGTTCTGTTTCGCGAAAGCGATGGCCGCATGGCACATGCCCTGCTCGTTCCTTCCCTGCATCACCCTCAACTGGCCGGGATCGCTGTCCAGGGCTTCACCCAGGCCGACCGCGATGCCGTGTCCGAAGATCGTGAAAAAGCCTTCCACAAATTTTGTCTCCACGCCGTCCATGGATACATACTGATTATCCAAAAACTTTACGATGGCCTGTGCCACCGTCATCCGCACTGTCTGCTCCATCTAAATCTCCTTTCTGCTCCTTAAAAGCTCACACTGTATTGTGCACTTGATCCGTTTTGTGTGCTTTATCTGGTTTTTGCGTGCACTCGCCCTCATCCATATTCTGATGTACACATCTTATTACGCACGCATCTTTTTGTCAACAGCACACTTTCCACATTTTTTAAGTTCTAGCATTATCACTAATTTTATGAGGTTTTTTTCTGCTATTTTTTCCATCATATCCCGTGCGTATTTGTGATAGAATGATGACAATAGCTGACCACCATATGTTTTGCCCCAAAAAGCACACGAACACACACTTAAGATACGAGGGGCCAAGGAGGCATTCTTATGGATCTGTATCTTGATTTCCCCGATATCGACGGAACTCCGATCTCGGTCACGGAACTGACCGATGGAAACATCCCGGAAAAACCCCACTGCCACGGGCATTACCAGCTTGCGCTGATCACGAAGGGCTCCTGCCGGCACATTTTCAAAGGTGTGGCTGCACTGGCCGCGCCCGGCGACATCTTCCTGATCCCGCCCCACATGATACATTGTTACAAACACATCTCCGAAGTGACCATCCTCAACTGCGATTTCGACCTGGAACGGATCGGCAGCGACTGGCATGACATCCTCAGAGATATCGTGCCTGAACCGGACGTGCCTCCAGATCCATCGGGCTATGTGCTGCACAACCACTGGCAGCACATGGCTTTCGACCCGGACGGCTACGGACTCGCCGGATCTGGCGGCAACGCGCTGGAACTGCAGGGGATCATCCATCTGGAAGGCAACGAATATATGCACCTCTCCACGCTGCTGCACAGGATGATGGATGAGCAGCAGCATACGGAATCCGGGCATTTTTATATGAAATCCGCTCTCCTTCAGATCGCGCTGGTCTTCTTGGGCCGGATCCAGATGAAAAAACGTTCCCGCTTAAACGATTACTCCGACCGCAAGAAAAAACTGGTCAATGACGCGATTGCCTACATCGAGAGCCATCTGGATGAGATCTCCAGTTCCACAGAGATCGCGGAAAAGCTGTTCCTGAGCCCTGCCTATTTCCGCTCCCTATTCAAAGATATTACCGGGATGACGCCCACGAACTACTTAAACCGCATGCGTATCATCCGCTCCCTGGAGTACCTGGAACGGGAGGATATGTCCATCGCCGAGGCCGCGAGCAAGGTGGGGATCTATGACTCCAACTACTATTCACGGCTGTTCAAGAAGATCATGGGCTATTCGCCCAGGTATTTCAAAAAACCCCGGTAGATGATGAGAGCCAGGGGCAAAATGCTCCCGGCTCTTCTCCTTTTCCCCATATGTCTCTTACGCTTTCTTTGTGTTCTTCTTCATGTCGAATGCCACGGTCACGACGATGATCACACCTTTGATGATGTTCGTGTAGTTATCGTCCACACCCAACAGCACGAGACCGTTGTTGATAACACCCATGATCAGGACACCGCAGAGGACGCCTGTGACACGGCACACACCGCCGGTATGGGAAGTCCCGCCCACGGTAGCCGCTGCGATCGCATCCAGTTCGTAGTTCAGACCGGAACTTGCCGGGTCTGCAGAGCCTGCACGGCCTGCGAGCATGATACCGGCCAGAGCCGCGAGCACGCCGCACCATACATATGTGAGCATCAGATTTTTCTCTACATTGATACCAGCCACACGCGCCGCCTGGTCATTGCCGCCGATCGCATACAAACTCTTGCCGAAACGGGTCTGGCCCAGGATGAAAGCGGCCAGGGCGAAGATAACGAGGAAGACCAGCACGATGACCGGGAGCGGCCCGATCTGCGCGCTTCCCAGGAAGCGGTATCCGTCAGACAGGTTGGACACGGGCCTGGTGGTAAAGATCTTTGCCGCCGCACGGCAGACAAGCTGCCCGCCCAGCGTGGCGATAAACGCAGGCATCTTCGTATATGCGATGATCGAACCCTGCACCAGACCGATCAATGCGCCCATAAAGAGACCTATGAGGATCGCTGCGAGAGCCGGGAACTGTGTCCCGCCTTCTAAGATCCGAGATCCATAGTCCGCAGCCTGCACAAGCGCGCCGGTCACACAGGCGATCAACGCCGCAGATGCGCCGATGGACAGGTCGATCCCCTTTGTCAGGATAGCGAACGCCACGCCGAAAGCCATGACACCCTTGATGGCCTCGCCGGTGAGCAGAGTCTTGAAGTTCGCCAGCGTGAAGAAGTTCTTATTACCGATACTCATGATAAGGATGAGCAGGATCAGCACACCCCATATCATATTGTCTGAAATCATTTTCTTTGTTTTTGCGTTCATTTGCTCATCTCCTTATTTTCCGCTTCCTCTTTATGGGAAGTCGCATATTTCATGATGGTTTCCTGTGAGAACTCTGAACGGTCCAAAACCCCGCTCACATAGCCTTCATGCATGATGACGATCCGGTCTGCCACACCCATGACCTCCGGCAATTCTGAGGAAACAACAATGATCGATCTCCCCTGTCCTGCCAATTCTGAAAGAAGGGAATGGATCTCAGCCTTCGCACCCACGTCGATCCCGCGGGTCGGCTCATCCACGATCAGGATATCCGGCTCGGTCAGCATCCACCTGCCCACCAGCACCTTCTGCTGGTTACCGCCGGAGAGGTTCATGATCGGTGTCTCCTGGCTCGGCGTCTTTACACGGATGCTGTCAATGTACCGCTGCGTGTCATCGGTCATCTGTTTCCGGTTCAGCGGAAGCCCATATTTGCCCAGGTTCAGCTTCGCGATGCACATATTCTCACGGATGCCCAGAAGACCGATGATGCCGTTTCCACGGCGGTCTTCCGTCAGGAGGGCGATGTGGTTCTCGATGGCCTGTTTCGGACTCTTGATGTTCAGTTCTTTGCCGTCTTTGATGATCCTTCCGGACTCTTTATGCCGTATGCCAAAGATCGTCTCCATGATCTCAGTACGTCCGGCGCCTACCAATCCTGCAAAACCGAGGATCTCACCCTTCCTTAAGTCAAAAGATACATGGCGCACCAGACGGCCCGCACACAGATCCTCCACTTTCAGGGTCACGTCCCCGATCGGACATTCCACTTTCGGGAACATATTCGTGATCTCACGGCCGACCATCAGCTTGATCACTTCATCCTGCGTCAGGTCTTTTGCCGGCGCCGTCGCTATGTACTCACCATCACGATAAACAGAGATATCATCACTGATACGGAAGATCTCATCCATTTTATGGGAGATATAGATGATCGCAACCCCTTTTGCTTTCAGGTCTTCGATGATCTTAAACAGATCTTCCACCTCGGATTCCGTCAATGCCGAGGTCGGCTCATCCATGATCACGATGGAGGCATTGTAGGACACCGCTTTTATGATCTCCACCATCTGCATCTTGGCGACGGTGAGATTTTTCATCTTCTCATCCGGATCAAGATCCAGTCCCATCCTCTGGAACAGCTCCATACAGTCTTCCCGCATCTTCTTGTGGTCGGTGAAGATCCCATTCTTCGGCTCCCTTCCCAGCCACACGTTATCTGCCACGGTGCGCTCCAGCACTGGGGACAATTCCTGGAATATCATGGAGATCCCCGCATCCAGAGCCTCCCGGGTGGATCTGTAATTTACTTCTTTTCCTTTGTAGATGATCTTCCCTGACGTCACCGGCTGGATGCCGATCAGGCATTTCATCAATGTGGACTTCCCTGCACCGTTCTCCCCCATCAGGGTATGGACGGTCCCAGGGCGCACCTGCAGCTTCACGCCTTTCAAGGCTTTTACGCCAGGAAATTCTTTCACGATGTCATGCATTTCCAGAACATATTCTTCACTCAAACTTAGGTCACCTCTTCCCTTATCCATTATGGAAAGCTCCTGCCAAGACAGGAGCCTTCTGTTAAGACACTGTTTACTGATAATCAGTGTAGTTATCCGCAGTTACTGGCTCAAATGGAACCCAGGAGATATATTCGTTGTCCTCGGAAAGCTCAAAGGAAGTCCCCTCGTTGATCGTCTTGCCTTCCAGCAGGTTCGCCGCTGCCATGCAGGCCCCATATCCCTGTCCGTCCGCATCTTGGAATACAGTCATATAAAGCTCGCCGTTCGCTACTGCCTGCACGCCGTCAACTGTAGCATCGATACCTACGACTGGGATCGAGGACGGATCGATGTTCGCTGCCTTCAGGGCCTCGATCGCACCCAGAGCCATTGCATCGTTGTTAGCGATGATGCAGTCATATTCTGTAGTCTTGATCAGTGGAGTGATCATATCCTGTGCTGTCGCACGGTCGTAATCTGCCACCAGCGGAGCGGATGCTTCTGTCGCATTGATGCCGCCGTCTTCCAGGCCCTTCAGCACGGATTCCGTACGCTGCTCTGTATGTACCAGACCTTCTGTACCTTTTAATAACAGATATTTGATGTCTTTTTTGCCCTCATTGTTAAAATATTCTGCGAGATATTCTCCCTGGTATCCGCCGGACTGCATCTCGTCAGAACCTACATATACAACATTCTCATTCAAGATACCTGTATCTGAAGGCCGCCTGTTTACAAAGATGACCTTCATGTCGCCGGCCGCTTCCACTGCTGCGTCTGCCGCATCTGCATCCACCAGGTTGATGATGACTGCCGCGTCGCCGTTGTTCTTTGCTGTCTCTACATATTGGAGCAGTTTACTCTGGTCATTCTGGGCATCCTGTGTTGTCAGTGAGATCCCGGCCTCCTCGGCTGCTGAGAGCGCACCTGCCTCCAACGTGGAAAGGAACTCGTCACGGGATGACATGATCAGCGTCACGTTCTGGCCGCCTGAACTTCCAGGATCAGAACTGCCTTCGCCAGAACCAGGATCGCTCTCCGCCGCCGTGCTGCCGGATGAAGAGGAGCTGTCACCGCCGCCACAACCGACCAATGATCCCATCGCCAACACGCCCACAAGGATACCTGCAATTATTTTCTTTTTCATAAAACTACAACCTCCATTTTTCTCTGAATTTTTTTTGCTGCTGCGTTCCTACAAGTATGTACATACAAAACAAAAGCAAAAAAAGCACGCTCACTATACCGTCCTTGGATTTCTCAGGACCTTTGCTTTTCGCTCATTATACACTATTATCTAAAAATCCATTAGCACAAAATTATATTTTATTAGCATAAAACACATCTTTTTTTGTAAGAAATCCATATGATGGGGACTTTGCACAAAATCACACATTGATTGTTGTGTGTTTTGGACATGGTTTTTTGCGTGTATTTTTGAACTATATATCTTACTGTATGTATTTTCCCATATTTGCACGTATTTACACGATAAACCTAAAACATCTTACACACACTGGCAGTCCGTCCGTTATTATTAAGGAAGAAATGCCTTACATCCTAATATCCTGATGGACGACGGGGACAGATCTCCGTTCGAGACTCTCAGGATCCCAATTGCAGTACACGAGCTGCAACGTCACCTGCCCGCTCCGCAGACTGCCTAGGCCATGCGTACGGCATGCGTCCATATGGGCCGGCGTCCTGGAACAGTGCAAAGATCTTATAGAAAAGAACAGGCACTGCGGACCCCACCAAGATCAGCGATCAGCGCAATGCGATCACGGAAACACTGTCCCGTGGAAGAACATAGTAAAAACATACAATATTCGACGTGTGGATCTGTGCAAAACACTTACTTGCGGATCTTACATCGAAAAAAACTGCGTTTTATGCTAAAATAATGTGCTATTGTGCTAACAGAAATCCGTGCGATGATGTACAATAGACGCAACAGATGCGTTCCAATCAGCGTGCTTTTATGGGTATCATATAAAAACACAGAGCAGTCTGCGGGAACGGCCTGGTAATGGACAGCATATCCGTTTAAAAACCAACGAAAAGAAAAGTGAGGATAAAGAAAATGGCAGAGAAATTGAAGATCGGACTTTTAGGAGCAGGGCGTATCGGTAAATTGCATGGCATGAACGTGCAGAATGCGATCCCGGAAGCAGAGATCGTGATGGTCGCAGACCCGTTCATGAACGCGGATATGGAAGCATGGGCTGCTTCCCTGGGGATCGCAAAATGCACCAACGACCCGCAGGAAGTATTTGACAACCCAGATGTGGACGCAGTATTTGTGTGCTCTTCCACAGATACGCACGCAGATTTCGTGATCAAAGCAGCGAACGCGAAAAAACACATTTTCTGCGAGAAACCCATCCATACTGATATCTCGAAGATCAAAGAGGCTCTGGCAGCCGTAGAAGAAAACGGCGTGAAACTGCAGGTAGGGTTCGTAAGGCGTTTTGACAAGAGCCATAAGGGCGTGCGCGACGTAGTGGCTTCCGGCGAGCTTGGAAAAACATACGTGGTGAAGGTCTGCTCCAGGGATCCGGAAGCTCCTCCGATGGAATATGTGAAAGTATCCGGCGGGATCTTCATGGATATGATGATCCACGACTTCGATATGGTCCGCTATCTGGCAGACAGCGATGTGACGGAAGTCTATGCGACAGGTGCATGCCTGGTAGACCCGCATTTTGCTGACTATGATGATGTGGACACCGCGATCGTTACACTGAAATTCGCAAACGGCGCGGTCGGCGTGATCGACAACTGCCGTCAGGCTCCTTATGGATACGACCAGCGTGTGGAAGTCCATTGTGAGAAAGGCTGCGTACAGGATAACAATAAGATCGAGAACGAAGCATATGTCAGCACAGGTGCAGGCGTAAGATCTGCAAAGCCCACATGGTTCTTCCTGGAGAGATATAACGATGCGTTCATCGAGGAAGTGAAACAGTTCATCAGCAGCGTGCAGAACGACACGCCGGTGCCTGTTTCCGGCAAAGACGGCCTGGAGCCGGTGCGCATCGCATTTGCAGCAGGCAAATCCCTAAAAGAAGGAAGACCTGTAAAACTCAGCGAGATCGAGTAAAGTCCATTCCTGGTCATCAAGTAAGGAGGATAAAGATGACATCAAAAGAGAGAGTAAAAGCCGCTTTTGCCCATACACAGCCAGATAAAGTCCCGGTAGATTTCGGCGGGATGTGCTGTTCTATGATAAATGCCCTGACCTTAAAAGAACTCAGGGATCACTACGGTCTGGAGAAAAGGCTGCCCAAGATCAACGACATGTCTACAATGACCGCGTATGTGGAGCCGGACCTGGCCGAGTGCATGGGCTGTGACGTGCAGCAGCTCTACAATTACGGCGACACCTACGGCCACACCAACGACAGCTGGAAAGAATGGACCTACCATGGCGAGCCGATCCTGATCCCAGGCAATGCTGTTGTCCATGAGGATGGGAAGGGCGGATTCTATGTGTACCCGGAAGGGGACGATTCCTGTGCGCCCAGCGGCCATATGCCAGCAGGCGGATTCTATTTCGACAACCTGACCCGCTCCCCGGAATTTGACGAGGACGAAGCGAATGCCGAGGAGAACGTAGAAGATTACACGAGAGTATCCGATGCCCAGATCTCCTTCCATAAGAAAGTCCTGGAGGAAGTCAGAGGCTACAACCGCGCCATCCAGGTCGGCCCGGGATATTTCGGCCTGGGCGATGCGAACAACATCCCTGGCCCGAACCTGAAAGACCCGAAAGGCATCCGCGATATCACCGAGTGGTATACAGCTCCGCTGATGTACCCAGATTACGTGCATGAGGTTTTCGAGAAAGGCACGGATGTGGCCATCGAGAGCTTTAAGAAATATTGGGATGCTTTCGGTTCGGAGATCGACGTGTTCTTCATCTGCGGCGCAGACTTCGGTACACAGAGGGGCCCGCTGATCAATCCGGAAGTATTTAAGGAATTCTACATGCCTTACTATAAAAAAATGAATGACTGGATCCACGAGAACACCACATGGAAAACACTGAAACACTGCTGCGGCGGTATCTTCCCGATCCTGCCCTACCTGATCGAAGGCGGATTCGATGCAGTGAACCCCGTGCAGTGCTCGGCAGAAGGGATGGATCCGCAGACGCTGAAAGATACATACGGAAAAGACATCGTATTCTGGGGAGGCGGCGTGGATACCCAGGAAGTCCTGCCCTTCGGCACACCGGAACAAGTGCGCGAGCAGGTACTCCAGAGGCTGGACATCTTCTCCAAAGACGGCGGGTATGTATTCAACAGCATCCACAACATCCAGGCAAAAGTACCGATCCCGAATATCGTGGCCATGGTCGATGCGATCAAAGAATTCAATGGTGATAAATAAGAAATGGACGGACGCAAGTTCCCTGTTGGGGACTGGCGTCCCTTTTTTATAGGGGACGAAATTTTCTATACGATAAGAAGCACAGCGACCGTCCCTGTCCATGATCCAAAAAAACGAATGAAAAGAAAGGACAGACACTATGGGCATGACTATGAAAGAGGTGGCCGCATGCTGATGACAAGAGACAGATCGTTTTATGATCCATTCATCAAACTGACTCTGGCCCTGATGCTGCAGCAGGCGGTGACGCTCAGCGTAAACCTGGCGGACAACATCATGCTGGGAAGCTATTCGGAGACGGCGCTGTCCGGCGTGGCCGCCGTAAACCAGATCCAGTTTGTTTTACAGCAGGTGATCTACGGGATCAGCAACGGGATGGTCGTGCTGGCCAGCCAGTATTGGGGTCAGAAAAAAACAGAGCCTGTGCGCAGGCTAATGTCGGTGGCGTTCTGGGTGTCAATGGGGATCGCAGCCGCGCTGTTTGTCGGCGTGAGCCTGTTCCCGCGCACGGCGGTGGGGATGTTCTCAGAGGATGCGGCGATCGTGGAGCAGGGGATCTCCTATCTCTCCATTATCCGGTCCACCTACCTGTTCTTCGCGGCGACCACCATATTCCTGGGCGGGATGCGGGCCGTGGAAAAGGCGAAGATCGCCCTGTATGTGTCAGTGACTGCGCTGGCGATCAACTGCTCGATCAATTTCGTGCTGATCAAGGGACGACTCGGTTTCCCGGAAATGGGCGCCCGCGGGGCCGCGGTCGGGACGCTGACAGCCCGGATCGTGGAATGTCTGATCGTGGGGATCTACGTCCTACATAAAGACGAGATTTTGCATCTGCGGATCAAAGACCTGCTGAAGATCGACCGTGCGCTGGCAAGTGATTATTTCCGGATCAGCCTTCCAGTGGTGGTGACCGGCTTCCTGTGGGGCTGCAACAGCGCTCTGCAGACGGTGATCCTGGGACACATGTCTTCTGGCGCCATCGCCGCCCATTCCATATCCTCCACGATCTTCCTGTTTTTGAAGGTCACCCCTGTGGGCGCAGCCTCGGCGGCGGCAGTCTTGACGGGGAAGACGGTGGGGACCGGAAACCTGCGCAAAATAAAAGAGTATACAAAGACATTCCAAGTGTTGTTTATCGGTATCGGGATCGTGCTGGGGCTGTTCTTGTCTGCCATCCGCACACCGTTTCTGGGGCTGTATGCCCTTTCACCGGAGACAGAGGACCTTGCCAATACGTTTATCCTGATAGAAGTGACGGTGCTCCTGTTCATGCCCTACCAGATGTGCATGAATACCGGAGTCATCTGCGGAGGGGGAGACACCCGTTATGTGATGGTCATGGATATATCCGTGATCTGGGGAGTTGTGATCCCGCTGTCGCTGGCCTGTGCATTTTGCTGGAACGCACCGACAGCTGTGGTGCTGTTGATGCTAAACCTTGACCAATACTTAAAATGCATACCGGCAGCACTGTACGGAAACAACTACCGATGGGTGCGGAGCCTGACGCGCTGAAAAAAGAGAGATCCACTAATATAAAAAATAGAGGGTGCGCCTGGTCGGACTGAAATACCTGTAACGGCAGCCAGGCGTACTGCAGTTCCGGCGGACAGTCGTTTACCCACGAGCTGCCGATCGATGACAGGGTATCACAGATTTTAGAGCTGGCGCACTTTGGATATTTACAGATTATATTTTGTCTTGATCTTGATATCGGTAAAGCAGTATTCGCTCTTTGGCGGCAGGTTTTTTTTCAGAAAGTTTGCCAGGATGTACGGCGGGCGGTAGCCCTGGATATAACCGTCCTGTCCGATCAGGAAATCTGCGATGCCGTCCGCGAGCATCTGCTCGTTGATCGGGGTCCGGTCGAAGACGATCACATAGGGACGCTGTGTAAGCTGCAGTTCCTCGAATGCACGGCCAATCCCTTCCTGCCCACGGGAGACGGCCAGGATCCCGGTGATGCCCGGGATGTCCTGCAGGGCATCCACGATGATCTTCTGCACTTGGTCCGCTTCATCGAGACTGCCCTGTATGGCGGCGATGGTCAGACCGGAACCGCTGTGTTTGAGTTCTTCGATGAAGCCGTCCACGCGGCGGCTGTTCACATGATCGCTGAAAAATCCCGTGATGACCAGGACTTTCCCAATCCCGCGGGTCATCATATCCATCAGCCCGGCGGCGGTGAGACCGCTTTGGTGGGCATCCATCCCGACGAAACACAGCCGTTTCGTCCCGACAATATCGGAATTGAACGTGATCACGGGGATATCCTTCTCCTCGATGAGCCAGTTGATCTTCTGACAAACAGCGTTGCTGTTCACGGGCATGATGGCCAGGCCCTGGATACCTTCTTCTGCCAGCAAGTCGATGGCGGCAAGCTGCTCTCTCTCGTCAACAGGATCGACGCTGCGCTCCAGGATGTCGATGTTCCAGATGGACAACTCTTCAACAGCCTGGCGGATCCCTTTGCAGATCTCGGTCATGAACGGGGACTGGGCCAGCTGGGTGATGATGCCGATCTTCAGCCTTCCGGCTGGCTTTTTCCGCTTTCTTTTTGGGATATAGTCCAGCTCGGCGGCGATCCTATTGACCCGTTCCGCTACATCGGCATTGACGTGGCCTCGGTCATTCAGCGCGCGGTCCACCGTGCCCCTTGAGACACCGGCCATATCGGCGATCTTTTGAATGGTCACTGTCATTTTGTAAGTCCCTCCTTTCTCCTGTTTTTGATGTATGTTCCTGTCATGATCCATGTACACGCTATGGGAAAAACGTTATGGATCGTGACGCATTTTATAAGATCACAGCAACTAGATCCAACCAGCCTCTCACATGATAAAGAGCCTGCCGACGGCAGACTCTCAGACTGTAGACAAAGTGTCTGTTCAGCCATGGGTGCTCGAAGGGCTGTGCCCTCGAACTGGGATCAAGTAGACGGAATTTACTTCCGGCTACTTGCAAAAAGCCCGATCTGTAGGGGCTTTAGCCCTTGTGCGAGCAGATCGGGCTTTTATCCTCCAGCATTAAAATTTATGGCGTAAGCCATGAATTTTACCAGAGTGGCGACTTTGCCGACACTCTGAGAGCCTGCCGACGGCAGACTCTTTGATCGTCCTTAATAGAACTGGCTGACCAGGACTTTTCCCTGTGGTGTTTTTGTATCTTTTGCGCAAGCCATCGCTTCCTCGATATCGCACAGCGCAAATCTGCCTGTGATCATCTTGCGTATATCGATACGTCCGGAGGACATCATGCGCAGCACAGACGGAAAGATCTCACTGCCAGCCTGCCCCATCGAACCGCAGATCCGGGCATTTTTCTGCAGGATCGTTGTCAGATCCACCGGTGCTGCTGTTGTGCCGACTCCAAGCTGCAGTATCTTCGCACCCGGTGCAATACACCTTGTTATCTCCGGATAAACACTTGCATAACATCCCGTAGCCTCTATGACCATCCCGGCTCCCACACCGTTCGTTATATCCATCACCACATCGCTGACCCGCACACCCTGCGCCGTCAGCTCATCCGTACTGAGGAAATGATCCGCCCCCATCGTCAGGGCCAGTCCTTTTCTGACGCCGCGCGCCCCGACCGCAATGATCTTACCGGCTCCCATGGCCCGTGCCAGAGCTGCAGATGCAAGGCCGATCGGTCCCACGCCAAATATGACCACATGCGCGCCGCTCTTTATCCCTCCGGCATTTACCTGTATCCCGCTGTACGCTACGCAGGTGGGTTCCGCCAATGCTCCTGCTTCCAGCGCCGCCATCTCATCGCCCAGCTTTTCCGCCAGATCGTTGATCACACAGCAATACTTTTCCGGGATCGCGATATACTCTGCAAATCCGCCGTTTTTTGAAAGCCCAAGCTCCTCCAGCTCCTCGCACTGGTTAAACATCCCGCTCCTGCACATTGAACACTCTCCGCACCAATGGATCTGTTCAACCGCGATCAGATCGTTTACTTTCACTTTGGTGACATTTTTACCGAGCGCAACAACCTTGCCGGATAATTCATGTCCCAGAATCACCGGCAGCCGAAGCTGGATGCCATAAGCTGTATAACCATCCTCTCCTGCCTTTTGGACCCCCAGGTCGCTGCCGCAGATCCCGCATGCCCCAACCTGGAGGAGAACTTCTTTTTCCCCTAAAACGGGCACAGGGACCTTTTTCAGCTGAGCCTTCAGATCTTTATAAACAAAATTGGCCCTCATAGCGCGATGATCCCTTGATTCACGCTGAGACAACGTATATCCCTCCTTGGGAGCCCACTCTGCCTCAGCCAAAAATGCATCCATTCTTTTATCCATAGTCATATCCCTGCATTATGCCATGATCTTCCCGCCTGCGATCAGGATACTGTTCCCGTCGATGTATCTGGAACGGTCATCACACAGGAAAGCGACGACTTCTGCGATCTCTTCCGGATGTCCGATATATCCCATAGGGATCGTCGCTTCCATCTCTGCATAGAATTCGCTGACATCTTTGCCCTCCGCCTTTCCGCGGTTTGTGAAGGACTGACGGAGGATATCTGTCTCGATGTTGCCCGGCTGGATAGCGACTGTCGTGATATTGTACGGTGCGAGCTCAAGAGCCAGTACACGCGTCATCATGGAGACTGCCGCTTTAGACATACAATATGTCCCGTTGAAAGCCTCTTCACGTACAGCTGCGATGGATGATGTATTGATGATCCTGCCCCTTTTATTCGGGATCATGACCTTGGCCACTTCCGCACAGGTGATGAATGTTCCCTTCACATTGATATCCATATTGAAGTCGTACTCTTCGTCCGTCATGTCAAGGAAACCACAGATCCTGTCAACGCCAGCCGCATTGAACAGACAATCGATCTTGCCATATCTGTCAAGCCCTTTCTGGATGGCAGCCTTGATCTCGTCACGCTCCCTCACATCAGCCACTGCCCAGATCGCATCTCCTCCGTCTGCGTTGATCTCATCCACATTCTGTTTTACACGATCTTCGTTCATATCGACCGCTATGATCTTTGCGCCATATCCTGCGCAGACTTTCGCTGTTGTCCCGCCAATGCCCTTTGCGCCGCCTGTGATAAAAATAACTTTGTCCTGAAGTCTCATTTTAATATCTCCTCTCCCATATTGATAGTATTATCTTGTAACTCTCTTCATAGTCGCCACATCTTTTAAAAACAGTTCATAGACATCTGTCTCAAAAGTATTCGTCGGCTGCTTTTCATAGAGATTCTCACTGATGATCCAGCCGCTGTAATCTTTCTCGCGCAGGTATTCCATCACCCCATAAAATCCTGAATCGCCTTCGCCCAACAGTGAGCCGGCCAGTACTCCCGGCTTCCCGTCCTTTACGTGGAGCTGCGGCCCGAGATATGGATACATCTTTTTCAGCATCTCTAATTGATCATAACCGCTTTGGTAAAAATAATTATAGCTGTCATAAAACAGACTGAAATTCTCATAGTCTACGCGTTCGATGAGCTCGATCTGTCTTTCCACACGCATTTTATTTTCACTGGAAATAAGAACGCCTTTGTCCTGCGCATAGGCACAAACATACTTAAACATTTCGACAGCGTTGTCCATCTCATCCTCATTGGTGATCGAACTCACTCCAAATGATGGGACGAACACCATCGGTATCTCCATGTACGCAGCCGTATCGATCGCAGCCTTCATCGTCCCTTTCACGATCTCATGCATCGGATGTCCCTTATGGGCCGTAAACGGGATAAAGTCAAAACAGCTCATGCCGATATTGCAGTATTCGATATTGAACTCTTGAGCTGCTGCCAGATATTCATCCTGCACACGTCTGGTATATGTCGGATAATGATCTTCATATGTGCCAAATTCAATGGACATGCCATCCAGTCCTGCCTCCGCGACAAACTTCGGCGCAAAAATACCGGTCCCAGGTACACAAAAATTACAAATGCCAAGCTTAACGTTCATGATCCCTCCTTATGCATTCTGTGCTTTAGCGCGATCTTTTCTTCTCGCGTTCGCTTCCGCGTTGCCACGTACAACATCTACAAATACTGCAAGGATGATCACAAGACCGATCACGATGTACTGTATATCTGTCTGTGCACCCAGTAAGTTCAGACCATTACGGATGACTGCGATGAGCAGCGCACCGATCAGAGTCCCGCTGACAGTACCTTTGCCGCCGTTGAATGAAGCGCCGCCGATGACACAGGCCGCGATCGCGTCTGTATCATATGTCTCACCAGCAAGCGGTGTGGCTGTGCCAACACGGCCGACCATGATGATACCGGCGATCGCGCACATCACACCGCACATCACATACACAAAATTCAAAGAGAATGATACGTTGATACCAGACAGTCTTGCCGCCTCTTTATTACCGCCAACGGAGTAGATCTTCCTGCCCAGAGCTGTACGATTCAGGAAAATGCCTGCGATGGCGAAGATGACGATGACGATGATGAAACATACCGGGAAAAATCCAAGATTCGCAGATCCGGCAAATGACACGCCTGCCGGAAAGCCAGCGATCGGTGCAGAACCCGTGATCAGCAGTGCAAGACCACGGTAAACTTGTTTTGTACCCATCGTTGATACGAAAGGATGCGGCAGTTTTAATTTTGTGAACAGCAGGCCATTGATCCCTCCGGTGATGACTCCGACCAGGAGCGCTGCCACGATCAAAATAAACGGATTATGGACACCGTGCTGCATCAGCACGCCCATTGAACAGGATGTCAGAGCGACTGCTGAACCAACGGAGATATCAATCCCTCCAGTCAGCAAGATCAGCAGCATCCCAAGGGAGACCATGGAATTGATCGCCGCCTGTCTTAAGATATTCATCCAGTTATCGAGTGTAAGGAATGATCTTGATACGATCGATAAGACGATCGACAGCAAGATGATCGCTATAAGCGGTCCCATAAATGCGGGCATTTTCTTTTTTGCGTTATCGTTCATTTATCGTACCTCCCCAGGCTGCTTTCATGATAGATTCTTGATTAAAATTCGTACTATTGATGGTAACTTCCCCTCTTTTGTATCCTTCTCTCATAACAATGACCCTGTCGCACATGCCGAGGATCTCAGGCAGTTCCGAGGATACCATAATAACACATTTATTCGCTTTTACTAATTCATTCATCACATTATATACTTCAATTTTTGCTCCAACATCAATACCCCTTGTCGGTTCGTCAAAAATATAAATCTCTGCATCACTGTTCATCCATTTCCCGATAACGACTTTCTGCTGATTACCGCCGGACAGTTCACCGGACAGTTTATGGATCGACGGCGTACGTATCTGCAGTTTCTCCACGCAGCGTTCTGCCTGCTCCTTGATCTTCTCCACATTGACAAAGAGACCATTTTTCAATCTGTCTATATTGACCAGGGACATATTCTTCTCAATGGTCTCGGTCAAGACCAGCCCCTGCTGTTTACGGTCCTCCGTTAAAAAAGCAATCTTGTTTTTAATAGCCTCTTTCGGCGATCTTAAACGTACAGCTTTCCCATCGATCTTTATTTCACCTGAATCTGGGATCGTCGCGGCAAAGATACCTCGCATCAATTCTGTACGACCGGCGCCCACCAGGCCGGCAAACCCGAGGATCTCACCTCGATATGCCTCGAAACTCACATTATAGTATTCGCCTTCTCTTGTCAGACCTTTTACCTCAAGTGCGATCTCCCCCCGTTTTGTCTCAACCTTCGGATACAGATTATCCAGAGTACGGCCCACCATATGGTTGATCAGAAGATCTTTTGTCATGTCCTTTATCGGCGTCGTCGAGATATGTTCTCCATCGCGCATTACGGTCACAACATCACAAAGCTCGAATAACTCTTCCAGTTTGTGTGATACAAAAAGGATCGCCACTCCTTTTTCCTTCAATATATTGATAGTCTTAAACAACTCCGTAGTCTCTTTTTCTCCAAGACTGGAAGTCGGCTCATCCAAGATGATCACATCCGATTCGAGCAATACCGCCCTTCCGATCTCGATCATCTGCTGCTGCCCCATACCCAGGCTGCCTGCAAGCTCTTTTGCCGAGATATCCTGTCCCATTGTGGACATGATCTCTTCAGCTTTCTTATTCATATAAGCATAATCCAGCAAGGGACTGCCCTTCCTCTTCACATAACTCCCCATGAATAAGTTGTCAGCGATCGACAGCTCTTTTACGATATTCAGCTCCTGATACACACAGGAGATCCCTTTTGCTTTCGAATCCGCCGGCCCGTGAAAGCTGGTCTTCTCACCCTTTACGCATATCTCACCCTTATCCGGCTGATATACGCCGGTCAGGATCTTGATCAATGTTGACTTCCCTGCTCCATTCTCGCCGATCAATCCATGTATCTCCCCCGCCTTCAACTGGAGCGACATGTTATCAAGAGCAACAACGCCAGGGAATTCTTTTCGTATATCCTTAAGCTCAACAAAAACTCCGCCCACCCTATACACCTCCTCGTCGATATATCCCCGTGATACTCCATGGACTTTGCGCGTCTTCTCTAAAAGACCGTTTAAAAAAGGAGTGCGCCGTTAACGAACCGGACACACTCCAATCCTTTTATAAGAGCATAACACGTTCGATCATTTTGATCATTTCAGATAATCTTTATAATTGTCTGCATCGATGATAGCGATACCTGAGTCAATATAAGGATCGAATGTCTCACCATCAAGAAGAGCTGCAAGGCCATCCTTCATCCCATCCTGTCCGATCTCATAGGGTTTCTGGGCAATGATCATCTCGATCTCACTCGTCTCAAACAGAGAGAGGGCCGCCTGGAATCCGTCAAAACCACAAACCTTGATACCTTCAACACCCGCGCCTTTGATCGCTGTAGCTGCGCCGACAGCCATAGAGTCGGATGTGACCATGACCGCATCGATCTCACCTTGATATTTTGAGAGCCAGGCTTCCATCGCACTTGCAGCCTTATCTGTCTCACAGTTTGCATCCTGGACCTCAAGAACGTTCATGCCCGATTCTTCAAGACCTTCTGTCAAACCTTTTGTTCTGTTCTCATGATTCATATCACCGAGTTTTCCGCGGAGGATAACGACATTTGAGCCTTCCTCAAGGTGTGTGGCAAATTCTTTTGCTCCTTCATACGCTGCATTGTAATTATCTGTTCCAATGTATGTAACTTTATCTTCAAACAAAGAACAGTCTGTGTCTACCATAACGACCTTGATGCCTGCGTCTGCTGCCTTCTGAAGGACACTTGAAAGCGCATTTTCCTCCTGACAGGAGATCAAAAGGATGTCAACGCCGCCTGAGATCATATCCTCAACAGATGTGACCTGCTGATAGGCGTCACTCTCGCTGGTCGGCGCTACCGCCTTGATGTTAGACTTGGATATGCCTGCTTCGATAGCTGCGTCTGTTGCGCCCTGGACGACTGCATTCTGGAACTCATCTGAAGATTTCATGATGATCCCAACCTTAAGATCGGATACGTCGGCATCTGCTGATGAAGACTCCTCTGAACTGCCTTCGGCGCTGCTGTCCGTGCTGTCTTCGGCGCTGCTGTCCGCACTGTTCTCGGTGCTGCTGTCCGTGCTGCTCCCACTGTCATTTGACGATCCGCACGCAGTCATAGCCAATACCATAGCTCCCACAAGTAACATGCTCATTAATCTTTTTTTCATAAAACTGCCTCCTTGATCAATATAAAATATTTTTTAGCTGTGCCAAAGTTTTCTAGCTTTAGCTCCGGATCAATCCTCCGGATAGATGATCACCTTAAGCGCTTTGCCTGCACGGAGCAGATCAAGACCTTTCTGATACTCGCTCAATGGCAAGGTATGGGAAACGATCTCTCCGAGCGGGAGGATACCGCTCTCAATGATCCGAGCCGTTTTCTCAAAGTAATATTTTCCAAGAAATCCGCCAAAGATCTGCACCTCTTTACGGACAATGTCTGCAAGACGGATATTCGGCTTGGCCGTCTCATCATGACCAAACATGATGACTTTTCCACTCGGACGTACAACATCGATCGCCGTCTGGAGCAGCTGTCCGACAGCCTCAATACAGTGATCCACTCCCAGGCCATCCGTCTCTTCCAGACATACTTGTTTTAGATCTTCCTTCGTAGGATCCACAACTCTTGTCGCTCCGCATTTAAGTGATTTCTCCCTGCGATATCCATGCGGTTCGGAAACGATGACCTTTCTTGCGCCGTTTGCCTTTGCCATCGCCGCGAACAAAAGTCCCATCGGACCTGCCCCAAGGACACAGACCGTATCTCCTGCCTGGATATCCAGTTTCTCGATCGCATATCCCACACAGGAAAGCGGTTCTGCCAATGCAGCCAGTTCATATGGCGTATCGCTGGACACTTTATATACAGACTGCGCCGGAACACATGTAAAGCTTGTCAAAGCTCCGTCTGCAAAAAGTCCGCGTGTCACACCATGCTCAGGCCAAGGTGTATCCTGCTGGCAATATAATGTCTCACACTGTCCCGGTCTGTCACTGCGGCACTGTGCGCAATGTCCGCACGGAGGATGCGGGTCGACGATAACACGGTCGCCCGGTCTTACATTTGTGACTGCCGGACCAACCTCCGCAACTTCGCCACAATACTCATGTCCGAAAATGATATCCGGTTTGGCCGGATGCATTGGTGGATCCATGAGAACATGCAGGTCGCTGCCGCAGATCCCTACACCCAGAACTTTGATCAAAACATCATCATCGTTTGTGATCTGCGGCTTCGGCCTGTCTTCATAGGCGAAGACTCCTGGTTTTTTGAAAATAACAGATTTCATTTTTCAATCTCCTTTCTACACTCCTCTGTTTGAGAGCCAGCATATGAAACGTGTGTAACATGTTTCATATCATTTAACCTGATTATACATATCTATCGTTGTTTTGTCAATATTTTTTGGTTATTTTATATGTATATTTATAATATTTCATCTTGTAATATGTTACATCATCCTTTTTAAGGATCATTACCGATCCATTTTTGTTATTTTATACGATCTTTCCCGATCATCTGAAATCCCCTGGCGCGGCAGCGCTTTTTTACAAAATAGAAAGTGCAGAAAAGTTCCTCGATCACTATTTTACCCACAAGATCCAATCCTTATCCGCCGTTATCTCGCCACATATGCAGATCATCGCAGATTTGCTTTTTTCCTGTTTTTGATATACAATAGAGCATACAGATCTATCGAAAGAAGAAGAAAACTGAAAAAATGCAAAAACTTTTTTCAGACGGTGTATTTATATCGCAGGACTGGCCATCCTTCCGCCGGGAGTCACTTTAGATACAAAATCTCTCCTGGGTGTGCTGATGCTTTCCAGAATGAACAAAAAAGGAGAAGATCGATATGATTTCAAAAAAACGTTTTTCAAGTATAAGGGATGTGGCAAATCTTGCCGGTGTTTCCACCGCAACGGTCTCTCGTGCCATCAACGCACCCGATACCGTCTCAGAAGCAACACGGAAAAAAGTATTAAAAGCGATCAAAGAATCCAATTATGCACCCAACTCAATGGCGACAGCGCTTTTTTCCGGCATGTCGAAGACCGTAGCTCTATTCGTTTTGGATATTTCAAACCCATTTTACATATCGTTGATGAGACATCTCAATCAGATCCTCTTATCACACGGTCATAATCTCATCATCTGTGAAACAGAAAATTCTTTTGAAAAAGAAGCACAATATTACGAATATTGCAAAAGTATCCGCACCTGCTGCATCATCTACACCGCAGGCATGACACGCAAAAATTTTGCTCTCGACACACACGGGAATATCCCTCTCATACTGATAGACCATGAGCCGTTTGAAGACGTCCAGTCTCTTTCTATAAATCCAGACAATGACAAGGCGATCCACCTTCTTGTTGATTATCTCGTAAATCTCAACCACAAGAAGATCGGATTTGTCAGCGGCCCGATCGACTTCCTGTCTTCAAAAGCCCGCTATGAGAGTTTCTGCAGATATATGGGACAACACGGCCTCCCAGTCGAAAATGACTATGTTGTATCCAGATCCTTCGCAGAATCTGCCGGCGCCGCCGCAGTTGACTATTTTTATTCTCTTCCCTCACCGCCAACTGCCATCATCGCTGCCAGCGATCAGCTTGCGAGGGGATTTATCATGCGTGCGCATTCAATGGGTATCAATATCCCCCAGGATTGCTCCATATGCGGGATCGATGGGATCGATTCATATTTTTACCCCAAGATCACATCCATCCGTCAGGATATTGCGTTGATCGCGCAGACCGTTTTCGATTTTATCCAGGATCCCGCCCAGACATCACTGCCGCTGACAAAAACCTTAGATGTCTCTTTTGTCCTCGGTCAGACCTGCCGGAAATTGCCCGAATGACCTGGATCACACACAATCGAGCAGATGGAGATGTTTTTCAATATGCTTTTCAAGCGCCGCCGTATACTCATCAATATGCTCGCTCAGCACTTTGCAGATACGGCTGTGGATCTCTTCATTTTCTTTTAGCATATATCCATATGTGATGTGCAGCAGCTGGCGCGCATCATCCTCTTGCATATACTTCGGTAGATCTTCATCTGCTACCTCATCCAACGGCCTGATCTTGCTCGTGTCACAGTGGACTGCATAAAATGCTCTCGCTCTATCCAGGTTCTCCAACGCCGCTTGATGCATATCGCGATACAGCGCCGGATCGCACTGGGAAATGACACGGACCGCCTCCAGCCAGCTCGTTCCCGATGTCTTTAGATGGAAACGTCCCTTTGTCTCCCGGGCGATGGATGGGAATGCCATAAATTTGTCGCTCCCGGAATGGATACTGATCTTATATCCGAAATGATCCGCGATCTTACAATGTGCGCGCAGATCTTCTTGGAACGCGTCCACATCACCGATATAATCGATCGCCTTTTGGAATTCCCCGACAAAACGCGGCGCAAGGCTGTTGATCTTCACCAGGTTTTCATCCAGCTCATTCGCCACAAAGTAATGCGCTGTCAGATCTGTTGTATGTGTTGTTTCATCCAGGGAGATCTCCAGATCGACGCGGAGTCTTTTCTTTTTGATGAGCTGGTATACCTCTGTAGCCAGATCGACCGCTTTTCGGTAGACCAGCACGGTATTTTCCAAGGTGGCCTGATCGAAATCGATCCCAAGATCACGCAGTTCCTCATCCTGCAGATATTCTTTCTCTACTCTCTCTCTATAGTCCGCCGGTAATTGTGCATATGCTCCCGCACGTTCTTTCTCGTCCTCCGGTACATCTTCCAAGACCAGTGAGCAATCGAGGGTGATCATGGATACACCGTGATCCAGAGCTGTCTCGATCTCTTCCAATGACTTCAGATGATCTCCGTCCGCCCCATATCCCCCTTTATAGCCGCTCTTGAACACCGCCCATGATGCCGCGTCCAAGATATCTTCATACGTGCGTCCGGTCAGTGACAGTTCGCGGAGGCTCTGCTGCGCCAGCACCGGTCTGACTTTCGTCTTGGCGATCGCTCTCAACTGTCCGATCCCCGCGATCCCGAGACGGTCGCCGCAGCCAAAGGATGCTACGTCTCTGCCCAGCGCAGTCGGCGCCGTGTATGCAAAATCCCTGTTCAGCGCCACTCTGTTCTCATGGTCCATGGGACACACCCTGATGCCGCTCTTGCCTCCGGCTATATCGCCTTTAAAGCGAAAGCTCTTATTCCCATCTACGATCAGTCTCTCTTTTCCGTCCACATGTGCATAGATCGCGCGCAGCCCTTCCACGGCCGCATATGTATCTTCATGGATATCCAGCGGCGTTTCCGTCAGGATCGACTCGATTTTTTCTACATATCGTCTCACAGTTTTTGTTCCCTTTTCGTTATCATTAAAATACCATGTGTAAATGACCATGGCGGCAATGTTCCCACATCACCGCCATTATCACATTATCAAGATACAAGATTGTTACAACTTTTCGAAATATCCCACACGCGGCAGCTCTACGACTGACTTCCATCCATCGCTCAACGGCTCTTTCAAGAATGGAGCAAGCTCCTCAGCAGAACGCAGTGAGACTTTCTCTACTGGCGGTACAGTACCGGCCGGGAACGCTTCAAGGATCTGGTCGTGGAGCAGCGTCAGATATTTCAGGATCGCTACGATCGGCCTCTTAGCCTTCTGGGCTGTCGCCTGTGAAGGTACGCCCACGATGCCTTCCGGTGTGGCGGAACGCTCGATCGCCGCATGTCCTTCACCCTCACTCCAGCGGCATGGACGCCTGTATGGATCGACGGACTTATCCATATGTCCGTCAGGAAGGAGTGATTCGCCAAGCTTGTCCTGCACATAGTCCATATTGACCATATCCTTGAACATAAGGAGCGCAACGGCCGTCTCAGCTTCATCGGCATGGACAAAATGTGTCTCAAGAGAATTCTTCAGCGTATCTGTCGGATAGAAGAATTCGCGGACTGCGCGATGCCAGTCAATGACACGGAAGATGCCCGGTAACTGATAACGCTTGCAGAATTCCTGGATCGCAGCCTCGATCATCCAAAGATGTCCATGGTTGTTGATGAAGATGATCTTACGATATCCGTCATCCCAAAGGCCGAGCATCGTATAGATCAGCGTCTCCGTTACGATCTCCTGAGGCATGATGACCGTTCCCGGCATACCGATGTGATGATATGGATGTCCGCCATAGTTCAGAGGCGTAAACGCCAGGTTGACTTCATGTCCCTGCTTCTTTGTATAACGGCGGACCGCTTCACAGATCTGGGTGCACATAAATGTATCAAGACCGGTGTTATTATGGAGGCCATGGTTCTCTGTACATCCGATCGGCACGAACACGATATCGTCTTTACGGCGTTTTTCAATCTGGTCTGCACGGGGAGTATTCTGGATATATGTACCCGCTACCCCAAGCTCTGACGGGGACGGAACACCATATTCTTCAAGCACTTTATCAAGCTCTTCGTCTGACATATCCCAGACTTCTTTTTTCATCCTCCCGACTTCATTATCTTCGAAAAGGATAGCCGGATCATCTGTTTTGATCCATTTTTTTCCAGATTCGTTTAACTTTATTTTCATTCTCTAGTTCCTCCTTTTTGTCGAAACGTTT
Source organism: Clostridia bacterium (assembly GCA_910575625.1). GTDB lineage: Bacteria > Bacillota > Clostridia > Lachnospirales > Lachnospiraceae > MGBC164599. The sequence continues at coordinate 127,363 of CAJTFD010000006.1, forward strand.
TTCTTAAAATCATCCTAACACCCTAGATTTTTTTTGTCAATACTTATTTTTCTTTCAAATCTTTTTTTCCATAGTCCACATGATCCGTTATTATTTTTTATGCAAAATGTCCAAATACCCTGCGTGACTATCGGGTTTTGATAGGGATAAATCCCAGAATATACCTATCTCTGGATTTATTTTTACTGTTTTTCTCATACTTTTATTGATTTTTTGGGATAAATATTTTATACTAAAATATAATATTTTTGTTTATAAACTTTTGGAAAAACGTTTTTACAATGGAGGTATGAAAAATGTCCAGATCAGCAACATCATTGACTGTTATCAAGAAGATCATCGGCGATGCACCATTCCTTTTCGAAGGCTCTTTTCCTGATGGGGTCGCCTATGCAAAAAAACTCGGTTATGACTGCGTGGAGATCCACGTCACGACCCCGGACGAACTGAAGGACCCCAAACTCATGGAGTCTCTCGAGAAAAACCAGATCCGCGTGAGCGCCCTCGGGACAGGCCGCCTGTACGTGAACGCCGGCCTGTCCCTGACCGACGACGACCCGGCGATCCGCGCAAAAGCGATCTCCCAATTAAAGGAATTTATCGACGCAGCCGAAAAAATGCATAGTCTTGTCATCCTGGGCTGTGTCCGCGGAAATATCCCCAGACCAAAAGACCGTGAAAAAGTCCTTGAACTGCTGGGAGGCTCCATGCGGGAACTGGATAAATACGCTCTTGCCCACTCCGTAACGATGGTCTTTGAGCCGATCAACCGTTACGAGAACAATTATCTGTGCAATACATATGAGATCGCTGATTTCCTGCGCAAGAATGACCTCAAGAATATCAAGATGATGATCGATACATTCCATATGAACATAGAAGAGGTCGACATCCGGCAGTCGATCATCGACAACATCGATGATATCGCTTATGCACACTTCGCCGACTCCAACCGCTGGTATCCAGGCAAAGGGCATCTCGATTTCCCGATGATCCTAAAGACCCTGATCGATCATGGCTATAACGGCGTCATCAGCGCAGAATGCCTCCCTCTCCCGACAAAAGAAGAAGCATCCATAAAATGGCTGGCAGCAGTAAAGGAGTTATTAAAGGAATATGACTAAAGGAGCAAATACGTCTGGGACAAAACCAGTGAGCATCAAAGATGTCGCAAAACAGGCAAATGTTTCGATCTCCACAGTCTCACATGTGCTGAACGGTACAAAGACAGTGAGCAAACCGTTGCAGAAAAGAGTCATGCAGGCCATCGAAGACCTTCACTACGAAGTAAATATGGTCGCCCGGAGCCTCAAGAGCGGAAAGACCAATACGATCGCGGTGATCGTTCCGTCCATCACCAGCGTTTTTTTCCCCCCGCTCCTCAAGAGCATCCAGACAAACGCCAACAAAGAAGGGTACAACGTCAGTGTCTTTGGGACATCTGGTGATATCGAACGCGAAAAGAAATATATCCAGGACCTAAAATCGCAGTGGATCGATGGGATCCTCCTCTCATCCTGTATCGACACATCCATTCCGGACACAGCCGGATATATTGACTCGCTTTCCACCCTGAACGTAAACGGACATCCGATCCCTTTGATCTGTCTGGAGAGTTCAGTCGGCCCGAAATTGGATGCCGTTGTTGTCGACGATGAAAACGGCACAAAATGTGCCGTCGACCATCTGCTCTCGCTTGGCCGGAAACAGATCGCCTATATCTCCGCCCCCACTTCATTTTCAATGGGTAAATTAAGGCGGAAAGGCTATCTGGCCGCTCTGACCGAGCAAGGGATCCCTGTTGATGAAAAATTGATGATAGAAGGAGATTATTCGCCCTTCAGCGGTTTCCAGTGTATGCAGCAGCTTTTGGCAAGAAATGTCCCCATAGATGCGGTCGCTGTCGGCAACGACCAGATGGCGATCGGCGCGATGCGGGCGATCCTGGATGCCGGTTTCCGTATACCGGATGATATCGCGGTCATCGGCTACAACGATAATTTCCCGTCCTCTCTCGTTGAGCCGTCCCTCTCAACCGTCCACGTTCCGAAAAAAGAAATGGGGCAGACTGCGTTTGACCTGTTCATACGCCGTTCAAAGGATCCAAACGTCTCTCCCATGCACATAAGCCTCTCAAGCAGCCTGGTGATCCGTAATTCTACGGTCCCATCCGTCCAGACTGCCTGGGACCTTCATAGCTGGTGATACACAACAATGGTATGGATCGGAGTGGTCCTCACAGGATCACTCCGAGTGTCGACAAAGTCGCCACTCTGGTAAAATTCATGGCTTACGCCATAAATTTTAATACTGGAGGATAAAAGCCCGATCTGCTCGCACAAGGGCTAAAGCCCCTACAGATCGGGCTTTTTGCAAGTAGCCGGAAATAAATTCCGTCTACTTGATTCCAGTTCGAGGGCACAGCCCTTCGAGCACCCATGACCAAACGACACTTTATCTACAGTCTGAGTGATCCTCACAGGATCACTCCGTCACGGAAAATAGAGATCTCACGATATCCATTCTGTTCATTTTTTGTCTGGATCTTCCCTGACGCCACGTCTAATATATACTGGAAGAATCCTTCCGGCACATTTTCAGTCCTGTTTCCCTCAAGCATCTTTCCGGCATCATAATCGATCCAATTTTGTTTCTTCCTGGCAAGTACAGGATTGGACGCCACTTTGACCGTTGGCACGGGACTCCCGAAGGGATTGCCGCGCCCTGTCGTGAACACGATGAGCTGGACGCCGCTGGCCACCAGGTTCGTGCACGACACCTGATCGTTTCCCGGACCGATCAGAAGGTTTAACCCGCTCTCGCTCACCTGTTCACCATAGTCCAGGACATCCGTTACAGGCGCGCTCCCGCCTTTTTGCACACATCCCAGCGACTTATCTTCCAGGGTCGAGATACCGCCTTTTTTGTTTCCGGGGGACGGGTTTTCATAGATCGTCTGACCGTACTTTATAAAATAGGATTTAAAATCATTGATCAGCTTGACGATCTTTTCAAAAACCTCTTCCGACACAGCACGGTCCATAAGGAGGCTCTCTGCCCCGAACATCTCCGGCACCTCCGTCAGCACCGTGCTGCCGCCCATGCGTATGATCTTATCATTTATCTTTCCACAGAGCGCGTTCGCCGTGATCCCGGAAAAAGCGTCCGAACCGCCGCACTTAAACCCGACGACCAGTTTATCCGCGTTTACGGGCGTCCTGCGAAAAGTCCCTGCATATCTGGTCAGCTGATCTAAAAGCTCTATGCCCGCTCCTATCTCGTCCTCTTCATCCTGTGCGACCATAAATCTGACCCGGTCGGGATCGGTCTTTCCGAGTACCGGGATAAAACTCTCAAGATCATTGTTTTCACACCCGAGGCTCACGACGAGGACCGCACCCGCATTGGGATTTCGGATGATCCCGCTCAGCAGCTTTTGCGTACGCAGATGATCCTCGGCAAGCTGACTGCAGCCCATGTTATGTGTAAATGCATGGATGCCGTCCACACGATCCCCAAATCTCTTCGCGGCCTCTTCCTCCAGACGTTTGACCGTCATATCCACGCATCCGACCGTAGGGACGATCCACACCTCATTGCGGATGCCCACACGCCCGTCCGGACGCTCATATCCAAGGAACTGCGCCATGTCCGCCCGCTCTGCGCGCGACCTGTGATAGTTTTCAAGGAGCGGCTTATCTGGATGGTACTCATACGTGAGCAGCTCTCCCAGATTTGTTTTCAGATTGTGCGTATGGATGTGCTCCCCCATATGGATATCCGTCGTGGTATGACCGATCGGATGTCCATATTTGATGACGTTCTCACCCTCTTTCAGATCGGCGAGGGCGATCTTATGTCCAAATGGGATCTTTTGTGACACTGTCACTTTTGTCGTTTTACATGTGAGCATCTCGCCTGGCTGCAGCTCCTGCAGAGCCACCGCCACATTATCCTTTTCATGTATCCTTATCACTCGGTCAGTCCGCATATGATCTCCTCTATCCTTTCTGTTTCCATACGTTTCAGATGATCTGATACGCGTACAGCCAATCCCGGGATCTGCGTCAGATCCATATCCCAGAAAGACGCATTGGATAAGATCTTCTCTGCCGCTCTTTCGCTCCCTTCCTTCCATGCGCTCTCAAAAAACGCGAGCACTTCCTTGTCGTCCCGGATCGGATAGCTGGAACCGTCCTGCCGCACGCCCTGCATCTCTCCTTCGCGCATATCGCCCTTATAAAAACGGATAAACGCAGCCAGCGCAAATGTCAGGCAGGCCGGGAGTTCCTTCTTAATCTCATAGTATGACAATAGGGACGGCAGACAGCGCGTCTTGAACTTTGCGCAGGAATTCAGAGAGATATCCAACAGTTTGTGCTCAATATATGGATTTTCAAACCTCTCCTCGACAGCATGTACAAAATCTTTAAGTTCCGAGACCGGCAGCGGGATCGTTGGGATCACCTCTTCATACAGAAGTTTTGACAGATATTTGCGGAACACCTCATCTTTCATAAGGTCCAGGACCAGATCATGCCCCGCCAGATACGCAGCCAGCACAGTCGATGTATGTCCGCCGTTTAAGATACGCACTTTTCTCATTTTATACGGCTTCACATCGTCCGTCCAGATAACATTGCCGATCCCTTTTGTCAGAGGGAGGATCGACGCCCATTCCGGTCTGCCTTCAATGACCCAGAGATCGAACAATTCACACGTGTCAATAATGTCATCCTGATAGCCGAGCTTATCCCACAGTCCGGCGATCTGCGCGCCCGGATAGCCTGTGACGATCCGGTCTACCAATGTGCTGGTGAATTTATCCTCTTCATCCACCCAGCGGATGAACGCCTCCGGAAGATCCCATTCTGACGCATACCGGAGTACCAATCTCTTCAGCTCATACCCGTTATCATCGATCAATTCCACCGGCAAAAACAACAATCCGTGCCCTTTTCCGTCAAACGCCCGATAACGTTCATACAAAAGCTGCGCGATCTTTGCCGGAAAAGACTGTGCCGGTCTGTCCGTCAACAGGTCGCCTTCATGATACGATATCCCAGCCTCTGTCGTATTGGATACAATGACTTCCAGATCCGGCGACCGGAACAGAGCCTCCAGCTCTGCATAGTCATCCACCGCATTGATACAGCGGGAAACAGACGTCACGATATGGGTCTTTTCCCTCGGCTCCCCGTTTTCTATGCCGCGCATGATCACCGTATAATCGCCGTCCTGGCCGTTGATCGATCTTTTGATCTTCTCGTTTCCGGCGATCGGCTGGCATAGGACGATACTCCCCTCGTACTCTCCTTTTTCGTTTAATCCGTCGATCATCCAGTCAACAAAAGCCCTCAGAAAATTCCCCTCGCCAAATTGGAGGATCTTTTCCGGATAACGCCCATATGATCTTGTGACCATCTCATTTACTTTTTTCATGAAAACGACCTCCCTATCGCTGTACGCGGCCGGACCCGTCTCCGCCGGCCAGCTTTTGGACTTCATCAAGAGAAACGTGATTCATATCGCCTTCTATCGTATGTTTCAGACAGGAGGCGGCGACCGCAAACTCGATCGCCTCCTGCGGTCCATACCCTAAAAGCTCCGCCGCGATCAGACCGCCGCCAAAGCTGTCGCCGCCGCCCACGCGGTCAACAATGTGCACGGCATATTTTTTGCTGAAATAGTAAGCCCCCTCCTGGAGGAGCATCGCCGACCATTCATTGTCGTTTGCCGATATGGATCTGCGCAGAGTGATCGCCACTTTCTGAAAGCCAAAACGCTCTGTCAGCTGCTTTGCCACATCCTTATAACTTTCCCCGTCGACCTCACCTTTGGCCACATCGGCGCCGCGCGCACGGATCCCGAAAACATCCGCCGCATCCTCTTCATTGGCGATACACACGTCCACATACCGGCAGAGTTCTCCCATGACCTTCCCTGCCTTCTCTTTGCTCCACAGCTTATTGCGGTAATTCAGATCGCAGGAGATCGTGACTCCCGCCCGTTTTGCCGCTTTGCAGGCTTCCAGGCATATATCTGCCAGTCCATCGCCCAGCGCAGGCGTTATGCCTGTAAAATGGAACCACTGTGCATCCGCAAATATCTCTTTCCAGTCAAAGTCCTGTGCCTCTGCCGTCGCGATGGAGGATCCGGCGCGGTCGTAGACAACTTTTGAAGGTCTCTGCGATGCACCTTTCTCCAGGAAATAGATCCCCAGCCGGTCTCCCCCTCTGGCGACATACTCCGTGTCGACCCCATAACGGCGCAGCTCATTGACCGCGGCCTGTCCGATCTCATGTTTTGGGACTTTTGAAACAAAAGCGACGTCAAACCCATAATTGGCAAGAGAGACTGCTACATTGGCCTCCCCGCCGCCATATGTGACCTGAAATCGGTCTGCCTGTACCAAACGTAAATACCACTCCGGCTCCAGACGGAGCATGATCTCCCCAAATGTGATCACTCTCTTTTTCATCTTGACTACCCCCTGACCTCTTTTACTAAAGAAACAATATCGCTCGTCATCTGTTTGATCTTCTCAGTCTCGCGGTCCATGATCAGATCTTTTTTTACCATCCAGCTCCCTCCGCATGCGATGATCTTCGGATCTTCCAGATAAGCACGGATGTTTTTATCATTGATGCCCCCTGTCGGCATGAACCGCAGCATCGGAAAAGGCGCTGCGATGGCTTTGATCGCAGAAAGGCCCCCCATCGGCTCAGCCGGGAAGAACTTTACCACCTCAAGTCCGGCGTCAACGATCTGCATGACCTCAGACGGAGTGACAGCTCCGGGAAAGACCGGGACCTTTTGCTGGATACAATAATCCACGATCTCCTTTGAAAAACCTGGCGATACGATAAACTGCGCGCCGGCTGCCACCGCCCGCTCTGCCTGCTCCACATGCAGGACAGTCCCGGCTCCAACGCACATGGCGGGAAACTCCTTCGCGATCTGTGCGATCGATCGTTCGGCGGCTGCCGTGCGGAATGTGATCTCCGCCACAGGAAGCCCACCGTCACACAGAGCCTGTGCCATCGGGCATGCATCTTCTTTGCGGTCAAGTACAACAACAGGGATCACACCAAACCGCTCCATTTTTGCCAACGTCTCTTTCATTTTATCACCTTTCAAAAAAATGCTTTTCTCATACGATATAATGTGTTATAATGGTTTCATAATATGGAACTATCTTTCGTATTATGATACTTATATTATATTCTTTTTTTATGATCTGTCAATGAGAAAGGAGAAAAATGGAAGAGAAAAAAAATCCGATCCAAGTTGCCGATAAGATTTTTCTGGTCATGGAGACTCTGGCCCAAAATGGTCCGATGGGATTGCTGGAGCTGGCCACACAACTCGATCTGAATAAAACGACCGCCCACCGCGTCCTCTCCTCCCTGCACCATGTAGGCTATGTAGCCCAAAACCCAGAAAATTCCAAGTATTTTCTCACCCTAAAAATACTCGAACTCAGCAACAAGGTCCTGGAAAAAATGGATATCCTCGATATCACAGCCCCTTATCTGCGCCAGCTCATGGAATTTTCAGGGGAGACTGTCCATCTCGTGCAGCTTGACGGTGTTAATGCGATCTATATCAATAAGATGGAATCAGATGATAATTCTTTAAGACTTGTATCCCGGATCGGAAAGAGGATCCCCCTCTACTGTTCCGGTGTGGGGAAAGCGCTCTTAGCAGATATGGCGGACGATCAGATACATAAGATATGGCTCGCAAGCCACGTCCGGAAACTGACAGAAAATACGATCACTGACTGGGAGACCTTTTTAGAGACGATCCGTACGATCCGAAAAGACGGCTTTGCATTTGACAATGAGGAAAATGAGATCGGCGTCAAATGTGTGGCGACCACTCTTGACATCCACGATCCAAACACTTCTTATGCGGTCAGCGTTTCCGGACCGGCAAGCCGCATGACAGATGACAAAACTGATAAGCTTGCGGATAAACTGCTGGAGATCAAAAAACGGATCGGTCCGATCTAAGACCTTTCCCCTCTATCGGTCCATAAATAAAGCGTAAGACCAGACTCTGGCCTTACGCTTTATTTGATCGATCCTTATACTCTTTTAATCATCTTCTCCATCTGTCAATTGACTCTGTCTGGCAGCGATCTCTTTTTCCTGGATATCATTGGGCGCCTGCTCATAGCGCGCAAATTCATATTCGAACACGCCGCTGCCCCCGGTCATAGAGCGAAGATCTGTGGAATAGCCGTAGATCTCCAGCATCGGGACATCCGCTTCCACCACAGTATTTCCGCCATGATCCGGCGTCATGCCCAGAACGCGGCCCCTGCGCTTATTCAGATCGCCCATCACATCACCGGTGTATTTATCCGGAACTGTGACCTTCATGTTTACGATCGGCTCTAAGAGCACCGGGCTGGCCTCCATAAATCCTTTCTTAAATGCAAGGATCGTGGCCATCTTAAAGGCCATCTCCGAGGAATCCACGGTGTGATAGGAACCATCGTACAGAGTGGCTTTCACGCCCACCACCGGATAGGCGGCCAACGGGCCTTTCAGCACAGAATCCTGCAGCCCCTTTTCCACAGCCGGGAAATAGTTCTTCGGCACTGCACCGCCCACGACCACTTGTTCAAAGATGAACGGTGTCTCCAGGTCGCCGGAGGGCTCGAATTTCATTTTTACATGGCCATACTGTCCATGTCCGCCGGACTGTTTCTTGTGCTTGCCTTCCACATCGGATGCTTTCCGGATCGTCTCACGGAACGGCACACGCGGTTTGTCCAGCTCAATGTCGACTTTATAACGCTCTTTTAACTTGCTGCAGATCACGTCCAGATGCTGGTCGCCCATCCCGTAGAGGAGCGTCTGACGGTTGGCGGAATCATTGATCGTGCGGATCGTCAGATCCTCGTCCATCATCTTGGAGAGCGCCTGGGAGATCTTATCCACGTCAGCTTTATTCTTTGCTTTGTAGCGTTTGTATGTATAAGGCGTGGAGATCACGGTCTTCGGATAGACGATCGGATGGGCTTTCGTAGCCAGCGTATCGCCTGTGGAGGCTTTCACCAGTTTTCCGATGGCTCCGATATCCCCTGCATGGAGCTCCGGCACTTCCTGGGGCTTATTCCCTTCCAGGACATACAGCTTGCTCAGTTTATCCTCAGACTCCTTCTGCACATTATAGAGCACATCATCGCTCTTGACCACCCCTGAAGCTACCTTAATCAGGGAATATTTTCCAAGGAACGGATCTACGATCGTCTTAAAGATATAGGCGGATTTGGCTTTTGCAAAATCATAATTAGCCTCATAGATCTCATTTGTCTTCTGATCCAGACCGTTGCACTGTCTCTGGTTCGGACTTGGGAAATAGCCCACGATGTCATCCAAAAGATTGGAAACGCCCGGCAGGTTCACAGGTGAACCCATGCACACCGGCACGATGGAGCCTTCCTGCACGTTCATCGCCAGAGCCGCCGAGATCTCCGCAACGGAAAACTCGTCGCCCTCGAAATATCTGTCCATGAACTCTTCACTGGTCTCTGCCACGGACTCGACCAGAACTTCATGGTATTTATCCAGATATTCCTGGAGATGGTCCGGTATGGGGCATTCCTCTTTCTTGCCCTTGTCTATATATTTCCTGCCCGCCTTTTTCACCACATTCACATAGCCTATGAATTTACCGTCCTCCCGGATCGGAAAATGCAGAGGCGCGATCCGCTTGCCGTAAAGTTCTGTCAGCTGTTCCACCACCTTGCGGTAACTCACGTCGTCCACATCCATCTCTGTGACGAAGATCATCCGGGGCAGTTTATATTTTTCACACATATCCCAGGCTTTCTGGGTCCCGACCTGTACGCCTGACTTACCGGATACTACGATTATGGCAGCATCTGCGGCGCTCACTGCTTCCTCCACTTCTCCCACGAAATCGAAATAGCCTGGTGTATCCAGTATGTTGATCTTGCATTTCTGCCACTGGATGGGTACGACCGTTGCAGAGATCGAGAATTTCCTCTTGATCTCCTCTTTATCAAAATCGCTGATCGTATTCCCATCTGTCACCTTTCCCAAACGGTTGGTGATACCGGATAAATAAGCCATCGCTTCCACCATGCTCGTCTTTCCTGCACCGCCATGACCCAATAGGACTACATTGCGTATTCGGTCAGTTCTATAAACGTCCATATGTAATACCTCCCTGTAAGTATGATATGTTCATATTCTACTAAAAATCCACGCTATAATCAAGCCTTTTATACAAATATACACACAACATCTGAACTCCAAAAAAATCCACAGAAATCTAAAACCTTAAGATCCGATCTTTTTTTGACTTTTTTCCTTCTGTCCATTACAATAAGAAAAGAGTTTTCAAAAAAGAAAGGACTTAAGATAAATGGATCTGAACATCGGTTTTATCGGCCTGGGCCTGATCGGCGGTTCCCTGGCTAAAGCGATCCGGGCATTCCACCCGGACAGCCACATCCTGGCATACAACAGGAGCCTCCCTGTGGCGGAGGCCGCGAAAAAAGAAGGCGTGATCGACGAGATCTGCGAAGAGGTCGGCCCGCGCTTTAGCTGCTGCGACTATATCTTCCTGTGCGCGCCGGTCGACATCAACATCCAATATATGAAAGTACTCAGAGAATACATCTCCCCGGACTGCATCTTAAGCGACGTGGGGAGCGTCAAGGGGATGATCCACGAAGAGGCCGCCGCGCTGGGGCTGGGCGGTCATTTCATCGGCGGTCATCCCATGGCGGGATCTGAGAAGACCGGATACGACAATTCCAAAGTACGCCTCCTGGAAAATGCCTACTACATCCTGACACCTTCAGAGGATGTCCATATACAGAAGATCTCCGACTATACGGAACTGGTCGCCTCCCTGGGGGCCATCCCCCTGGTGCTGACCCACCAGGAGCACGACTACATCACCGCCGGGATCAGCCATCTGCCCCACATCGTGGCGGCCACGCTGGTCAACCTGGTCCGGGAGCTGGACACGGAGGACGAGCACATGAAGCTGATCGCGGCAGGCGGTTTCAAAGACATCACCCGCATCGCCTCCTCCTCCCCGGATATGTGGCAGCAGATCTGCCTGGAAAACCCGGAGAACATCTCCCGGACCCTGGACGCATTTATCCGTATGCTCATCCAGGCCCGCTGCCATGTGGAGCAAAAAGACGCCCCAAGACTCTACGACATGTTCTCCGGCGCCAGAGACTACCGGGATTCCATCGACATCCTGCCGGAAGGCCCTTTGAAAAAGTCACATATGCTGTACTGTGACATCGCCGACGAACCCGGCGGGATCGCCACGATCGCCACGCTGCTGGCCATGGAGCAGATCAGCATCAAGAACCTGGGGATCATCCACAACCGGGAATTTGAAGAGGGAGTCCTGTGCATCGAGTTTTACGAAGGCGCGGACAAGGAAAAAGCCCTGGAGATCCTAAAGAAACGCAATTACACCATCCACATCAGATAAAAAAGAAGGGAGTTTATATTTCCATGAATATCCAAAGATCCAACGGTCTGAAGGGCGAAGTGAAGATCCCCGGTGACAAATCCATCTCCCACCGGGCCGTCATGCTGGGCGCCCTGGCAAAAGGCACTACGAAGATCACCGACTTCCTGCAGGGCGCCGACTGCCTGTCCACCATGGAATGCTTCAGGCGCATGGGCATCCAGATCCAGAACACCTCAGGGGAAGTGCTGGTACACGGCCAGGGCCTGCACGGCCTGGCCGCCCCGTCCGATCTTCTGAACGTGGGCAACAGCGGGACGACGATCCGCCTGCTCTCCGGGATCCTGGCCCCCCAGCCCTTCTCCGCCACACTGACCGGGGACGCCTCCATCCAAAAACGCCCCATGAAACGTGTCATGGAGCCGCTCTCACAGATGGGGGCCAAGATCGAGAGCCTCTCCGGAAACGGCTGCGCCCCCTTAAGGATCAGCGGCACGCCGCTAAAAGGCATCCACTACAAGACCCCGGTGGCTTCCGCCCAGGTCAAATCCTGTATCCTGTTCGCCGGCATGTACGCGGACGGCGCCACCACCGTGACGGAACCTGTGCTCTCCAGGGATCATTCGGAACGGATGCTGGAACATTTCGGGGCCAGACTGACCCGGGAGGGGACTGCCGTGACCATCCAGCCGGAACCGCAGCTTGCGGCCAGAGAGATCCCGGTGCCGGGGGACATCTCCTCCGCCGCCTATTTCATCGCAGCCGCGACTCTCGTCCCCCACTCCGAGATCCTGATCAGGAACGTGGGCATCAACCCCACCCGCAGCGGCATGTTAGAAGTCTGCCGCGCCATGGGTGCGGACATTCAGTATCTCAATGAACGGGATGACAGCGGCGAACCCACCGCCGACCTGCTGGTCCGTTCCAGCTCCTTAAAAGGGACAGTCATCGAGGGCGCGATCATCCCCGCACTGATCGACGAGCTGCCCGTACTGGCCGTGATGGCCGCATTTGCCAAAGGGGAGACGATCATCCGAAATGCAGAGGAATTGAAGGTAAAAGAATCCGACCGGATCGCCGTCATGGTAGAAAACCTCTCCGCCATGGGCGCGGACATCACCGGCACCCCGGACGGCATGATCATCCGCGGCGGCCCCGCCCTCCACGGCGCAGAGATCCACACATACAAAGATCACCGGATTGCCATGTCCTTTGCCGTGGCGGCCCTGGCGGCAGAGGGCACGACCCATATCGAGGATGCCGACTGCGTAAATATCTCCTATCCGGATTTCTACGGGGATCTGCAACGACTCTCAAGATAACTTTTTAGTCGAATGATACAAAAAACCCTTGACAAAATTATGCGATCCATATAAAATACGGATTAAGACAAAGAGGTCTGTTCCCATAGCGGTACAGACCTCTTTTTGTTATCATCAACGCAAGGGAGCGTATACAGGAGGATATTTTCCTGTGTCCGCTCCTTTTTTCATGGGAAAGGAGAATATAGATGCGGCTAAATCCAAAGGAACAGGAGAAACTTATGCTCCATATGGCCGGGGAACTGGCAAAGCAGAGGAAGGAGCGGGGGCTGCGGCTGAATTATGTAGAATCCGTCGCCTATATCAGTTCCGAACTGCTGGAATGCGCCCGTGACGGGAAAACGGTGGTGGAGCTGATGTCTCTGGGCACGAAGATGCTCACCAAAGAGGATGTAATGGACGGGGTGGCGGATATGGTCCACGAAGTACAGGTGGAGGCCACTTTTCCAGATGGCACGAAACTGGTCACGGTACATGATCCCATTCAGTAGAGGAGGAATAAGAGGATGAAGATAGGAGCGGTGATCCCCAAAGACAGGGAGATCATTCTAAATGAAGGAAAAAAGTGCGTCACCCTTCTGGTGAAACATACAGGCGACCGGCCCGTACAGGTTGGCTCGCATTTTCACTTCTTTGAAGTGAACCGGCAGCTGGAGTTCGACCGCGCCGCCGCATACGGATATCACCTGGACATCCCCTCCGGCACGGCCGTCCGTTTTGAGCCCGGGGAGGAAAAAGAAGTGCGGCTTACCGAAAACGGCGGGGCCAACCGGATCTACGGCTTAAACGGCCTGACCTGTATGCAGGCTTCTGCGGCCACGAAAGCGCAGGCCATAGAGAACGCGAAGCTACGTGGATTTATCAAGGAATAGAAGTTTCAGACAGGAGGCGAAAAAAACATGAGTTATAAAATATCTGGTGAAAAATACGCGGCCATGTACGGTCCTACAGTGGGAGACAAGGTACGTTTGGCGGACACAGATCTGATCATCGAAGTGGAAAAAGATTACACGGTCTACGGCGACGAGGTAAAATTCGGCGGCGGAAAGACCATCCGTGACGGCATGGGCCAATCAGTGAAGACCTGCAGCAAAGACGGAGACTTGGATCTGGTGATCACCAACGCGCTGATCTTGGACTACACGGGGATCGTGAAGGCGGACATCGGGATCAAGGACGGCAAGATCGTCGGGATCGGAAAAGCCGGGAACCCCGGTATCATGGACGGAGTGACGCCTGGGATGACGATCGGAGCGTCCACGGAAGCGCTGGCCGGGGAAGGGCTGATCGTCACCGCGGGCGGCATCGACAGCCACATCCATTTCATCGCGCCCCAGCAGATCCCCTGTTCTCTGTATTCCGGCGTGACTACCATGATCGGGGGAGGCACAGGACCGGCGGACGGCACCAACGCCACCACCTGCACGCCGGGCCCCTGGAACATCCGTATGATGTTAAAAGCGGCGGAGGAGTATCCGATGAATCTGGGATTTATGGGAAAAGGAAATTGCTCCGACGAAAAACCCCTGGCGGAACAGATCGAGGCGGGCGCCATGGGCATGAAGATCCACGAAGACTTCGGTTCCACCCCGGCGGCCATCCATCACTGCCTGAACGTGGCCGATGAATACGACGTACAAGTGGCCATACATACCGATACCTTAAACGAGGCGGGATGCGTGGAAGACACGCTGGACGCCATCGGCGGGCGGACCATCCATACATTTCACACGGAAGGAGCCGGAGGCGGCCATGCACCGGACATCATCCGAGCGGCGGGGGCGAAGAACGTACTGCCCTCCTCCACCAATCCCACCATGCCCTTTACGGTGAACACTCTGGACGAACACCTGGACATGCTGATGGTCTGCCATCATCTGGACAAAAACATCCCGGAGGACATCGCGTTTGCCGATTCCAGGATCCGCCCGGAGACCATCGCGGCGGAGGACGTGCTCCACGATATGGGCGTGTTCTCCATGATGAGCTCCGATTCCCAGGCCATGGGAAGGCCCGGCGAGGTGATCACCCGCACCTGGCAGACGGCCCATAAGATGAAACTGGAGAGAGGGCCTCTGCCGGAGGACGAGGGAAACGGCAACGACAATTTCCGGGCAAAACGCTATGTGGCCAAATACACCATCAACCCGGCCATCACCAACGGGATCGCGGACTACGTGGGCTCTGTGGAAGTGGGAAAATTCGCGGATCTGGTCTTGTGGGACCCGGCCTTTTTCGGCGCCAAGCCGGATATGATCGTAAAAGGCGGCATGATCGTCGCCTCCAAGATGGGAGACGCCAACGCGTCCATCCCCACCACCCAGCCGGTATTGTACCAGCCCATGTTCGCAGCTCATGGAATGGCGAAAAATGAGAGCTGCCTCACTTTTGTCTCCAAAGCGGCCTATGAAAACGGCGTAAAAGAAAAATATGGTCTGCAAAAAACGGTGGTTCCGGTGAAAAATTGCAGGAACATCGGAAAACGCCACATGAAATATAACGACGCGCTGCCGGACATTCAGGTGGATCCGGAGACTTACGCAGTGACAGCGGACGGCGAGAAACTGGGATCCAAGCCAGCCGAGACGCTTCCGCTCACCCAGCTTTACAGTTTGTTCTAAGACGCATTGGGGAGGAAAAATATGTTAGGCGTTTGTTTATTATTTGTGGGGATCGTACTGATCAACAATGGCGTATGCGCGCTGGCCGGCGTAGATAAAAGGGCAGCGGCTGTCATGAACATTTTCACCGGCGGGCTGTCTCTGTTCATCAATTTTGTGAATCTGATCCAGGGCAATTACTATGCAGCGGGAACGGGACTCTTATTCTGCTTCACCTACCTGTTTGTGGCTGCCGTGGACATCTTCGATCTGGACGGGAAGCCCTTCGCCTGGTTTTCCACGTTTGTGGCGGTGAACGCAGTGGTCTTCGGTTACGTGGAAGGCATTGCCGGCAGCGCGGCCTTAAATATCACACCCGATTGGAGATGGGCCGCCATCTGGTGGCTGTGGGCCGTGCTGTGGGGTTCGTCCTTCGCGACGGACATCATGGGGATCAAGCTGGGGAGATCCGTTCCTTGTCTGCAGATCTTTGAAGGAATCGTGACCGCCTGGATCCCGGGAGTCATGCTCCTCTTAGGGATCTGGTAGACGGACGCGAAAAGGAGAAAGATCATGATATGCAATAAAATCTTAGGAAGATCATCTGATGAAAAGTTTGCCGGGCTTTTGGTGGACTATGTGGAAATCCAGTGGCACGAGGCCTTCGCACGTCTTCACCGGAAAACCTCCCGGCAGGGGCAGGACGTGGGCATCCGTATGGGCCATGAGATACTGAAACGGGGCTTTCGCCAGGACGATGTGATCTATGCGGATGAGCGCAAGATCATAGCGGTATGCATACCGCCCAGCGAGGCCATTCGGATGACGGTAGACCGGGATCATCCTCGGCAGGCCGCCAAACTCTGCTACGAGGTGGGCAACACCCATACCAGCATGTTTTGGGGGGAAGACGACTACACCTTTTATGCACCGTATCACCAGACGCTGCTGGATAAAGTGGATCAGATCCACGGGGTGACTGCAGAGAAAGTCTTAAAGAGATTTGACTTTGATCAGGCGCTTTCTTCCAGCATCAACGATCATCATCACTAGGAGCGACCGTTATGAAAAGAGAAGACCTGAACAGATATTTCCTGCTCCTGCAGGTGAACGACGCGTTGTTTCCCATTGGCGGCTACGCCCATTCTTACGGACTGGAGACGTATATCCAGAAAGGGCTGGTGGCCTCGGTAAAAGACGCCTGGCAGTTTCTTTGTGATCGGCTGACATACGGATCCTGCTACAACGGATCACTCACAGCCAAGCTGGCCTACGGCTATGCCCAGGAAGAGGACTTGGCCAGACTACTGGAACTGGAAGAACTGCTGGAGGCCAGCCAGATCCCCAGAGAGGTCCGCCAGGCGGGGGAAAAGCTAGGATCCCGTTTTGTGAAAACGGTGAGCGCCATGGACATTCCCTATGAGACGGATATTTTCCAGAGATATCAAGAAAGCCTGGGGAAAAAGCTGCCGCTGCACGCCATTGTCTACGGGGCATTCTGCGCGGCGGCGGGGATCCCCCGCGAAGACGCCCTGATCCATTATCTCTTCGCCCAGACTTCCGCCATGGTGACCAACTGTGTAAAGACAATCCCCTTAAGTCAGACGGACGGACAACGGCTGCTGTACAAAAGCCAGGAGATCTTCCAGAAAGTCCTGGAACGGTTGGAAGGGCTGACCCAGGAAGACCTGTGCCTGTCCGTACCGGGGTTTGATATCCGCTGCATGCAGCACGAAGCTCTATATTCCAGGATCTATATGTCGTAGGAGGTTTGATATGTCTTATGTAAAAATTGGCGTGGCCGGCCCGGTAGGCTCCGGCAAGACAGCCCTCATTGAAGCGCTGACCCGCCAGATGGCGAAAAATTACAGCATCGGTGTCATAACAAATGATATCTACACAAAAGAAGACGCAGAGTTTCTGTGCCAAAACAGCGTCCTGCCCATGGAGCGGATCTTAGGCGTGGAAACCGGCGGATGTCCCCACACGGCCATCCGTGAAGACGCATCCATGAATCTGGAGGCGGTGGATGAGCTGGTCGGGCGTTTTCCCGACCTGGAACTGCTCTTTATCGAGAGCGGCGGGGATAATCTGTCCGCCACTTTCAGTCCCGAGTTGGTGGATGCCACCATCTTTGTCATCGACGTGGCGGAAGGGGATAAGATCCCCCGCAAAGGCGGTCCCGGCATCACCCGCTCGGACTTGCTGGTGATCAATAAGATCGATCTGGCGCCGTATGTGGGCGCGGACTTAAGCGTGATGGAGCGGGATTCCCGGAAAATGCGGGGAGATCAGACGTTTTTATTCACAGACATCCGAAGCGGTTCCGGCGTGGACGCGGTGATCGCATGGATACAGAAAAACGTGCTACTGGAGGGGTGCTGATCTTATGGAAAACCAGGAAAACTCTTTTGGGAGGATTTCCAAGCTGCATCTGGAAGCCTCCGTAAAAGACAGAAGGACCATTTTAAGCGACGTATCCTTTACCGCACCTTATAAGGTCATGCACCCCTTTTACGAGAAAAAAGGGATCATGTCCGTGACCATGCTGGCGGCTTCCGCCGGTATCATGGCTGGAGATCGGCAGGATCTTCGTATCCATGTCCGGGAAGGCGCCCGGATGGCGCTCACCTCCCAGTCTTATGAGAAGATCCACCGTATGGAGAAGGGCTATGCCTCCAGAAAGACATCCATCCGGGTGGAGGACGGCGCGGCTCTGTTTTACACGCCCCTGCCCACGATCCCTTTTCAGGGTTCCGATTACCGCAACCAGCTGGACGCGGAACTGTCCGGCGACGATTCTCAGTTCGTTTTGCTGGAAATCCTCACTTGCGGCCGGGCGGCCCACGGAGAGCGGTTTTTGTACCGCAGGTTCCAGAACCAAGTCACTGTCCGGCAGGCGGGGAAGATCATCTACCGGGATAATACCCTCTACCAGCCAGAGTGGATGGATATGAGCGGTTTCGGCATGTACGAAGGGTATACCCATCTGGGAAATCTGGCGCTCTTCAACACCTCCCGATCGGAAGCATGGATCAATGAAGCCCGCAGACTTCTGGATGAGACGGACGGCGTGGAAGGCGGCGTGACCAGGACAGCCCGGGGCGATGTGGCGGTGCGGGCATTGGGAAAAAGCGCGCAGCGGCTGTCCGGATCATTGGAAAAGATGGTCGAAGACTGCTTCTGAGATAAAACAGATGGTCTATGATCTTGCGCAGCTGTGTAAGATCTTATGACATTAAGAAAGACCCTGCTGATGTGGATATATCTGCATCAGCAGAGTCTTATTTATGCTCTATCTTAAAAGTTCGTCATCTCTATTCCTTTCAGATCCAACATATCTGAACTGAGATCGATCCTTTTTCTTTATGATAGCTGCGATAAGTGATATAATGGGCCTAAAGGGTGTTTGGAAACCCATTCCCATGATCTGCCTCCCCCATTTAACATGATATTTATTCCGGATCTCGTCAACATCGGCCGCTATGACTCCTTGATCCGAAAAGTATCTGATCTACTGCTGGTTATTTTAAAGATCCGTGTTCACGTTCATGACATATGATCGAGTGATAGAAAGAGGTGTTATCCAATGACTGCAGAAAAAGACATGCTGCTCCAACAGATCCGCACATACGCACAAAAAGACACAGTCCTGGCTTTTTCCGGCGGGGTGGATTCCGCGCTGCTGCTCTGCCTGCTCTCCCAGGCCAGCCGCGAGACAGGCCGCAGAGTCTACGCTGTGACCTTCCACACCGTCCTCCATCCCCAGGCAGACTTAGCCTGCGCCCGGCAGTTGGCCGATACCATGGACGTCAGCCACCACATCCTGACGATCGACGAGCTTGAAGATCCCCGGGTATCAGAAAATCCTCCGGACAGATGTTACCACTGTAAAAAGATGCTCTTCGAAAGACTATGGCGATTTGCCAGAGAAAGACATGTGGACACCGTGCTGGAGGGATCCAACAGGGACGATCTGGGTGTGTACCGGCCCGGCCTTAAAGCCGTACAGGAACTGGGCGTGGCCAGCCCTCTGGCCCAGTGCGGCATCACCAAAGCCCAGGTCCGCCAGATGGCCGCAGCATACGGACTGCCCGTGGCTTCCCGCCCCTCCGTCCCCTGCCTAGCCACCCGGATCCCCTACGGAACGCCCCTGGATACAGCGCTCCTCTCCCGCATCGACCAGGGCGAGCATTTCCTGCGCAGTCTGGGCTTTCGAAACGTCCGCATCCGCGTCCACGGGGACATCGCACGGCTGGAGACGGATCCGGAGGATCTTCCCCTCCTGCTAAAACACAGACCCGCAGTCGTCCGGCAGCTCAAAGGGCTGGGGATCCCCTATCTCACCCTGGATCTGGAGGGTTTCCGCAGCGGCAGCATGGATATCAAGATCAAAAATGGCGGATGACCTCAAAACGCTCCATCGTATAATTTACATGGGAGGGTATCCCCGCTTTCTGCAGCGCGATATGTACCTGATCCTGGGGCGTATCCACACCGGCCAGATCCGGGAGCAAAAGCCCCCGCTTTAACCCGGACTGGACGATCACCCCATACCGTTTCACATCCAACTGATCCATACTCTCGATATGCTCCGGCTCGCCCAGGATATCCACACTGTACGTCAAGAGCGGCAATTCCTCCGGTGTGACCGGGGGAAAACGGCGGTCCCGGACGGCAGCGCTGATCGCATTCTCTATGATCTCCTCCCCCACACAGTCCTGTGTAGGCATGATCGTGCCGATACAGCCCCGCAGCTTCCCATCGATCTTCAGGCTCACAAACGCTCCGGCTCGCTCCTCACATAGCTCCGGGGGCAGTCCCTCCGGGAGGACCAGCCGCTCCCCCGTCTGCACATGGTATTCCAGAGCCTCCCGCGCCAGCCGCACATAGACATCCTCGTGTTCCTTCCTCTCCAGCCGTTTCCGCTCCTTTTCCCGGATATGCTTTTCCAAAAATTCCCGTTCCTCAGCCTCCCTCACCGGCCGGAACGCGGCCACCGCATACCCCACGCCAAAAGGCCCCTGATAAGACAAAAGACGGCTCTCCATCTCCCATCCGTCAAACGCCCCGGCCATCACCAGAAACGACCGATGCCCGCATTCCGCCGCCGACTCACAAAAAGCCGGATCCATATCCAAAAGGGCATAGAAATCCCCCTCCTTAAAGATCCGACAGATCTTCTCATCAAACAACAGACCGTCCATGGCAAAACCATAAGGCCCGTCCTCCCGCAATTTATGGGAGAGGTCGCCGCTCGCCAAAATGACCACCTTCTTCCGGCTGGCCCGGGCTGCCCGGCCGATGCACTGCCCCAGCTGGTAATGCACCTGATAAGAAAGCCCGGAAATGGAGATCCGCACGATGGGTATATCTCCCGCATACTTCTGTATGAAATACAGCGGGATCATCGTCCCGTGATCCAGGGACGGATCCTCCTCACCCAAAAACCCGGCTGGGATCCCCTGATACTCCGCCTGAGCACAGATCTGGTTGGCAAGATCCTGGTCATAGAGCGTCTGCACAGACACCTGGGGCGCGCCAAAAGCCCCAAAATCCCCCCGTGCCGCCATCCCCGGCGAGATATGCAGATAATCGGCATACATCACACTGTGGGGCGAGATCACGATCAGGGTATCCGGCTTTTCTTCTGCGATCTGCCGTCCGATCGCTTCATAAGAATCCGCGGTTGCCAATATATGCTGTTCCTTGCTCCTCCCCACCTCCGGGATGATCAAAGGTGGATGGGGCGCTGCAAATGCTCCTATCAAACTCATCTTATCATACCTCTCTATCTTTATCTTCCTGTCTTTAGCTCGTCATCGATCATAAGCTGTAATGATCTGTCGATAATACGACTGTATCACATCCCGTAAATCCGTTCAAGCAAAAAAAGAATTGATTTTTCCACGTTTTAAGAGTATCATACAAAAATAAACCATGAGGAGGATACAAAAATATGAGAAGATCAGAAGTCTATTTCACAGACCTACGCGCCAAACCCGGTGACAGCCTGCTCCAGAAACTGGAACGGCTGATCAAAAAAGCGGGCATCGAGAAGATCGATCTGGAAGATAAATTCACCGCCATCAAGATCCATTTCGGAGAACCCGGCAATCTGGCTTTTCTCAGGCATCATTACGCTAAAGTCGTGGCGGACGTAGTCAAAGGATGCGGCGGGAAGCCATTCCTGACCGACTGCAACACCCTCTATGTGGGCGGACGCAAAAATGCCCTGGATCACTTAGACAGCGCGTACGCCAACGGGTTCACCCCCTACACCACCGGCTGCCAGCTCTTGATCGCCGACGGATTAAAAGGCACAGACGAGGTCTACGTGCCTGTAAAGGACGGTACATATGTAAAAGAGGCCAAGATCGGACAAGCCATCATGGACGCAGACGTGTTCATCTCCCTGAACCATTTCAAAGGCCATGAGGCATCCGGATTTGGGGGCGCTTTAAAAAATATCGGCATGGGCTGCGGCTCCCGCGCCGGGAAGATGGAGATGCACAGCGCCGGAAAACCCCATGTGGACCCCGAGCTCTGCATAAGCTGTAAAAAATGCACCAAGATCTGCGCCCACAGCGCCATCCACTTTCCAGAGGAGACCGCTTCCATCGACCACGACAAATGCGTCGGCTGCGGACGCTGCATCGGCATCTGTCCGAAAGACGCCATCCTGCCAGCAAGCGACGAGTCCAACGATATCTTGAACTGCAAGATCGCCGAGTATACGAAAGCCGTCCTGGAGGGACGTCCCCATTTCCACATCAGCCTGGTGATCGATGTATCTCCCTACTGCGACTGCCACGGTGAAAATGATGCGGCCATCGTACCGGATGTGGGCTTTTTTGCCTCCTTTGACCCGGTGGCGCTGGATATGGCCTGCGTGGACGCAGTCAATGCACAGCCTCCGATCCGCCAGTCCATGTTAGGGGAACTGCCGGAAGACCCGAGCCATGACCATTTCCATACGATCTCCCCGGATACCCATTGGCAGTCTGCCATCGAACATGCGGTAAAACTGGGGCTGGGCAGCAAGGAGTACCAACTCATCGAAATAAAATGATATCATGATGAACTTGTAAAAACCGCTGAAAAATCAGCCAGCGAGGTATCCATCATCGGCTATCCAAAAGCTGCATAATAGTAAAGTATAAAAAATCGGCTGTCGCGCTGTTCTATATCCTCATAGTCTTGCGCTGACAGCCTTCTTTTTATCCCCGCGGAGCATCGGACCGAGCAGCCATGCTTGTATGGATATCCGGCGACGGCAGCGGGGTTTTTAACTTTATAAGTTCGGCCGGATGACTTTCGGCCTGAACCCGGCCTGCTCCAGTGCCGCCACCAGCTGACGTTTATGCTCCGTCCCAAAAGCCTCCACGGTTATCTTCAATTCTACCGCCGCGTTCCGGTTGGTGCTGACGAACTGGTTATGATCCAGTTTGATCACATTCCCTTGATTTTCTGCGATCACGGTAGAAACGCGCACCAGCTCCCAGGGCTTATCCGGGAGCAGCACAGACACAGTGAAGATCCGATCCCTCTGGATCAGGCCATGCTGTACCACAGAAGCCATGGTGATCATGTCCATATTTCCGCCGCTCAGGACACAGACCACTTTCTTCCCGGTAAATTCCAGGTGACGCAGGGCCGCCACGGTGAGCAAGCCGGAATTTTCCACGACCATTTTATGATTCTCCACGATATCCAGAAACGCCACGATCAGTTCATCATCCTCGATCGTGATCACTTCATCTATGTTCTCTTTCAGATACGGAAAGATCTTTTCCCCCGGCTTCTTTACCGCTGTGCCGTCTGCGATCGTGGTCACCTCCGGCAATGTACAGACCTCCCCTTTTTCCAGGGAGACTTCCAGGCAGTTGGCCCCTGCGGGTTCCACCGCGATCACCTGGATATGGGGATTTAACTGTTTTGCCAGGGTCGCCACACCGGATGCCAGGCCGCCGCCGCCCACCGGGACCAGGATATAGTCCACCAGGGGCAGATCCTGGATGATCTCCATGGCGATGGTCCCCTGCCCGGTGGCCACGGCCAGGTCGTCAAACGGATGGATGAACGTGTAGCCTTTCTCCTCCGCCTCCTGTTGGGCATGGACACAGGCTTCGTCGTAGGAATCGCCGAAGAGCACCACTTCCGCGCCGTAATTCTTCGTGCGCTCCACTTTGATCAGCGGCGTGGTGGTGGGCATCACGATCACTGCCCGCACGCCGAACTCCCTGGCGGCATAGGCCACACCCTGGGCATGGTTGCCGGCCGAGGCGGTGATCAGACCCCTCTGCCGCTCTTCCTCCGTGAGAGTGCTGATCTTATAATAGGCCCCCCGCACTTTATAGGCCCCTGTCAACTGCATATTTTCTGGTTTCAGATAGACTTTATTTTCTGTCTGCCCGCTCAGATATTCACTGTAGATCAGCCGGGTCTCCTGCGTTACTTTATTTACGATCTCCGATGCTTCCTCAAACTTTTCTAGTGTTAACATCTCTTTTCTCTATCCTTCCTGTTGTGTACTGTCTATATTAAAGAGTGCCTTTACAAAAGCCTCTGCATCAAATTTCTGCAAGTCGTCGATGCTCTCCCCCACACCGATATATTTTACCGGGATGTTCAGTTCCGACTGGATCGCCACCGCGATGCCGCCCTTGGCCGTCCCGTCAAGTTTCGTCAGGATGATCCCGGTCAGGTCAGCCACCTCGCTGAACTGTCTCGCCTGCACCAGCGCATTTTGCCCGGTGGTCCCGTCCAGCACCACCAGCGTTTCCCGGTAGGCTTCCGGGTATTCCCTCTCCAGGATACGATAGATCTTGCGCAGTTCTTCCATCAAATTCTTCTTATTGTGCAGCCGTCCGGCTGTGTCGCATAACAATACGTCTGCATTCCTGGCCTTGGCCGCCGCCACTGCATCGTAGACCACAGCCGCCGGATCTGCCCCGTCCTGGCCTCCGATCATCTCCACACCGGCCCGGTCTGCCCACTGGGTCAGCTGCTCCCCTGCAGCCGCCCGGAAGGTATCCGCTGCCGCCAGGACCACCTTTTTCCCCTGATCCTTTAATTTTCCGGCCAGTTTGCCCACGGACGTGGTCTTGCCCACGCCGTTGACCCCGATCACCAGGATCACCGACTTCCTGTGTTCAAATTCGTACTGCGTATCCTCCACCCGCATCTGCTCGATGACGCTGTCGATCAGGATCTGTTTGCATTCCACGGGATCTTTGATATGTTTTTCGGCCACCTGTTTTTTCAGATCCTCGATGATCGCCGTGGTCGCGTTGATCCCAATGTCGCCCATGATCAATATCTCTTCAATCTCATCGTAAAAATCATCGTCGATACTGGAAAAGCCGCTGAATATGGAGTCGATCCCCGATACGATGTTTTCCCTGGTCTTCGCCAGGCCGTTGACCAGCCGCTTAAAGAAGCCTTGCTTTTCTTCCGCCATTTTAAAAAAGCCCTCCTCATGATCTATATTTATTTATCCAGGTCGTTTTCCACCAGGTCTACGGATACCAGGGTGGAAACGCCTTTTTCCTGCATGGTGATCCCATACAGCCGGTCCGCGGCGTTCATAGTGCCCCGCCTATGTGTTATTATAATAAATTGTGTGTTCGCCGTCAACTTATGCACGTATTGGGCAAATCTCACCACGTTGGAATCATCCAGGGCGGCCTCGATCTCATCCAACAGACAGAAAGGCGACGGTTTTAAGTTCTGGATCGCAAATAACAATGCGATGGCGGTCAGGGCTTTCTCCCCACCGGAGAGCTGCATCATATTCTGTAATTTTTTTCCCGGCGGCTGGGAGATGATCTTGATCCCCGCTTCCAGGATATCCGCATCGTCCATCAATTCCAACGTACCTTTGCCGCCTCCGAAGAGTTCCTGGAAGGCTTTGTTGAATTCCCTCTGGATCTCCTTGAATTTCTCTGTAAACTGCTTGCGCATCCCTGTATCCAGTTCGTCGATGATCTGGAGCAAGGTCCTCTCCGCCGTCACCAGGTCTTCGTGCTGGGCAGCCAGGAAGGTATGACGTTCCTCCAGTTCTTTGTAGTCCTCGATCGCATTGACGTTCACATCCCCCAGTTTGCGGATCTCGTCCCGGAGGCGCGTGATCCCTTTTTTCAGCTCCTCCCGCCCCCGTTTTTCTTCCTCTAGGGCATACTGGGCGGCGTTGCCCGGTGTGATCTCGTACTCTTCCCACATATAACTGATCCTGGATTCCTGGCTTTCTTCTAATTTCTCGATCTGACTGTTCAGGCGGAAACATTCCCTGTCCAGAAGGCTGATCTGCTCTGATAGCTCTTCTCTTTTCTGGAAAAAAGTTTTATGTTCCCCGGACACCGTTTCTTTCTCTTCCAGATATCCCTGCACATGGGATCGGCTCTCGGCTGCACGGGCATCCGCCTCTTCTCTGCTCACCTGAATCTGCCGGATCTCCGCCTCTTTTTCCCGGTTGGCCTGCTCGCCCTTTTGCAGCTCCTCCTGGATCTGAGCCTGCTCTTCTCTCAGTTTTTTCTGTTCCTGGCGGATCCTCTGCATGTCTGCATCCAGATAGCTTTCTTTCTGCTCCATGGTGGAATACTGCAGATGGATCTCCTCCATGTTCTTTTGATACTCCTCAGCCTCCTGACGGACCTGGTCCAGTTTTTCCTGACAGAGTCCGATCTGGGATCCCTGTTCTCTCTCCTCCTGGCCGGAGGCATCCAGCTCTCTCTGGATGGCCGCGATATCTGCCTCCAGCTCCCGCGTCTGTTCTGCGATCTCCCGACGTTCCCGCTCCAGACGCTGGGCGCGGGATCTCATCTCCTCTTCTTTCTCAGATTGCTGAGAGAGTTGGATCTTCAGCGTATTCTGGCGGATGGATGCCTCCTGGATATCTTTCTGGATACGGTCCTCCTCCTCCCGCAGCGCGTCCCTTCTCTCCCGATTTTCCCGGAGATCTTCCTGCAGGGCTTCCAGTTCTTCTTTTCGGGCTTTTACCAGGGCTGTCAGCTCCTCGATCTCACGCCGCCGGCCTAAAAGATTGCTGTTGTTCTTGTACGCGCCGCCGGTCATGGACCCGCCAGGGCTGAAAGATTCCCCTTCCAGCGTGACCATGCGCAGTGAATGACGGTATTTCCTGCCCAGAGCGATCGCGTGGTCCATCTGTTCTATGACCAATGTCCGGCCCAGGAGGTATCGGGTGAGTTCCTGGTATCTGGGATCTGTGCGCACAAGGTCACTGGCCAGTCCCACCACCCCCGGCTCTTTCAGCGCTGCTTCCTGCTGAAAGCCGCCGCGGCTGCTGATACTGGTCAGGGGCAGGAATGTGGCCCGCCCGTACCGGTTCTTTTTCAGATACTCGATCATCTGTTTCGCCGTCTGCTCATCATCTGTGACGACGTTCTGGATACTGCCGCCTAAAGCTGTCTCGATGGCCACCTCGTAATCCTTGTCCACCTGTATCAGATCCGCCACCACGCCCTGTATGCCCGGCACATCCTTCCTGCGCTCCATCACCCGGCGGATGCTGTTGCCGTAGCCGTCATACCGCTCTGCCAGATTTCTCAGGGATTCCAGACGGGACGCCTCCCGATGATAGGCGCTCTGCCCGGCCTCCTGCCGTTTCTTTTGCTCCTGCATCTGCTCCGTACGCCTGCGGATCTCCGACTTTATCTGCTCCTGGCCCTGGGCCAGCTCTTCGATCCTGGCCGTCACAGCGGCCTGCTCTCTCTCAGTCTCCTGGGCTGTCCCTGCAAGCTCTGCCTCCTCGCTCTTTAGGCGCAGCATTTTCTGGTTCAGAGTCGTCTTGCGGATCTCGATCTGCTCCATCATGGTATCATAACGCTGCATCTTCCCCTTGGTGTTGGCCCGCCTGTTCAGGATCTCGATGATCTCGTTCTTCCCGTCCTCGATCTCCCGCTCATAGGTTTTGATGGCTTTCTGCAGATCTTTTGACCGCTGTTCTTTCTCTTTATTCTGGCTCTGGATCTCATCCAGGGACTGGCGGAGCTGTCTCTTCTCTATACTGTATTTTTCCAGGGCAGCGTCTCTGTCCCCAATCTCTCCCTCAATGGAGGCGAGACGCTCCCGGCCGCGCCCCGCCTCCGCCTTTCCTGTGTTGATCTGTTCTCTTAATAGGTTCTCCTGGCCCTCCAGCTGCTGACAGCGCAGGGCGTTCTCCTGTGCCTGTCTCCGGGTTTCTTCTATCTGGGCGTCCAATTCCCCAATGCGCTGCTCCAGTTCCCCGTATTTTTGTTTCGCCTGTTCAAATCTGTCGGAGGTGTCCCTAAGCTGTTCCCCCGCCAGAGCGCTCTTCTTCGTCAGTTCTTTGAGCTGACTGCGGACATACTCTGTCTCTGCCAGGAATATCTGCACATCCAGTCTTTTCAGCTCTTCTTTTTTATTCAGATAGATCCGGGCTGTCTCCGCCTGTTTCTCCAGAGGCCCCAGCTGCCGTTCCAGTTCTTTTAAGATATCTGTCACGCGCAGCAGGTTCTGTTTCTCGTCTTCCAGTTTCTTTAACGCTGTGTTCTTCCTGCGTTTAAATTTTACGATACCCGCAGCCTCGTCGAAGAGCTCCCGGCGCTCTTCCGGCTTGCCGCTCAGGATACGGTCGATCTGCCCCTGGCCGATGATCGAATATCCTTCTTTTCCGATCCCGGTGTCGTAAAACATCTCCTGGATATCTTTCAGCCTGCAGCCGCTCCCGTTGATCAGGTACTCACTCTCCCCGGAACGGTACAGCCGTCGGGCCACCGTCACTTCGTCAAAGGATACCGGCAGCTTATGGTCGCTGTTGTCCAATGTGATCGCCACCGCAGCAAAACTCAAAGGTTTCCTGTTTTCCGTCCCGGAAAAGATCACATCCTGCATGTTGCCGCCTCTGAGCTGGCGCGCGCTCTGTTCCCCCAGGACCCAGCGGACCGCGTCGGCCACATTGCTCTTACCGCTGCCGTTGGGCCCCACGATCCCGGTGATCCCATTGTGGAATTCAAAACAGATCTTCTGTGCAAAAGATTTGAATCCCTGTACCTCAATGCTCTTCAGATACATGCCTGCACCTTTTACTTTCTCAAGGACAACACAGCCTCATATGCCGCGGCCTGTTCCGCCGCTTTCTTGGTATGCCCTTTTCCCTTTCCGTAGATCTCTCCGCAGATATGGACTTCTGCAAAAAACCGCTTATCATGATCGGGGCCTGTACACCCGGTGAGTACATATTCCGGGACCTTCCCCTGGTTCTGGACGATCTCCTGCAAGACAG
Organism: Clostridia bacterium; assembly: GCA_910575625.1. Taxonomy (GTDB): domain Bacteria; phylum Bacillota; class Clostridia; order Lachnospirales; family Lachnospiraceae; genus MGBC164599. The sequence goes on from CAJTFD010000006.1 coordinate 156,033, forward strand.
TCTTGCTGTCGTAGAACAGGGATTTGTTGTCCAGGTCATTGAGGACGAAACGCAGGATAAAATCCTTGGCACATTCAATACCCCCATCCAGATAGATGGCTCCGATCACCGCTTCCAAAGCATCTGAAGTGATGGAATCCCTCTCACGGCCTCCGGTGTATTCTTCCCCTTTTCCCAAAAGGAGAAAATCCGGAAGCTGTATATCCCGGGCGGACATGGCGAGGGAGGGTTCACAGACCATGCTGGCGCGTTTCTTCGTCAGCTCCCCTTCCGGCACATCCGGATAAAGACCATACAGAAATTCACTGCTGATCAGTTCAAGTACTGCATCCCCCAAAAATTCCAACCGCTCATTGCATTTATTCTTTCCCAGCCGTTTTTCGTTCGCATATGAACTATGCGTGACCGCCTGGCGCAGCAGTCCAAAATCCCGGAACTGATACTTGGCGATCTCCTCAAATTTTTTCAGATCTCTTATATTTCCCATTTCTTCCCCCCATTCAGATTTCAAAAAGGAGAGGGTGCTGTAGCGCATACAACACCCTTAACTCATTGCTTTTTTAATCTTTTCCACCGCTCCGCCGATCGTTGTGATCTGCTCCACGGATCCGGCGTCCAACTCAATATCAAATTTTTCCTCGATGCCCATGATGATCTGGAACACGTTCAGGGAGTCGGCCCCCAGGTCTTCCACAAAGGCCGTATCCTCTGTGAGTCCTCCCGGGTCTACGTCCATCACTTCCGCGATGATCGAACAGAGTTTTTCAAATTCCATCGCTCCTGTCCTCCATTCTCCCGCTAGACCAAAAGATGTTCCCTGATCTTATCGGCGATCCTCTGTTCCTTGAACTGCTGACACTGGAAGATCGCGTGCTTGATCTCGTCCGCTGAAGCGCTCCCGTGCGTCTTCACCACCAGCCCCTTAAGGCCAAGCAGCGGCGCTCCGCCATAACCGCTGGGGTCGAATCTTTTCAATGTGCCCTTCAATGCCGGTTTTACCAGCAGGGCTCCCAGTTTACTGCGCAGGGAGGACATCATCGATCCTTTGATCTGCGAGATCAATGTCATCCCCACACCTTCATATAGTTTCAAGATCACATTCCCCACAAATGCCTCACAGACCACCACATCGGCGGCCCCCGCCGGGATGTCCCGGGCCTCGATGCTCCCCACAAAATTGATGTCCGCGCATTCTTTCAACAAAGGGAATGTCTCTTTGACCAGAGCGTTTCCCTTCTCTTCCTCCGCTCCTATGTTGACGATCGCCACTTTCGGCTTGTCCACACCCACCACATTTTCCATATAGATCGATCCCATCTTGGCAAACTGGACGAGATGGGACGGGCGGGCATCCACATTGGCCCCACAATCGATCAGCAGGGATGCACCCTTGGCCGTGGGAAACAAGGGCGCCAGCGGCGCACGCTCCACCCCTTTGATCCGGCCCACGATCACCTGGCCGCCGACCAGGACCGCGCCTGTGCTCCCCGAGGAGACGAACGCGTCGGCCTCCCCTTTGCGGACCATCGTCTGCCCCACCACGATCGAAGAATCCTTCTTCCCGCGTATCGCCGTCACCGGAGGCTCCGCCGTCTCGATGACCTGGGAAGCCGCCACCACCTCCATACGTTCCCTGGGATAGTCGTATTTTTTCAGTTCCTGTTCCACGACCTCGGGGATACCGGTCAGATAGATATGGATATCCCTGTTCTCCTTTAAAGCGTCTACCGCCCCCTTTACTGGTATCTCCGGAGCGTAGTCGCCACCCATGGCATCTACAACAACTCTCACTGTTTCAGACATTTTCCCCTCCTATGCTCCCTTATCCGCACATCATACATGAGATTCCAAAAATAGTCAATATTATTTCAAAAAATTGTGACAAAAGAAAAAACGGAAAGATCCTTTTCCAGACCCTTCCGCTTTTCACTCTCTTAGTCAACAGAGATAATCTCTCTTTTGTTATAGCTGCCGCAAGCCTTGCAGACCCTGTGTGGTACGGACAATGCGCCGCACTTGCTGCATTTGATCAAGGTCGGAGCGGTCATTTTCCAATTCGCCCTCCTCTTATCCCTTCTTGACTTTGACATCTTATTTTTTGGACAGATAGACATTTCTTTATTCCTCCTTAAATCTGCTGAATATATCACTGATCGCCGCCATACGTGGATCCAGGCTCGTCCTGTCGCAATCGCAGGGACTGACATTCAGATCCGCGCCGCACCGGCTGCACAGGCCCTTGCAGTCCTCCTTGCATAAGACGCGCATCGGCCACTGGGCCAGGAGCTCATTGCAGATCAGCTGCTCCACATCCAGCTTTGTTCCTGTAATAAAATTAGCGCCATCCAACTCTTGTATCCGTTCCTCCTCCGGCTTCTCCATATCCACTTCCCTGGAGATGGCCAGCTTGAACGGAGTCTCCACTTCCCGCAGGCATCTCCCGCAAGGAATCTTCGCAGATACCTGGCAGCTGCCTTCTATCTTGACTGTCTGGCCGTCCGTACGGACGATATCCAGGATGGCCGGGCTTTTTTCGGACAGGGCGAAACACGCACCCCCGACTTCCACGCTCTCCCGTTCCACCGGGATCTCATAATGGATAGGCCGTCCCTCTTCTCCAAATAGAACGTCTGCTAATTGAATGTGCATGACTCTCTCCTAGAATATTCTAGAATATATTTCTGACTACACCCTAAAGATTATACCTGTCATCCGCCCATTTGTCAACCAGGATCGCCCTTAAATTTTACTTTATCACGGTCTATCTTCAATCTCCATGATCATATCCACCCGCCGTTTGTGCCGGCCGCCCTCAAATTCCGCTGCAAGCCAGGTCTCCACGATCATCTTTGCCAGTTCCAGCCCCACGATGCGCGCGCCGAAAGCAAGTACATTGGCATCGTTGTGCTGCCTGGATAACCGGGCTGTACACGGCTCGCTGCACACCACGGCACGTACTCCGTGCACCTTGTTGGCCGCCAGGGAGATCCCCAGGCCCGTCCCGCAGATCAGGATACCCCTGTCCACCTCTCCGGACGCCACAGCACGGCCCACCTTCTCCCCATAAATGGGGTAATCACAACTCTCGTTCTTGTCTGTCCCAAAGTTGACCACCTCATGGCCCCTTTCCTGCAGAAATGCTGTGATCTCCTGCTTCATCTCTATACCTGAGTGATCGTTCGCGATACCGATCTTCATACCTCTCCTATCCTCCTATCGTCCCCACTCTGCCATTTTTTCGGCTTTCATATCATATGCTCGAACTGTTCAGATACTCTTCCTGTTCCGCCGTCAGCACATCGATGGATTTCCCGAGGAAAGCCAGCTTACGCATGGCCACATCCCGGTCCACCTCTGCGGGCACGTCGATCAGTTTCTGCCTTAAGCTCCCCTGATGTTCCACCAGATATTTTGCGGAAAGGGCCTGGATCGCAAAGCTCATGTCCATAATCTCCGCTGGATGTCCGTCCCCGGCCGCCAGGTTCACCAGCCGCCCTTCAGCCAGCACGCAGATCCAGCGACCGTCCTCCATCTGATATCCCATGATGTTCTGGCGCATCTCCTGCTTGGCCACCGCGATCTCTCTCAATCTGGCCATGTCTATCTCACAGTCAAAGTGTCCGGCGTTGCAGAGGATCGCACCGTCTTTCATCTGCGCAAAGTCCTCCTCATCGATGACTTTCTCACAGCCGGTCACCGTGATGAAGAAATCACCCAGCTTCGCCGCCTCTTTCATCGGCATCACGTCGAAACCGTCCATGACCGCCTCGATGGCTTTCACCGGATCGATCTCCGTCACGATCACCCGCGCGCCCAGACCTTTGGCCCGCATGGCCGTGCCTTTGCCGCACCATCCATAGCCGGCCACCACCACGATCTTGCCGGCTACGATCAGATTCGTTGTGCGGTTGATGCCGTCCCAGACAGACTGCCCCGTGCCATAGCGGTTGTCAAATAAATGCTTGCAGTCCGCGTTGTTGACCATGACCATGGGGAACTGAAGCTGCCCTGCCTGGTCCATGGCTTTTAACCGGATGATCCCTGTGGTGGTCTCCTCACACCCTCCGATCACGCCTGGGATCAGATCCCTGAATTCCGTGTGCATCATATGCACCAAATCCCCGCCGTCGTCGATGATGATGTTGGGACCCGGTCTTAACACGCTGCGGATGTGGGCGCTATACTCCTCCGGCGTACTGTTGTACCAGGCGTGGACCTCCAGCCCCGCCTTGACCAGGGCCGCCGCCACATCGTCCTGGGTGGAGAGAGGGTTGCTCCCGGTAATGTACATCTGCGCGCCCCCCGCCGCCAGGACTTTACACAGATATGCCGTCTTTGCTTCCAGATGCACAGATAATGCGATCTTCTTTCCCTCAAAGGGCCTTGTCTTTGAAAATTCCCCTTCCAGTGTCCGAAGAAGATCGCAGTTCCTCTTCACCCACTGGATCTTCCGCTCGCCGGACTCTGCCAGTCCTATATCTCTGATCTCGCTCTCCATCGTCTTCCTCCTTGTATCTCCACTATTCCTTCATTATTCTTTCTCGATCCCCAGCCGCCTGCAGATCCTGGAGATTTCTTTATAGATCCGCTCTTCATCCAATGTCAGCACTTTTCTGTTTTCCATGGTGATCTCTCCGTCGATGATCACGGTATCCACCTCGGAGCCGTTGGCCGAATAGCACAATCCCGCCAACAGATCATTTCTTGGCGTCATGGAGGGGGTGCGCAGATCCAGGATCGCCAGGTCGGCTTTCTTCCCCACCTGGATCGAACCGGTCATCTCCTCCATACCTAAGGCTCTCGCTCCCCGTATAGTTGCCATACGGAAGATCTCCCGGGCGCTCACACAGTCAGCCTTCTGCCTGACCCCTTTATGGATCAGCCCTAAGAGGTTCATCTCATGGAACATGTTCAGGGAATTGTTGCTGGCCGCCCCATCCGTACCGATGCATACATTGATCCCCTTCGCCAACATATCCGGCACCGGGGCAAATCCATTGCCCAGCTTCATATTGCTGGCCGGGTTGGTGATCACGCTCACCTGGCATTCTTTCAAGATATCCAGGTCCGCCTCGTCCACATGTACACAGTGAGCCGCCGCCGCAAGCCCGTCAAACAGGCCCGCCCGTTTGGCCAGGGCTATGGGTGATGCCCCGTACTGGCTGCGGATATTTTCCACCTCGTTGACACTCTCCGAGAGATGGATGTGCACACCCATCTGGTTTTTGGACGCCTCCGCGGCCACGATACGCTGAAAATCCTCATCGCAGCTGTAAGGCGCGTGGGGTCCCAGGAAATAGGTCAGCCTGGGCTGATCCTTCCAGGCTTCTTTTTCTTCATAGGCTTCTCTCAAACGCACCTGCCCAGCCTCATCATCACCGCTGCCCACCAGCCCCCGGGAGATCACCGCGCGCATCCCCGACTGGGATACAGCCCTGGAAGTCTGATGGATATGCATCTGCATGTCGGAAAAACAGGTCGTCCCCGACTTCATCATCTCCAGGATCGCCAGACATGCTCCCCAGTAGGCATCCTCCGGGGTGAGCTTGTCCTCGATCGGCTCGATATGCCCAAAGAGCCAGTCCTCAAAAGGCAGGTCATCGGCCACATTGCGCAAAAGGGCCATGTACGAATGTGTATGGGCATTTATGAGCCCTGGGATCACCAGCCTGTCCGTCCCATCGATCACTTTATCCGCAGAAAATCCCTCCGGCTCCTCCCCGATCCCCATGATCTTATCCCCCTGCAGATAGATATCCGTCCGGCGGACAACATCCCGGCCTTCCTCCGGGAGCACAGCCAAGATCTCTTTCAATACGATCCCCATATCTCTTCCTCCTGGTTTCATTAGATCTATCCTCTTTTTCATTGTATCATCCAAAGAGCGACGTTTTATATATATCTTATCCAAACGCGCAGCAACAGACGGCTGCTCCGCATCTACCAGACTATTGTATCACGGAGAAAGGGGAAAGACAACATATCCGGACGCTTCTAAACGAAAGTCCTCCATCAAGTCGTCCGTAATATACACGTTTTTCTCCTGATCCACGAAAATGCCCTCCGCCCCATATTCCTCCAAAAGCGCAGCGCCTTTCTCTTTTCCAAGGACGAAACAGGCCGTGGACAGGCCGTCGCTGACGGCCCCGTTCTCCCCCAGGACCGTGACGGATATCAGCCCCGCATCGGCCGGACAGCCTGTGGCCGGATCCAGGATGTGATGGTAGCGCCTCCCATCCTGGATAAAATATTTTTCATAATCCCCGGAGGTGGAGACATACTGCTCCCCCTCCAGCTCCAGCACGCCCAGCAGATCCTCCTGGCCGCCCCGCGGATCGCGCACAGCCACCTTCCAGGCCGTCCCGTCCGGCTTCCCACCCAGGGTCAGGACACTGCCGCCCACCGCGATCACCGCACCCTGCACATGGGGATCTTCTTTCAGGAAAGCGGCTGCCTCATCGCAGCCCACACCTTTCCCCACGGCCCCCAGATCGATCGAACAGCCTTCTTCCAGTTCTACCTGATCTGTGCCGTTTTCACTGCTCACGCGGATCTTTTCATAGCCGGTATCCTCCAAAAGCTGCCGGATCTCTTTTTCAGACGGAACTTCTGGGTCTTCTGCCTCCACATCCCACAAGAGCGCCAGCTGCCCTATGGTGGGGTCAAAGGCCCCAGCACTCTTCTCGGCAAGCTTGAGGGCCTCCTCAAGATATCCCATCGTCTGTCCGTCCACATCGGCCGCTCCCTTCCCCGCCTGCTCATTTATCTTCCCGATATCAGAGTCCGCATCACGCCAAGAGAGATACTTGTGTTCCGTCTGGGATAGGAGTTCCAAGATCTGATCCGTCGGATCTTCCCCCTGTGTGTAGATCCTCTCCGTCACCACCGTCCCCATGGCGATATCACTCTTATCAAAAACATCCGGCTCCTTGTCCACGCGGGCCTCCTCAGCCTTCGCACAGCCGATCAATAAAAGTCCCGCCGCTAAAGAGATCAACAGGACTGGTCGTTTGTTTTTCATAAATACAGATTCCCTCCTATGCAATATAGTAACAAAAAATAATCCCTGCCGCAATAAAAAAAATTGCTTCTCGGTACAGATTGTGGTATGATCGATCCATGGATATTTTAAAAGATAAAAAAACGATCGTCCTGTCCCTGACCATCCTGGCCATCCTCCTGGCCGCCGCCGCTGCCCTATGGCATCAGACGCGCTCCGATCCTGCGGACGGACTGGAAACAGCAGGAACAAAGACAGCTCTCCTCTATCAAAACGGACAGCTCCTGCGCTGCATCCCTCTGACAAAAGACGCTGACAACACTTTTACCATAGAGAGCGACGAGGGCGGATCCAACACGATCCAGGTGGCGGATGGAAAGATCGGGATCATAGACGCAGACTGCCCGGACAAGCTCTGTGTGAAGATGGGAATGGTCTCTTCCGCCGCTTATCCGATCAGCTGCCTTCCCCACAGACTGGTCATACAGATTGAAGACGATAAGGAGGAAACACCCGTTGACGCAGTCACACAATAAAAAAACACAGAATGTCAATATCAAAAAACTGACTCTATTGGCGGTCTATACCACGATCGCGCTGACGATCTTCACGGTGGAGTCTTTCCTGCCGCCGCTCCTTCCTCTGCCTGGCATCAAACTGGGGCTTTCAAATATCGTCACCCTGTGGCTCTTGATGCACACGAAGGCCCGGGACGCCCTGCTGGTGCTGCTGGCGCGTATCCTGCTGGCCTCCTTCTTCGCTGGACAGATGGTCTCTCTTTTGTACAGCCTGATGGGCGGATTGTTCTGTTTCGCGGTGATGACGCTGCTGTTTTGTTTCCTGGGCAGCCGATATATCGTATTCATCAGCATATTCGGCGCGCTGGCCCATAACCTGGGGCAGATCCTCATCGCGATCCTCATCACCCAATTGCCCTCCATGCTGGCTTATCTCCCTGTGATGGCCATCAGCGGCGTTGCCACGGGCCTCTTCACCGGCCTGTGCGCCTTCTACCTGAAACGCCATCTCCCGCCAAAAACAGCCTGGCCGTTATGAGCCAGGCTGTCAGCGTGTCGACAAAGTCGCCACTCTGGTAAAATTCATGGCTTATGCCATAAATTTTAATACTGGAGGATAAAAGCCCGATCTGCTCGCACAAGGGCTAAAGCCCCTACAGATCGGGCTTTTTGCAAGTAGCCGGAAATAAATTCCGTCTACTTGATCCCAGCTCGAGGGCACAGCCCTTCGAGCACACATGACCAAACGACACTTTATCTACAGTCTGACAGCCTGGCCGTTATGAGCCAGGCTGTTTTTATCATTTTTATATTTTACAGGTATCCTTTTGCCGCCGGATCTGTGGGATCCCAATTATAGGCCGCCGTGATCTTGGTGTATGTCTTCCGGTCGAACGGCCCTGCATTGCTGTAATCCTGCACTTCGATGGTACTGCCGTTGCAGTGCTCATAGATCCATTTCGCATCGATGACCGCAACACGGATACAACCGTGGGACGCAGCAGTCCTTCCCAGTTTGTTCCACTCATTTGCAGGTAAGCTGTACGGATTCGCCGCCGGGCCTGATACAGAATGGATGAAGATGCCGTTGGCTGCATCCACCAGCGTCGCATACTGTCCCCAAGACGGACCCATGAGGATCTGCCAGCGTCCTGCCCGGCTGCCTGTGAACCGGCCCTTAGGCGTAGGCGTTGCCGGAAGCCCTACTGAACAGGGCATGGCCACCACCGGGATGTTGTACTGTCCGTTCGTATCCCGTGCATACACCGTGATCTGGTTCCGCACCCGGTCAACTCTCAACATATATGGACCGGATACTTTTCCCCTCACATCCTGGCTCAGAAAGCCTTTCTTATCAAAATAATACTTATAGCGTGTCCCATTCTGTACAAGATAGGTCCAACCTTTTGCAAATTTTCCATTTGTTTGTGCATATTTCCACTTTCCGTCTACCTTGACCCATTTCTGTGAAAAGACACCCTTCTTGTTGAGATATCCCCATTTCCCGCTGCGCTGTTTCCATGTGTCGGTAAGCATCACGCCGTCTTCATCCAGATAATAGTAATCTCCTTTATATTTCAGCCAGGAATCTGTGAGCATCGCGCCTTTGGATGAGGCATAATATTTCTCCCCGCCTTTTTTCAGCCATATCTTTGTGTCTGCATAACCTTTCCGAGCTTTATTGGTCTGCTTCTGGAAATGATACAGCTTTCCGTCTATCGTCTTCCAGCCGCCCTTATACATCCTTGCGTTCTTATCGAAAAAATAATATTGTTTTGATATCTTGACCAGCCCATTAGACACTGCCTGCTGGTTCCCGCTCTTAAAATAGTACCAGCGTCCATCCTGTTTTTTCCAGCCGCTGTACGCAGAGCCTATCGGGGCAGCCCCTTCAGCTTTTTTGCGGAAGAAATATTTCTTGCCATCCACTTCCTGCCACCCGGTCAGCATCATGCCCGTCCCGTCCACATAGAACCGATAGTCATCGACTTTAAAGAGTTTGGATGTATACATCTCTCCTGTATCGGTGAAATAGTAATATCCGCTCTCTTTATCCTCTTTGATCTTCTGCCAGCCGGTCTTGATCACCCGCGAATGATCTTTTGCAAAATAATAAAAACTGCCGTTGAGTCTCTGCCAGCCGGTCGCCTCAAGCCGCTTGCCGTCGCTGCCATAATAATACTGCTTGCCCTCTCCCACATTCACAAAACAGCCCGCAGCCATCACGCCTTCTGCATCGAAATAATATGTACTGCCGCCAATCTCCTTCTCGCCGCCTGCAGCCATCACGCCTTCTGCATCAAAATAATAGGTCTTGCCATCGATCTCCTTCCAGGCATCCTTTACCACAGTCCCGTCTTTTTCATCCAGGTAATAGGTCTTCTTTACGTTGGAGATCTCCTGCTTACCTGTCTTGGAAGAATCCCAGAGACCACCCTTCAGAAAAAGCCATCTGTCCTCTCCGGCCACCTGACGCCAGCCGTTCCCAGTGGCTAACTGTCCGATCTGGGAATTTTCCGGGGACGGCTCCTCCACATCCGGACATTCCTGCGCCGTCAGGAAATAATACACGCCCGCTTTCTCCACATTGAGAGTGCGTTCATGAGCGCCTGTCAGCATATAGCCTTCTGCATCAAAAGCATAATACGCACGGTCGATCTCCACAAGACCGTCCTGCTCCGTATAATATCCGCTGCCATTCGATTTTACCAATCTATATTTCTCTCCATCCTTGACCCACTTTGGGGAGATCACAGTGATGGTATCACCCGGAGTCGCATCTCCGGAAACAGTCGGTCCCTCCGGCTCTCCCTGCGTGCCATCTGCCGACACCACCGGTCCTTCCGGCGCTGCGACGTCATCCGACACGGAAGCACCGTCCCAGGCCTGCGCGTCATCCCCGTCAGCCGCCTCCTGTAACAGATCCTCAGTCCCATCAGTTATATCGCCTGCTGTCTGCTCCGCCTGCAGGTCTGCCGTCCCTGCATCCTCCAAAGATGCCGCCGCCGGCATCGCCCCTGGAAAGGCCACACAGAAACTCAATGCCAAAGCTAACAGTCTCTTGCTCTTCATCTTACTTATCTCCTCCTTAAAATATACTCTATCATGTAATCCCATTGTAGACCCAATACCCGCCATTTGTCAAATATATCTTTTTTTGATATAATCTGTCTGGATGAACAAGGAGGTTACCGTTATGTTTTCAAATAAATCCATAAAAGCCGACAACGCCATACTCCTGGCCGCAGGATATGCACGCCGGTTCGCTCCCCTCTCCGACAGATGCCCAAAGGGCCTGCTCCCGGTCAGAGGCGAAGTCCTGATCGAACGCCAGATACGCCAGCTGCTGGCCGCGGGCATCCCGCAGATCATCGTCGTCACCGGATATAAGAGTCCGATGTTTGCCTACCTGGCGGACCGGTATGACGTGATCCTGGTGGAAAACCCCCAATATTGTGAGCGCAACAACCACTCCTCCATCTATGCCGCCCGGGAATATCTGGCAAACTCTTATATCTGCTCCTGCGATAACTATTTTACAGAGAACATCTTTACCCCCGTCGTGGAGTATCCCTACTATGCCGCCCTGCACAGTCCAGGCAGGACCGGCGAGTACTGCCTGGACACCGACGCCGCCCGGCGGATCACCCATGTGTCCATCGGCGGCCGGGACTCCTGGTATATGCTGGGACATGTCTTCTGGGATGCACGCTTTTCCCAGGATTTCTTAAGGATCCTGAAAAAAGTGTATGACCTCCCCGGGACAAAGGACCTGCTCTGGGAACAGATCTATATGCAGCATCTGGACCAACTCTGCCTGTATCTGAAAACCTATCCGCCCGGGATCATCCTGGAATTCGATTCCCTGGATGAACTGGCGCGTTTCGATCCCGCTTACAGGACAGACCCGCTGTCCCTACTCCCCTAAGCCGCTCTGGATGGCCCCCTCAAGGGCCTCCAGGGCCTGGGCTTCGTCCTCTCCTTTGCAGATCAGCTCGATCTCATCCCCGCATTTTACGCAGGCTCCCAGTATCCCCAGCACACTCTTGGCATTATATGTACCATTCCGAAATGCAAAAGTGATCGAACATTTATATTTCATCGCCTCTTTGCACAGGATGCCCGCAGGCCGTAAATGCAGCCCTGTCGGGTTTTTTATACATACTTTCTTTCTGATCATACCTTCTCACCTTCATCTCACACTCAATCGCCTTCCACCGGCTTGACTAATTTCACGACTGTACTCTGCTCCTCCACAAGCGCATATCCAACCGGCAGTTCGATCTTGACAGGGATCTGATAACTCCCCTCTGTCTTTCCCGTAAGATCCACACTGGCGCGGATATCGCCCGTCCTGAGCTGATCCAGTTCCTTTCCATCTTCTCGTATGCGGATCTGGACTTTCTCCGTCTCATAGACCAGCTGCAACCCTTCCTGGACATTCTGCCCTGTGATGCTGGTCGTCGGGATGCTGTACTCCTTGCTGTCCTGTGATAAGATATTGACTGTGGCTATGACCGTATCGCTGGTGTCTTTCGTCAGCTTGATGCCCTCCGGCAGCAGCTGTTCGATATTGATCCTCACCTCAAAATCTGAATCCCTTCCTGTGACATCGATCATCTCATCCGGCACCTGGATGCTGTTGCCGACTGCAGCCAATGCCTTCAGCGCATCATCACTGCCGGCCACACTGATATGTCCCGGCGTAAAAGTTATCTTATCCACTTTATAGCCCTCTGCGGGGCTGCCCACATAGCCGCCTTTGATTGCCACATCGTTGCGGATCGACCACAGATCCACCGCCACGCTCACTTCCGGAATGCTGGTATCGTATTTCAGATAACTCATCTTGTCCTCTGAGAATTTCTCCTGATTCCTGTCGATGATCTCCAACCCCACCAGTTTTGTGGTGTCCTCCTTGAGATTCGTGGGATCCACGGTGGCCACCACTTTATCGATCTTCCGGACCAGGGACTGGGGCCCGGTGATCTTGATCTTGTCCGGATCCGCACTCATCGCTCCGATCTCATAGCCTTTCCGCGGCTGTCCCTCCCCAGAGACGACTGTGACAATGTACTCCTGCGTCATGATCTCATCGATATCTACGCTCAGGTTCCTGGGGTTGGGCAGCAAATTGGCAGACTTCAGTTTACTGCAGTTGACTGTGATCGGGACCATGATCGGATCGGTATTCATGTTGACGATCTGCTTCAAGTCCGCCGTCGCCACAAGGTCCTCCTCGGTCAGTCTGTCCACGATAGAACGCTTTCCCGTGACCTCCACAGTGATCACGTTCTGCCCCTCCTCGATCATGCTCATCTTCCCGCCGCTCTCGATATATGCCTCATTCTGTACCTGCACGACAACACCGGGGATCTGGCTGGTGATGATCGGATCGTCCACATTGACCACCACCAGCCAGAACAGGACAGCCACCACCACTGAGACCGCTTTTAAGAGGATATTATTCATCAGAGTCTTTCTCATTCCTGTCCCTACCCCTCTTCCATATCCTGAATTTACCATTGTTCATATATGTCTTGTTCTGCACGGCGCGCATGGCCTTCTTCAGTTCAGAAAACGTAACGCCCCTGTGCAGCACGCCCCCCTGGACCATGGACACATGGCCGGTCTCCTCCGACACGATGATGGTCAGGGAATCACTGACCTCGCTGATCCCCACACCGGCCCGATGCCGGGTCCCCAGCTGCTTGCTCAGCTCCCGATTGTCAGAAAGGGGCAGATAACATGTGGCTGCCACGATACGGTCACCCCGGATGATCACAGCCCCATCGTGGAGCGGCGTGTTATGTTCGAATATGTTGATCAAAAGCTGGCTGCTCACCAGAGAATCCAGCGCGATCCCGGTCTTCTCGTATTCCGTCAGCACCACATTCTGCTCGATCACGATCAGAGCCCCCGTCTTCACTTCTCCCATACTGAAGCTGGCCCTGCAGACCTCGTTGACGGTCTTGTCTGAAAACCGCTCCTCCACCCCCTTGCTGCTGTCAAAAGGAAAGATAGAGTACACGATGTTCTTCTCACCCAGCTGCTCTAAGATCCTGCGCAGTTCCGGCTGGAAGATCACAAACAGCGCCGTGATCAGCACCGCTGCCATCTTCTCCACGATCCACAGGATCGTATTCATACGGAACGTGTAAGCTATGAACACGAACACCAGGACGATCAAGATCCCCCGCAGCAGCGTGTAGGCCCTCGTATTTTTGATCCAGACTATAAATTCATAGACGAAAAAAGAGATGAGCAGGATCTCAATGATGTCTATGATCCCAATCTTTGGGACCGATACTTTAGATATGTAATTTTCAAAGATTTCTCCCCAACTATTCAATTGCAATTCTGCTCCTTTACCTTATACAAGATCACAGATCCTTCAGAGAATCCTCCAGTTTTTTCCCAAGATCCATGTGCACAGAATCCCCCATGGATGCCCTGGGCGGCAGCTGTCCCCTTCTCGGCAGCTGCGGAAGCTCCTCCGTCTTCTGTGATACCCCATTTATTTTCTTGATCTTACGTTTTGAAGTGCTGATCGATACTTTAGGAACAGCTTTTACATAATAAAAATAATCATCATCCTCATATTCCAAATGCTCCGTCCGGGTATAATCCCCCCCATAGGCAAAAAACTCCAGCACAAATCCCAAAAGCACAGACACTGCAGCCGACACCACCAGGGGCACCATCTCCACGTCCATCCCCAAAAACAGCCCTCCGGCAAACATGATGAGCAGATAAGCCACAGCCCCCACGATGATCGCCACCCGCCATGCATAATCGAAAGAACGGGTGCGTATCAGATAGACCAGCAGCAGCACGCCCACAAGAGCGATCAGCGACATCCACATCTCCTGATCCTTGATCAGGCCGTCCATGAGCAGTTTCAACGCCCGCTGGATCTGCATATCGTCACTGGCAAGGATCGCCCCCTGTTCCTTAATGAATGTGATCAGGTAATAAAAGACAACACTGCACCCGGCCGGCACAGCGGCCACCGGCACACCCAGAAGCCCGCATCCGATCGGGAGCAGCGGCGGGATCTGACACGCCATGCTCAGGGATGTCATGGGGAACACCAGGTTGTATCTCCCGCTGAACCGCAGAGCCAGGATAGACATGAGCAGGAGCAGCACCGCCACAAACCCGGCCACCTCTATGCCCACCGCATAACAATGGCCCAGGATGAACAGAAAGCCTACCCACATGATCGCATTGACGGGCAGGATCGCGCATAAGAGCGCAGTGATGATGATCACAAACGGATCGGCCAGCCTCGCCATCATGCCCAGCGATATCCGTATCCACCAGAAATAGCCGAAGCTCAGCAGGAATTTAAAGACCGGCACAAGATATCCCTCATACTGCCCAAAAAAGTTCTTTAACTTTTGTTTCATCTCCAGCAATGCTGTCATATCTCATCCCTCCTGAACACATTCCGGTCCATTCCGCGCTTCTCCTCTCTCGCATAGATCTTGGTGAGTCTGCCAAGCTGTGCATAATAATTTTTTATGCTCTTCTTCGCCCGGCTGTATCTCACCGTCTGTATCACATATACAAGGACGGAGTATAAGATCAGCAGGACCACATATCCGATGATCACCTTCACCCCGAGCCCGATCAGATCCATCTTATGGATGTTCTCCAGAAGTTCTTCCAAAAAATAAACGGCGATCATACCCAGCAGCGCCACATACCCGATGGATACCAGAAAAAAATTTTTGATCAGCGCCAGGCCGATATAGTCCGTACGGTAATATTTACTGACCGGAAGGTATTTTTTCCCTTCTCCCTTCTCGTATGCAGCTATTTTTGTCATGATCTTGATCTTCTCTTGATTTAACATAGAATAAACGGCTCCTTATGCGATATGTCCATTGTAACACATATCACTTGCGATGAAAACCCTCTAAAAACCTTTCCCGATACACAGCGTCAGGACATAGACCTTCCCGGCCCCGGCTTTTTTCAGGCATCCCGCCGCCTCATCCACGGTGCTGCCCGTGGTGTAGACATCATCCACCAGCACGACGCTCTCCAGAAGCCGGAAATCTTTTCCGGCCGAAAACACCCCTTTTAAATTCAGTTTCCGCTGGTCATGCTCCAGACCCTTCTGGGACCGGGTCTTCCTAATCTTTTCCAACATATGCTCATACACGGGGATGCCATATTTTTTACCCAACGCATGGGCCAGGCAGGCGCTCTGGTTAAATCCCCGCAGACGCAGTTGGCTCTTGTGCAGAGGGATGGGCACCAGGGCCTGGGGCTGCCAGCGCGACAGATACCGCCCTGCTGCGCGTGCCATCGTCTCTCCATAATAGTCCAGATATTCCCGGCGTCCCCCATATTTACATTTCAGCAGGGACTCCTGCATGACCTTATTATAAGGAAGGATCCCCACCGCTTCCTCGAAGACATGCCCCCTCCTGCTGCAGTCCGCACAATATTCCTGGTCCTCTTTCTGTAAAGGCTTACTGCACTTTTTACAGCGCGGCTCCCCCACAGGCTGGATCTTCCCGGCGCAGGCGGAGCAGACCAGTTCTCCTTTTGGCTGTACGATATCATGGCAGACGGGACAGCGTCTGGGATAGACAGCTGAGAGCACCCACTCCATGATCCCTGTTTTTCTCATATGATCTCTTCTCCCAACTCCTGGATCCGGATATCCAAGGCACTGTACCGGCCTGCCTCCCGCTTATTCGCGATCATCTGCTGGAAGGTCTTCGTGCTGCCCACAAGGGTCACACATTTTTTCGCCCGGGTCACAGCCGTGTAGAGCAGGTTCCGGTTCATCAGCATCTGCGGCCCGGTCAGCAGCGGGATCACCACCGCCGGATACTCACTCCCCTGGGATTTATGTATGGTGACCGCATAGGCCAGCTCCAGTTCATCCAATTGTTTGAAAGAATAGTCCACATATCTGCCCTGGTCAAATTCCACGGTCATGATCCCGGCAAATTCATTGATCTCACGGACCCTTCCGATATCTCCGTTGAAGACGCCCACGCCCTTTTCCGTGACGATCCCGTATTTTCCCTGCACTTCCCATTCAAGCTGATAATTGTTCTTTATCTGCATCACCTTATCGCCCTGACGGAACAGTGTATGACCGTATTCTTTCTCTTTTTTGGACTCATCTGCAGGATTTAAGTATTTCTGTAAAAAAGGATTGAGCTGCTCCACCCCCAGGACGCCTTTGCGCATGGGCGTGAGCACCTGGATCTCCATAGGGTCTGTATGGACATACTTCGGCAGCTTCTCCTGGATCAGCGCGATCACCACCCGCAGGACTAAGATCGCCTCCTGCCGCTCCAGGAAAAAGAAATCCCTGCTCTTATTATTGATCTTGACTTGTTCTCCCCGGTTGATCTTGTGGGCATTCACCACAATATCACTCTGGCTGGCCTGCCGGAAGATCCGCGTCAGCTCCACCACCGGAAAAGCCTCTGACCCAATGATATCCCGGAGCACATTGCCCGGCCCCACGCTGGGGAGCTGATCCACATCCCCCACCAGGATCAGGCGTGTCCCTACACTGAGGGCTGACAGCAGAGCATGCATCAGATAGATATCCACCATGGACATCTCATCAATGATCACCACATCGGCCTCCAGAGGATTCTGTTCATTCCGCTCAAAATGCACCCCCGCGGAGGACTCCTCCAGCACGCCGGATAACTCCAGCAGCCGGTGGATGGTCTGCGCCTCCCAGCCGGTGGCCTCTGTCATCCGGTTCGCCGCCCGTCCCGTGGGAGCGGCGAGCCGGATCTGCATCTCCTCCCCCTCAAAATAGCGGAGCATGGCATTGATCGTGGTCGTCTTACCGGTCCCAGGCCCGCCTGTGAGCACAAAAAGACCATGACAGGCCGCCTGCCGCACCGCCTCCCGCTGCCGTTCGTCGAGCTGGATGCCTGTCTCCTTCTCCATGGCGCTGATCCGCCTATCTGTGCCCTCAACATCCTGCTCAAGCTGTACATCCAACTCCCGCAGCATCCGCGCCGTGCTCAATTCCAGATAATAGAGCTGGCTGCCGTAGACCACCGGACCTGCACCCAGCTCTTTTAAGACCGCTTTGTGTTCGATCGCCAGATCCATCAGATACTTTTCCATCAGCTCCTCGTCCACCTGTAAAAGGTCCGAAGCCTGCCGGAAGAGTTCCTGTCTCGGCAGATAGATATGTCCCTGGCCCGTGGCCAAGAGCAGTGTATAGAGGAGCCCGCTCTTGATCCGATAGCCGGAATCCCCTTGGATCCCGATCTTCCCCGCGATCTCATCCGCGACCTTAAAACCCACTCCGGGGATATCCTCCGCCATCTGATATGGATTCTCCCGCAGCACCTGATAGAGATCCTGTCCGTACTGTTGATAGATCTTCGCTCCCAGATTCAATGAGATCCCATATTTCTGCAGAAAGATCATCGCCTTTCGCATGTCGGCCTTCTCTTCCATCTGCCGCGCGATCTCCCGGGCCTTCCGCTCGCTGATGCCTTTTACCTCGGAAAGTCTCTCCGGCTCCTCCTCCACCACCCGGATCGTATCTTCCCCAAAATGTTTCACGATCCGGGCCGCAAGGGCCGCCCCGACCCCTTTGATCGCTCCGGAACCCAGATAGCGCTCCATAGCGGCCGTATCCTCCGGCACTTTCGTCTGAAAAGACTCTATATGGAACTGCTGTCCATAGACCGCGTGTTCCGTATAATGGCCCTGCGCCTCGATGGCTTCACCCTGGCCGATATACTGGAACGTGCCCACACAGGTGACCTCCGTCCCCTCGTCTGCCAGCACCAGGACTGTATAGCCGTTCTCCTCATTCCTGAATATGATATGGTCCACATACCCGGAAACGGTATCTGTCATAACAACTGCCCCCTTTACAGCTCCGCCGCGATCTCCGCGTATTTCCCGGTCCCCACGGCCACAGCCAGCATGGGCTCCTGAGCCGTCATGGTGTTGATCCCGGTCTTCTGTTCGATCAGGTTCTCGATACCTCCCAATAAGGCTCCGCCTCCCGTGAGCACGATCCCCCGGTCCACCACATCGGCCGCCAGTTCCGGCGGTGTCTTCTCCAGGACGCCGTGGACCGCATCCACGATCTGGGAGGTACACTCGTACATGGCCTGCCGGATCTCCTCTGAAGTCAGAGTGACAGACTTGGGCAGGCCGGTGATCACGTTGCGCCCTTTGACTTCCAGTGTCAACAATTCCGGGCGTTCGCAGGCCATCCCGATCTGGATCTTGATGTCCTCTGCCGTGCGCTCCCCGATGAACAGATTGTGGTTTTTGCGCACATGGCGCATGATCGCCTCGTCAAAATTATCCCCGGCCACTTTGACCGATGCAGAGACCACGGTCCCCCCTAAGGAGATCACCGCGATATCCGAAGTGCCGCCTCCGATATCCACCACCATATTCCCGCAGGGACGCAGGATATCGATGCCGGAGCCGATAGCCGCCGCGATCGGTTCCTCGATCAGATGCACTTCCCGTGCACCCGCCTGGTAGGTGGCTTCCTCCACCGCCTTTTTTTCCACCTCTGTCACGCCGCTGGGTACACAGATGCTGATACGGGGTTTGCGGAATGCCCTCCGGCCAATGGCTTTTGAGATAAAATATTTTAACATCTTCTCGGTGATATCATAGTCTGAGATCACCCCCTGGCGCAGGGGACGTATGGCCACCACATTCCCCGGGGTGCGCCCGATCATCTGGCGCGCCTCCTCCCCGATCGCTTTGATCTTCTCCGTGTCTTTATCATATGCCACCACAGAGGGTTCCTTCAATACGATCCCTTTTCCTGTGGCATATACCAATATGCTGGATGTGCCCAGATCTATCCCAATGTCTGTTGATGCCATCGCAATCCCCTTTCCTGTTTTTGTCCAAAATCTTTCCTAAATACAACACAATTTAAATACCTTTGTGTTTCACCGAAGATGCTTTTTTTAGAGTGCATGTGTAAAAACGCAGGCGTAACGGGCTACGCTGAGGCTTTTACACATGTGCTAATGGGGAAAGCAGACCAGCGAAACGTAAGGTTATTTAAAATGGGTCATACTAGATATCCGATGCATCGGAAAACGCATGGATCGCTTTATCGATATAGATCCCCGTGTACGACTGCGGGCAGGCGGCCACCTCTTCCGGCGTTCCGCAGGCCACCACCGTGCCGCCTCTGTCTCCGCCCTCCGGTCCGATATCGATGATATAGTCCGCTGTCTTGATCACATCCAGGTTGTGCTCGATCACCACCACGGAATTGCCCCCTGCCGCCAGACGCTGAAGGATCTGGATCAACTTATGCACATCTGCAAAATGGAGCCCTGTCGTGGGTTCATCCAGGATGTAGATCGTCTTTCCCGTGCTCCGCTTACTCAATTCCGTGGCCAATTTCACCCGCTGCGCTTCCCCGCCGGAAAGCGTGGTGGACGGCTGGCCTAAACGGATATAGGGCAGGCCCACATCATACAGTGTCTGGATCTTCCTGTTGATCGATGGGATCGCCTGGAAAAAGTCCAGCGCCTCCTCCACCGTCATGTCCAATACGTCAAAGATGCTCTTCTCCTTGTATTTTACCTCCAAAGTTTCCCTGTTATACCGTTTTCCCTGACAAACTTCACAGGGCACATATACATCCGGCAGGAAATGCATCTCGATCTTCAATATGCCGTCCCCGCCGCAGGCCTCACAGCGGCCGCCCTTCACATTGAAACTGAACCGCCCTTTCTTATACCCACGCGCCTTGGCGTCGGCTGTGGAGGCGAACAGGTCACGGATCTGGTCAAAGACCCCTGTATACGTGGCCGGATTGGAACGGGGTGTGCGCCCGATGGGTGACTGGTCGATATCGATCACTTTGTCAAGCTGATCAACCCCTGTGATCGACCTGTGTTTCCCCGGGATCACCCGGGCCCTGTTCAGCCGCCTGGCCAGACCTTTATATAGGATCTCATTGACCAGGGAACTCTTTCCCGAGCCGGAGACCCCGGTCACGCAGGTGATCACCCCCAGGGGGATGTCCACATCCACATTTTTCAGATTATTCTCGGCTGCGCCTCTTACTTTCAGGAAACCGGAGGGTTCCTTCCGCGTCTCAGGGACCGGGATCTGGATCTTGCCGCTGAGATACTGGCCGGTGACCGAATCCTTGTTCTTCATCAATTCTTTGGCCGTCCCGATGCCCACCAGCCTGCCGCCGTGTTCTCCCGCGCCCGGCCCGATATCCACCACGCAGTCCGCCGCCAACATGGTATCCGCATCATGCTCCACCACGATCAGTGTGTTCCCCAAGTCCCGCAGATGACAGAGCGTGCGCAGCAGTTTATCATTGTCCCTCTGGTGCAGACCGATGCTAGGCTCATCCAGGATATACGCCACACCCACAAGCCCAGAACCAATCTGAGTCGCCAGACGGATGCGCTGGGCTTCTCCGCCGGATAAGGTGGCCGTCGCCCTGGCCAGTGTCAGGTATTCCAGACCCACATCCACCAGGAAACCTACCCGGGCGCGGATCTCCTTTAACACCTGATGCCCGATCAGCTCCTGCTGCTTGGTCAGTTCCAGATGTTCCAGGAAATCCTGCAGCTTCACCACAGACATGGAGGTCACAGTATAGATATTCTCTCCGCCCACAGTCACAGCCAGGGATTCCTGTTTCAGACGCTGCCCTTTGCAGACACGGCAGGGCGTGATCCGCATGAACGTCTCGTACTCCTGTTTGCTCGTCTCCGATCCGGTCTCCCGATACCGCCGCTCCACGTTGCGGATCAGCCCCTCAAAAGCCACATCGTAAGTCCCTTCCCCGCGCTGGCCTTTATAATGGACCTTGACCTTCTTGCCCTCCGTGCCGTGGAGGATCACATCCCGGATATCCGGGGGATAGTCCTCGAAAGGCGTATCCAGATCAAAATCATATTCCTTCGCCAATGCGTCCAGGATCGCCCTGGTAAAACTGCCCTTCTCCGTGCAGGAATGCCAGCCCATCACCACGATCGCGCCCTGGGAGATGCTCAGGGACTGATCCGGGATCATCAAGTCCACGTCAAACTCCATCTTATAGCCCAGCCCGCTGCAGGCCGGACAGGCCCCGAATGGATTGTTAAAAGAAAAGCTGCGCGGCTCGATCTCCTCCACACTGACCCCGCAATCCGGACAGGAAAAACTCTGGCTGAAATTGATCAGGTTCCCGTCCATGGTATCCACCACCAAAAGCCCCTCCGCCAGAGACAGCACATTTTCGATGGAATCTGTCAGCCGCTTCTCGATCCCCGGCTTCACCACGAGACGATCCACAACGATCTCTATGTTGTGTTTGATATTTTTTTCTAAAGTGATCTCCTCCGAGAGGTCATACAGGTTCCCGTCCACCTGCACGCGGACGTAGCCGCTCCTTTTTGCCTGCTCGAAAAGTTTCACATGCGTGCCCTTGCGCCCCCGGACCACCGGCGCCAAGAGCTGGATCCGGGTCTTCTGGGGCAGTTCCATGATCTGGTCCACCATCTGGTCCACCGTCTGGCGCATGATCTCCCGACCGCATTTCGGACAGTGGGGGATCCCGATCCGGGCATAGAGCAGACGGAAATAGTCGTAGATCTCCGTCACGGTCCCCACCGTGGAACGGGGGTTGCGGTTGGTGGATTTCTGGTCGATGGAGATCGCGGGGGAGAGGCCCTCGATGCTCTCCACATCCGGCTTCTCCATCTGCCCTAAAAATTGCCGGGCGTAGGATGTGAGAGATTCCATATAACGCCGCTGCCCCTCCGCGTAAATGGTGTCAAAAGCCAGGGAACTCTTCCCGGAACCGGACAATCCAGTCAGGACCACAAATTCATTTCGGGGAATGTCCACATCCAGATGCTTTAGATTGTTCTCATTCGCTCCCCGGATCTTGATAAATTCTTTTGATCTCTTTGGTGCTGCCATGCTGCCTCTCCTTATGTTCTATAGGATATTAAGATGTCCATTTCCTTGATCTTCCATACAGTGTACCATAAACGGAAGAATTATTCAAACGTTTGTTCGCATTTTAAGATTTTTTTAATAAATGTTCCGCCATATAGGGCATCAGATGCATCTCCTCCCCTTTTTGATGGAAGCCAAATCCCAGATTTGCACCCGAATCCGTCGTCTGCCCGCAGTCTTCCCATTGGAGCAGCCGATAGCCGGATCTTTCCATTTCAGCCAAAAACTGGTCCCGGTCAAAATTTTTCTCATAAGCCTCCGGATATTGCGCCAGCAGATTTTTCATGGACTTTCTGCCATTTTCAAAATAAAAATAGGTGCCTATAAGCCGGGCGTCTTTTGCCATGAACTTCTGCATCTCATTATATAGGAAGCTATGGTGGTAAAAATTATGTTCATTGGCGGCAAAAAAATCCAGATGCAGATCGATGCAGCCCTCTTTCAACGGCAGGCACATGCTGCTGTCCGCGATATAGAGCACATCCATCCCCTGCTCCTGCTCCTCAATGAGTTTTTTGTACATATGCAGGGTCTCCGGATATTTATCCACCAGGATGTACCGGCCAGCCGAGGGCAGCCATCCCAGATGATTGTGCATAAAACACCACGCATTCACATAGGTCTCCATGATCGCTCTCCCGGCCAGATCCATCTTTTTGAGCCTGTCGCCCATCCAGTTATAGGAGCGCTCGAATAGGCTTAAGAGCGCCGGGGGCAGATCCTTATATAATTCCCGGTCTGTATCCGGACGGTCATGCAGGCTCCGTTCCCTGTGTGGGGTCAGCAGTATGCCCTCCCTCACTTGCGCCTGGTAGCCGCAAGGGCAGGACACGTTTCCATTGTGGAGATACACAAGATCCATATCTGCTTGGGAGATCTGCAGGTTCCCGCCGCATAAAGGACAACAGAGCAGATCCAACATCCGGACGGGCAGGCCGATCCGATCTTTTTGTCTTTCCTGCTTCTGGGAGAGTTCCCAGATCTTGCCGCCCAACCGCCTGATCACAGCCTCCAGCCGCTCTTTTTCCTGGATGCAGGATCTTTGTTTTCCCTGGAACACCGCCTTGAGTTCCTGACAGTCCTGGGGATCCGCAAGATGGGAGACCCGGTACAGGGACAAGATCTTATGGATCTCATTTAAGGAAAAATCCAGTCCCTTTAACTCCAGCACCAGCTCCAGATCTTTTAAAGTCTTCTCATCAAAAACATACTGGCTCTTGGGCCTGGGAGGCACCAGCAGTCCGTACTGGATATAGTAATACAGATTGTCCACAGAGATCCCATATTTTTCAGAAACTTGGCCAATACGCATGGTCTGCATCCCTCCTGTGTGGTACATCATAACACAAACCCGGAGTACACTCAAGGTTTTCATAAAAAATACCCAAATACATTCTTGACATTTAGGATGCTCCGTGCTATACAATCAACGTGACTAAAATATTAAAATAACATACAAAAACGAGAGAGGAAGACCGATCATGAAGATATTAAAGAGCGCCCAGAAACGCACCCCCGCCGTCACCCGCAGTCTGCAGGCCGCCGTCACCGAGATCATCGACCGGGTCTGTCAGGAAGGCGACCGTGCATTAAAAGATTACAGCCTGCGATTTGACCAGTGCAGCCGCGAAGATCTGAGGGTCACTCCAAAAGAGATCCAGAACGCCTATGAAAAACTGACTCCCCAGGAGATCGAGGATATGAAGACCGCACTGGGCAACATCCGCGCATTTGCCCAGGCGCAGAGAGGATCTCTGACTGAAATAGAGGATTTCAGCCCTATGCCCGGCATCCACTTAGGCCACCGCATCATCCCGGTGCGCTCCTGCTGCTGCTACGTGCCGGGGGGCAGTTATCCGCTCTATTCCACTGCGCTGATGCTGGCCGCCCCCGCAAAAGCCGCCGGCGTCCCCCGTATCACCGCCTGCTCCCCTGTCGTGAAAGGAAGCGGACAGATCCACCCCAAGACATTGGTAGCCATGGACCTGGCCGGTGTGGACGAGATCTACGCCGTGGGCGGCGCCCAGGCGATCGCGGCTTTTTCCTACGGCACAGAACAGATCGAGCCGGTGGACCTGATCGTGGGGCCGGGCAACCAGTATGTCACCGAGGCCAAACGCCAGTGCTATGGACAGGTGGGGATCGATTTTGTAGCCGGTCCCAGTGAAGTCCTGGTACTGGCAGACCAAAGCGCCAACCCGGACATCGTGGCCGCCGACCTGCTGGCCCAATCCGAACACGATCCCAACGCCAAAGGGATCGTCATCACCACGGATGAGACGTTCGGCCGATCTGTGCTCTCTTCCGTTAAAAAACAGCTGGAAACCTTGCAGACCGCCCAGATCGCAGAGCAGTCCTGGGATACGTATGGGGAGATATTGTTGGTGGATTCCCTGGATGAGGCGATCGACCTTGCCAACTCGTATGCCCCGGAACACCTGGAAGTGAATGTGGCAGATCCCCAAAAGATCCTGCCCCGGTTATACAACTACGGTTCCCTTTTCATCGGAGAAAATACGGCGGAAGTGTTCGGGGATTATGCTTCGGGCACAAATCACACACTGCCCACCCTGCGGGCCTCCCGCTATACCGGCGGCGTGTGGGTGGGGACATTCTTAAAGACCTGCACCCACCAGAGCATGACGCCGGAAGCCTCCGGTAAGATCGCGCCGCTGGTGGCGCGCATGGCCAGTGGTGAGGGATTGGCCGGACATGCACGGGCGGCCAAGATCCGCACGGATACTCCGGAACATATCCTTTAGATCTATCTGTAAAAACTGAACGGACCAGCCATATCCACAATCGCAAAACAGGCATAGGAGTGCCCATGCCTGTTCTGCATAAATTTTATCGCATGATCTTTTCTAACAACGACTGATAGCTGTCTACCACATCATAGACAACATTTTCGCCGGAAATGGCTTTGAAATGTTCCCTTGCACAGTGGATCTTCGATCGTTCGATCAGACGCAGCTGCATGGAACTCATTGAGCCTTTCGTTTCCGCTACAAAATAAATGTGTTTGACAGTCCCTTCATAGAAAGCGATCGCCCAGTCTGGGTTATAACGGCCAATGGGCGTTGATATGTAGAAACCATCCGGCAGCTTCACATAGACCGCCACATCTGTATTTGTATCCAGATCAGCGGCAAACTCCCGTTCTCCGATCGAGTCATAAACGACATGATCATACAGATGCTTTTTCGCCTTCATCGCATTCACTCCAAGCCTGCCTTTGATGGTCGGATCCGTAAATATATCCGTGTTGTAGTGATCATCCAAAACATCGTAAGTAATATGCTCAATGATCGCCGTCGCTTTCTCCTCGTTGATAAGAGTGGCCGCTTTCACGATAAACTCTTCTGGGTTATCCTTAAATTGATCAAATACAGCTGGCTGGATGCCTTTTAGGATCGCAACAAGAGCTTTACGAGTCAGCCCTGTTTCATCTACCAGTTTCCCGATCAGATCATATTTCACATTGGGATCTGCCGTCATGGCAACACCATAGCTGTCAGATCTCTCTTTCACAAAGGATGCTCCGGAAAGCAGTTCCTCTTTAGATCCGATCGCCGCGATCGCACCGGTCTCTACCTGGAAATGTATTTTAGAAACACGCAGCTTGCTGTCAAGAGCAGCGATCGACCTTTGGATCAGCTCATCGGTATCAAAATCCACAACATAAACAGACCTGGCGTTGATCCTTGCCCACAGCTCCTGGAATTCACGGCTATCCAGCTTCTCATTGTCCACTTGCAGTTCCACATTATCACTCCGGGCATTTTCCGGCTGCATGCTACGGGCGTCATAGATCGAATCCAGAATCTCAAGTACAGAATCTGCACAGTCCGCCACTTCCTCCGCCACCTTGATCTCGCCATTCGCCTTATCTTCGTAATACTTATCGGTCAGTATGCCCTTACGGTCGATATACCCGCCTGCGATCATATCGTAGTGGATGGCTGCGGCCATATCCTGGTCGATGACCTGCTCATTGCCCTGATCGTCTTTGATGACCTGGCCGACAAAAAATTGGACCGTAACAGAACGGGGACGATCCGCAATGGCTTCAGCCATTTCTGTTTGTAACCCTTTAGCAAAAGAATCATAACTTTCACTGGCAATGACGGTGAGGATATTGACGTTATGCACGTCATTCCCAAGAACGTTGGCATCCATCCGCTCGCCGCTCTGGTCGACGCAGAGGCGCAGGCCACGCCCAACTTCCTGACGCTTGCGGACATCACTACTGCTCTGCTTCAAAGTACAAATCTGGAAAACATTCGGATTGTCCCATCCTTCCCGCAGAGCGGAGTGGGAAAAAATGAACCGCACAGGAGAGCGCGCCGGGTCACGATCCAGCAACAATTCCTTATTTTTCATGATCAGTTCATAGGCACTCACATCATCGGAGGTCGTTTCTCTGCGGCCCACCTTAGAGTTTACCATTTTGCCTTTGCCGTCCACAGAGAAGTATCCAGCGTGGGTCTTTGCCGCAGGGATCGATCGCAGATACTTGACATACTCATCTTCGCCGATAGCGAGCTGCATACTGTTTACGACATCTTCGTACTCTTCCTCGAACATGACGGCATATCTGCCGCCCACCGGCTGGCCTGCCGCATCGTATTCACGATAGTTTGCCACCTCGTCGATAAAGAACAGTGAAAGGACCTTGATCCCTTTATAAAATAGTTGACGCTCCCGCTGGATATGGGAGAGGATGGTTTCCCGTATCTGAATACGCCGCAGTTGGTCTTCATCCACCGCCCCGATCACATCTCCGGCATAAATCTTGATGCCGTTCAGAAATTCCACTGAATCATCGCGCCCGTCGATCTGTTTGACCACGAAGCCATTTCTGTATTCCTCCAGACCGCCTGAGTAGTCGTAAAGGTTATCCCCGATCTTGACGATGCGGCTTTTTTTCTTTGGCGCACCGTTTGTCCTTTTCACCTCGAACTGCAAGGTAGCTGTCGGATCGCTCTTGGAAAGGTTGATACTTTCCAGATAGATATAGCTGTTGGTAGCGGTACTGCCACTTTCTGTAATACCCTTCACGGCAATTTTTTTGACCAACCGCCGGTTGTAAGCCTCCATAGCGTCCAGCCGGAAGACCATATTGTAGATGCTGTTGCTTTTATGGGTGGCAGAATAGCGCAGGGTCAGGAGCGGATGAAATTCTTTCAAGCGTTTTTTGGTCTGCTTGCCCTCTACCGACTGCGGCTCGTCAATGATCAAGATTGGGTTTGTTTTGGCAATAATATCAATGGGCCGACGGGAACGGAATTCATCCAGCTCCATATAGATCCGACGGGCATTTTTGCCTCTGGCATTGAACGCCTGGGCGTTGATGATCATCACATTGATCGAACTATCTGACGCAAAGCGGTCGATCTCGGTGAGCTGGGCGGAGTTGTAGATAAAAAAGCGTATCTTCTTCCCGTACTCTTCGGCAAAATGTTCCTGGGTCATCTCGAAGGATTTATACACGCCCTCCCGGATGGCCACACTGGGAACGACCACAATGAACTTGCTCCAGCCGTAGTGCTCATTCAACTCAAACATGGTCTTGATGTAAGTATAGGTCTTGCCAACGCCGGTCTCCATCTCAATGGTGAGGTTATAACCATTCTCACGGTCTTCCAGCTTGTCCGAAGGTTTGATCTGGTTGGCGCGCTGGACTTTATTTAGCTGCTCCAGGATCTGCCGGTCAGAAAGCTGTGGCACGATCTTCTGGTTACTAAAGCCTGTAAAGTCCCGTTCTTCATAGACACCGATCTGATAGTTGCCGCTGCCTCTGTCCATCATATAGGTTGGAGTCAGATAAGGCTGTCCGGAAAATACATCCACAACAGCCTTGGCCGCGTCTGCCTGAAATTTTTGATGCCTGTACTGTATCTTCATGTCTCCTCACCTCTTGTTTCCTCGGCGAACCATTCTCTCAATTTCTCTTGGAGTTCTTTCTTATCCGGCAGATACAGCTCATATTTTGAAGCATAGATATTGGAGTCTGTCGGCAAGGTCAGTTCGACCAGCGCATCACTCTTCTGCTGACAGAGCAACACTCCAATGGTCGGATCTTCGTCCTCTGTCTTTTCGTATCGGTCATAGTAATTAACATACATCTGCATCTGCCCCAAATCCTGATGGGTCAGTTTCCCGATTTTTAAGTCAAATAAGACAAAACAACGCAGTAACCGATTGTAAAAGACCAGATCGACTCGAAAATGATCCTCATCAAAGGTAAAACGCACCTGCCGCCCTACAAAGGTAAATCCCTTGCCAAGTTCCAGGAGAAATTGCTGTAAATGATCGATGATCCGATTCTCCAATTCACTTTCTGAATACTCGGGCAACTCCTGCATACCCAGAAATTCCAGAACATACGGATCCTTAACAAGATCCGACGGTTTTTCGATCATCTGTCCCTTCAGAGCAAGATCATACACCTTGTCTTTTTCGGTGCTGAGAAGCAACCGCTCATACAAGGCACTGTTAAATTGCCGCTTTAACTCGGAAAGGCTCCAGTCGTTTTTGACCGCTTCAATCTCATAAAAATGCCGCTCATCCGCATTATCGATCCGCATGAGTTTCAGGTAATGGGACCAACTGAGGTAAAACCGCCTGCCTGTTTTTGTAACAGGGAGATCCTCGAATTGGCTAAACACTGTTTCGCCAATTTGATTGCAGGCGTAAACACGATAAAATTGCCGGATATTTTTCAGATTCCCTACCGAAAACCCTTTGCCAAATTGCGCGGTCAGATATTCGGACAGTTCCTGCAAGATCTGTTTGCCATAGGCGGCACGGTTTTTCCCGCTTTGCTCTTCCTCTATGATCATCCGTCCGATCTCAAAATAGGCATAGACCATGGTGAGATTTACCGCTGTTTTAGCACTCTTTCTGGCGTTTTTCAAAATACCCGCGATAATTTTCAAAAATCCATCGTTCATATCGCCCCTCCTCACAACACTTTCACCCTGGTATCTGGGGCCAGCATCTTGAAGATCTCGCCCACATTGATCTTGGCGGGGCTGTCAGCAAAGCTGCTATCACGGAACACGGCCCGGAGGGGTTGGCGCTTGGCAATCTCCTTGATTACGGTGTCGGGGATATTTTCGTCAAAGCAGGCAATCAGGTCGCCGTCGTTGTAGGTGTGGACGGTGCATCCCTCGCTCTGCTCGGAGGTGTAGGGCATGGACAGGGGCAGACCCCATTCCAGCAGACAGCCGAACAGTAAGTCCAGATCGGTGCGGTCGGGCTTGATATTGCTCTCCAACTGGGACAGCAGGTCCTGGGTATATTCCCCGGCGGAGTAATACACGTCGGTCATGTTGGTGTCGTCCAGCTTGAACACGCGAAAACCACCGTCAAAGGACTTGTCGGGATTGTCCACGGCAATCTTTTTGGCAGCACGGCGGATGCGCTCCTTGCCGATTTCACAGATATTCGGATAGCCTGCTTTATATGCCTCACTCTTTTCGTCGCAGGGTTCTGGTAACTGCACCATGATAAATTTTCGGTGTCCGCCGTCTTTGGCGTTCAGCTGCATAACAGCGTGGGCGGTGGTGGCGGAGCCGGAGAAAAAATCCAAACATATTCCATTTGTAGCGCAATTACATATTTTTAGAATATGTTCAATCATAGATACAGGTTTTGGCGTTTCAAAAACAGCAATTCCATCAAAAAGAGAAACAACTTCCCTTTTAGCAGAATCGTTTGTCCCGGCCTTGTCCGCAAAAAGTATAGTTTCTGGAGTAAGACCCTGCTTTCCCTCTGTTAAAAATTTTTTAATTCTAGGAACACCCGTTCCGTCAATTCCAAACCATATTCTGTTATCAGAAATAGCTTCCTGCATTTTGTCTTTTGTGTATCTCCAGCAAGATCCCGATGGTGGATCAAACTGTATTCCTCTTGGGGATGTTAATGTGTAAAACTGGTTTTTTGTTCCATGCCCCGCCTGTGCAATGGCTGGAACGGATGTCCATATACCTCTTGGATCATTATCTGGATTCTTATACCTGTCAATTGCATCATCATCCATAGGTTCCAGTCCAATAGTATCTGCGCGCTTTTCGTAATTCTTTGTGAAACATACAATATAGTCGTGCCGTATGGAAATAATCTTTCGATTTTCTCTAGTTTTGCGCTTTTCCCACACAAAAGTTGCGATATATCCATCAGTACCAAATACTTCTTTTCCAATGGCAATTAAATTATTCAATTCATTATCATCAATACTAATGAAAATACCTCCATCATCCGCAAGTAAATTTCTCGCCAGCATCAACCGCGAATAGATCATGCTGCACCAATCGGAATGGAACCGCCCGTTGCTGTCGGTATTCTTAAACAGCCGATCACCAGTTTCCTCGTCTACCTGCCCGGACCCCTCGCTGTACTCCTCGCCGCTCATCGCAAAATCGTCCCGGTAGATAAAATCGTTTCCGGTGTTGTAAGGCGGATCAATGTAAATCATCTTTACCTTGCCTAGATAACTCTCCTGCAAGAGTTTCAAAACTTCCAAGTTATCGCCTTCGATGTAGAGGTTTTCGGTGGTATCTCAGTTTATGCTTTCAGTCGGGCAGGGGCGCAGGGTCTTGCGGATAGGACGGGTGGCCTCTACAATAGCTGCTTTCTTACCCACCCAGGTGAATTCATATGCCTCGTCGCCCTCCAGAACCACGTCGGACAACATCTGCCGCAACAGTTCAAAGTTGACTGCCTTTTTCAGCTTGCCGTCCCCATCCCGCGCCTCAGTCACACAAGAAGGGAATAGGGTGGCGAGTTTTTCGATGTTAGCCTGAGTGAAATCAAGGGTTTCCATTCTCAGTTTGTCCATTTTCTTCTCCGTTCCTCTCAATCTATATCTTCCGCATTTCTTTGCAAAATTCTTCGATAACCTTTCCGGCTTTCTTTGCCTGTAAATAAGTATGCTTCCATGTCAAATCATCAATCAAGCTTTGGGCAGGAGCCTCAGCTAATGACACTCTGTTTCCCTGTGGAGGGAAGATCAGATTGAACAGAATTACATTTTCTGGATGTTTACTATTGACTGTATCTATCTGCATTCTAACCTGGTACATATCAATAGGCTTCTGTGACAACACGCGACCAATATCTTGAATATCGCTTTCCATATCCAGCTCTTCATGTAATGAATGAGCCTTCTCAAAAATTTCAACTGCTTCTTTTTCTGTCATCTATAAATGAGCAAATTTGAATTTTTACCAAAACTGCTTTAAATGTCTTAAAACTAAAGACACCATACCTTTTTGGGTGTATACTGTTTTTGTCTAGAAAACAATAACCTGCAAAGGATGATGTCTTATAGAAAACAGTATATACCATTCAACGCTACTTTACAACTGCTTTAAGAACTTAAATTTATGCCGTATCTTTCCCCAGACCGTCATGAAGCATATCATGGCCATACTGATATCCGTCTTTTCCCTTGGATATCATGGGAAGACTATCGATCTTGAAAAATACAGCCCCTGCCACCGTACCACGGTTGCACATTTCCTTAATAAAGGGAAATGGGATGACGCCAAACTGGAAAACATACTGAAAAGCACTGTCATCCAGTTCATCTATAAAGAAGCCCAGCGATCTGAAAAGCCTGTGTTCTGCATCGTGGACGACACCATCTCATCCAAGACAAAGCCTTCGTCACGGGCTCTGCACCCGATCGAAGATGCGTATTTCCACCAGTCCCACCTCAAGGGGAAGCAGGACTATGGGCACCAGGCCGTAGCCGTCATGCTCTCCTGCAACGGCATCGTCCTCGATTA
Organism: Clostridia bacterium; assembly: GCA_910575625.1. Classification (GTDB taxonomy): domain Bacteria; phylum Bacillota; class Clostridia; order Lachnospirales; family Lachnospiraceae; genus MGBC164599. The sequence continues at coordinate 188,321 of CAJTFD010000006.1, forward strand.
TGCCATCGTCATGTACGACAAGTCCAGATCAAAGGTGAAGATCGTACAGGAGATCGCGGAGGAGCTGCCCGTACCGCCGGTTGTCTCCTATTTCCTTTGCGACAGCTGGTATACATGCGGCGACATCATGGATGCCTTCATCAAAAAGGGCTTCTATACCATTGGCGCACTGAAGACGGACCGGGTGCTGTACCCCTGCGGCATAAAGCAGGAGGTAGGCGAGTTGGCCCTTCATTTACGTAAGACAGATGCTGCTGTCAGCCTCGTGACCGTTGGCAGCCGGAGCTATTATGTCTATCGATATGAAGGGAGCCTCAACGGCATCGAAAACGCAGTGGTCCTGATCAGCTATCCGAAGGATGCGTTCCATGTCCCCAAAGCCCTGCGGGCCTTTATCAGTACGGATGTCTCTTTAAGCACCCGGGAGATCCTGGACATGTATGTGGAACGGTGGCCGGTGGAGGTGTTCTTCCGCCAGTCAAAGGACAAGCTGGCGTTTGACAGGTACCAGGTCCGCTCATCTCAGGGGATCAGGAGGTACTGGCTGCTGATGTCGCTGGCCCATCTGCTTGCATGTACTGGATGCGGTGAAACCATGTCTTTCGAAGACGGCTATGCATATATTTATAGCCATATCCAGGAAGAGCGGGTCCGTTTCGTCTACCAGTGTGGAGCAAGGCACATTGGCTTTGAGCAGGTTATAGCTTTAGTGGCATAGGTTTATTGTGCACTTTTTTAAATTTGCTCATTTATAGTTAATTATTATTATATCACGTGCAAACGTGTAAGTAAAATATTATTTGTCATCATAAAAACGCCGCCTTTCTGATATTTTCTATTATATCAGAAAAGCGGCTATAACTATAGGAAATCTGGCACTTTGTCCAGAATCTGCAGCCTTAAACTCTGCCCCTCGGTCAGCAAAGATAAGCTATGAATATCGCTCACTGATCATTTTGCCTCTAGATATCCATTGCAGAGCAGACGATACAGCGGCCCATCCTCTTCTATTTCCGGATAATGTCCCATCGGCTCATAAAAACAGTTGTTTAATCCTTGAACGCTCCATAACATCTCATCTCCTATGCTTTTCGTATAACTTCCTGGATTTACGATATCTCCAACATCTTCAAGTAACTGTCCAACCTTGCATTCACATAACCTGCAAACAACTTTTCCATTGCAGCTAGATCATGTTTTACATGGTATTCGTCAAACGCATTGTAATAAGAAACCCTGTCTGCAAACTTAATGTCAATTGGCGGATATCCGGCTTTCATCAATTCCAAATTCACAAGCAACCTCCCAGTCCTGCCATTTCCGTCAATAAAAGGATGGATTCCTTCGAATTCAATATGAAACCGCGCAAGCCGAGGAATGATATGCTCCGTACTATTTCTATAGGATTCCAGCAATTGTTCCATCTTCGGCTGAATCAAATACGGCTGGACCGGTTCATGTTTTGCTCCCATGATCTTGACAGGAACTCTTCTATAAACACCCCGGTCCTCCCGTTTATCCGCCAATACAAGATAATGAATCTGTTTGATGATGCTCTCCGATAAAGGCATCTGATCTTTTACCAAATCCCTCACAAGATCAAATGCTTCTTTATGCCCGACTGCCTCCATATGGTCTTTTAACGGCTTCCTGTCAATCGTCAGACCACGCAAAACCATATCCGTCTCACGCAGAGTCAGAGTATTTCCTTCAATTGCATTGGAATTATAAGTATACTCAACAATGAATTCCTCTGTCAGGCGCTCCAATTCTCCCTCGGTCAGCGGGCGTCTGATATCCAGTTCTTTTTTCTTCCTCTCTATAACTGTCAGTAAACTTTCTGTTGCTTTAAACCGTCCATCGTCTGGTTTTCTCGCGTCTGCCGGAATCATCCAACTACGACCTTCACGGGTGACACCGGAAACTCTGCCTTCTGCGCATAATATGCGTACACGTCTGTCAGAAATCCCCCATTTCTCTGCAGCCTGCTTTACCGTCATATACATAAATTGCAACCCTCGCTTTCCAAAACATTATACCTTATTTTAGGAACGATATCAAACCAAAAGGAATAATGCCCTGCATTTTTCGGAATAAAAATGATCCGAAAATGCTATTTCTGCTTTACAGATCTTCATTTCAACTTTTAATAAAACGAAACGCTATAACTCATGTTGCATTATTATGTTCCGCAATATCATCTCTAAGCTGAATTTGAGAATTGTAATAAAGATCATGATCGCAGAATATTAAGAAAAATATGGTGCCGGAAACAATTTCCAGCACCATTCTTTGTCTACGGTCTGAACAAACATAGAAACACCTATACCCGTTCACTCCTCCAATATTTTCCATCTATACATCGCCGTTCACATAAATACAGATGATCTTTCAAACAACACCTTAACGGATCGTGATCCCCCACGTATTTACATACTGCCCCCCAGGAGCTAAACGGATCAGATCGCTCTTATATTTAAACTCTTCCACGATACCCTGCCTGGACGGAAGTGAAGTCCAGGGTTCGATACATATATAAGGCGCATCCGTCCGCGGCGCATGCCAGATCCCCAGATAGGGCATATCCGGATAAGACACTTTCACCTGCCGCATACTTCTATCAGACTTGAGCGTCACCGCATCAGCCATATTTCTCAGAACGATCGCGTCATCATCAAACATCTCATGGGATAACCGTAAGATCCTGCCATCCTCAAGAGGGAATCTTTCATCTCTCCCGCTCAGAAAACAGGCCGGCGTATGCCCGATCCGTTCCGGACATCCCTCTCCGGAAAATTCAAGATAATAGTCTGAAAATCTCAGTCCCTCCTCCAGCGGCACCCGAAAACCGGGATGCCCTCCGATGCCAAAGTACATCGTCTCCTGCGAACAATTTGCAACACGGTAAATGACCGCGATATGCTCTCCCTGCAATCCATAGATGACCTGCAGGGTAAAATGGAACGGATACATCCTGTAAGTCTCTGTATCATCCCGCAGCTCAAAAACGATCTTATCCTCTTCCCTGCACACCACTTCATACAGACGATGCCTGGCAAAGCCATGGATCCCCATCTCATATACACTGCCGCCCAGACGATATTTCCCTTCTGTAAACCGTCCCACATACGGAAAGAGCAGCGGCGAACGCTCTCCCCAATACTGGGGATCGCCCTCCCACAGATATTCCCGGCCGTCCTTCTTGACAGACCGAAGCTCCGCCCCTCGATCGGACAGGACAAGCCGCAGATATTGATTACTGATCACATGATCCATAGATCATTTTGCCTCTGGATATTCATTGCACAGCAGACGATACGGCGGCTCATCCTCTTCTATTTCCGGGAAACGCCCCATCTGCTCATAAAAACAGTTGTCATTCTCATCGTCGTTGCACATGGACACTTCCCCGAGAAGGACAGCCCCGCCTGTCTTGGGGACGATAAAATCATGGTACATATAGGGCGTGATCGTGATGCTCTCTCCTGGCCTTAAGAGCACTTTCGTCCCGGCAGGCACGATCTCTGTCTTCCCGTCACAGGATACAGTCACATCTGTATCCAGCATGCTCCCGTCCTCCGCGCCGTTATATACGGTGATATAGATATCGTTCCCGCCGCGGTTGATGATGTCCTCCAGCTTATTCCAGTGATAGTGCATGGGCGATGTCTGTCCCTCGTATAACATCAGGAGTTTCTCCGCATAGGGCTTTGGATATTTTTCCGGCATTTTCTGATTCCCGTTGCGGATCGTAAGGAGCGCGAACCCGACCTGATCGAACCTGCCGAGTCCATAGTCTGTGATATCCCATCCAAGCTGATTTTCACGTATCTCATCATACTCATGTCCTATACTTTCCCAGTCCTTAGCGCTCCATTTTGCAAACGGAGGTATCTCAAACCCATGCTCTTTTATCAACGCTTCCATATCCTTTATAACTTCATTGATCCTTGAACGCTTCATAAATATCCCATCTCCTTTTATCCAGTAAATAGCAGGGAAGATATACCCCCTGCTATTACTATATACAAAACCATCATATTTTATATTCTGACAAGATCATTTCCGGTTTATCGGCATGTTTTGTCTTGATCAGTTCCTCATTTGTGACAAAATTGAGCAGTGCATCGATCACAGCAGTCTCATTCAAATGCGCATACCCTTTGTAATAACCAAATGTCTCCTCTTTTCCAGAAGAAAGGAGTACGTGATCTGCCAGGTCCGAGACTGGTGACTGTGCAAATGCTGTGATGGCAATGCTCTTGAGCCCTTTTTCTTTTCCCAGCTCCAGTCCCTGGACCACCTGTTTTGAATTCCCGGACTGGCTGATCGCGATCAAGATATCTCCTTCCTCCGCAAGGTTTACGTGGTTCAGGAAATATTCCGGAGCAATGTTATATGTACATCTGACCCCGAGCCTTCCAAGACGGAATCCCATATATTGCGCCAGCGGACTGGTATTTCCCACCGCCATGATATGCGCCTGTTTACAGGTTTTCAGAAGATTCACACAATTCCACATCACTTCCGAATCAATCGTCCTTCCGATGTCAAGCATCGCTTCCGCGTATTCTTGGAACACTTTTTCCACAGAATCTTTACTCTTTACCGCACTGACACTGCCGTACTGTATCTTTCCCAGATCCCTGGCGAGCGTGATACGGAATTGATAGTATCCTTTATACCCGATATGATGACACATCCTCACCACCGTCGCATCACTGACCCCGCTGTGTTTTGCCAATTGAGAGACATTGGAATCAACTGCCTTTTGTGGATTCTGTAAAACAAAATCTGCTACCTTTTTTTCTGCTGAAAAGAACTTCTCATGATTCTCTCTGATGACTTCAAGTACCTCTTTATCCAAAATGTCTCCTGTGCTGCTCTTCCCCACTGCCCGATACCCCTGTTAAACTATTTTAATGATATAAAGACGCTTTTTTGATCGTCTGGAAAAGTTCTAATTTATGCTTTGCAACCTCTTTCATCGCTTCCATGCAGAGCGGCTCGATCACATTCGGCTCCCTTAAGCTCTTATCCTGGAGCACTTCTCTCATCTTTTCAAAATAAGCCGCCTTGATATCAGAGGAAATGTTGATCTTGTTGATCCCCAACGTGACAGATTCACCGATCTCTTTGTCTGGATTGTTGGAACCCCCATGCAGTACCAGCGGGATATCTACTTTTGAAGCGATCTCTTTTAAGATATCCAGTTTTAATTCCGGTTTCATGCCTGCCGGATACAATCCATGGCATGTCCCGATCGCTACGGCCAGTGTATCCACACCTGTCTCCGCCACAAATTTAACGGCATCTTCCGGATCCGTGTAGATGATCTTTGCAGAACCGCCTTCCAGATCCTCCGGCTCCAGCGAACCGATCGTCCCAAGTTCAGCCTCTACAGATACGTTCACAGAGTGGGCCGCCTCCACAACTTTCTTTGTGCCCGCGATGTTATCTGCAAAAGATAACTCCGCCCCGTCGAACATGACCGATGTGAACCCGCTCTGGATCGCCCAGATGATCTTCCCGAAATCTCCGCAGTGATCCAGATGGATGCATACTGGGACTGGTGACTTATAAGCTTTCTCCTTGATGGCCGTCACCATCTCAGGTCCGATAAAATCCAGCTCATCCGGATGGATCTCAATGATCACCGGTGAATCTGTCTCTTCACACACATCCATGATCCCAAGGAACATGGAATAATCACTGATATTAAATGCAGGAAGTGCGAATCTATTCTCTTTAGCGACTGTCAAGATGTCTTTCATATTCATTAACATGGTCCATTTCCTCCAAAAAAATAATATTTTTTCTTATCTTCCATTTTAGTCTAGCATACTGCCAATGTCAATGATCCCCCCAAAAAAAATTTCAGGCATCGACATATTTTAAAAATGACACAGCGTCTTCATACGTTCTTCCAAATAAGGTTGTAACCTGGACTGTACATATCCCGGCAGATCGATCACCTTCACCGGATCCGGATTTTCCGCATTTTCCGCTGCAAATGCTGCCACTGCCTGATAATATCTCCCTAAAAATTCAGTGCCCAGATTAAATTTATTGATCCCTTTTGAAAAAGCGACCTGCAGCTGGTCATCCGGGATCCCGCTCCCGCCATGGAGCACCAGCGGTACATCCGTGGCCGCATGGATCTCCTCCAGACGCTTGATATCCAGATGGGGCGTCTCCTTGTATTCGCCATGGGCATTCCCGATGGAAACAGCCAGGGAATCCACGCCTGTCTCCCGGCAGAATCTCTCCGCCGCATCCGGTTTTGTGTACAGGTCCGTTTTATCGTTGTCAGAATCCGCCGCAGCGCCCACATGCCCGATCTCGCCTTCTACAAAAACGCCGCTCTCATGGGCTGCCAAGACCACCTTTTTTGTCAGTGCGATGTTCGTATCCAGGTCGTTCATGGAGCCATCCATCATGACCGAACCAAACCCCGCGCGGATCGTCCGCATGATCGACTCATAGCTGTAGTCGTGGTCACAGTGGAGTCCGATCGGTACTTTTACCTGACCTGCCAATTCCTTTACCATAGCGGCATACGTTTCAAACCCGGTTGTGTGCTGGACGGTCACATGTTCTGGATATAACATGACGATCGCAGGCGTATTGACCGCTTCCGCGGCGTATACCACCGACCTGGCCATGATATGATCCATACAGATAAATGCGATCACTGCTGTGTTGCTCTGCTGTGCTGTTTTTACGATGTTCCCAACTTTTTCGTACATAATGTCTCCTTCTTCCTGCTGTCGATCATTTTCTGTTTTCCTTAAGCAGACCCGGCAAAAGGCCGCCCACAAAAGAATCCCCCAGTCCGACGACCGTCGGCGTTTCCACGAAGCTCAGATCTTTACAGGGGATACAGCAGACCCGGCCGTCCCACATCCGGCAGATCTTATCACAAAAATCTGCGCTCTCCGCCTTGTCTGGTATATTTCCTGTTTCTTCATAATCCTCCCTCGTAAGTCCATCTCCAAGACGGAAACGTGTGGATGCCGCCTGCATCCCGCCCTTTAACGCACTGTGCATGCTCTGTGCCATCTCACCATAAGACAGTACCCATGCTGCAGAATGGACGAGGATCGTCTTTACGCCGGAATGTCCGTAGACATATTCTACCGCCGCCTTCACTGCCGCCGCATCAAAGATATCGATCCGCTTTCCTATATACTGCTGCAGTTCATCCTCATTCATGCTCAGCACATGGACAGCGGACGCCAGCTCTTTATGTACATAATAGCGGAACTCCTTTTTCACATAACAGCCGTCCTCCAGGACGACGCATGCATCCTTTGGCAGATATGCCAATAAAGCCTTCGTCTTCTCCAAACAGCCTTTCAGCACATCCAGATCGATGACCTCACTGAAACAGCCCAGCAAAAACACTTCCGCATCCACGATCATCTTCCCAAACGCATCCGGCAAGATCGGCATCTGCAGGCTGTCGATATCCCTCGACACCATAAGACGGTTCTCTCTTGGCGTGACAAAGTCGATATCATTAGCATGGATCCGGACGCCGCCGCGACACTGCAGGACGATATGCGGATAGATCTCATCATGCCCGGCATCCACACCTGGAAGTACATGGACACGCGCCGGCATGAGCCGTTCCACATGTTCATTATAGCAGCTGGTCTGGAGCGCCGTATCGTACCCCAAACGGTCCAGGATGATCGCGGCACGTGTAGGTGTCCCTCCCAATGTGACCGAGTATCCAAAATGACCGGCAAAACGCTCACAGATCTCTGCCGTATCCGGGACCATCTCTCCACCGATGCCCTCTTTTAAATGTGCAAGGCACGCGATCCACACCGCCCGCTCCGAATCCATCTCTATATCCATCCGCAGTTCTCTTTCCTGGATACCTAACGCTCTGATCCGCTCCTCCACGACCTGTGTATCCCACACCAATTCATAGTCCACACATGTGTGGAAACCCATGGCAATCCTCTCACCCATTCTGTGCTCTCCTTAAGTCTCTGATATAATGTTGTAAAATGCAGCCTTATACTCCCGCATCAACCTTTCACACCGCCAGAAGACATACCTGCGATAAAATACTTCTGGAAGAAGATAAACAAGATCAATACAGGGATAGAACCCAATACACTCATAGCCATCATCTGGCTCCAGTCATATGCATGCTGCCCCATGAGCAGGTTGATACCGATCGGGACTGTACGCATCTCCGTTGTCTGTGTCAGGGCCAATGCAAACAGATACTCATTCCACGCCTGCATAAATGTATACATGCCTACAGATACCATACCCGGCAAAGAAATGGGCACCAATACACCCCAGAGCGCTCTCCACCTGGAACCCCCATCGATCATGACCGCCTCGTCCAGTTCTTTAGACAGCGTATTGAAATAGCCTGTCATCATCAGGATACAATACGGGAGCGTTGTGATCAGGTATGTCAAGATCAGCGCAAAATATGTATTGAACAACTTGAGCGCCACGATCATCCCCATATAAGGGATCAAAAGCACGATCGGCGGTATCGCCTGGACACTGACGATCAGCGAATTAAAAACTCCTTTTCCCGGAAAATCAAAACGACTGAACGCATATGCCGCCAGGATCCCGATAAACAATGTGACGAGTACCACACATCCGGCGACAATATAACTGTTTATGAAAAAACGCACCTTCATCGAATCTGTAAATACAGCCACATAAGATGCCAGACTGGCTGTCTCATCAAAAAATTTCGGCGGCCACGAAAAGATCGCTGAGTTATCCTTCAGTGAAGAACAGACCATCCACAGGATCGGAAATGCCGCAAACACGCCGCCTATGACCAACAGAATAGACAATATGACTTTAACCCATCTCTTATAACTCCCAACCATACTCTATTCCCTCACTTTCTTCTGCTGTCTCACATAGAAGATCGCTATAAATACACATACGACCAATAAGACTGTCGCAGCTGTACCGGCCATACTATAGTTTACCTTCTGGAATGCCAGCTTGTAAATATAAATACTCAAAGTTTCCGTAGATCCCACCGGACCGCCTCCTGTCAGCATCCAGATGACATTAAAGGACTGCAGCGTCCAGATAAAGTCCAGCATAGCGATACTGATGAGGATCGGTTTCAGCTGCGGGATCGTGATATGGAAAAAACTCTTCGTCATCGTGGCCCCGTCGATCGCAGCGCTCTCGTACAGGTCGCCCGAGATCCCCTGCAGTCCAGCCAGGATACTGATCATATAAAACGGATATCCGCACCAGATATTGATAAAACAGATAACGGCAAGCGCAAGGTCTTTGTTGCTCAGCCATTCGGTATTCCTGGTTATCTGCGGAAGAGCAGATAACAGATAGTTGATGATGCCGGAAGGCTGCAGCATGAGCTTCCATAAGATCGCGACAACAGAGGCCGTAAAGACCCACGGCAATATGTAGATCACACGCGCGATCGTCTTCGTTCCGTTCGAGAAATATTTTGAATTCAGCAGCATCGCAAATATCATGCCGATCACAAGATGGGCGACAACACTCACGACCACAAATATGATCGTATTTGACACCGCATTCCAGAATGAACTGTCCGCGAACAGTTCCGCGTAATTTGCCAGGCCTACAAAAGCCGGACTCGGCGAGACAACTGCCTTATCCACAAAAGAATAGCGGACCACCATAAAGATCGGGATCACCAAAAAAACGATCATCAAGACCAATGTGGGCAGCAGATATCTATATGGTGCAGTCCTTTTTCCAAATAATTTCAAGATCAACCCCCCTATCGTTTGAATAGTAAAAGAAACAGGATCAAAAAGTCTGATCCTGTTTCTCATGATCTCATCCTTGATCAGCTTTATTTCCCAGCTTCATCGAGATAACCCTGCCAATTTTTCAGCATCGCATCGCATTCGAGATCCCCTTCCAGATATAATACCAGATCATTTGTCATGGAAGTCATCACATCTGAAGCGTTTGCCAGCCCGATGTACTCGTTGATCACGTAGCAATTTTTGTACAGTTCATAGAAAGACTGGAATTGTTCAGGCGCAGCGCTGTAATCCGGTTCAGCGACTGTACTGTTCGGGAATGCAGACATCTCAACTGCCAATCCTGCCGCAACAGAACCATCTGTCCCGTCCAGACCGCCGAGCAGATAATTGATGAATTTGGCCGCTTCTTCTTTGTTCTGGCTGGCCTCAGAAACACCTACAGCCCAGCTCGCATAACAGATGCCGCTCTCGCCGTCATAGTCATCTTTTACAGGGACTGTGGTCGCCTCAAAATCAACATCTGTAAACTGGCTCATCGTAGCCGCAGACGCAAGTGTAAATGCACAGTTTCCTGCTGCAAAATTACTTGTCATCTCAGACTCTTCCAGAGTGCTCATACCCGGATACAGGCATTCATTGTCATACAATGTCTTGAACAATTCTGCCAGAGAAGCCAGCTCTTCATTCCCTTCTGTCTTATATGCGCCGCTGTCGTCTTTTAATCTGATCCCAGATGCCCATCCTGTTCCGCCAAATACGTTCTGGATACCATTTGCATTTGTTGTGCCCAGGTTCAGAGCAAAGGCTGAGTAACCCGCATCCTTGATCTTATTACATGCATCGATCAGCTCTGTCCATGTCTTCGGAATCTCGGATACTTTTGCCTTCTCAAGGATCTCCATGTTCACATACATCGGATATGCGAAGTTATTTACCGGGACCACGTATTTTGTCCCATCCACTTCCCAGATATCGCTGGCAAGACTGGAGTCTACACCGGCCGCCTCCACATCTGCAAGGATCCCCATCTCGGCAAATTCCGCAAGCCATGCGCCGTCCACACTGATGATATCGGCGATCGTGCCATTGGTCGCGCCTGCTGTGATCGCGGTCTTCGTATCCGCCCACGGGGCTGTCAGAAGTTCTACAGTGACGCCTGTTTCTTCTTTGTACTTGGCAACGATATCATCCAGATATCCTTCCGGAAGCTCTGCGCCCCACCACTGTTGGAATTTCAGCGTCACATCACTGCCGCCGCTCTCTCCACTTGCACTGCTCTCTTCATTTCCGGTATCCTCGCTGCTCTCTTGGCTCCCGCTGTCACTGCCGGAGTCTGCTGATGAAGAGCCTCCGCCGCACGCTGTCAGAGACAAGACCATAGCCCCGATCACAGCCCCGGAAAGCACTTTCTTTGCTACTGTTTTCAATTTCATAAGCCTTCTCCTCCTTGGATTTAATGAAATTTTTTTTTCAGCATTATGCAGATATCAGCGTATTTCCCAAAAAGTATTGCCAAATTTTGTTGGGTTTTACAATATATGTAGGGTTTTACTGCACATGCTTATGCTTTTTGCATGATTCTATTATAAAATAAAATTTCATGATGTCAATACCTTTTTTCAAAATATCGTCCGGAGAAAAAATAATTTTTTTTACAAAAAATATAAAGCCCCGGCCTGAGGCTTTATACTTTACATTTTATCAGTCAAATATGATCTCTCTGTGATATAAGGCACGCTCATCCAAGAGCTGCTTGAAGGTCTTCTCCTTTTTCTTTGTCTCATAGTCCTCGGACCAGTAGTAGACTTTCAGCTCATCCATGTACTCTATATAATCGCAGATATAGATATCGATCCTGGACACATCCCTGTCCTGGATGGCAAATGTGTTGGCATCGCCGCTGCTCCCATAGGGCAGGATATCGCCATCCGCATCCAGCGCCACCACAAAACGGTCTGCATCCGGATCCCTATCGTCCACGGTGATCTCGAACGGCGTTTTTGTCACGGACACCAGGCCCAGGCCGTTCTCATCCAGGTCGTTGATCTCTTTTGTGACCGTGTCGGCACTGTTTTTCTCCACATCCACGGAAAACTCCCAGGGGCCCTCCACCCACCAGTTTTCATATCTGTTGGGGTGTTCGTTGGTCTCCGGAAAACGCGCGGCGTATCCGTTCCACATCTCGGTAAAGAGCCGATGCTCGATCTCCTTTTGCTCGTCGGTGAACGCCGCATAGTCTGCGTCGGCAAGCCCCAGGCCGTTCTCTTTCATAGCCTGTTCGTAGGCCGCCCGCAGGTCTTCGGGCATCTCTGGTGTATCCGGCTGCGCTTTATACCCCACCACCATCGGGATAAAGAGCTGGACTGTAAGATCATCCGGCGCCTGTATATCCTCTTGATATCTGCTCAGATCCGGCCCCCCGGCTTTTGCGATGGCCTCGTTCAGGGCCGCGTCCGTCATCTCCTGTACATGCAGGATCTGGCACACCCGCTCATAGGCCGCCTCCGGATCCTCCTTTATCTCCTGCTCTGTAATGCCCAGAGTCTGTATAAACTGATCCCGCGCCTCCTCGTACCGTCCATAGGCCAGAGTCTTCTCCACCGCCGCAATGTCACAGCGGATCACCCCCGCAAATGTATGATCGTCCACAAACCGCCCATCCAGGCTCTCACTGCCGCCGCTGGCCAGCAGACATTCCTGTGGATCGTCGCCCAGTCTGAGCGTACCCTCCTGGAGATGGAGGGACGGACGCCCTTCCTGATCCGTCATAGTCTCCGGAAATCCCTCTTTTGAGGCGATCGTCATACTGATATAGAGGGCAGCATCGTTGTAGTACACCTCCGACAGCGTGATGGTCATGCCGTTTTTTGTCTGGCTGTACAAAATATCCTCCTCGGCCGCAGGATCTTCCTCTTCCTCGATCGGCCGGGCGTACCCGCTGTAATCCCCGGAAAATCCCAGGGAATCCCCCACCGCCTCAAACACACGGCCCACCAGCGGGATCTGCGCCGCAAACGCCGGATCCGCGATGCAGACCGCCAAAAAGAGCACAGCCGCCGTCCCCAGGACTCCGCAGGTCCTGAAAAATGCTCTCCCGTTACGGATACGTTTTCCTTCCCCGTTTTTTTGCGCCTGTCCAGCCCGGATCTTTGCAAACGCCGCGTCCCGGGCCTCTTCCACGTTCTCCGGCATAGGGAACTCCTTTTTCATCGTCTCCTGGATCCTTCTATCCAGCATTGTGTGTTCTCTCATTTGCACTCCCTCCTTCTCTCGGCATTTCCTGCAGATAGGCAAAACGTATCTGTTCCCGCGCCCTTGACAGCCTGGTCTTCACCGTATTTTCCTTCATATCCAAAAGCTCCGCGATCTCCCCGATCTTAAATCCCTGTTCGTAATAGAGCACCAAGATGACGCGGTATTTCTCATCCACCTGCCCCAGCATCTCCTTAAACTCAAACTCCGCCAGGGATCTATCCTGCCTGGGTTCCTCCGGCAGTTCCTCCTGTGGACTGACTTTTCTGTAATGCCGCAGGATCTGATCGCACTCGTTGATCAAGATCCGTATCAGCCAGGTCTTGAAATATTCCGGCCGCTTCAGCGTATGGATCTTCTCAAAACAGTTTAAGATCGTATCCTGTATGGCATCCGCCACGTCGTCATCGTTTTTCAAGATCGAGCGGGCCACCTTATACATAGACAGCGAATGCTCTTCCATCAGTGTCAAAAATGCGTCCGCGTCGCCCTGGACCGCTCTTTTTACAAGCCTGCGCATCTCACATCACTCTCCTCCCTCCATCTTATATGTATCCTCTTTTGTCTACACCTATTAGATGGTACAGCGCGGGAAAAAGTTTCGCGACAGCTCTGTTTTTAAGAAAAATTAATGGATAGATAATAGAAAGATATATTTTCATATGGTATGATAAAAAGAAAAAAGGAAAGGTCTTGATATGCTGACATCTTGTAAGATCCTAAACCGGGATCAGATAAAACTGCTGGCCATCATCACGATGACCTTCAACCACATATCCCATGTCCTCATGACCCCAGGAAGCGTCCTGGCGGAGGTCTTTGAAGACATCGGGTACTTCACAGCGATGACCATGTGTTTCTTTCTCACAGAAGGCTACAGGTACACCCGCTCGAAGAAGGCATACGCCCAGAGGCTTTTTGTCTTTGCGCTCATCTCCCAGATCCCCTATGTCCTGGCGGTGGGTTTTTTCCAGCTGAACGTGCTGTTCACCCTCCTCGCCTGTTTCCTGATCTTCTGCGTAATGGACAGCTCTCTCTCAAAGCTGCAAAAAAAACTGCTCCTGGCAGGACTGGTCCTCTTTACCGTGGTCTGTGACTGGGCGGTCATCCTGGCCGTCGCTGCAATCTTCTTTAAGAAAAACGAAGGCTCTCCCCGCGGCCAGGCGGCTGTATACGGGATCGTGGCGGCACTCTTCTGGCTCTTGAACATCCCGGGATACGCCCCGCCGGACGCCGCCTACCCTTTTCTCTCGGGCCACGCCATCCTGCACGGGTTTTATGCCACATTCGGGATCATCGCCTCCGCCGTCGCGACCCTGATCCTCTATAATGGAAAAAAGTCCGCACGGCAGACACCACTGGCCAAATGGTCTTTCTACATCTATTACCCGGCCCATCTCCTGATCCTGTGGGCGATCGGACAGGTCCTATAACGGCCGCGGTCAGAACATGAACTCCACAGACACCTGATCTGCCAGCGAGATCCCCCGCCGTGTCAAAAAGATCCGCTCCCCGTCGTCCGCCAGAAGCCCCTGCCCTGCCATGCGCCGGATGGCCTCTTTATAGACCGTCTCCAGACTCACGCCAAACGCCGCCTGGAAATCCTGCCGCCGGACGCCCTCCATCATACGCAGGCCCAAAAACATCATCTCCTCCATCTGTTCCCTGACCGGCAGGTCTTCCACACCCACATGCAGACGGCGGGGATCCCCTGCATGCGCCAGATATATCTCGATAGAATCCGTATTGTTCCATCTCTTCTCATCCATCAGCGAAGCCGCCCCCAGTCCCAGTCCCAGATAATCATCCCGCCGCCAATAACCGATGTTGTGGGCACATGCCCTGCCGGGACGGGCATAGTTGGAGATCTCATACTGGATATAACCCTTCTCCCCCAGGATTGCCGCCGTGGCCTCATACATATCCCGTTCCTCATCCTCCCCCGGAAGATCCAAGTCCATCTGGGCAAAAGGCGTTCCCTCCTCTATGATCAAGCTGTACGCAGAGATATGCTCCGGCTCCAGCTCTGTGACCCGGATCAGGTCCTGCCGCCAGCTCTCCAGCGTCTGCCCGGGGATCCCCGACATCAGGTCCACGTTGATATTTTCAAACCCCGCCCGACGGGCCATATCATACCCCTCCAGGAATTCCCGGTATGTGTGGATCCTGCCCAGCCTCTCCAACTGTATATCGTTTGTCGACTGCAGGCCGAAACTGATGCGATCGATCCCCATCTTTTTATGATCCCTCAATCTTTCCAGGGTGACCGTACCGGGATTGACCTCTATGGAGATTTCCGGATCTTCCTCAAAAGAAAAAGCACCGGTCAGCCTGTCCATGATCATATCCAGCAGCCTGGGATCTAAGACAGACGGCGTACCCCCGCCCAGGAACAGAGAAGACACCCTCTCTGGATATCTCCCCTTGTAAAAATCTATTTCCCTGCACAATGCCTGGACGTAGCGTTCCTGTTCCTCCCGGCTGCCCCTCCAGGATAAAAAATCACAGTAAGCGCATTTTTTCATACAAAATGGGATGTGCACATATAAACGGAAAGCTTTTCTTTTCCTCTCCATCAGATATATTTCTCCAAGCTCGCATCTTTCCTACTGGTCATCCAGCTTCAGGACGCTCATAAATGCTTTCTGCGGGATCTCCACATTCCCCACCTGGCGCATCCGCTTCTTGCCCTCTTTCTGTTTTTCCAGCAGTTTCTTCTTGCGGGTGATATCGCCGCCGTAGCATTTCGCCAACACATCCTTTCGCAGGGCTTTCACCGTCTCCCGGGCGATGATCTTGCTCCCAATGGCCGCCTGGATCGGGATCTCGAAAAGCTGTCTGGGGATCTCATCTTTTAATTTCACACACATCTTCCGTCCCCGCTCGTAGGCTGTATCTGCATGGACGATGAAGGACAGGGCGTCCACCTCCTCCTTGTTGACCAAAATATCCAACTTGACCAGTTTGCTGCGCTCATAGCCGCACAGCTCGTAATCCAGGGACGCATAGCCTCTGGAACGGGATTTTAGGGCGTCGAAGAAATCATAGATGATCTCGTTGAGCGGCAGATGGTATTTTAAGAGGGCGCGGGTCTCCTCCATATATTCCATCCCCTGGTACTGCCCTCTGCGCTCCTGGCACAGCTCCATGATCGAACCGATGAACTCTGTGGTCACCATGATCTCCGCCGCCACGATCGGCTCCTCCATATAGTCGATCTCGGACGGATCCGGCAGATTGGAGGGATTGGTCAGCTCGATGACCTCGCCGCTTGTCTTGTACACTTTATAGATAACGCCGGGGGCCGTGGTGACCAGATCCAGCGCATACTCCCGCTCCAATCTCTCCTGGATGATCTCCAGATGCAAAAGTCCGAGAAAACCGCAGCGGAAACCAAATCCCAGCGCCGCCGAGGTCTCCGGCTCGTACTGCAGCGCCGCGTCGTTCAGCTGCAGTTTTTCCAGGGCCTCCCGCAGATCCTGGTACTTCGCTCCGTCCGCCGGATACAGGCCGCAGTAGACCATGGAGTTGACTTTCTTATAGCCGGGCAGAGCTTTTGCGCAGGGCTTGGCATCGTTGGTGATCGTATCCCCCACACGTGTGTCCGCCACATTCTTGATACTGGCTGTGATGTAGCCCACCATGCCCGCCTGCAGTTCCTCACAGGGGATAAACTGCCCCGCGCCAAAATAGCCTACTTCCACCACTTCCGCCTTGGCCTTCGTGGCCATCATCCGGATCGGCGTGCCTTTTCTTACCTGGCCCTCCATGATCCTGCAAAAGACGATCACGCCTTTGTACGGATCATAGAGAGAGTCGAAGATCAATGCCTTCAGCGGTTCCATCGGGTCGCCGCCGGGGGCCGGGATCTTCTCCACGATCTGTTCCAGCACGTGCTCCACATTCACCCCGGTCTTCGCGGAGATCTTCGGCGCGTCCTGGGCCTCGATCCCGATCACGTCCTCGATCTCACCCACCACCCGCTCCGGATCCGCGCTGGCCAGATCGATCTTGTTGATCACCGGCAGCACGTCCAGATCGTGATCCAGGGCCAGATAGACATTTGCCAGCGTCTGGGCCTCAATCCCCTGGGCGGCGTCCACCACTAAGATCGCGCCGTCACAGGCCGCCAGACTCCGGGATACCTCATAGTTGAAATCCACATGCCCCGGCGTATCGATCAGATTGAAGATATATTCCTCCCCGTTCTGCGCCTTATACACCGTACGCACGGCCTGGGCTTTGATCGTGATGCCCCGCTCCCGCTCCAGGTCCATGTTGTCCAACACCTGGGACTGCATCTCCCGGTCCGTCAAAAGGCCCGTCCGCTCGATGATCCGATCCGCCAGCGTGGATTTCCCATGATCGATATGTGCGATGATACAAAAATTCCTGATCTTACTCTGATCCATGACTGCCACAACTCCTCCTTGATCTATGCTGTCTTTATATGATCCTTTCTAAACTCGTGTATTTGTACCCCTGATTTTACCACATCGGCCGGCCAGATCCAAGTACATGATCACTTTGGCGTTCCAAATATCGATGGAGTGATCGATGACAGACCGGATCTATAATACGGATATCAGTTCCCGGACCGTCTCTTCCCTTGTCGCCCAGCTGGTCACGAACCGGACCACTGTATGCTCCTCATCCAGCCGCTCCCAGAAACTGAAATTGACTTTTTCCTGGAGTCTTTCCATCTGTCTGTTTTCCAAAACGATGAAGATCTGGTTCGTCGGCGACTGCAGATAAAAACGATATCCCTTTTCCTCAAAAGCCTTTTTCAGGATCGCCGCCAGACGGATCGCGTGTTTTCCGTTTTCCAGATACAGCCCGTCCGTAAACAGCACGTCAAACTGGATCCCCAGCAGCCGTCCTTTCGCCAGCAGCGCGCCGTGCTGTTTCATCTGCGTCACAAACTGCCGCGGCGTGTTTTCCTTGGTAAAGACCACAGCCTCCCCGCACAGCGCCCCCACTTTTGTACCGCCTATGTAGAACACATCACAGTATCTGGCAACATCCGGCAGTGTCACATCTGTATCCTCACTGGCCAGCCCGTAGCCCAGACGCGCCCCGTCCAGATACAGGGGGATGCCATACTCCCTGCAGACCGCCGAGAGTCCCGCCAGCTCCTCCTTCGTGTAGAGTGTCCCGTATTCCGTGGGATGGGAGATATAGACCATACCTGGAAATACCATGTGGCCGTGGTTTTCATCCATGTAAAATCCCTTCAGATATGCTTTTAACACGTCCGGCTGCAGTCTGCCCTCTTTATGGGGCAGCGCAAGGACTTTATGGCCGGTGGACTCCACCGCGCCGGCCTCATGGGTGCTGATATGTCCGGTGGCCGCGGCGGCCACACCCTCATAGTCCTTTAACAGGGCATCGATGACCACCTGATTCGTCTGGGTCCCGCCCACCAGGAAATAGACATCTGCCCGCTCACATCCGCAGGCTTTTTGTATCTTCTGTCTCGCCGCCTCACAGTAAGGATCCATCCCGTATCCGGGCGTACTCTCCAGATTGGTCTCCCTGAGCCGGTCTAAGATCTTCTCGTGGGCGCCTTCCGCATAATCATTTACAAAATTTAACATCGTTCTCTATCTCACTCCTATCATTCCTGCTCATAGTCCGGCCAGCCGGGAGGCTTTTTCGTCCCGGCCGGCCTATGATCACTCCATCACTCCAGATGATCGTACACGGTCCTGGAGATCTGCGCTACACGGCTGGTAGAGTTGTATGAATTTAAGCTCATGACGCAGATGATGTAGGTGCACTTCGGGCCGTAGACGATGGCGATGTCGTGATCGCTGGTGCTGGTCTCCCCGGTCTTATTGGCGACGGTTATGCCGGACGGGACCCCAGCCGGTATCTTCGCCCGCCGCTTCTGGGCTTTGAGGAGGTTCAGCATCTTCTGGGAACTCTCTTTGTCCACGCAGGTGCCCCGGTAGATGGATTCCAACAGCTTGCCGCAGTCTTTCACGCCGGTGTAGTTGATCCCGCCGTCTGAGATACCCAGTCCTGCGTAAGCGGTATGTATCCCAGTCTTCGTGTAGCCGTTTTCCGCCAGATATCTGTTGATCACACCGCAGCCGGTGAGGAAGCCATGGCTGGCGGTCTGCCGCATGACCAGCTCATTGAACGCCTCGTTGGAACTGACAGTGATCATGGCGTTTAACAGCGATCGGATCGTGTCCGTCTCCTGCACATCGCCTTTTTGGATCTGGTCGTAGAGAGAGGCCATCACGTAGGCCTTGATCACACTGGCCGCGTAGAGCGGCTGATCGTTGATCGTCAGTGAATCGTTATTATCCAGCCGTTTGACATAGACGGACCAGGTCCCGTTGTAGCCTCTGATCTGGGCGTTTAATTTAGAAGTCAGACCTCCCAGCTTGGTGCTGGTCCGCCTGCCTGTGCCGTCAGCACCGAATGCGTAGGAAAAGCCCTGGACTTTCTTCTTGGCTCTCGTCAGGCATTTTCCATTTTTATCTGCCACATAATAATAAATATCGCCCACATTGACCAGACCTTTCTTTCGGACCATCCGCCCGTCCTTTCCGGCAAAGCAGTAATGGCCTTTGTAGCGGACGCCTTTATATGTAAGGTCCAGCTTGTGCGTCCCCTGGGCCGTATCCAGACGGCCGCCCTTTTTCAGATAGCGATACCCCGGGAACTTTTTATTGGCCCCGTCTTTTTGCGTGATCTGGCGGATCGTGTTCCCCTGACAGATCCGGCTCATCTCCTCCCGGTAATAGTAGCCCTTGAACGTACGGCCGTTGACCCTGCAGTCCAGATAGACCAGGCCCATGGATCCGGAATAGATCCGCCCGATCGCTGTGTAGTAATAATAACCCCGGAACGTGTACCCGTGTATCTTTGTGTTTTTACGGTACACGAGACCGCTCTTTGTGGAGAGCTTCCCGCCCTCGTCAAAATGAAAATATCCCCTGTGATAACGCGTCTTGCCGATCCTCTTGGTCTTTGGGATATAGCGTATCCCCGCATTTGTGTGGATCCGGCCTTCCTGGGACACATAGTAGATCCCGTCGAAGACTTGGCCCTTCACCTTCTCTCCTCTGATCTGATAGAGGCCCGGCTCTGTGACCTTCCCCGCGTCTTTCTTCTCCGTCCCCCGGTAGAGGTAATAGCCGTCCTGCGCTCTGTCATACCGGACTGATAAAGAAGACCCGGCCTGGACATACGTGGGCAGCGCGATGAAAAACAGGACAAAAGCCCACAAAGATAACCATCTACAGACACTTTTTCTGCAATCCTTTTCCATAAACCCTTTCCTTTCCTGATCGCTCTGACTGTGTTATATCATATGATACCATAAGATCCTTGACATATTCAACCAGGAGACGCTCCCCAGCATAAAGATGATAAAATTTTTTCACCCACTTTTCTGTATTCTATGCTATAATGACCCACATAGGATGAAATGAAAAGGAGCCTGAGACTGACCGCCATGAAAAAAGAACCAATAAGATTACTGATGCTCTTTACCGCAGGTTTTTTATATGCGTCCACGATAGACGCCGCCGCGCTGGAGGCCCTGCCGGAACCCAGGTCCCTGCTGGAACTGTCCGCAGAGACCCCCACGCCACACCCCAGGATCACGGATGTGGTGAAAAATGGCTTTTATAGGGAAAATGGCAAGATAAGATATTACATAAAAGGGAAGATCAAAAAAGGCTTTGTGGAGGCCGACGGCAAGAGATACTATTTTGACAGCAAGGGCAACATGGCCACGGGCCGGAAGCAGATCGGCAGCGCATATTATTATTTTGACTCCAACGGGGTCATGCAGACGGGATTCGTGACGATCGATTCCAAGAAATATTATTACGATGAGAAGACTGGCAAAAAGCGTTTCGGCGTCCGCCGGATCGGAAAATACCAGTATTATTTCAAGAAAAAAACCGGTGTGATGGCCACCGGCTTCCTGACCCGGGATTCCAGAGGTTCTAAGATCAAAACCTACTACAACAAGCGCGGCCAGCTGAAGACCGGGACCTTCTATGTGGATAACGTACAGTACAAAGCCGCCACCAACGGCCGGATCTATTCTGTAAAAAACCTGGCCAAAGTCATCTGCCAGCGGCCGGAACTGCCCACAGGCTGCGAGATCACCTCCTGGACGATGATGGCCAACTACGCCGGGGTAAAGATCGATAAGCTCCGCGCAGCTGACCTCATGCCCCGCAGCTCTGACCCAAACCAGGGATTCGTGGGTGACCCCCACTCCTTTGGCGGCGGCAGCCTTGTGATCTACCCCGGAGGGCTGGCACAGATGACGCAGAAATATCTCCGCAGTTATACAAACATGACCGGCTGCAGCATGGAGAAGCTCCAGGATAAACTGTGGAAAAAACATTTGGTCCTGATATGGGTGACGCGGCTGGACGGCTTCGGCTCCCACACCGTGGCCCTGACCGGCTATGACCAGAAAAATTTCTTTTACAATGACCCCTGGACAGGTGCAAAAGAGCAGATCGACAGGGATGAGCTGCGGGTCATCTGGACGGAGAATGGCTGCAGGGCGATGTCTTATTGATCAGATCTACTCATTTTTTCTGAGATCGGAGGACGCATATAAAGATGGATACTCGATCCCGAAACACAGCACCGTATCATGGATCAATGCCATGTGGATCTGAAAAGATCTTTATGGGAAGGTTAGATCAAGGGCGTGCGATCGATCGCACGCCCTTATTTCACACAGATCAGCCCAATGCCAGATGCGCTCATATCAGACTTTCACATCCAGCCCGGCTGCTCCCGCTGCCCTCCCAGATACCATAGATACTATATCCTCATCTGCAAAGATCCTATCCAGCACCTCCGTTGGGATCGACCTGCCGTATGTCCAGCCAGGTACGCTTTCCTTGACGGCGCCGGCGACTTTCCTTGCGATGCCGATCTCCAACTGACCTAATGTCCATGCGGCCGCCACACGGTCCTCCCTCTTCAAAGTCTTATAATACGCGTTCTTTGCGCGGGCCATCTCCTCCCATTCAGCTTCATTGTCCCCCGACATGCCATTGTATTTGTAAAACGCATCTTTCACACTGTTAAAAACCCGCTGTTTCATCTCATCCGACACAGGGATGATCTTTCTCGCATTCGGATTATTTGTGACACACATCCCCTCCACGCCATAAGAATTTTTATAGTGGCCTGAAAGGTAGTCTTCAAGCGTATTCCTGCCGCCGGCGCCGGAACGTCTTGTCGATGCTCTGGCTCCAAAAGGCATATTGATATTCATTTTGTTCCCGTTCATCCTTGAAAAGAGCTGCATGATCCCCTGGTAACCGTTTCCTATACGCATCCCAGATCCCTCCTATATCAATATCAGACTTCTATGTCCAATCTCCTGCTCCCTTTGGCATACAGCGCATTTACACTGTCCTGATAAATGACATCGCCTGCAAAGACCTCATCCAGTATTTTATGTGAAATAGGTCTTCCTGCTGTCCATGCAGGATCTTTTTCCTGCACAGCCTGTGTCACCCTTCCCGCGATATTTAGATGGAGCTGGCTCAAGGTCCATGGAGCAGCGCGGCGGGTGTTTGGATCGAGTGTCTTCACATATGCGTGTATCTTATCATAATACGCGTCTGTCCCAGCGGTATCGTCCCCCGACATCCCGCCAAATTTATAAAACGCTTTTTTTACATCTTCATAAACATGCTGTTTCATTTCATCGGAGACATGGACGATCCGTCTCCAGTCGGTCTTTCCCGTTATCCCCATGCCTTCCACGCCATAAGAGTTTTTAAAATGTCCCGAACGGAGATCCTCGATCGTATTTCTACCGCCGGTGCCAGTCCGTTTTACGGCCATGCTCCTCGCATCCATCCTTGAAAAGAGCTGCATGATCCCCTGATAGTTGTTCCCTATACGCATGATAAATCCTTTCTATAAGATTGATATCAGACCTGTATATCTATCCCTTTTTCCCCGCCAGATCTTCCAGATACCATGGAAATGATACTCTCATCTGCAAAGATCCGATCCAGCACATCCGACGGTATCCGCTGCCCGTTCGTCCAGCCTGGCATCTTTTCTTTGACGGCAGCCGTCACTGCATGGGCTAGGTCTAGATGGAGCTGGCTCAAGGTCCATGTGGCAGAAGAACGGTCACCCGCTCTCAGCGTTTTCACATAAGAATGTATCTTGTCATAATATGCATCTGTCTCAGCGATATTGTCTCCCGACATCCCGCCGTATTTATAAAATTCTTTTTTTACATCCTCAAAGACATGCTGTTTCATTTCATCCGATACGTTGATGATCCTCTTCCAATCTGTCCGTCCTGTGATCCACATGCCTTCCACGCCATAAGAATTTTTCCTGCGCCCTGAGAGCAGATCCTCGATGGCTTTTGTGTTCGGACTGCTTTTTTTCGCTCCAAATTTCCAGATCCCTGGATCATTATATCCTATACGCATGATCCATCCCTCCTGATCACCCATTGTCCTCGTGTTTGCGATCCTTCTCATTTCCAGACCTCCGCGCCGTTTCCCAGCGTAAGCCGACTCTGGAAATAACGCTGTTCCACCTGCTCCTGGAGCCGCCTCCTCTCTGCGCTCTCTTCCTGAATCTGTATGTATTTGACGCGCAGTCTGCGTTTCCTGTCCTGTTCGGCTTTAAACTGTCTGCGCTCTTCTTCCGTGGGGCCTGTGATCCTCCCCGATCCGGTCACCGTGCAGTTTCGTACATCTCCATTTTCATCCAGATCGAACACATAGCTCTTCCCTGCCTGATATTCTGCCACATTGTACCCGTAGGATGCCGCCAGTGTGTTATCCCAGCGGTCGTAATCTTCCTTCCAAGTCTGCAGTTTTATCATGATCTGCTGTGCATAGGCGGGGTCTGCGTCCATTTTCTGCTGCAGGCTCTCCGGTATCAGGACTGCGATCCGACCGGGACCGATGCTGCTGTAATTCCTCTGCAGGTCGCTGCGGGTCTGCGGCGGGTTCGCTCCCTCTGGCCTCCAGTCATTCAGGGCATCTGCACGTGTGTCTTTGCGGAAATATTCCCAAAATGGAAAATCGTTCCTCTGCCAGTTGGCCGCGGAGATATCGGCATTTCCCACATGTGTCACCACATCATAGAATGGAAAGGCATCTGCAAAGTCCATTGCACCCATCAGCCCGGTATTATAGGACTTGCTGATGGCAGAGACAAGGTCTGTACTCCCTGTCATTTTTTTCACATAGGCTTCCCGAAAGGCAGCGGCCGCATCTTTATCCGTTATCTTACGCAGGCGTTCCTCATAGGACTCTCCCATATAGGATCCTGTGTAAGATACGTTTCCGGTCCCGTTCGCGCCTGTCTCCTCTGTCATCCCTGCCCCGTCCGGCTGTGCCGCCGTTTTGCCTGTCCGCGCGGCCGCAAGCTCTGCAAAACTCTTGCCTGCCCGTTTGTCCATCCTCCCATTTTTCCGATACTGATCTGCCAGCTGATAACTTACTGGTCTGCCTGTTTTATTTGTCACTCCTAGATCCATCATCATCTCTCCTCTCATTTTTCATCATCACGGACAGGATGAACACCCTGTCCTCCACTCGATAGTCCATTGTCCCCTGGTATCCTTCCGCTGTGCTCTTGATATTGGCAAGCCCGATCCCATGGGGATCTTTATCGGTTTTGTCCGATGCCAAAAACCCATCCGGCCGCTCCCCTGCCAGACGGCCGTCAAAACTGTTCTCCACCTTCAAGATCAGCAGATCCCTTTTCTGCAGAGAACCCAACCGGATAAAAGCATCCGCATCCCGTTCCTTCTCTTTTAGTCTCCGGCAGGCCTCGATCGCGTTGTCCAGGGCGTTCCCCAGGATAACGCCGATGTCGTAGCTGCGGATCTTCAGCTCTTGCGGGAACATGAGCCCATCCGCATCCATGTCCAGGTCCGGCACTTCCCGCACCGCTTCATGGTATTTCATGTTCAGCAGCGTATCTACCACTGTGTTCCCTGTCCTAAAGCGCACATCCAGTTTTTCAAAAGTCCGCTCCAGCTCCGACAGATACGCCCGCAGCTCCTCGTTTTCCCCCTCTCCTCCCCGCACAGCCAGACGCTGGATGACCAAGATCGTATTCTTCATGTCGTGTTTCATGCTCCGGATGCCGGCGTTGATGCGCTCCATCTCTTCCATGTGTTCCTGCATGCCTGCCACCTGTTTTTCAAGGACGATCCTGCTGCTCTTCTCCCTGTTCCAGCGGAGCATATCCTGGAACAATCTTACTCCCTGCAAAATGGAGAGCAGGGACAAGAGCATGATCGCCGGGAGCACGAAGATCAAGATCGGGTATCTGTCATACAGCAGTTTCGGGATGCCGCCCTCCATGGTGATGATGACGATCCGCAGCAGCATACAGAGCGTCAGACCCACAGCCGCCGGGGTCAGGATGAACAAAAGCTCTGTCCGGTCCATGTTGTGATCTTTTTCACGAAAGTCCCCCACGATCTTTTTCAGCGACAGATACAAGATCAATGCCATGGCCAGGTACTCAAGGATCCATTGCCCCAGGATCCCTGTATTTACAGCGCTGGAGAAGGCTTTCTCCGATGTGAGCAGCCCCCTCCCCGCGCACCAGTTCCACAGGCTGAGCAGCCCATCCCCCAGCTCACCCACCAAAATGACAGTCGTATAGCGGCTGATGTCCGCGATCGCCTGGAACGCCACCACAAGGAAGATCGTGATCAGATGCAATGCTCTGTAAAAACAGAGGACAAGGACAGACATCACACACAACGCAAGCGCCATCTTCCCGACCCCGACCCTGTGATCCCAGTTTTTTTCAGACCCGATCTGAAACTGGAACAACACCCGCCTGGAGACCGCATAGGACACCATGACTGCCAGTGCATTCCACCTTCTATCCCTGATCCTGCTCTCCAGGAAACTCACGCAGAAATATTGCAGACAATACCCTTGGAACAGATAGAGAAATACGCAGAAGATGATATCCGCCATTTCAGACACTGGACACACCCCCGCTCTGCAGGTACCACATATAGGCTTTCACAAACTCACCGTATTTTTTCTTCGCCAGATACACCCTGTCTCCATTGGTGAGCGTGATCTTGTCGCTGCCGTATTCCGCGATATGGGACATATTCACGATATACGCCCTGTGGCAGCGGTAAAAACCATCCCCCAGCCGCTCCTCCAATCCCTCCATCGTGGCGTAGATCTGGATGCTCTCCCCTTTCTTAGCCGTATGGATCTCGACTTTCTTCCCCCGGCTCTCAATATACAGGATATCCGTCTGCGCCAACGTCCTGTTCTTCGCTTTGATGAAAAGCCCCCGCTCCTCCTTTTTCCTGCCGGCCTCCTTCACCGCTCTTTCCAGGACCTCTGCAAATTTCTTTTCATCCAGAGGTTTTAACAGATACTGGAACGCGTACAGGTCAAGGGCCTCAAACACATATTCTTTCAGTCCTGTGATGAAGATGAGGACGATCTCGTCCTGCCTCTTTCGCAGGCTTTTGGCCACCTCGAGGCCGTTCATGCCGTCCATCTGTATATCCAGGAATGCTATGTCAAAGGATCGCTCTGCCGAGAGCAGTTCCTCTCCTGTGGCATAGGATCTTACATGACTTTTGGGGTTTAGCTTTTTTATCAGTCCACATATATATTCTCTGATCACTTTCTCGTCATCGACGACAGCGATATCCATGGTCTATCACCTCTGCTCCTTTTGAAACTCTCATTTATTATATCGGCAGGGATTTTCTTTTTCTTGGGCAGATGGAACGAAAGGCGCGCTTTTCGGGTATGAAAGGAAAAAAGGACCGCCGCGTGTGGACCAGATCCACAGCGACGGTCTCTTTCTATATCCTCTGAACACTTCCTGTAAAATACTTTCAAGATCGACCCAAGACTTCCCGCCTTTATTTTATCCTGCTGAAGATCTTCCTTGCGCCAAAGGCGATCATAAACGACACCACACCCGAAAATATGACGACCGCATATTCATACCCCTTACAGATCTCAAAGAGGACCCCATACAGTGTGTTGCCCAACGGCTGCGCGCACATGGAAACGGTCAGGATGACAGCGATCACCTTTCCGATCAGATCTTGCGGCGTTTCTGTCTGGATAAAGGACATCATCTGTACGGTAAAGGCTGTTGAAAATACCATAACGGCAAAACAACAGACCGTCATGACGATATAATTTATCATCCCGGAGGAAAACAGGATCAATGCGGCACTGATCGGGAACACACATACTGCACAAGCGACGATCAGATCACCCGCTCTGCGGATCGCCAATCTTTCCGCAAAAATACCCGCTCCGATCCCCCCTGCCAATCCGCCTGCCGCCAATATCCCTTCAGCAAGACCATAAAGCCTGTTTGCCTGTGAAGCCCTCAGATCCAATACCTCTGTGACCAGATAGGGCAATGCCACAAGGATCATTGCCGACAGGAACAGATTGATCCCGCAGATCACGAGAAGGGTTTTTCCGATCACAGGTCTCTCCTTTCGGATAAAGCGGATACTCTCCGCCAGATCCATTTTGGCTGTCTTAAATATGCCGCCCTCCAAAGCCTGTTTCTGGAACGGGATCTTGATGAAGATCTCCATAACCGCTGACATCATAAAACATACCATACAGACCCACAAAACAGGCTCCAATCCATATACGCTATACAAAACACCCCCAAATACAGGGCCGATCAAAGCTGCAGAGGAGCTGACTGTATTGATGATCGAATTTGCCGCCATAAGATCATCCTGACTGGTAAGCGCAGGGATACTCGCCTGCACAGACGGCTGATATGCGCCGGCAATACCGTATAGGAGCATCAACGTGACCGTCAAAAGAGGGATGAGATCCACTCCATCCTTGAGCAGGAAAAAGCCCAGGATCACTGCCGCCGTAAAAAAATCCAGTATTACCATGATGTTCCTCTTATTGACCCGGTCTGCGACGATGCCGCCAATGGGAGACAGCAGGATTGCCGGGATAAAAGCACAGGCTGTGACAGTCCCGTAAAGCGCCGATGAGCCTGTCAGATTTAGCAGATACAGCGGCAGCGCAAATCTTATCGTCGCATTGCCAAATAAAGAGATGATCTGACCAAGGACCACCAACGTAAAATCCTTTGAAAAAAGTTTATGTCCCATCCTCTAAACCTCCATTTTATCTATGCCGTTTGCCAGGAAATGATAAATTTGTCTCAAAATATATCTGCCCATTGTACAGGGCAGAAAATCATCCATAGCAATAAAAACACAGATCATGTTTTCTATTGCTTGTTCTTTTGATAGATAGATACCAGTTCCTGCAGTCTCTCTAACATTTCGCTATTTACAATATCCAGACCAAAGCCTTCCAGCATCTGTCTGAATACCATAAACTTACGGTAGGATTCTTCCTCAGAACTATCAAATATCATAGGATTCATCCAGACATTTGCTGCAAGTAAGATCAGTTCTGCCAATTGTTCTGGGTAATCCGTTTTGATAGAACCATCTGAAATACCCTGCCTGATGATCGGCAAGATATAGTTTGGCGCTGCGTTATCTATGGTATCGTGCAAAAGACTGAAAAGAAGTTTCGGGTTATTATGAAAATCTGGCGCTACTGTAAAAATATCATCCTGCACCGGTCGGCTGATCGATTCCCAAAAGATTGTTTTCAACTTTTCCTTGCCACTAAGATCAGAACGGTCACGGATGACTGCAAGCATCTGATTGGATCCAGCCGTCATCCTGTCCGTAACAGCAATTAAAATATCCTCCTTTGACTTAAAATGATGATAGATGGCACCTTTGCTGAGACCGCCTAGATCATTTATGATATCCTGGATGGAAGTATGCTCATACCCCTTTTCCATAAATAAGCGAAAGGCAACATCTAATATTAGATTTACAGTTTCTTCTGGATGCCTATTTCTTGCCATGTCTCCTCACCTCCTTAACATACTGTTGGTATGTATCTATGTTATCATACTATCAGTATGTTTGTCAAGATGATCTGATCATATATTTATGGACGCTATCAGCACATCCAGCTCCACACCGTTCATCCCGCTGGCTACGATCCCCAGATGATCTCATCTTTTGAACGGCTTGTGAGGGACAAGCCTATTGCTAAAGTACACACAAGCACAAGAGAAAATATTTTTTTATGACGCATATCATCAGCCTTTCCATCATTTATCTGTTTAACAGGTGAGGAATGATCACGGTAACCAAAATCCCTACAACATAAACCGTATTGACGCCGAGCGCAATTTTGGTGTTAATATCCCTAAGTTTCATTTTTACAAAAAGGAAAAGGGTATATACAAAGCTAACTGCGGCGAAAATACAATATCCTATGATGATAGCTGTTGCGGCAGGAGAATCCGACTTCCATATAAAGGCTGCTGTCAATGGTACAAAGACGGTAATAAGTGCGATCATACTTAAAATTTTTTCTTTCATTTAAAAACTCCTCGCTTTCTTCGATCAATATCTGTTTGTTTTTATACGTTCTCTCTGCGCAGGACGCAGGGAAATATTATTTTTCTTCTGCTTTGTTTTAGCTTCGCCCGGTATTTTAGAGATTGCGATGATAAAGGCTGAAATCAACAGCATTGCGCCAAGCGACGCAAGCCCCAGTGGAACACTTGCCTTACTTTTTGCGCTGATATATGATGTGGTATCAAAACCGATCACTGTAAAAGAAGCTAAAAAAGGATAAACATTTCTAAGCAGACCACTTTTAAAAAACATACTGCAATAGCCCAATACAAAGGCGATCACCGAACCGCCCATAAAAAATCCCGGTGATCTTCCACAAAATGCGATGATCGGAAGAACAGCAATATAAATGCAAATGGAAATGCCCAACATATAAAACATACCTTTTGTCAGAGCAAAAAAATCTAAACCGGGAAGCCCCGCACAAATGCCGGCAATGATCGTGATCATGAAACTATACATCCCCAATATAAGGGATAAAATGCCCATAGCAGTCAATTTCCCTGTTAATAATTTAGGAAATGAAACAGGAACAACTAAGACATTTTTCAATGTATCGTCCGTATATTCCCTGTTTATCAGATAACCGCCGATCAGAGTAAAAATAATAGGCATAAATACGGTCGCATTGTTCCAAATTGTGCTGTCTACTAATGCGCTAAGATCAAAATTTGGATCTTTTGCCTCTTCAATCGCAACATTCTGTGTGATAAGCCCAAGAATAGGCGAGAGAGCCATTCCTATAATGCCGATCAACAGAATATGATACCGCTTTATCTTTTGTAATTCTGTTAAGACAACAGATAACATATAAAACCTCCTGTTATGATTCCTGTTTTTGATAAACCCGTGTGACCAATATAATGCATACAATCGCTTCCGCGATCAGTATCGAAAATATGACAGGTGTTGATACAAAATACGGACTGAAACGGTTGTAAAAGTCTGTCATGATCTTCCCTTCCGGCACCTTAAACTGATACAGCCATCGAAAGACCATAGGTACAGGAATAAATGTGCTGATATTTAACCCTAATGGTTTCATCATAATGGCATCACTTAGGTGCAGTGCAAATCCAAGAAGTGTATAGAAGAAAGCGATTATGACAGAAATAATATAAGACTTATTGCACCAGACCACAAGGATAATACATGGCAGAGCTGCCGCCCAAAGTAAAATACCCGTACAAAATGTAAGGAATAGCTGTAAAGCCCACCCGTTTAAAGGAATACCCTGTGCAAGAGCAATTAAGATGCCAACACAAAAGCCTAACAGTTCATAAGCAACTGAAAACAGAAAAAGTACAGTAACCTTTGCTATGACTAAGTGACTTTTTGAGATCGGAACACAAAGAAGATTTTTTAAGGTGTCGTTATCGTGTTCTTCAAAAAACAGGTTGGCGGCTATGATCACCAGTATCGGGATCAGAAGTAAGAAACCGCTTTCCTCACGCACACTGCTCATAACGTCTGCTAAACTTCCCTCTGATAAGAGCATGATATTAAAAAAAGGAAATAAAACAGCCGTAAAGAGAGCAATCTTAAACAAGCCTTTCCGCTTTAACTTCCAAAATTCACACTTTACAAGGTCAAGCAATCCCCTCACCCCCTGTTACACGCTTGAAATAATCTTCAAGGCTTTCTTCGCAGACGTAGGCTTCTGATACGGTAAGTCCGTTCTCGACAAAGGCGGTTACAATTTCCCCGACAGAGATATCTAAATTATGCAGACGCATCTTGCAGTCGTCCTGTATGGTGAACTGCATTTCATGGAAATCGCGTTCTAAAATCCTCGCCGCCTGTGTTGTACTGGAAACGGTAAAACGGATATGTCTGCTGCTCTTTGCTTCCAGCTCTGCAAGGCTTTCTTCCTCCAATAATGCGCCGTGGTCGATAATGCCTATATCATCAGCCAGCAATGCAATCTCGGAAAGAATATGGCTGGAGATCAATATCGTTTTCCCTTTTTCAGTACAGAGGGCACGGATAAAAGAGCGCACTTCCGCAATCCCAATCGGGTCAAGCCCGTTGATCGGTTCGTCCAAGATCAAAAGCTCCGGGTCGTGCATAATGGCAAGGACGATCGCCAATCGCTGCTTCATGCCAAGGGAATACTGGGAAAACAGCTTTTTGTCTTTATAGGGAAGCCCTACTAGATCAAGCGCATTTTTAATCGCATTACGGCTCGGCAATCCCCGCAGGGCTGCAAAAATGCGCAGGTTTTCTGTGGCGGTCAGATTCGGGTAAAATCCGGGAGATTCGATCAGACAGCCAATCCGGGGCAACAGCTTCTTCTCATTTGTCCGTAGAGGCTTTCCCCAGATTGTAACTTCCCCGGAAGCGGGCTGTGTCAGCCCAAGCAGCATTTTCATTGTCGTTGTCTTTCCGGCCCCGTTTCTGCCAAGCAGACCATAGATGCGTCCTTGCCTTACATGGATATTCAGATCTGCAACGCTTTTCTGTGTTCCGTATTGTTTGGTAAGATTTTTTGTTTCGATCACATATTTGCTCATTGCGAAACCTCCTTTTCATATTTGCTATTCTATCACGCTAACCTTGCCAAAACCTTGCCGAAACCTTGCTTTTTTCATGCTTTTACAGCTAACAAAAAAATTGACAAACTGAAAAATCCCTGTATTACTACAGGGATTTTGGAAGCAATATTGTAAATATAGTTTCCTTATCAGGAGTGCTGTCAGCGACAATCGTTCCTTTATGAGCTGCCACAAGTTCCTTTACGATAGATAAACCCAGTCCATTTCCTTTCGCAGACCGTGACTGGTCACATTGGTACATCCTCTCAAAAATATGCGGGAGATGATCGGGGGATATTCCCCTGCCATTATCTGCTAATGTGATCCGGGCTTGCCGGTCATTTTCTGAAATACGAAATATCACTTTATTTCCTTTGCTATGAATAAGCACGTTCTGCAGCAGATTGTTGAGGATTCGGCTATAAGCATTTACATCTATACGCATAGGGTATTCCGTTTCCGGAATATCAAACTCATACTCAAAATCACTGCTTTCTAAAACGGAAATCCAATCCGTTATGATGTTCCGGGATACTTCATTCAAATCCAACACCTCAAAGCGAAAAATCTGTTCTCCGGAATCCAGTTTCACCCACTCAAAGAGATTTTCCACAAAATGCTTTAAGTAATTGACTTTCTCAAATGCGACATGGACGTATTCGTCTTTTTCTTCTCCTGCGACTATCTTACATTCTATCGCTTCCAAATAACCGGCCAGAGAAGCAAGGGGCGTTTTGACATCGTGGGAGATGCTGGTCATTAACCTCTTGTATGCCTGTTCAGACTGTTTTTGTCTGATAAGCTGCGTCTGGCTGTTCATCGCGATCTCATTGATCCCATAGCAGATTTTTCTTGTCATATCATTTTTCTTAGTCAGCATACGGCGGTTTAGGTTCCCAGACCTTATATCTTCAAGCGCTTCCTCGATAATAGATAATTGCCCCTGTACACGCCTGAGTTTTGTGAAAAGAAATAAGATGACCAACAAAGCTATACAAAACATGATCCTTAAAAATGGATCGAAACTCATATCAAGCCTCCCTGTTAAAACGGTAGCCGACACCCCGGACAGTTAAAATGTAAAATGGATGCTCCGGGTCTGGTTCAATTTTTTTCCTCAATTTGCTGATAAATGACATGATATTACTATCGTCAAAAGCATATTCTTCCGCCCAAACCTGTGTATAAATCTGCTTTTTTGTAAATACCTTGCCCTTATTTGATGCCAGAAAAGAAAGCAGGTCAAATTCTTTTCCCGTAAGTCCAATCTGTTCATCCCCTTGAAAGACAAGGCGGTTAAGGCTGTCAATGGTCATCCCCTGAAACGTCATGCAGTCTGTTTCAGAACCGGAAACAGGATTAAGCAGGGTATAACGCCGGATCAAGGAATTTACCCGTGCCATAAGCTCGTTGATGCTAAACGGCTTTGTCAGGTAATCGTCCGCCCCCATCCGCAAGCCGGACACTTTATCCTCTTCTTCGCTTTTTGCGGTCAGCATAAGGACAGGAACATTACTTGTCCGCCGTATTTGCTGCAATACTTGAAAACCATCCAGATCAGGCATCATAATATCAAGAATAATAAGTGAACAGATATCCTTGTTTTCCTCCAATATCCGCAGTCCTTCTATGCCGCCGTTAGCAACAACCGCAACAAGGCTCTCCTGTTCTACGCATTTTTTCATAAGCGCACAAAGTTCTTTGTCATCATCAATAATCAAAACCTTATTCATGCTTCCCCGTCCTTCCTGCTTTTGTGCGGGCATCAGCCGGCTTCTCAGCATCTTTTGGTATCAGCCACAAGCGGCTGGATTTTGCCGCGCCCGGTATACGGTTTTCCTCACACAGCCTTTGTACCCGTCTTTCTGAAATCTCCCACTTCTTTGCCGCTTCTGGAGCAGAAATATACTCTAACATCTTCATTCACCCTTCCTTTGATCTCTGCCATATAATTATATGCGGCTGGACGAATCCTTTCAAGTATTTAAGGATTTTTTCTTTTGTCAGGCTCTCAAATACACCCTTATAACGGCAGCACTGCTTACTGTCGCCCTCCTGATCACCGGGCAGCAAAGACAGACGGGGCTGTCAACGGCGGGCGCAGCCCGTTCATCTTGACCATTGACTGGCTCGTCTGTCTTTGCTGCAAGCTGCACTATGGATTAACAGAACGTCTAAAGATAACCCACGTGCTGATAAAATAGCAAAGCAACAAGATCACCAAAATTCCCACTGTTGCCCCAATCTGTACCATCAATGCGGTAAGCCCTATATACGCAGAGATTTCGGCTGATATGGTCTGGATAAAATAACCAATCACAACAGCAGCTACCATGATCGCTACGATAATCGGAAGCCCAAACCATACACGCAACTGTTTCAAGATAAGTTTATTGATATGCTGCTCCTCTACACCTAATTTTCGGAGTACAGAAAAGCGGTATTTATATTGCCCTGCGTCCAAAAGCTGCTGTAAAGAAAGCACTGTAAGGCAAATTACCATCAGTACAACCGCACCATAGATCATGCCTGTTTGCAGGATAAAGTTATTTGCGATCGCGCTATTTGTTTGGAGCGTGCTGAAACGCACACCATACGAGGCGCCGCTTTCTGCCTGCTCTGGATATTTCGCTGTAAAAAGTCTTTCCAGTTCCCTTGCGTTTTCATAAGTGATATTTTTTGTTGTTGTAATATAACGATTTCTCATAACTGGCAGCAATCCCTCACATATTTTGTCCGGGAATACATAAAGGACATCTGTATAGGAATTATAAAGTGTTTCTCCCATTGCTTTCTCGGAATAAGACTGCTCGGAAATATTCAACGTTCCCCCATCTGTTACAACGCTGGTATGTTCTGCAATAAAACTGTTTCTTTCTTCTTCCGTTGCGATTGTTTTCCACTGTGTTATAAATTCATTTTCTCCTAAAGAAATCCGCTCATATCCCAACATTTTCCGTATGGCATTATAATCACTTAAAGAAATCGCCACGACAGGGAAGTCATACTTTATCCGATCGTGAAGATCAGCTTTTTTCGGAAGGTACAAACTAAAAGTGCGATCATATGCCGTATCTATTTCATGCGCTGCAAAAAAATCAGTAATGATCTCATAATTGTCCTGCGGCAGATTTTTTTCTTCATACACATGATTATACTTTGAATATACCTGCACATCATACATAGAGCGTACACCCAAATAGCCGGAAGCCCAGCCCGTCAAAATAGGTGCGGCAATAAACAGGAAAATAGCAAGCGCAAGAGTTATGCAAACCAATGTCATTGTTTTACTGGTCGTATTTAATTTTGAAGTAATCTGCCCGTAAAAGAACAGTGCTTCCCCACGGTATCGGTGTTCCGGTGATTTTTCTTTCCATGTGACAATAAAGCTGCCGGCAAGATAGATTAATGCACCAATGAAGAAAAGCAGATCGATCAAGAGAAACAGCAGATATTGATCAAGCATTCCAGCGCCTAAAGGCAGATAATATTTATTTGCTAATGCCGCAACACTGGCTGTTGCAAAAGCATTTAGTGCAGAACATATCAGCAAGCCAGTGATGAGCATATTCTTTTTTCCTTTTTTGATCAGGCAAAATACAGACCAAAGCAAAGTGAGCAGCGGAAAAAGAATGTTTCCCCAATACATGAGCCGTACCGGAAACGGAAAGCGAGCGTCATAATAAAACCAAACCTTTTGTATTCCTGTAATAAATGCCCATACTGTGATCAGTTCAAAGAGTATTACTGCAACAGAAATCCAACGGCTATTTCCCGGTTCTGGCTCGTTCTCTTTCTCTGCGGAAAGCATAGTAATGATTTTCGTTTTCTGGATGGTACGGGTATTGAAAATCCCTACCACAAAAAAACAAAAAACAAAAAATGCCACTGTCCATAAAACCGTATCCGGGAATAAAGTCCATGATATTTCATAGGACTTTTCATAAGAAGTAAGGAGCATTGCCGTTATAAACTGGGAACAAAATACACCGAAAAAAATACCGATCAGGATCGAAATCATCCCCATGATCAGTGTTTCTGCGAAGAAAATCCTTCCAATGGTTTTTTGTTCCATTCCCATAATAGATTGAATGGCAAACTCTTTTTGTTTCTGCCGGAGCATATAATGGTTGACAAACCGTATCAAGAATAACAACAGCAATGTTATCATGCAGATTACCGCTTTCATTCCATCGCTTAACAGAGTAAGATCATACTCACTTCCTATATCCGGATCATAATAGCTGCTGGAAATGGAGAGAAACGCATAAAACAGGGTAACGCAGATTGTCATTGTGACAATGTAAACCAAATAATCTTTTGCAGACCTCTTTGCGTTTCTGAAGATCAGTTTAGCATACATGGCTCTGTCCTCCTCCAATGATAGTAAGGACATTGAGTATTTTATCAAAAAAGGCGTTTCTGCTGTCATTACCCTTACGCAGTTCCATAAAGATTTCCCCGTCTTTCAAAAAGAGGATACGGCTTGCATAGCTGGCGGTAAAAGCGTCATGCGTTACCATAAGAATGGTTGCCCTAAGCTGCTCATTGATACTTTGGATGGTAGACAAGAGCATTTGTGATGAATGGCTGTCTAATGCCCCTGTGGGTTCATCTGCTAATAAGAGTCTGGGATTGTTGATGATCGCTCTTGCGCAGGCGCAGCGCTGCTTTTGCCCTCCCGATACCTGATAGGGATATTTGTTTAGAATGTCACTGATATTCAGTTTCTCGGCCATTTCCAGAATACGGGGTTCTACACTCCCGGCAGGTGTGTGACCGATTGCCAGTGCCAGCGCAATGTTTTCTGAAATTGTCAATGTATCCAATAAATTGAAATCTTGAAATACAAACCCCAAATTTTCCCTGCGAAAACGGGCAAGGGATTTTGGCTTGATCTCTGTCACATCTGTTCCCTCTAAAAAAATGTGCCCCGCACTTACTGTATCAATGGTGGAAATACAGTTAAGCAGCGTTGTTTTTCCAGAGCCGGATGCCCCCATAATGCCGAGAAATTCCCCGGCTTCAACGGAAAAGCTGATATCTTGAATGGCTTTGGTAATATTTCCGCCATTGCCATAGTATTTCTGGATATGCTCCAGCTTCAAAATTGTGTTCATTTGATAAGCCTCCTTACTGTTTTATGCCTCTATTGTAAAGGGTGCTTTTCATTTTTTGTATCAAGTTTTCTTACGAAGTTCTTACAAAAATGTAAGAAGTGCAGGGCATATCACCCCTGCACTCTGATAACAAGATCATTCATCTGAAAAGAAAGCATGATCGTTGTGCCTTTGTTTTCAGAATGAGCAGTAAGCCCTATTCCCAACTTATCACAAAGACGCTTGCAAAGATACAAACCCATTCCTGTAGAATTTTTTCCAATCCGCCCGTTCCTGCCAGTAAACCCTTTTTCAAAAATACGGGGCAGATCACTTTCGGGAATACCTATCCCATTATCACTGACAGACAAAACAACCCTGTCGTTTGTCTTTATCGCAGAAAAGTGTAAAACAGGCTGTTCGGTGCGATATTTTATCGCATTGCCTATAATCTGGTTTAAGATGAACCGAACCCATTTATCATCAGTGTAGACCTTGATCTCTATATCATCTATCGTAATCGTCATGTTACTTTGGCGCAGGAGATATTTATTGTCTGCGACTGCACTATGTACAACATCACATAAGTCTGTCTCACGGACAGAATAGTCTTTCTCTGTATGTTCACTTCTGGCATAATAAAGTGCCTGTTCCGTATATTGATCGATATGCTCTAACTCTGCCAGTATCTCTCTGGAAAAGGGGGAACGGTTATTCTCACAAAGCAGCTTTATTGCTGTAATCGGTGTTTTTACTTCATGTATCCACTGCTCAATGTATTCTTTATATTCTTTTCGCTCATTCTGTACTGCGCCTATTTTTTCAAGCATGGATTTTTCTGCCATCTTCATGATCTGATAAAAAACCTGCTCGTCTGCTTTCCTCGGTATCGTCATGATTTCCGGTATTAGATATCGTTCTTCTAGCTGTTCTGTCATATCCAGTAATTGATCCAAATACCTCTTTCGCACATAATAAACAACCGATAGATAAGTGGTTAAAATAATAAACCAGACTGTAAAGATAAACAGAACAGTTTGAAACTGATTTCCATTTACAAATAGAAACAAGGCAAGTGCCAGCATACCCATAAGGTTTACAAAAATAGCTGGTATTTGATCTTTTAGATATAGTTTTCCACTCATAATGTATATCCTTGCCTGTGTTTTGTCTTAACAAAATCAGTAAGTCCGATTTTATTGAGTTTATCACGAATACGGGCAACATTGACACTTAGGGCATTATCATCAACATATAGTTGATGATCCCAAAGAAAGTCCACAATGTCATTTCGGGAGCAGATTTTTCCAGCGTTCTTAAAAAGATAGTATAGGATTTTCAATTCATTTTTTGTCAATTCTGCCTTTTGCCCGTTATATTCTATTACACTGCTTGCGGGATGCAGAGTTACCCCGTTCCATGTAAAATATTCTGCTTGCGGGGAAAGGTATGCCCGTTTTAAAAGTGCAGCAATTTTGGCGAGCAGGATTGCAGTGTTGTAGGGCTTTGTAATAAAAGCGTCGCCACCCAGCATAATGCTGTTCAGTTCGTCCATATCTGTGTTGCTGCTTGTCACAAAAACAATAGGAATATCTGAAAAAGTGCGGATCTTCGAACATATTTCAAAGCCATTGTTTCCTGGCAGCTTTATATCCAAAATAACTAAATGTGGAACAAACGCTTTTATCTGCTGGATTGTCTGGGAAAAGTCTGTAACAGCAAAAACCTCATATCCATTTCCAGATAAAAGGGTCTTTAGCTGTGCCTGTATGGTAAGATCATCTTCAACGATAAATATTTTCTTCATAAAGATACCTCCCTGACACCCTATTATACTGTATCAGAGTGGTTTTCTCAAGCCATATTGTAGAATAGCAATGGAATAGCGGGCTGCTATCTATCAAATTCTTGTGTGTTACTTTGTGGCTCATGAGCATTCGCAACAGATTGCGATAGGTAAGCCTACAGTTTCAAATGTTTCCGGCTTTTCCCCCGCTTAGCACCGTGCGTGCGGCTTTCACCGCACACGGCGCCCCATCGAATTTAGAAATTTTACGTTTTAAACATAACTTACACACTTCGTTGCAGCATTACAAGAGATAGACCGCCGGCATCACATTATTCCGAACCAAAGAAACCAAAGAGCAAAAGACAGCAAGTTACGCACATTCCCGCAGTGCCTAGTAAATGGAGAACGTCCCGAACCTGCCCGTAAGCTGGGACAGCCTAGAGGGTGTTTGGAAACCCATTCCCGCAATCTGTATTCCCCACTTTGCGGTATATCTGCCCCATATTCGGTTGCCGTAGCCCGCTACGCCGCCCTTATATGGAACATATCTTCCGCAAATTGGGGCTTGCGGGTGGCGTGAATGGGTTTTAAGACACGCTCTAAGGAGCCGGGTCAGGATATTTGTTGCCGTCACCTCGCCGCCGGATAACTCCGCATAGCTCTCCTTCACCAACCCCCGGTAGATCTGCAGGGCTGCCGGTCCCAACTCCACCTGCCGCAAGATATCCGTCATCTCCGGCAGGTCGAGGCATTCCGCCTTGGTCGCCCGGAACGCATAGAAGCTCTGCCCAAAAATGGCCGGATCCACAAACTTGTACTGGCTGAACACGTCCACCGCCTTGTTCGTGATCACCGTCCCCGTAAGCAGCAGCCGGTATCCGGCCTTCGCCCCCAGCCGGTGCATCGCCCTGCTGGCGGAAATGTTGTGGGTCTTGATCTTATGCCCCCGGCAGGATGCCGAACAGCCCGCAGGCGAAGCGGAACGCCTCCATCTGATGATGGTATGGCACGGCCTTGATCGGCATGGGAAACTACGCCCCATTCTCTTTACGCCCCGCCATGGCTTCCCACCTCCGACACTTCCTGCAGGGACAGAGCCTGCACGCTATATAAAGTGGTTTATAATAATAGCAAGCAAATTAGAAAAAGAAAAAATTTATCTGAAAATTTGTCTATCATTTTTATTATTGCTCTGCATTTTTCTTCCCAATAACACGAAACGACTATTTTTCGGGAGCGGAAAGCAAAAAAGAGCCATTGATATAACCTGCAGCATGGTATGCAGGACGTAAGCAACAACGGCTACTTGAAGTGCTGTAATTGATATTAAATGCCACAAAAAACACACAATTTTTGTATAACCCATAAGTCTGTATCGTATATTCCAATCCTGTCACCTGCTTTCATATATTTTTCCAGATATCGAAAGAACCAATTTCTTCTGAAGAAAGAAAAATATGATGATCTGCATAAGGAATACTATAAGTGATAATCC
The DNA here is from genome assembly GCA_910575625.1 of Clostridia bacterium. Lineage (GTDB taxonomy): Bacteria > Bacillota > Clostridia > Lachnospirales > Lachnospiraceae > MGBC164599. Next base: position 228,746 of record CAJTFD010000006.1, read on the forward strand.
TATAGCGACCAGCGTTATTTCAAATATGCGTGTAGCAGAAGATGCTGCCATAAAACGGTTTATCATGAATGAAGCTGTGACACATCCGCAAATTACAGGGAAAAAATAAATAAGCCCTATCTGTTTTCGGATGATCTTTTTCAGGCCATTTTCTTTTAGCCCAAGATACATCGCCCTCTTGTAACTCTCAGTATCCTGCATTATCGTTCCTGCAATTTTCAATCCCATTATCATAGTTGCTGACACAAAAGAAATAATGGCAATAAAAAAGATCAAGATCAGATAGACTGCGCCTGCCTCCATCTGGACATCAAGCTCCGTCTGTTTTGCATAAGGATAAAATTCCCACCATCGGGCAGCATACAATTCGTTCCCATCATAAGGGATATAAATATCTTCATAATTCTTTATTTTATCTTTAATAACCTGATCCTGCCAGCTCACAAATATCTCCCCCTTGTTTATTGCTACAGTCTTTGCCAGAAGTCTCTTTTGAAACTCACTGCTGTTTTCAGTATTACTGCCATGAAACAGATAATAGGTCATTTTATATGAGGGATCCAACGTATCACTTATTCTGTAAAAAGTATTATCACTGACGATTGCAAAGGAATTTATCTTTGCGGTTTCATTCAGTACGCTTTCCTTTGATACCAGCTCAATTTTTTGCAATGTAAAGTCTTCTTTTATACATGGATCATAAAACAGTCCTCTATCTTCCGAGCAGGTTTGAAACATGGAATCATCAGAATCCTGAAAGTAAATATATCCGTCATCCGGAACAGACAGGTTCATTCCGGAAAGTGCATTAAAATCTGACACATTAACAACAATTTCCGATGCCCACTCGTTTCTTGAAGCATCCATATACTGATGCTCCCGTCCCAGCAGAAGCATATCCAATGAATGCCACTCGTTTAAAGAAATACCGCTTTCTTCTGCAAAGGAGCGTATCCTGCTTTCATCAAGCTCCTCTCCTGATCCCCCGGCTAAAACAGCATAATCATATGGTTCTTCCTTGATCAAATAGTAAAGTTCCAGGAAAATGCTCCCATTAAAACATATGGAAAATACCGCAAGCGTAATCAGCAATGAGGAAACAAATAAGGACAATGTGTATTGGTTCCCTTTTTGCCTTACAAGATTGTAAAATAAGATACTTTTTCTGTATGCGTTAAGAAAAAAACGCTTTATAATGCTGCCCATAGAAGTGATCTGTGCCGTCAGAATATACATTCCGATCACACTGACGCCAAGAAAGAGAACTGAGAAACTTTTCAACCAATAGATGACCGCAGTAATATTAAACAATATCAGTCCCACAGGAATTGCTGTCAGCCCTATGATGCCCAACGCCGGGTGGGAGGCTTTTACTTCCTCACCTTCAGAGGATGAACGCAGAATCCTGATCACATCTAATCTTGCTATATGAACTGCATTTCTGATACGCAGGATAACCCATGACGATATCCATAACCCTCCTGCGATCAGCAGCCCTTTCCATCCCACACGAAATCCTCCATCCGTATAGGAAATGAATAAAGACAGCAGCGACCATATGCCAAAAGAAAACGGAACAGCTAAAACAAGACCGGCAGCCCCTCCGATCAAAAATGTGATGTCAAGCTGCTGGTTTTGTATTTTACCAACAGATTTTGGTGAAAGACCAAGGGAAAGGAATACCCCGATCTCCCTCATTTGAAGCTGCATATAAATGGCGTTAGCATAGAAAAGAAAAACAACAATACCAATCATCGTAATCCCATACATTCCAAGTGAAATTAAGTAAGTCGATCCATCTGTCATCAATACATCGGTTATAACTTTGCTGAAAAGCAAGACGCCATAAGCCCCCGCCATGGCAGCAGCAAAACAGATTGACAGTCCAAAAAGGATGTACCTGCTTTTGTTCTGACGAATCAGCTTTCGGGTGATTTCATTTAATGTCATTGCCCCACCTCCACAATCTTCAAAAAATCCAGAATATCATTCATAAACTGCCTCTGTTCTTTCTGACGCACCAATTCCCTCACTACCATCCCATCCGATAAAGCGATCACACGATCCGCATAAGAAGCAGCGATCGCATCATGTGTCACCATCAAAACTGTAGCTCGCAACTGTTTTTTGGCAAACAGAAATGCTTCTATGACAGCATTGCTTGACTTGGAATCAAGATTGCCAGTCGGCTCATCAGCTAAGATCAACAACGGATCATTGGATAGAGCCCTTGCAATAGCCACCCGTTGTTTTTGACCGCCGGAAAGCTCGCCCGGATATTTGCCGGAAATATCCTCAATGCCAAAGGCACACAGCAGATTTTTTGTTTGTCCTTCCATATCTGCGGCAGGCTTTTTGGCGATGATCTGTGGGAGAAAAATATTTTCCCGCACTGTCAACCCATCTATCAGCATAAAATCCTGAAAGATAAAGCCTAATATACTGGAACGGATTTCAGCCTGTTTTTCTTTATCTGTATGAAGCATATCCACAGAACCCACTTTCACTTGACCACTATCTGCCGATAAAAAACCCGACACGATATTCAGCAGTGTCGTTTTTCCGCTGCCGGACGGTCCCATGACCGCAACAAATTCACCTCTGTCGATCTCCATGCTGACACCTTTCAGCACAGGGCAGACATTTCCTTTTGTAACATAGGATTTTTCCAATCCCGATACAGATAATATTTTTTCCATATACCGATACTCCTTCACAAGTTATTTCCGGAGAAAATAAAAACTCTCCTCAATAATACAAAGAGAGTGTAAATGAAAAATATCACAAAAGTATCTACTTTTCCAACAAAAATGAAAATTGTACTCTGGCTCCTGAATCCAGACTATTACTGATCGAAATGCTGCCCCCATGTTTTTCACATAGGATCTTACAGATATCCAATCCAAGACCAAAATGTGAGGTTTCGGATCGTCCTGAAGTGTAAAAAGGATTTAGCGCCTGCTCCAGAGCTTCCGGACTAAACCCTGCTCCATCATCTATCATTTCAAAATAAAGTAAATGATCCTGCTCATACAGACGCACAAAAACTTTATTTTCAGAATATCGGCAGGCATTTCTCATAACATTTTCCAACACCCTGAAGATCAGAGAAATATCCCCCCTGACCTCCTGTAGATCGGCTTCATTTATAACGGAAATATCTTTCCCATATTCCTTAGCTGTCAATTTGATGTTGTCATCCAACATTTTCATAAAACTGCCTATTTGAACAGTCTGTATTTTGACTGGTGTATCCTCTAATTTTTGGATTTTGTTCATAACTTCGACATAATCTTCCAAACGCTTAATATAATATGCCATCATACGGTTCGTTTCCAGCAGTTTTGTATCTTCTTTTTCAGGAAACAGGATATATTCTTCCAAAAAATCTGTATATCCCTGCAATACTGTAAGCGGCGTGCGTAAATCATGTGCAAAGGCTGCATTGAGTTTTCTGCGCTCCTCCGTCATACGCCATATCCTTTTATGATTATTTTGCAGTTCATTCTTCATCCGTTCAAAAGACCTGCAGAGCGCCCCTAATTCATCTTCTGCATCATACTGTACCGAAAAATCCAGATCATCCACGGCTATATGCTCTATTCCCTCCGTCAATGCCTTTAACGGAGTGGAAAGTTTAAATCTATAGAAAATATACGATCCTACGATGATCACAACACAAACATAGATACCTACAATTGATATAGCATAAAAATTATGCCAATGCAAAGCTGGATTTTCCGGATTTTCCGCTACAAGAGCATAATAGCTTGGACGTGTCGCCAATAATATCGCCATCGCTCCTAAAAAGGCGATAAAAAGAGAACCCAGGATCGTAATGGTTAACGCCTTTTTCAAAGGAAGATTTTTATAAACCGTTTCTAATTTTCCCATTTATACCCTATCCCCCAAACCGTTTCTATATAAGTTTTCTCTGTATACTCCATAAATTTTTTTCTGATCCTCCGCATATGTTCTACTATAATGGAATTATTCCCCTCACCATCATATCCCCAGACAACTTCGTAGATCCTTTCTTTATCAAAAACCTGCCCCGGATTCCTTGTAAGCAATTCAACAATATCAAATTCTTTTTTGGTAAACGGTATCACTTTATCTTGATAAGACACCTGCCTTTTGTCATAATTTATGGCAAGGCTGTCAAAAAATCTTGCTGATGATCCGGAATTCCCCCGGTTTTCACGGCGTAAATGCGCTTCTACCCTTGCCCCCAACTCGCCTAACCTGAAGGGCTTTACCACATAATCATCGCCACCTGACTGGAACCCAATGATCGCATCCGTTTCTTCTACTTTTGCAGTCAAAAAAATGATAGGGCATGATACATGATCCCTGATCTTTCTGCACACTTCAAGCCCATCCATGTCAGGCATATTGATGTCAAGCAGGATAATATCAGGTTTTGAATCCATCCCCTTAAGGGCTTCTGTTCCACTCATAGCTGTATATACCAAGTACCCATGAAATCCAAAATAGTCCTTCAACATAGTGACAATGCCCTGTTCATCATCAACTATTAAAATTTTATATTTTATCATAGAATTTCTCCCGTTTTGCAAATATGCTATACATTATACTACTCAGACAATATATATACAATCCCCATTTCTCTATTACGAAAACTCCCAATGGGTTTCCGTATCCGTATCTGCCGGGACGCCGAAAATATCCTGCCCTGCTTTGTCAGATCATGGATCATTGGGAATATGAACCAATCCCCACGACAGCTAATCCCATATATGTGAAAATCTATGGGGAAGATATCATCTGCAATTTCTGCCGCTATCTTCTCCCGCTCCTGTATCTGCTCCCAAAATATATTGATACGCAAATTCAATTCCTTTACACGTCAATTTTTCACACATATGTGGCGGATCGCTTTCTGAAAATCCCGTGGGACGTAATTCAAGACATCTCAATGAACCAAATGTTTTTTCAAAAGTAGACGCAAAATCATAGCAGGCAGATACAATTTCATCTTCTGTTTTCTCCATCGCATGGAGATAAATTCCCATGAACATAAGTGTACCTTCAACTAAGCCACACTGCGCCCTATAACCGCCAGCACCATGCAATCCAACCGCAGACCAAATTGTTTGCTGTTCAATAGCAATTTCAAATAATTCACTTAAACAAATGATCACTGTCCTCGCACAATTTATATCATCATCCCAGTACAGTTCATGTACCCGATCCTTTATACATCCTTTCATAGATACCTCCTTTCCCAGCTGCTTTCAAAGACCAGTAACCCATCAACATCCACACCTATATAATTTACTATCGCTTCCAGTTACCCCTGCGTTCCAATCCGGCAACCCTTGAGTGCATCAGACACCAGACATCCTATTTCTCAATTCGTAGAAGACTTTCAGGAAGCCAACCTTTTCTGGTATTAAGGAGATGTCATCTGATCTTCGGCTGTTTCAGCATAAATATTGTAATCCTGTTTGTAATACTGACAGGCATTACCTTCGAAAATGCAACTAATAACTTATTATATATCCCCGGAATGACCAGCCTTCGTCCTTTCATCATCCCGCGATAAGCAATCCTCACTACTTTTTCCGGACTCATAACTGCGATCTTGAATAACATTGTATTTTTTATATTTGCTTTTACAGCAAATTCCGTCTCCGTTGCACCCGGACATAATGTAGTTACCTTTACCCCTGTTTTACTAAGCTCACCACATAAGGCATTGGAAAAAAACATAATATATGCTTTTGTAGCAGAATAAACGGCATCGGTGGGGGACGGAATAAAAGAACCTGTTGAGCCTACATTCAGGATCCGCCCATAACCGTTTTCTTTCATATGCACTAATATACGTTTTGTCAATTCTGTTGCAAACCGTATATGCATACTTATCATTTCAAGCTCCCTGTCAAGGCTGGTATCCACAAAAAAACCACACTCATTGAATCCCGCATTATTTACAAGAATATCAATGGCAACTTTCCACTTATCTATATCCGCCATTATCAAACTTGCCGCATTCTCCTGTGTCAGATCCTGAACAATGTATTTCACTGCCACTCGATAGGTCTCCTGCAAAGCTGCCTGCTGTTGTTTTAATTTCTGCTCATCCCTTGCGACAAGGATCAAGTCATACCCCTCATCTGCGAATTTTTCCGCAAAGGCTTTCCCGATCCCGCTTGTTGTTCCTGTAATCAAAACATTTTTCATTCCTTATCTCCGCTTATATTTTGAAACAGTCTACATTTGATCATTATGTGTCTGTATATACTCTGCTTTTACTTTATCAATGGTTTTTCCGCCAATACCAAAGTTTTTATCAGACACTTCTTTTATTGTTGTTACAAAAAATTCCTGTGGTATTTTCATAATTTCAGAAGATATTTCTGTTAATCGTTTGATCAGTTCCTCTTTTTGTGTATCTGATAAAACACCACTTTCGACTGTAATATAGGGCATTATCCATTTCCTCCTGTTTTTCTTCCTTAATTTTCTCCATGATCAAATAACTTCCATTCCTCGCTATATGTCATATTTTTATAGCAGGGATCCTCTAAAAGTTTTTCATAAAAAGATAACTTTTTTTGCGTCAGATCAAGTGCGTTTTGTAAATTAGACATTTGATCTTTGATATCCTCCATATGGTTTTGTACCATAATAAAACGCTGTTCCAGAGTTTCGCCGCCCCTAATTAGCAATGAAACATATTTTTTAATAGACTGAATGGGGATATTTGCCATGCGCATACATTGCACCATTTTTATCCATTCGATATCTTCCTCTGTATATTGCCTATATTTTTGGCTGTTTCTGGCTATTTGCGGCAATAACTGTTCTTTTTCATAATACCTTAATGTTGACGTTGATAGACCTGTCATTTCTGCTGCCTCTTTTGCTGAATACATATAAATCCACCTCCCTGCTATCATAAACTATGAAGTGCGCTTCAAGTCAACAGTCATATTCTATCATACGAATCTTTCTACTTGATTTTTTTCACAAACAATCCAAATCCTTTCAGAGGTTTAGATTGTCATATCCCTAAACACAACCTCAATAAGATGAATGTGGTCTGAAAGATCCACTACTGTCAAGTCCGAAAATTCCGGCTCATACAGTTTTTCACGAATAGACTTGATCACCTCCACATTTCCCTTTAAGATCGGCACCGGAAATCCAATGATCCCCAGATGCCCATTGCCTGTCTTATCATACACAGCAGCACCCACGACTTCCGGCATCTGTTTCCCCAACGTGATGCCCGCCATCGCTGCCAGAAAGCCTATGCTCTCCCTTATCCAATGTTGATCCTGCATTTTTATATAGCAGGTTTTCTCCAAAGGAATGGGTCACTATCAGTATATTGGCGTTTTCTTGTATCCTGTCTTTTTGAACGGCATCTACAAATACGTTTTTTAAGCGGCTTTCTATGGCATGGAACGGCTCCGCCATTCCTGTCGTGTCATGTTCATATATGACGTTTGCCACATCAGGAAGTCGTTCATTCAGTTCTGCAAAAGCGGTTTTCAGACACACTCTAGCCAATCTGCTACTGATCACTACCATTGCAAGATCAAAAACAATACAGAACATATGTTACACCCTCCTATTGAAGAAAAGATAAAAACAAAGCCAGAATAATAAACCCGATAACCAGCATCAGCAACAAAGCGCTGATAATTGTAGAGATAATATTTATCAGGCTCCGGCTTTCATTATTTTTAATACAGATGATAGACAGACACAGCCCCATGATAACACAGGCAATATTGACACCGCCCCAAACTGTCCGCAATCCATCAGGCAATACAATCTGCAGAAATACGGGGATCAGCGTTGCAAAGGGCAGCACGCTGATAATAAGGGCCGCAATACTTATATTTTGTAATTTTTTCTTTTCCATAGTTTACCTCATTTCTTTCTTACCAAATCTTTTAACAGCTAACAAAAGTGCTAACATAAAAACCACTATTGCACATGGCAAAAACGGAAATACTGAAAATGCTGTGCCTGTGCCTTCTGCCGTAAAATCATGCAGCGAACAAGATACCAGATAACCACTGTAACAGTAAGGATATGCGATCCAAAGCGGTGTATTGGCTATTAAAACGCCAGGAATAACAAGAAACAGATTAAGCCCTACGGAAAGCAATGCTTTTTCAAACAATACTGTGATCGCCCACATAGCTGCTATACATGGCAGCATCGTAAGGAATAATCCTGCACACCACTTTACAAGATAAAATACTGGTAAAGTATCTGTGATCCCTGCCATGTGTGTAGCAGCGATACCAGTGATCAAAAACACAATGAGGAAAACAACCATTTCCATAAACAGATAAAACATCAAAACACCAAATTTGGCCAAAGATAAGGCATAACGGCTAACTGGCAATGCCAGCATCTTCAGAATACCATTATGTTGCGTTTCACGCCCTGCGATCATTACACATACAACGATCATGGAAAATGGCAATAGATAATAGGCATAGACTAATGCACTCTGGATAAACATGGCAGACCACGCATTTGTATATTCTGGGGAAAAATACCTGCTTAAATTGGCAACTCCCGATATCACTACTAACAAAGGTGCAATAAATATCAAAGGAACGATCTTCGACCGCTTTACCTTTTTAAATTCAATCTTTAATAGATCAAAAAAATCCACACAAATCCCTCCTATTCATAACGTAAATGCTTCGCCATCCATAAGCCTATCCCTAACAACAAAGATATTTCTGCCATAGCTATAATAGCTATTCCATTGTCTGGCTGTGCGCTCATAGCAACAGCAGGCTTTAACATTACAACGAATGGATGGATCAATAGAAAACGAACATTTGAACCTGCTAAGGCCATACCGCTTAAAAATCCAGCAACTCCAATTCCAAGTGGCATCCACATATTTGGGGAGCGAGAGGAAACCAAAATCATAAAAGATAATGTCGGCATAGAAGTAATAAAGGAATATGCTGTAAATTTAAGCAAAGTGTCCATTTCAAAAGTACCTTTCGGCAAGTCACTGATACCAATCTTTAACAAAGCCAAATTCTGTAACACGATCGCTGTCAAAAGTAACACTGTTAGAATAAAAAACTTGCAAAGATACATTTTAGGAACACTGATCGGCAGCATATACATCTTTTTGATCGCAGCTCCTTTAAATTCCATGTTATAAACCATACAGGCGGCTACAACGATACCAAACATGTTCAAAACCATGATCATTCCGTAAAGCTGTGTTAAAAGAACGTCCATCGGAGCTAACGGAAGGCTCAGTAATGTATCCTTACGCACAATAAAATTGACAAACGCATAGGCTGCTCCCAAGATACCAACTAATAACAACAACGGAATAACGCCAGTCCTTTTTTCTTTCCGAAGTTCAATGATAAGTGTTTTCATAATTGCACCCTCTGCTTTCTGGCTGCATTATCCTTATCGATCATGGAAAGGAACATATCTTCCAAATTAGAGGAACTGATCTTATCATCCGCTGCGAAACCTGCCTGTACTGCATTCTGCCTAAGTTCGTCAAGACTTCCCTCGAACAGCAGCCGGCCATGATTAAGAATGCCAATGTCATCTGCCATCAATTCTATTTCCGACAGAATATGAGAAGATATCAGGACGGTGCAATCATAAAGGCTCGGCAATGACTTTATCAGATTACGGATCTCATGAATACCGGAAGGGTCAAGACCATTTGTAGGTTCGTCTAAGATCAGGATTGGCGGACGCCCAAGCAAAGCTCCCGCAAGCCCAAGACGCTGTTTCATGCCCAACGAATATTTTTTGGCAAGCCGGTTACCAAACTCTGCCAAACCGACTAACTCCAATGTATCATCCACCGTATTTTCCGGCATCCCCAAGATCCTGCGGATAATATCAAGGTTTTCCCGGCCTGTCAGATTTGCGTAAAAAGACGGGGATTCGATAAAAGAACCCACTTTCTTTAAAATGCTGATCCGGTCGTCTGGAAAATGACCTCCATCAACCGTGAATCTTCCGCCTGTAGGCGGTGTGAGCCCTAACAACATCTTCATTGTAGTAGATTTTCCCGCCCCATTAGGGCCAAGGAAACCGTAGATACTGCCTTTCTGAATGTGCATGGAAACCTTATTGACCGAAATAAAATTTTTATATTTCTTTGTCAACTGCTCCGTTGTGATAATATAGTCCATAAAAAACTCTCCTTTCTTTTTTCTTTAGTTTACATCCCCAATCTGACATTAACTTTCTCGTATCCTTACTTTTACCTTACTTTTTTGCCATAGGATCCCGAAAACCGTTCCGCTATGCTATAATATTTACTGCTGTTATTGATAGATTTTTGAAAGGTGGATCATACAAATGGAACGATCATTTTTGCATACAAAAAAAATCCTGTTGGTTGATGATGAGCCAGAACTGCGTAAATTAGTAATTGACATCCTATCAGATGACGGTTTCTCAAATATCATTGATGCAGGAACTGTCCAGACCGGACTTATCTATGCCAGACAGGAAAAACCCGACCTTGCAATCCTTGATGTCATGCTGCCGGACGGGGACGGATTTTCTCTTATGAAGAAATTACGGGCATTTACGAATATTCCAGTTATATTTCTGACAGCAAAAGATGAAGCGGCTGATAAACTTGCTGGCTTAGGACTTGGGGCAGATGATTATGTGGTAAAACCTTTTTTGCCGCAGGAACTATTATTGCGTGTCCATGCAGTTCTGCGCCGATGCTATAAAGCAGATTCCCCATTATTAGAGCTGGAAGGCTGCACGATAGATTTCAGCCGCGCCGAAGTCAATAAAAATGGAATTATAGTTGCCCTGACTGCCAAAGAACATACGCTGTTAAAAACATTATCCCACAGTGAGGGAAGGATCGTAAGCATCGATACCTTATGCGAAGCATTATGGGGCGATAATCCTTTTGGATATGAAAATAGCCTGAATGCCCATATCCGGCGTATACGGGAAAAAATTGAAACTGATCCTTCAAAGCCTGTATCGCTCATAACCGTTAAAGGACTTGGTTATAAATTAAATGCAAGGAAGTGAAGCCATGAAAGTATTTAGCAGATATATCTCAAAACACTTACTGTCTTTTATTGGACTTATTCTGGCTCTCGTTATATTGAACATAGCTGCATTTGCTTTTACATTTTACAGTGCAGTATCAAAAAACTTTGGAAGTATCTCTCCCCAGAATATGTTAAAACAGGTGGCAGCGGCTTCCTCTTCTAATGACATAACGAATAAAGCGGAAAGAATGATAACAACCAACTCTTTATGGGCAATGTATCTGAATATGGAAGGCTCCTGCAATTGGACTGTTAATCTGCCAGAGGAAATCCCAACTGAATATTCGATTCAGGATATTGCAATATTTTCCAAAGGATATTTGAAAGATTATCCCGTATTTGTATGGAGTGATGTGAATGGCTTATTAGTGATCGGTTATCCCAAAAACAGCTATATGAAAATTACCAGCAATTATTATCCCATTGACACGGTTCGTAAAATCCCCCTCTTTTTTCTTGGCATCCTTGTATTCGACCTGCTGGTCCTGTTCCTTGCCTATTCACGTTCTAAAGCACAGATCAGCAAAAATACAGAACCAATTATTTCCTCGATTGCCACCTTGTCAGAGGGGAAAAGCATAAACCTATCTGTAAACGGCGAACTGTCAGAAATAGCCGACAGCATAAATAAAGCATCTAATATCATCAGCCGCCAGAATACTGCACGGGCAAATTGGATCAGCGGTGTATCCCACGACATCCGCACTCCATTATCCATGATCATGGGATATGCGGATAGGATTGTTAATGACAAAAATGCCAGTAGCCGGATCAAGGAACAGGCGGCTGTTATATCCCGGCAAAGTATCAAAATAAAAGATCTAGTGCAGGATTTGAATCTCGTATCAAAGCTTGAATATGAAATGCAGCCTCTGCAAAAAGAAAATATCCGACTTTCAAAACTGTTACGTTCCTACGCTATAGACCTGATAAATAGCGGTCTGCCGGATTTCTATCCTTTAGAGGTAAATATTTCTCCTGACTCTAAAAACAGCATGATAGAATGCGATACAAAACTGATCACACGAGCTGTCAATAATCTGGTCCAAAACAGCATTCACAGCAATCCCAAAGGCTGCACAATTATTTTGTCATTGCAGATAACAGAAAGCAAACTTCTTTTAACCGTTCAGGATAATGGCATTGGTATTTCTGCTGAAAAATTAGAAGAACTGAAAAACAGACCACATTACATGGAGAGTACCGATGACCGCTTAGATCTCCGTCATGGCTTAGGACTTCTTTTAGTACGACAGATTATTGAAGCGCACCACGGAACAATAGAAATAGAAAGCAGACTACAGCAAGGGTATAAAACTAATATATACTTCTCAGGCAGCCCCAAACCATGAGCAGATCACAAAACTGCATCATACAGAATCTTTCTCCAACAATGGAGTACCCTTTGCCAGTAAATACAGCTTTGTATTCAGCCATTCCCTACAACTCTTCAAATAATGCCACGCTGTCCGTAAAAGTTATTGCATCCTCAAAGCCATGTGGCGGCTTGTAATATTTGAGCTCTGCAAAACCATACCTGCCCATATCAAGCACTACGATATTTTCCATCTCATACAGCTCCGTGAACATTTTTCTCCCGTAAAGCGCTTTCCACGGCTTTCAGTTTCCCAACGGCAGAGAGCAATCCATCATCGACCGGGGAAACGGTGATAACCTGGCGTATGCTTGACTTGATCAAGGCTTGCCGGATATATTCAGACTGGCTCATTTTGCAGAGGGTGACACGCTCGGAAAACTCAGCGTATCCTTCCTCGGTCAAGCATGCATTCCTTACAACACCACACAAGCCCGAATAGGCGGGAATTTGGGGAAATTTCTTTTTATCTCCCTTTGCACGGCATAATACTGACGTTTTTTCAAAATGCTTAAAATGAGTACAAAAAACAAGAAATCTTTTTTGATCTCCTGTCATGGCGTGCCGTTCTATGTAGCGGCGGTTATTCAGTTTTTAAAGACGCTGTACCCGGATATATAAAAATACACTACCAAAGCCTAATACTACAAAAGAGGTTAAAACGCCAAATAAATATGCTCTTCCAATTAGCCAAAAGCGATATAACAAGCCAAAAACTATTACAAATGGAAGTGCATAAAAACACCTAAATTCCTTATATTTCCTGTTCATCAAAGCGAAATTGAAACAGTGCGGCGATAAGCCGCTGCTTTATGTTGTCCTCGGTGTCCTTGTTGAAGTGTCCGTTTTCAAGGGAAGCAAGACGGATCCGCTTGCTGTAATGTTGCAAAGCCTTGTCAATGGCTTCCGGCTCTCCGCTAGAGTGTGTCTGAAAACCCATTCACGCCACCTGCAAGCCCCACTTTGTGGAAAATCTGGCCCGCTTTCGGTCAGCGTAGCCCGCTATGCCTTCCTCATTTGGGCCAGATTTTCCACAAAGTGTGACTTATAGTTGACATAAAGCGGTTTTCAGACACACTCTAGTCGCTTTTATAATGGTTTCATAAGGTACAAGGTTAGGATTCCTCATGTATAAGTTCCTCCATTTCTTCCCTTAACACCAGCAAGGCACTATGTATGTGATGCCATGCCGTACTCCGGCAGCGTCCATATATTTCCCCGATCTCCTGTTGTGTGTATCTCTCAAAAAAGTAAAGGCAGATAATTTCCCTCTTTTTCTCGGCAAGACGGACAGGGCTTCGGCAAACTCTCCACTGGTTAGCATAATTGTCTGACCGCATATAGTGACAGGGTATTCCTCATAAGAATTTATGAAAAACCCGCCTGATGCGTTTAAAGTGTGATATTTTTCTTCTGTAAGATATTCAAAAGATACTTCTCTTTGCCGCCGTCTGCTCCATTCATGCCATGCGCCGATAGCCGCATAGCGAATGACAATTCTGCAAAAGGCGTTAAATGTGTATTCGATATGCTCCTTGTATGCTTCTGTGATATTCACGGAAATATCCCCTTGAGCATTGACTGGTGCGGCTGGCTTTGCTATTTACTGCTTTGAGGTTCATCTGCGTTCTTTTTCTTCTTTTTGTTTTTACACCACCATGTACCTGCCAATGAACCGCCGCCGCCTAAAATAAGCATAATCAAAATAATAAGTGTCCACAGATCATACATTCCTGATTTCTCCTTTCATGGGCAGGTCAAATTTAGATCATAAATCCTGCCAGTAATGATAATATTTAATGTCAACTATTTCATATTTTTATTCAAAAAATATGAAATAGTTGACAAAGAGAGGTGTCAGAGTCAAACTCCAACACCTCTCTTTTATCTTGAGATATATCTTTTTTAAAATATGTGGACGTTCCTTGGCGGGCCGTCCCCCGCTCCCCTTTCTAGCAAGGATCCTTGCCAGTTTCTTTAAGTTCATGCACGCAAAGGTGAGCCCGGCGCTCATCTCCATCCGTGCCCTTCCTATGTATCGTGTATAACGGGACCCGTGCTGCTCTTTCGCAGTCCCGAAGATCCGCTCGATGGTCTCCTTCCTCCGGGCAAATGTAACAGTCGTAATACTCATCATATACATACTCATATTTCTTAAAAAACCCTTCTTTTGTCATCGGTCGTTTATAAGGCAGCAATGGCCGGATCCATACTCAGCCGTCCATTGTCATGACAGTATGTCCCTTCCACAAGGTCATAGATAAAGCTCCAGTCGATGGCCCTGTCGATCAGCCGGAGTAAATGGTCCTTTGGGACCATATCGTCCATACAGAATACCATCATCTGGTCCCTCTTCTTATCTATCTTTATTGTCATCATAAAAAACACCGCCTTCCTGATATCTTCCATTATATCAGAGAGGCGGTCATAAATACAGTACTTTGTTTACAGTCTGCCATGCCGAAAGACGTGTTCGGTCGGACGCCTGGGGCTCGGGGGAACCCCAACAAGCGAGTCGGAGACCTGAAAAGGATATTCCGGCTCATTACTTGCCTACGTTTTTGGTTTCCACTTGTCACACCTCTGATTCTTGATCTCATAAAAGCACACAGATGATTTTCGTCATCACGCTAAAAATTTGATTCTCGCAAAACGATTTAAGGATTATTTAATAACTTCTATGCTACAATTAAGAACACAAAGCGAAAGGAGCAATAGAAATGTATTTACGAATACTGAAAAAAGACCTAAAGCGCAAAAGGGCAATGAACGTGATACTGCTGGTATTTATTATACTCGCGTCGATGTTCATGTCCTCAGGCGTGAGCAACATCATCACCGTGACGACTGCGCTGGACAGCTATTTTGAAATGGCGGACGTGCCCGATTACTGGGCGATGAGCGAAAACAAATCCTCAGACAAGGACATATGCGGGACGCTTGAAAACGCCTCCGCGATAGACGATTTCCGTATCGAGGAGTTCATCCGTATGTCCCAGTCCAATATTACGCGGGTCGGCGAACCACTTAACGATTCCAACGCCAATCAGATATTTGTATTACAGAGCGACAGCGATATGGGGATGAATTATTTTCTGGACGACGAAAGTATTCTTAAAAGCGTACCGAAAGGGGAAATTTACGCTACCCGTTTCATAGAGGAAAGCATGGGACTTAAGGCAGGCGACAAAATTACTGTCGAAATAGAGGGCGTAAGCCACGAATTTACCTTTGCGGGCAGTTTCAAGGACGCTGTCTGCGGCACGGAATTGATGGGCATTAAAAGGTTTATCATGAACGGCGAGGAATTTGACGAATATATGTCCGACGAAACGATGAAAAATATGTACGGCGGGAAATTCTTATACATACACACCGCCAATCTTGACAAGACCCTGTCCCAGATAGCGGATATATCCGACAGCTTTACCTTTGCGAGTGGCACAGATACACTGGGTCAAGCCTATATTTTTAACATGATGATCATGGGTCTTATCCTTGCGGTGAGCCTTATTCTTATCATCATATCCTTTGCGGTACTGCGGTTCACCATAGCCTTTACCCTCTCCGAAGAATTCCGCGAGATAGGCGTTATGAAAGCAATAGGCATACGGAACATAAAAATTCGGGGGCTGTACCTTACAAAATACTTCGCCATTTCCGTTGTCGGCGCAGCACTCGGCTTGATACTCAGCTACCCATTCGGGAAAATGCTTATAAGTTATCCCTCGGAGTCTATTATAATAGACAGCAGCAATAACGGATTTGTAAACATTGCCTGCGCGGTTCTGACAGCGGCTGTGATTCTCCTGTTCTGTCTCAGTTGTACGGGCAGGGTGAGCAAAATGTCCCCTATCGACGCTGTAAGGAACGGGCAGACAGGGGAACGCTTCCGCAAAAAAGGCGTTATGAGCCTTGGAAGATCGCGGCTTGGCACGACGGCTTTCCTTGCCGCAAACGATATTGTAAGCAGTCCCAAACGCTACGCTGTCATTGCTTTTACGTTTTTTCTGTGTATGTCGCTGCTGATAATGCTTTCCAATGCCACGGCGTCTCTTAAAAGCGGAAAGCTGCTGAAATATTTCGGGAATGCAGACTGCCACGCCGTTGCGGACATCGGCGACGAAGCTGTGAAATTTATGACCGAGGACGGGCATGAAAAGGTTGAAAAATATCTTGAGGATATGGAGCAGTCCCTCGCGGAAAACGGTATGCCCGCGGAATGTATGACGGAATATTATATTTATACGATGATAAGATACGGCGAATATGAAAGCAAGACAGCTATACTTCAGGGTACTGGGACAACAATGGATATGTACGAATATTTAGAGGGTACTCCTCCCCAAAACAGCGACGAAATTGCGATGACAACCCTTTTGGCAAAAAAGCTGGGTGCGGAAATAGGCGATACCGTTACCTTGTCCTACCCGACGGGCGAAACGGCGGAGTTCATCATAACCGCTCTGTATCAGGCAATGGTCAACCAGGGCATATCCGTAAGGGTTCATACTGACTGCGATATCAACTATATCGCAGCAATCGGCTCCCCCGGTACGCAGATAAGATTTACCGACGACCCCGACGATAAGGAAGTATTAAGCAGAATTGAAAAAATCGAGGAGCTTTATCCTAAGTTTTCAAGCGTTAAAACAGCGGGCGAAACCGTAAAGGACACCACCGGAGTCGGCGATGCCATAGACGCGGTTAAAAAAATGTCCGCCGTCCTTACGGTAATTTTAGCCGCACTTATAACCGTGCTTATGGCGCGTTCCTTTATCGCAAAGGAGCAGGCGGAAATCGCCCTTTTGAAAGCCATCGGCATTAGGAACGCCAAAATATATGGACAGTACACATTAAGATTTTTCATTGCGGTGGCGGCGGCTGTACTTCTTGCGGAGTTTTTTGGTATGCCCCTTACAAAGCTTTGCTTCGACCCTATTTTCGGGACGATGGGGCTTGAAATGGGCGTAGAATATATGCAAAACCCTGTGGAGATATACGCAGTATTCCCCGTTATCGTCCTTACCGCCACAGCCGTAAGCGCGTTTTTGACCTCTTTGTACACAAGAAAAATCAAATCCTCCGATACAGCAAGCATTGAATAATGAAAGGAAGAATCAATTATGAATATTCTCGAAGTAAAAGACCTCTGCAAAACATATATCGTAAACAAGCGGCAGAACAACGTATTGAAAAACGTAAATTTCACGATTGGCGAGGGAGAAATGGTCGCCGTTATGGGGCCGTCTGGTTCTGGAAAATCCACGCTGCTGTACGCAGTTTCGGGCATGGATGATCTTACCGCAGGGGAGGTAAACTTCTGTGGAAGAAATATTGCAGGGATGGGTGAAAGAGAACTTGCAGACCTGCGCCTTGACGAAATGGGCTTTATCTTTCAGCAAATGTATATGCTGAAGAACCTCACCATACTGGATAATATCATACTTCCCGCAACACAATCCAAAAAACAGCGTGAACCCCGCAGGGAAACGATGCGGCGCGGACAGGATTTCATGCGCAGGCTCGGCATTATCGACATTGCCGACAACGACATCAACGAGGTTTCGGGCGGGCAGCTCCAGCGGGCGTGTATCTGCCGCAGTATGATGAACAATCCGAAAATGATCTTTGCCGACGAGCCAACAGGGGCTTTGAACCGCACTTCCTCCGACGAGGTAATGGAGGAACTTGTAAAATTAAATTCTGAGGGAACAACGATCATGCTCGTTACCCACGATGCTAAAGTCGCGGCAAAATGCACAAGGGTCATGTACATTGTTGACGGGAACATAAAGGGAGAGTTTGACTTAAGCGATCGCTCCACACAGATAAGAGAACGGGAGCGCGCATTGAATAACTGGCTTCTGGAATTGGGGTGGTAATATGGATATTCTCATTGTTGAGGACAACAAGGAGCTTGCCGATCTGCTGTGTGATTTTCTCCGTGCGGAAAATTACACAGTATCGGCGGTCCAAACAGCCGAAGAAGCCTTGCTGCTGTACGGAAGATACAGCGCAAGGCTTGTCGTGCTTGATATCATGCTGCCCGACAGGGATGGATTTTATGTTCTAGAAAAAATCCGTACAGAAAGCAATACACCCGTACTGATCGTAAGTGCAAAAACAGAAAAAGAGGACAAGCTGAACGGACTGAATCTCGGCGCGGACGACTACATTGAAAAGCCCTATGATATTGATATCATGCTCGCAAAAATAAGCGGGATTTTTAAGCGGCGGTACGCTCTTGATGAAATTACTGACGGCAATATACGCATAAATAGAGCGCGCCGTACCGTTTACAAAAACGGAAAAGAGCTGGAAATGACCACGAAGGAATTTGAACTGCTCCTGCTTTTGATGGAGAATAAGGGCAGAGCTTTAAGTAAGGAATATATTTTCGGACAAGTCTGGGGCAGCGACAGCTTTTCGGAGCAGCAGACGCTAACGGTACACATAAAATGGCTGCGGCAGAAAATAGAGGATATCCCCAAAAATCCCAAAAAAATAGTGACTATATGGGGAGTGGGCTATAAATATGAAAGCGTTTAACAGAATTTTCTCGGCAGTTACAGCTGCCATAATCCTATTGTTTGCTGTGGTGAATATGATCCTTGCAGCCGACAAAACCGATGGGAGCAGGCCATACCGCGTAGAGATAAGCCGTCTTGTTCGTGAAATAGAAACGAATGGTTCTGCCGATATTTCCGAATGTGCGTATGTAACAAATATTGAGCGATGCGGAGAAGAATTTTACAGCACGGACAGCGACTATGTGATCTATGAGATAAACGGAGAACTTTACCGCTTCGATCACAGTGCAAATGGTTATTCCAACAAGGCACATTTTGTAGGAATTGTAAATGCTGTTCTCGGCGTTATAGCAATTTTATTTATCGCAGTCATGCTTTATATAAAATACGCAATCCTTGCGCCCTTTGAACGCCTGAGCAGTCTCCCTTACGAACTTTCAAAGGGGAATCTCACCACGCCGGTAAAGGAAACAAAAAACCGTTTTTTCGGAAAATTTCTTTGGGGAATTGATATTCTCCGCGAAAACATCGAACAGCAAAAGCAGCGAGAACTGGAAATGCAGAAAGAAAAGAAAACGCTGTTATTATCGCTTTCTCATGATATTAAAACACCTCTTTCCGCGATAAAACTGTACTCGGCGGCACTGTCGAAAAATTTGTATCCGGATGCGGAAAAGCAGCATGAGATTGCTGAAAACATCAACGAAAAGGTGGACGAGATCGAGGGCTATCTTTCGCAGATCATAACGGCTTCAAGAGAAGATTTCCTTAGCCTTGAAGTGGATATGGGCGAGTTTTATCTTTCAGAGCTTATTGAAAAAATCACAGAATATTACAGTGAAAAACTGGCGCTTATCAAAACAGATTTTAGCATCGGAAAATATAAAAACTGTCTGCTTTCAGGGGATCTGAACAGGAGTGTTGAAGTGCTGCAAAATATGATGGAAAATTCTCTCAAATACGGCGACGGCAGGCGTATCGAATTGATTTTCCCCGAAGACGACGAATGCGTCCAGATTGCGCTCAGGAATGGCGGTTGTACGCTCAGCATGGACGATCTGCCGCATATTTTCGAGAGTTTTTGGCGCGGCGCTAATGCGGAAAGCATCCGTGGCAGCGGCCTGGGACTTTACATTTGCAGACAACTTATGCGCAAGATGAACGGCGAGATTTTTGCGGAGATTGACGGTGACATCATTACCGTCATTGCCGTTTTCGCAAGAGCGTAAATGATTTAAAGATGCGGATTGATAAAAATATGTATGATCGGTGGTGATGAAAATAAAAAAACGGATATCAGTTATAGGTGATGATCTGACATTTTTCCAGTCAACAAAAGACTTTATGGCAAATAGCAGCACGAATGTCAGCTATGCGATGTCCGTAAAGCAAACCTTAAATCATCTTTTCGTCCACGTTGCCGGAAACAGCCGACACAATGACAGGATAGGGAAGCAAGCCGCCCGGCGTTTTTTTCCTGCTCTTAGATAATGTAAATAAGTTTGTGTTTTTGAAAATATATGACTCCTTTTTGGTAAGGATCAGGATATGCAGATCCTTATCGAAAAGGAGTGTTTTTATGCCAGCAGCAAAGGAGCCGATTCGACAGATCATCTCAGAAAACAACTGAAACAGCGTCACTGATGTCTATGCCTTGCTCAGGGACAGTTTCAAAGACATCCTCCAGGAACTCTTGGAGGCAGAAACCTTCCGTCACCCAGAATCTGATCCTCTCCCCTGTTCAATTCTTTTTTCGCATTGACGGATAATTGGATCATTTAATTGCTGACTTGGTTCCTGTTGTACTCTAAGCGCTTTTTGGAGCAACAGGAGCAACATCGTTGCCTGCGTTTCCATCTGTGTATATATCCGTGTATTTATTTACCTTTTCATCTTCCTTTGTAAATCTCTCGTATATGTAAAGACATCCGCAAACCATAAGTATCATCATTATAATCGATATCAGTATGACGATCGCCCTCAGCAGATACGCGATCATAAGCCGCTTAATCTTTCTCTTCCTGAGTTTTTTCCTCTTTCCGTATTGTTTCCTGTTCATTTCCGTATTTGTTCCTCAATCTGGAATAAGTCAACACCCCCGCTGCAAGAAACGGGGGTGACCCTCGCGGCAGTCGCCAAATCTGCATGCAAGCATGCCCACTTGGCTCGTTGCTCGCGAGGATCAATGGCTTTTTGGTAAAGCGATCTCCTCACCACTTTCTTTTGATAACACATAAATATTTCCTGTATCACAGGTAACAGACATTGCAGGTATATGACTGATCAATTCCTTGTTATTCCCGTCCTTGCCGCAGGAATATAAGCCTCCGCCGTCCGTCCTGGAAACATAATAGATCGACTGTTCATCCATGCAGAAATCATATGCAGCTATATTTTCATAAGTGTAAGTTTCATTACTGGAAACGTCATATCTTGTTAAAACCCCCTGTTCATTTTTGTAAAAAATGCTTTCCCCATCGAATGAAATATTTCCGTTTGTAGGAATCTCGAGTTTTACAGTTTTTCTTGTGTACCGGTTTACTTTTGTTATGCCATCATCGCCAATGAAAAACAGGTTGTCGTCATTCAGGAAAAAAGCGTGGTGAAAATCCAGGAACTTCCATTTATCCCCCGTTTCATAGTCAATGCCCAAAAGAGAACGCCCGGAATTTGTAATCTGCTCAAAGATTGTTTTTTCCTCAAAGGTATTCAGATCCAACTCTACAACCGACACTTTCGTTATATTGCTGCTATAGTTTCCCACCCGGTTGACATAGCTTTCCATAACCGATGTGGTGTAATACAGATATGGCGGACACACATAAAACGCACGTATTTCTTCTTCATCAGAAAATACCCCAAACATAGGGGAACGTGCTAAAGGATATGTTTCCCCCGTGGAAGTATTTTTGAGAGAATGATCAAAATCCCCTGCATCCTGTATGATTTCATATCCCATACAGTCATACCCTGCCGATGAATTATAGACAACGCTTCCCGTTTTTCCACGGCCTGAACATCCCGTCACTGCCAATGTCAGGCCAAACATGACAACGAAAGCCGCCCCACGCTTCTTTTGCCCTGATTTCATCAGCCATCTGTTAGAATTGCGCCGTAAGATCCAGACAACGGCCAAAATACACAGAAGCACGGATACAAAGAGCAATGTCAATAGCGTAACCGTTCCAACCTCCGCAAAAATAATCTTCTCATCACCCGTCAGGGCATCGCTCATAACAATATCCCCTGCAAAAAAGTCTGTTCCAAGCAGAAACGGCAGCGGCAGCGGCAGACGGTAAATGCTGGTTTTCGATAAGCCTATATAGGGAATGATCACGGACACCGCACCTGTAAGCAGGGTGACCGCATACTTTTTTGCCAAAACGGAAATGAACATCAGGAATATCGTAAGAAACACACCGCCAAACATCCGGAGCAGCCCTATCAATACATATCCCTCCAACAGCGACATACTCTTGCTGCTGTCCGCAAAGTAACGGATACTCTGGATCGGATGATCCCCATCCGGCAGTCCGTATTTGAACCTGTAAAACCCGTATTCAATAAGCGAGATACTAAGCGATAAGAAAAGGACAACCGCAATCATAATGAGCAGCTTATACAGAGCGCTTTTTCGCCCCTCCCTTGCAGTCAGGATCAGGGTGTCCATCTGACAGCTGTACTCAGAACAGAAAACAGGCGTAACGATCAGCAAAATGCCAAGGAAGAGAATGAAATTAAGCGTACCTTTGCCAAGAAGCCCCATCCATCCGTTTGTCTGGAGAAAACAACGGTTTCCCGCATTTTCGCAGATATAGAGATATTGCTGATAGATAACCTCAAATCCATTTTGACGCTCCAGAACCTTCTCTATTTCCCGGCTCTCTTTTTTATATTCACTTTCACTGATC
Source organism: Clostridia bacterium (assembly GCA_910575625.1). GTDB lineage: Bacteria > Bacillota > Clostridia > Lachnospirales > Lachnospiraceae > MGBC164599. The sequence goes on from CAJTFD010000006.1 coordinate 251,646, forward strand.
TTCCCGTCATAGTAGTTCTCCAAAAGGCTGTTCTGCCTCTCCTTCGCTTTTGCGATCTGCTCCGCCTCCTGCTCCAGATAAAGGGAAGATCCCTCGGTGCAGTATCCGTTTACCTTTTCCAGATACCATTCATATTCATTTTTATACCGCTCCATCGCTATGTCTGCAGGGTTGTCGGACAAGGCAAGCCAGACCGTGCCAAGGAGCAGGACAAGGGCAATATAGAACAGCCCCCTTTGCCAGAGCATGATCTTTTTTACTTCGTACATAAATCCAGACATTTTGTCCTCCTCTCCCGGCAATAAGAGTTCCTTTTAGAAAGCATCATCATTGCCGTTATGGAAACCACTCCTACGGTTATGGCAAAAATAATTGCTGCCTGGAAACTCTGTACCGGATATCCTGCAAAACCAATAAACTCGGTCTTGCCAAATAGTATGCGGTTAGCAAGCAGCGAATACGGGTTTATGATCTTGAGCCAGGTATTACTGAAACAGCTCTGCGACGCACCTGTAATAATGAAACACAGGGCTGCTCCAAAATCAGCGATAAACGGAACAAGGGCATTACGCCCAAACAAGGAGATCAATAGAAACACCATGCTCATCGTCCATACGCCGACTGCCCTTATCCCTGCGGACAGGATCGCATATTGCCATAAATTACAGTTTACCGCCGCCGTGCTGAAATTTCTGACAGCATACAGCGGAAGATCCCCTCCTTGTGCCGTTCCGAAGAAATACACAAAACCAATATGATCCACAACAGAAAACCATATGGCCACACTGATCACAAACAAAGAAGCCGCAGCAATTTTAGCAAATGCGGTCTTTTTACCGCCGCCCGGATTTGTCAGCAGCAGCATATCCATCTGTGTTTCCTTTTCGCAGACAAAGGTACTGACAACCCCGTACAGACAAAGAAATAAAACCAATATGCTCGAAAAATCATAGTTCAGATAATAGTTATACATCTCCTCATAGGCAAAGGCTTTTATGCTCCGTCCGGAATAAAGGTTATAGATCACACTGTTTTTACGTGCTTCATACGTCTGCCCCCGTTGTTTGTAAACAGCGGCATTTTCTTTTGCCCTCTCTGCCACCTGAAGCGCATAAGTCCGATAATGATAGAAATATTCCATAGGCTCCACATAGTATTTTTCCAGGATATTCCGGTCACTGTATATATTTCCCGTCATCATATCCGGATCGTCTTTGGCTGTGCTTGCTGTCATATCAGCCGTAGCGTCTGCTAACGGCTGATATATGGAAAGAAGATGATCGATCTTTTCAGCAGTGATCTCCCCTCTGTAATCCTCATAAAGCTGCCAATACACACTGTTCCAACTGCGGCTGTCATTTCCGTCCGCCAGGTAGGAATACGAGTGGAATTCGCTGTTTATTTTAAACAGGTTTATTACACTGAACAATATGAGCACAACAAGTATTGACCGCTTGCAGAATAATTTATAAAATTCATATTTGATCAAACGTGTCATATTCTCTCTCCCTTAACTCATTGCCCACGGAGGGTCTTGCAATTCTCGCGGCATTCGCCAAATGGACATACAAGCATGTCCGCTTGGCTCATTGCCCGCGGAAGTAATACAGAAATACATCTTCCAGGTTAGGGGAAACCTTTACTGCGTCTGAAGCAGGCAGCATATCGCTTACGATCCTCACTAAAAAGCGTTCCCCCTGCTGTTTCATATTGCTGACATAATATTGGCTGCCAAGTCTGACAGCGTCTTCCCCGTTTACTGTCACCTCCCACACTTTCCCATAGATATTCTGTTCTAATGTGTCGGTAGTTCCCTGGGTTATTAAGGAGCCTTCCTTTAAGATCATAATCTCCTTTGCGATACACTCCACATCGGAAACGATATGGGTGGCCAGCAAAATTGTCCGCCCCTGGGCGAATTTTGAGATCAGGTTGCGGAAACGGATACGTTCACCGGGATCAAGCCCTGCTGTCGGCTCATCCAAAATAAGAATTTCAGGATCGCCCAGCATCGCCTGGACAATGCCGACCCTCTGCCGCATACCACCGGAAAGGGCGCCTATCTTTTTCTCTTTCGCATCTGAAAGATTGACAATGCCCAGAAGCTCCAAAGCCCGTTTTTTTCCCTGCTTATCAGGGATCCCTTTCAGCGCACACATATACAGCAGAAAATCCATCACTGTAAAATCCCGGTAAAAAAAAGGATATTGCGGCATATATCCGATTTTTGACAGGAAGTCCTTACCCAATGTTCCTGCATCCTGTCCGTCAATCAAAACCGTTCCGCCATCGCTTCCCAAAATACCCACAAATATATTGATCAGTGTCGTCTTTCCCGCACCGTTAGCGCCCAAAAGCCCATAGACACCCTCTGTGAGTTCCGTGGTAAAATCCTTCAGGACATACTTGCCCTTATACTGCTTTGAAACATTTCGTAATGATATTTTCATAGGGAATCACCCCGCAAAGCCAAAGGTTTTTATCAAGGTGTTTACCTCGTCAATACCCCGTCCAAGCACAACGATACAGGTGCCGGATCCATCCAAGATCAAAATCTGTGGAACACGCTGAAAATAGGTACTGTTGCTGTCCTGAACGGTTTCCGTATGGATATTTTTTCCCGATACCGTATCATAAATATTGATCGTAACACTGCTTTCCTCCAAAATAGCAGTAGCCACATATTTTCCCTGCCCGGAGCAGTAAACACCGTCTTTTCCCTCACTGCGGCTTGAGAACGACATCGTGTTTTCTGTATTAGATATGGTATCAAGCATCAGCAGGGTTCCATTCTTTTTGTCAAAGCTCTGGGGCATAATAAGCAGGTTTCCGCCCTTTTGCACTTCTTCCGTATCTATCTTGTAATCCCCCTTTTTGGTCATCGTAAGATTTGCGCTGTCTATGGATACTGTACCATAAACACTGACCCCATCCCCGCCAATGGAGGTATCTGCAGCCATGCCTACATAGACTAAAGTGTTGTTCCCTGTAAAGGTAAGGCTGTCCATGGTTGCAATCTGCATATTACCTGCCGTGCCTTCTTCGGAATAGTTCAGAATGGTACGAACCTTCCGGGAAGAAATATCATAAAGGTAAAGCCCCTGAAGTCCGCCGAAAGCAACCTGTTTTCCGTCCTGTGAAATAACGATCCCTGTGATCTGCGGGGTAAGATCGTCACTTAATAATCCGCTAAAGGAAATGGTATCCTGAACAGTAAAGTCCTTATCCAGTATGTATCCATTGATACCGCCGCTTTCTGATGCAGCAAATGAATCGTCACTGCCTCCGCCGCCAGACTTTCCCTGGCCCACAACAAAGTAGCCGTCTGTAAAGGTCTGTACGCATAAATCTTCCATGGAAATATCCGCACTTGCGATCGTTTCGCCTTTCCCCATATCGTAAAGATAAAGTTTATCCGCCGCAACGATGATCTGGCTTCCATCGGCATAATAGCAGCCGCTGACCTTTCCTGAAAAAGCGGAATCCTTAACCGTGCTGACCGCCATAATATTTTTATCTGTGCCGTTATCCTGCAGATCGATCACGTTCATTTCGCTGCTTTCAATCCTGTTATTTCCCGATGGATCATCTTCTTCAGATTGTAGCTCAATGTTTATAGTTCCATTTTCAGAACTGTTCCCATTCTCCTGTCTGTTTCCGCAGGCCGACAGATGAAGAGCCAAAGCAAGCATAAGTATCATACACATCCATTTCGTCTTCATTTTTAGTCCTCCTTGTATAATAAAATTGAACCGGTTTTACTTGTAACTGAATTTCTGTCCGCTGCGACGGCTGTCGCATAAAAAGTATTGAAACCATCCAGCTTAGCGGTATCTATGGTTGCTTCAATGATCCACACATTTCCTTTGCTTAATGTAATATCACAGGAAACCGCTCCATCAAAAGATATAGGCTTATGGTTTAAGAAAAATGATATGCCATATCTTGCGCCTGGCGTTCCGCAAAGGGTGTAGCGCACGGTAAGCGTATCTTTCCCGGTAAGGTTGATATTGTCATACACCACCTCACCGTCATAGACAAACGTCCAATAGACACTGTTATCCAGGGTATCCATCGTAACGTCATTCCATCCTGCTCTCACAAGCTCATTCTCAATAAAAGAGGAAGTGACTTTTTCCTCTGAAATGCTGACATCACGAAAAGCAGTTATACTTTCTCCATTAATGCTGTCATTTTCCGGAGCATCCTCATTAAAATGCAGTTTCAGAACCCTTTCAAAACTTTGGTGATACCAGCCATAGCTTGAGGTTTCTTTCATATCAGGCTGGAAATCGGGCCTGGTGATGCTCACAACTGTCATATTCAGGGTATCTCCCTTTTTCCCTGTGTCCGGTGTGAACACAAAGGAAAATTTCTCCTCGTGCTTTTCTGATGTCCGGAAGCAGTGGAGATACTCATATTCCGCCTCCGTGTCGTTCACCTTGTAGGCTTGCGGCTTTCCGTCCAAAAAAAGCAGGAAGCCAATGCTGTCCAATTTCCCCTTTGATGAAAACTGATAGTCCAGGACAAATTCTCCGCCATGATACTCATACGGCAAAACACTCTGGTCATCCGCTCTGGCGGGACTGGCTTCCCCATGGCTGAGAAACCCTAAATCTCCGTCCTCCTGCGCCCCGGCGAATGGGTCTTCTTCTACATTTTGCGGCGGGGCATTCTCGTCCGCAATGTTATAATTTCCGCAGGCCGCCACAGCAAAAGCCAAAACAAAAATCACAGCTAATGATAAGAATCGCTTTCGCATCGTCTATCCTCCTACTTGTTTTAGATTCGACTTTCATTATAAAAACCAAAAGTCAAAATGTGGTCAAGGAATAGAAAAAAGTTTATGGAGAAACAGCTTAGTTCTTTACATAAAGAGAGCCAACAAACTGTAATTTCTCACAAGTCTGTTGGCTCTGGACGCAGTGATTCTGCCAGGAAAACTGGAATCTGTCGATATCTTTTACTTAGGTATAATATCAATTTCTTTTCTGCTTTACACAAATGATGACTGCCATAATAATCATTGGGATCATACTGATAATACCAATATATGCCGGGCCAAGGATTGCCATATCCGCATACTCAGGTTTAGTAAGATAAGCGAATATGGTAAATGCATTGGTTGCACCATGCATCAGTGATGGAAGCCAAATCGTTTCTGTCTTTTCATACACATGATCACACAAAATACCCATCATAACAGTAAAGAGGCAGAATACAATCGGACCGAGCACCGGGGCTCCAATATATTCTTTACCATACTCATAACCGGCAAATATCATAACGGGCCAGTGCCAAGACCCCCAAATTACACCACCCACGATACGTCCTTTAGTGACACCAAGTTTCTCCTTCAAGTATGGATACAAAACACCTCTCCAACCGACCTCTTCACCTAATGCAGCAAACATATTAAAAAATGGTGCAAATGTAATTGCCTGAATACTGGAAATCAGTATATATATTGGGATTGTTAATCCTTGCGCTTCTAGCTTTTCTAACGCACCAGCCTCTATAAGTCCGCGCAAGGTCAAAAATTCTGAATCAAACGCCTTGGGAAATATTATAAAAAACAAAACTCCACCAATGATGCTTAGTAAAGCAGGCATCCAAAGCGCAAAGAATACATATCGAATTTTACCCTTTAGATGTGGAATCCATCCCATACCTTTTAATGGAATCCTTGCTATAAGTGTAGCCATGAAAGGCATAAACATAGTTATCACCATAACAATACTAAATACCATTTGATTTTCATTGTTGCTATAAATAATCGCAATAATATCCAAAATCCATGCCAATCCAAATGCCACTATCATATATGTGGTAAATTGTTTTCTACTAATTGTTGTTTTTTCCATTATGAATCATCCCCTTTTCTATAAAATCTAATATATTATCAAGCTTATTCCATTAACAGGAATTGATCAATGCGTCAGTCGCTTCTTACAATAAGAAATTTCCCCGCAATTCGGGCATTTTAGTTTTCTCTTGGTAAAGGTATGCAGACTGGCAATATAAGCAGATGTTGTAGGCACAAATCTTGTATTGCACTTCGGACACTCGTAAGTTCCTGTCGTTACATCCAGCGCAATCACTACTCCGATTCCCCCAATAACAACGATTGTTCCTATCAAAAGTAGCAGAATGCGCAACCAAAGTTCGATTTCAAGAGCGCCCGATAACACAAACATCGTCACGCCGGACAGTATCGTCAATGCACATATAATTACAGACAGGATGATTTTTCTCTTGCTTTCTTCTTTTTCATTCATAAGATCCATCATATTCTCCTCCGCTTTTTCTTTGTATTCAGAGGCGGTCAGGCATTCACCTGAAAGAAGTTCATTGACATTGATTTTCAGCGCATTGCACAAAGGCATCATTAAGGAAACTTCCGGAAGCCCATTTCCCGTTTCCCATTTGCTGATTGTCTTATCGCTAATCCCAAGAATATCTGCAAGCTGACGTTGCGTATAGGACTGCTCTTTTCGCATTTCTGCTATGAATTTTCCGATTTTAAGTTGATCCATGACTGGCACCTCCTTTCTTCAGGTTCAAGCTTAGAATACAATGAATGGTTATATTATCACACCCACGCACCGTAGAGAAACCGTCAAAAACAAGATTTCTACGAAACGTAGAGTCGTTTTCTGCCATAAATCCCAAGTTGCCTCTTTGTCAATCACTTTTTTGCTCCAAATCTTTTAATAAATAAAAATATCAATTCATTTTGTGGACTGCAAGTTTAACTGTTACACAAGCTCCACCAGAAGCAATATTTGAAAGTTCTAAACTTCCGCCGTGTTTCTGGCTAAGGACACGGCTTGTAGCCAATCCCAGGCCCATATGCTCTCCCGTTTTATCCTCAGAATAAAGAAAGGTGTTCTTTTTATGGAGCATTGCCCTTGAAAAACCTTTTCCATCGTCTGATATGGTTATCATAAGCATACCATCGGTAAGGGAGTACCCAAAATCCACCTTGCTTTTGGCATATCGAATGGCATTAGAAAAGATATTCTCGACAATACGGTAAAAGATCTGCTCGTCTAATTTCACCTGACATTCGGATATGGCAGAATGGTATGCAATCTCCAGGCTATGTTGTTTGGCAAAAAACGAAAGACTTTCCGCAGCTCTTCTTAAAAAGTCCGGTAACTGAACTACGGAATACTTTGTTTCCGTTTCTTCAATGGCATTCAGGTCACGGATATGATCTGTATAATGTTCAAGCCGTTTTGCCGTTACCGCAAGATTAGACAGTGTATGCCGTAATTCTTCGTCATTCAGATTTCCATCTTCCAGGCATTGCTGCATATATTCCACATATCCCTCAACAATCGCAATGGGATTTCTGAGGTCATGTGCTACTGACGCCTGCAGGATCCTGCGCTGCTCGATCATGTTCCATAGCTGACGGTTGTTATCATAGAGCGCCTGCCGCATTTCTTCAAAAGCGGTGCAGAGCCTTCCTAATTCATCATTCCTGTTATGATCAACCGTAAAATCAAGGTCTTGCTCCCGGATATGTTTTGTCGCATCGGCAAGAACCTGAATGGGCGGTGACAGTTCTTTCCTGTAAAACCACCATGCGCACAGCATGATACCTGTAATGGAATAGACAAAAGGAAACAGCACCATAGAAATGCCTGCCATTCTGTATACGAACTTTTGCTTTGGGCGGAGCGCCACGAAGCCGGACTCGATTTTCTCTATTATGAATTCCGTATTCTCCAGAGCTATATCCACTCCGGTAGGAACGATCATACCCACCTGGGCAGGTTCGTCAAGGATAACCCTCTGCCCTCCCTCTAATACCCTCCCGTCCGCTGTGACCGTCCGTGTATTCAGCCAGACTTCCTGAGAATCGGGAAGTATCACTTTCTGTATACGGTAGCATCCATAAATCGTCAGGACAGATGCCGCAAAAACAAGAAACATTGTAGCAGCTACCGCACAGATAAAAGCTCTTTTCATTGATCCGGGTTTCCTCATTTTTTCCATCTATAACCCATCCCCCAGACTGTTTCGATATATTCCCTACCCGTAGCTTCCTTCAGTTTATTCCTGATCTTTCGGATATGCTCTTTTATGACTCCGCTATCTCCTTCGGCATTTAGCCCCCACACGGCTTCATAGATTCGCTCCCTGTCGAATATCTGATTGGCGTTGCGCATCAGAAACTCCACAATGTCAAACTCACGGTTTGACAAGTTCAGCGGCTTTTCCCCATAAAAACAAGTACGTTCCGCAAGATTTACGATCAAGCCCTGGGAAGAAACGATTTTAGGCGTACACTTGCTCCGTTCATCCCTTCGCAGGTGAGCCGCCACTCTTGCAGTCAACTCTTTCAGGCTGAACGGCTTGGTTATGTAATCATCACCGCCAGCCTGCAAGCCGTTTATTTTATCCTGTTCCGTAATCCTAGCTGTCAAAAACAAAATGGGGCAGACGACATTCTGGCGGATCATTTTACATAACTCCAGTCCGTCTATTTCCGGCATATTGATGTCAAGCAGGATCAAATCCGGATAGACATTCAGCATGGATATTGTCTGCTGTGCATTTTCCGCTACAAAAGCCTCATATCCACACTTCTGTAAGTGACTTGACAATAACTCTGTCAGCATTTTTTCATCATCAACAATGAGTATTTTGTATGCCATAGTAACCTCCTCTCCCAGAATATGATACTGCAAATAAGTCAAAAAGTGGTCAATTTCCTGCTTTTCAGAGCGTTCTCAACCGCTTTTTTTATGACAGTGCTTGAATTTGTCGCGCCTGATATTGCGTCTACATCTATTTTCTGTTCATCAACTATACTGTCAGCGATAACTTCTGCGGTCTTTCCGCGTTCATGCCTATGCTCCAAAATGTTAATATTTGTGATTTCTCCATTTTGCACGGTAACTTCCACTTTGGCATATATAAAATCCACGTCATATTCACCAACATAAACTTCGTCAGGAATATCAGAAATATTTATATCTTCAAAGGTGGTTTCCCTTACTGCCTGTCTATAGTCCGCAACACTTTTAAGGTAGAGGATCCCAAAAACGAAACCGACAAACAAAAGAAACGCGATAACAAATAATACTGTTTTCTTTTTCGATATTCTCACTTCATCACTCTCCACTATCTGCAATAGAACAATACAACATATGAAAACCATGTTCTAAAAACTGGACTTTTGATAATCCCATTGCTTTTTTAATATATTCTTCTTTATTCTCTGCAAGCTGAATAAGCCCGGACAACATACCCCAGAAAATAAAAATAGTAGGCATGATCTTCAGATCGCTGCGTAAATCGCCTTTATCTATGCCGGATATTAAAAATCCCTTTATCTTTTCGTTTATTTCTTCCCCTATTCGATAAGTTTCTTTTTCTTCGGGAAGATGATCGTGGCACTCAAGATCAATATTGATTTTATCCAATACCATTTTGAAGTAGAACGGAAATTCTTCCTGATACTGAACCAATCCACGACAAATAAAATCATATTGTTCTTTTGTGGTTTCCTGCTGCTCCAGTGCAGAAGCGATGTAATGATAAAGTTTTTTCATGCTGCCCAGCACTAAGATACCAACAATTTCCTCTTTGTTCTCAAAATACACATATAAAGTCGCTTTGCTGTATCCGGCTGCTTTGGCTATATCGTCCATAGAGGTTGCCGCTATGCCTCTCTCCATGAACAATACTGACGCAGCGGAAGCAATTTTTTCCCGGTGTACACTTTTCGGCTCTTTTTTTCTCCGTGCCATTGTCTGCCTCCTTATAATTGAACTCATAGTTTAATTATAAGAGTTTTAAAGAATACTGTCAACTTTTATCTCCAAAATAATCTGGAAAATATTTGCCTGAATGAGATGCCTCCACTTCATGTCAATCCAACATTTTAAGTTTAAGTTTTTACCATACTCCGTTTTTCCCATTAAAAGACCTCATCTTCCGGCTCAAAATATTCCAACAGGGAAAGATACAAGTCTTCTGTACGATCTGGCATATGATCCTCATAACTGCAAATATCCTGCCCGGTCAATGGTAAAACGGCAGTCAGCCATTTCCATATCGCCGTACCCATCGTAAACCTCTGTATGCACTTCAAAAGACAATGTATTGATGACAAGCTGCTTTTTCATGGCATTTCGCTCTGCATGCGGAAAACAGGTATCGAAAACCTCCCGTGCCGTTTCTGCCACTTCCGGGTAATCATCCTTCATTTTGGCTTTCAGCCATTTCTTCTCACCCTCTGAAAGCAGCCTCATTGGGAAACCCATCAACCGGTCCATATCCATTGCCGCCGCTTTTTCCGCAGCGCTTAAACGTGAACAGGCTTTGCAGATATGAGCTGCGTGGCCTTTCCCGGAAAATTTTTCATTTGCCTTGTATTCGCCGCATATTTTACAGTAATGCCCGCGTGGGCGGTTTTTCTTTTTTGACATCGCAGATCCCTCCGTTCCAGCACCTATTATACAGTGAACCGTCAAAACTCCAAAGATAGCTGTGGGTTATTTTAAAAATTCTTTATGCCTGATATGCTGCCTCGGTTGACGCATGCAATAGAAAATACGTTTCTCGGATTTTCTATTGTCATGAATAAAAAACAGGCTTCCCCTGCCCGTATGGAAACCGGGTAAGGAAAACCTGTTCTTTCTTTGCTTTATTCTGATGCCGTCAATTCAAACTGTTCAAATTCTCCATCTGCCATATCCCGCAGTTTTCCGATCACCCTGCAGGACAGCTCCAGCATATCCGTATCCTTACATCTCCCTCTGCTTATCTTTTATATTTTCTTCCTGCTCCCTGCCCTGTCCTGCCACAATTCTGTTCTTCCATTTCCTCGATCTTGGCAAGGGGCTTGTACTCCGCCAGCTTTTCAAGCAGCTCCATAGCCCGTTTTCTCTGCTCCGGCTCCGTTCCGTCCGCAGCTATGTCGGAAAACCACAATGCCATCTCATGGGTATCTCTCTTTTTCAAGGCTTCCGCAAACTCGGATATGTTCTCCGTCATGCCCTGGTTTTTGTCACGGTAAAGGGCTGTGTCATGATCGTAGATAAAACGGTCAATCTCCACCGCAAGCTGTTCCGCAGGCGTTAGGTCAGGCATACGCTTCTCCCATACCCTGGTTTCCATTTCTTCGCTCATGTTGCCGTCTATTTCCATCTCTGGCAGCTTTGCCACAAGCTCTGTGATCATTTCCATCGCCTGCGGATCCCCCTTTATGTCAGGGATATACTCTAAAATATCAAAGTCAATCCTGTTCCCGGATAAAATATCCATCCCCACATCCTCAAATGCCTCCGTTCCTAGCATATGGATATTGATGCCGATCGCGGGGATTCCGTTCATGCGCTCCGGCGGTATCTGTTTCCAGACTGCCACAGCCTCCTCCACGATAGGGATATTCTCATAAAACTCGCCCAGGTTGTGGAACTCGCCGCACTCCGCAACCGTCAGCGTCACTTCTGTTTCCGCCTGCTCCTGGGATATGGACACCGGCTCTTTCTCTCTGGCCTCACGCACTCCCTCCAGATAGTCCTCTACCTGCGGAAGATAAGTTTCAATCGTTCCCGTCCGCTGTGCGGTGATCGGGTTTATATCCACTTTTACACCACCGATATGGAGCACATCCCCGTTAAAAGTGTCAAACAGGACATCTTCACGCTCGCTTGTGGAAAGCACTACCACCACGTCAAGGTCAGAGCCTTCCTGCTCCAATCCCCGGCAGCGGCTCCCTACCACTGCCACATCTACAATCTCCGCATCAATGCCGTATCCGTCTAACTGTGCCTGCGGTTCGATCGCGTTTGCCGCTTCCACTTTTTCCATCAATCCATCATGATCAATCGGTATCAATTCGTCATTGTCACGGATCGGTGCTTATGAAATACCTTCACCGCCGGGGTGATGTGCCGGAGTGCTATCAGCTGGTTCTTTTTGGTGGGAACGCTGAAATACTGCCGGGTATGAGGCTCCCAAAAACAGGCGTCGCATTTCATCCCAGTGTACCCCTTGAACATAAAGCGGAAGAATATCTTGACGCTCTGAACGATCGGAAATACATGGAGTCATCAAAAGCTGTTTACCGCAATGATCTCACCTGGTATTTTATGTTTTTGGAACTTGACCGTCTGGAACATCCACCAGAAACTGTAACCCTATGGATAGATATGCTTCCGGATTGTCCGGATCAGGCCAGAGCCGGCAATCCCATATCGACCCGCCGTTCACACACGATCAGAATGTTTGGGAAGTATCTCCAGGGCACAATGGGATCTAACATAACTGCAGGCCAAAAGCGTGCGTCCGACCAACTCCCGTCATGGAGCAAAAGCATTCTTGATGGTTTTATAGAGAGCCGCAGGCGGGATGGGATGTCCAATAATACACTTACCATGTGCAGGGCTGCCGGATGCAGTTTTTTCAAATATCTTGAAGACAACGGGATAGATGATCCAATGTCCATAACGCCGGATGTGGTGAAAGCGTTCCATGACCAGGATGTCCACTCGACCCCGGAGATTAAAAATGCATATGGGTCTAAACTCCGCCAGCTTCTGCGGTACATGGCCGGCCAGGATCTGGTTTTGCCGACACTTGTTTTTGCGGTATCCGCAGGCTGCGCTCCCCATCGCAGCATCGTTGATGTCCTGAGCGATGATATGGTCAAGAAAATATATGAATACCGTGAGAAAGCCTCCACCCCCATAGAACTCAGGGACACAGCCATGGTCATGCTCGGACTCCGGATGGGTATCAGGGGCGCAGACATCCTAAAGCTCCAGGTAAATGATTTCGACTGGAAAAATAAAACGGTCTCCTTCATCCAGCAGAAAACAAGAAGAGCAATCACGCTTCCAGTACCGACAGACGTAGGTAATTCAGTATATAAATACATCATGGATGGGTGTCCGGGATCGGCTGCCGCAGGTAACGGATATATATTTATCCGCCATCAGGCGCCATATATCCCGCTTAAAGTTACAACGGCATGCCGCGGGGCTTTAAAAAGAATACTTGCCGGATATGGTTTTGAACTGTCTGCCGGCCAGGGCTTCCATATGACACGGAAGACATTTGCCACAAGGATGCTCCAGGCAGGCAACAGGCTCGATGATATTTCTAATGCCCTTGGGCATGCACGTCAGGAAACTGCTGAGGTATATCTTGAACGTGACGAAGATAAGATGAGGCTCTGCCCTCTGGAATTTGGAGGTGTCTTATCATGACATACATTTTTGAGAGCGGCCTGGCACATCATATCGAAGGGCTTATACAACAAAAACGGGCTGATGGATATGCCTATCATGCCGAAGAAAAGCTGTTAAAACGCTTTGATACTTTTTGCGTACAGAATTACCCGGAACTGGCAACAGTTACCTATGAGATGGCCGCCAAATGGTCCGAAGCCAGACCTTGCGAAGGAGATGCCTATCACAACCGCCGTATATCGGTCGTGAAAGTGCTGGGTGAATATATCCTTTCCCTCGGCCAGGAAGCATACATCCCTGATTTTTTCTGCAAGGCTTACCGTCCGGCCCTTTACATCCCGTCAAAAGATGAGGTTAAGGAGCTGCTGCGGAAAATGGATATCCGCACATCCCATAATCCAGAGCAGCTAGTACTACAGCGAACTTTTTATAAGTGTGGTCTTTCTATGCGACAGATATGCCTGGCGATTCCTTCGGATATGATAACACACGATCTTTTTCATATCCGTGACAATATATGTTATGATCCCATGCATCAGTCGCACAACCATCGACACTGTCAATGGGATTGATTTTTTTTTAATATCTCCCGTATCCGTATGGTGAAGAGATGGGCGATCATGACGAACAGCATGTGCCTGTTCCAACCTCTGTAACTGCGGCACTCATAGTGTCCCATCCCGAGGTTGCCTTTACACTCTTCAAAACATTGCTCGATCGGCCACCGTAATGTAGCCGCCCTGTCCAGTTCCCATATGGCGATGTCCGACGGGGCATCACTGACAAAATACTTTATCTCCCCGTCCGCATATCTCCTCAGATAAAGCCATACTGCCCCTCCTGGCCTGACATAGTTCCTGTTCAGGTCTTTACGGCAGGAAAAGCATCTTATCGCCTTCCGTTCTGCGATGATAGGTCCTTTCGCCCCTTCTCCCAGGATGACAGTCTCCCATGGATATGCCGGGTCACTGGCGATATCCTGTACAGAGGACGGGCCATGTGAGAGTACCGGATGCTTTCTGGGGCGGCCCCTCCTGGCCTC
>CAJTFD010000007.1 GCA_910575625.1 Clostridia bacterium
GGCCGTCCGCCCTCTCAGGCCGGCTACTGATCGTGGGCTTGGTGGGCCGTTACCCCGCCAACTACCTAATCAGACGCGGACCCATCGTGTACCGTACTAGATAAGATCTAGGCTTTCCGCCCTGTGCCATGCGGCACTGTGCGCATATGCGGTATTAGCAGCCGTTTCCGGCTGTTATCCCCCTGTACACGGCAGGTTGTCCACGCGTTACTCACCCGTCCGCCACTCAGCCACCCGGTCTTTGTACCGAAATACTCCGTCCGGGCGCTCCGTTCGACTTGCATGTGTTAGGCACGCCGCCAGCGTTCATCCTGAGCCAGGATCAAACTCTCTGGTCTATACCTTTATCCCATTTACTGTTTGGGTTGTGTTCTTCAAATAAAAATCTCTTTGATAAGGATTTTCAGGAACTCATTTATACTTGTGAGATATCTTCCGATATCTCCGTCACAAATGTATGATCGTGTGTTTCGCTGTTCAGTTGTCAATGTGCTTTTATCATTTCATATCTGTTGCTTTGTCTTTGCTGTTTCTGAGGTGTTCCCCCGTGTCAGCTTAGTTATAATAACACGGGTGGAAATGATTGTCAACAGGTTTTTTCATTTTTTTTATTTTTCTTTTTCTGCCTTTATACATTGTAGAATATGTTGATGAACACTCTCACAAAAAGATCCGTATCATATAAGAACGTCAGGAACGGATCCTCCTCGATCGCCTCCATACAGGTCCGGCCGATCGGCGTCTGGCACAGGACTGTCGCAGCCAGTCCTATGATCCACAGAAAGATCAGCCCTTTCGCCAGACCTACGGCCCCTCCGGCGACCCGGTCGATCCCCCGCAGGATGGGCAGGCTGCTCATGATGCCCAACGTCCAGGTCAGGATCTTCATCGCCACAAACGCCAGGACAAATGATACGATAAACCCCACCCCGTTTGTCAGGATGGTCGCCACATAACCCGCCACATAGCCGATGAACGTATCCACAGCCAGCAGCTTATAGACTTCAGAATTATTATTGGCGATCAGCCCTTTTTTTATGCCTTCCGGCAACGGCAGCTGATCGATCACCGTCATCTGGGCCTCCCGCCCCACTTCTGCGCCCACGCCCAGCTGGCTCTCCAGCCCTTCGGCGCACCGCTGCTGTATCTCTGTATAAAATCCCGTGTGTTCCTTTATGATGGCGCTGACCGCAGGGTTGATCAGCCATACAACACCCACAGACAGTACCAGGAACAACATGGACACCACTTCTTTGATAAATCCCCGGCTGTAACCCACCGCCCCGAAGATCAGCAGCAGAAGGACTGCCGCACCCCCGATCCACGTCATCTGCACTCCTTTCAAAAACCCATCACTTCAATTTCAGTATCCCGACCGCCCCTTCCAATATGAGGGCGTATTTATTCCTGCCTATCTTGAAAAAATCTTCGATCGCGCCTTCCGCGATATTCCCGTTAAATTTCTGCACGCCTCTGGTATCGACCACGCAGACCTGGGAATCGTTGTGCATGACGATGACACCCTCGCTCATGCGGATGTCCGTGTAGGGGATGCTGAGGTCTTTTTTGAATCTCTCTTTTCCTTTTGTATCATAGACCTGCATTGTGTACATCTGGTCTTTTCCGCTGTCCTCATATACGATGCCGATGTTCTCCCTGTCATAGAATGTGCTGACGATCTCCTGTTCCACAGACACGTTGACGATCTCCTTGGGGATCTGTTTTCCCTCGAAGACGCTGAATCCGTCATCCCGGAAGGCCACAGACGTGGACGCGTCCAGATAGACCGTCTGCGGGATCACCACCCCTTTGTACTGGTAGCCGCTGACGATGTTGTCGATCTGATTTTTCCCCGCCGTGCCGAAATTGTAATATGCCACGTAGCTGGTGGTCTCACCGCCGTCCACGAACTGATAAGCTACCATGATCAGCAGCCCGTCTTCCGAGACGGCAATGTCCAGCGGATACCCCGGGTCGTCCACCCGGGTCTGGTTCTCCGCGATCAGACTGCCCTTTGCATCATAAAAATTGATCCAGGTGTCATCCTCGCCGTCTAGGATCACCGCCACAGCCCCCTGTTTGGACACGCAGACCTTGACGATCTTCTTTTCCGTCTGCGCCGTGCCCAGCTGCCCATCCTCATCGAACATGGCCAGGGATGTCCCGCCCTGGTCCGCCACCACGATGGTGGAGCCACACACATCCACGATGGGATCTTGCATCTCATAGGGGTAGGTCCAGATCACGGTCCCCTTATAATCCTCCAGGGACGCGCCTTCGCCGTTGTATCTGAACAGGTTTCCATCCACTTCTATATATTTGGTCGACGCATTCTCCTCCCGGGCGCTGGTGGCCAGGATCTTATAGCCGGTATAGACTTTCCATCTATTATAGATATAGTTCCCCATGCCGGCCACAGCCACCACGATCAAGAGCAGTATGAGCTTGAGTATCCTCTTCTGCCGCCTCCGCCGGGGGCTCTGTGCCCTGGCCGCCTGCGCGGCACGCTTCCTGTACCTGCGCACCCATTTTTTTAAAACATTCGCCATTTTTGCATCCCTTATCCTCATGTACGTTGCTGTCGCTTTTATCTGTCCTTGATTATAACACACTCTTTTATGGGAGTAAAATGATTTGTCCCGGATAAATGATATCACTGATATCCAGATCATTCAACTTGCAGATATTGCGCACCTGGCTCGTGTTCCCATAGACGCGCTTGCTGATCTTCGACAGTGTATCGCCGTTCTGCACCACATAGGAGCCGTTGACTGTCAGCGTATTTTCCTGGGAAAGGGCATCCCGGGCCTGTCCTTCCTGCGCCTCTGCCGTCCCTGGATCTTCCGTCTGCGCGTCGGCTATCTGCGGTTCCGCAGCCTCCGTCTCCGGCGCGGCCGTCGGCATGGGCGTCCCTGTCTCCTGGATTTTTTCCTCCTGCTCCTCCTCTTTTCCCTCCGTTCCATCTGCAGGACGCTCCTGTACAGGCTCGTCCTCCAGGGCGGTCTGCGCGGGGATGGTCGTTTTCGCCTGTCCATCCGACAGCTGGGTCTTCTCTGTCCGACTGACCCGGGCGGATGTCTCCTCCAGCTTCCCGTGATCGTCCACATACGTCAGGCCCACCACGATGGCCCCGATGACCACGCAGGCGCCCACGGCGTGGAGCAGGGAAAATCCCCCATTTGTCCCTTCCTCCCTGGGCGGTTTCCCGGATATGATCTTCCTGAAATCCTGGACGGCTTTGTCTTTTACAACATCTTTGCTCTCGATGGGGATATTCTTATTCATCTCGATCATGTATTCCTGCATGGGCTTATTTTTATCATAATAGAGATAAAATCCTTTCTGCCTGCCCATACACCCATTCTCGTACTGGAAAAAAGCTTCCTCCTTTTCCACCGGTTCCATCATATACAGCAGTTTGTCATTTCCACCAAAGTAACTCAGATGGGTGCGGTAGAGCACGTCCGTCAGTTCCAGAGCGCACTCCGGCATGATGAAGAACCACCCCACTACCTCCTGCTCCGGGAAATACTCTTGTATCTTCTCTTCGGCCTGCTGCCAGATCTCATCCGTGAAAGCGATGTGTTCCGGCGTAACCTCCATCCCCTGGATCTGGAAGACGCTCCTGATGAAGATGTAGGTTATGCCCGCCGCCCAGTTGGACTGCCCCAGGAGGAGCCCGATCTGCGCATTTGGACACTGCTGCGCGATCCGCACCAGGAACGTGTGTGCGTAATCTTCCATGTATATCTTGTGGGCCGGGCTGATCTCACCGATCTGGCGGATATTCCTGGGTATGTGGAAAAAACCTTCGTTGCCTACCGCCTCTTTTTTTTCTTCTTTATATACGACTTCTATCATCTCATCACCCCTCCAGGGATGAGAGTAACATGATCGGGGTGCGGAATTTAGCACTTTATAGGCGGGGAGGCGATTTATCGTATGACGATATCCGACAGGAGTTTCCTGGAATACTTTGTGATAAATTGGATAAGATGAAACAAGAAGGGAGGAGGATGTTTATGACTTTCTACATCAACACCCGCCTGCGGGATGCCCACACAATGCTGGGGACTTCCCTGAAGAAATGTATCGCTGACCACAAAGGAGACTGGACGGAGCTGATCTTCATCTGCATCGGTACGGACCGGATCACCGGGGACAGCCTGGGGCCTTATGTGGGTTATTGCCTGTCCGGATGTCCGCGGATCCACGGGCAGATCTACGGCACTTTGGAGAGGCCCATCCATGCCCTGAACCTGGAAAAAGCTATGGAGAAGATCACCCGTCAGCACCCCCACGGACTTTATGTGGCTATTGATGCCTCTCTGGGCACAAAAAAACACCTGGGCTTTGTCACCGTGGCAAACGGTGCACTCCACCCAGGTGCAGGTGTACAAAAGGAGCTGCCTCCCGTGGGACATATCGCCATCACCGGCATCGTCAACGCTTCCGGCTGGATGGAGCATCTGGCCCTCCAGACCACACGGCTTTCCACCGTCATCACCATGGCCGACATGATCACCCGCGGGATCCTCTACTCTCTCTCCCTGATGGGCTATGAACTGCTGCCAGGCGATCTTTCCCTGCCTTCTCCAAGATCCCTGGCCGCTCTCACGGATGGAGGAAACTGATCGAGCGCAGCATCTTCCGATACAGAGGATAACGCCGATAGTACAGCCTGTGCCGGTCGCCGACAGTCTCACAGAATCCGCAGTATTTGTCCGTCAGACAGATCACGAAACTCTCCGCATGGACAGGCGGGATCACGGTCAACGGCCACATATGCTTTAAGATCACATCCTCCTCCAGGGATGTCAGGGAAAAATGCCGCCGGGCGTTCTCAAGTGCCCGCCGGGGATGCCGCAGCCCATGGAAATGATCCCCGGTCTTTGCCGCATGCTCATGCCAGTCATAGAGGAACAGATCATGGAGCATCCCAGCCCTGGCTGCCCGCCGGGCATCCAATCCCAGACGGCGGCAGAGGCGGAAATTATAATAGGCCACGTTCAGACAGTGCTGATAGCACGTGGTCGTCCCGTGCTGGATATATTTTTGCATCTCCTGGACCACCGGATGTTCCAGGAGATCTTTGATGCATTCGTAAAATTCTTCTCCGGCCTGATCGTCCCGCCTGCGTCCATTTTTACCCATACGGATCTTCCTCATCTTATAGTTCCACCCTCCCTTCCAAGGCCCTCAATAATGTCACTTCGTCGATATATTCCAGATCCCCGCCCACCGGCACGCCGCTGGCGATCCGGGTCACTCTTATCCCCGTCGGTTTGATCAGTTTGCTGATGTACATAGCGGTCGTCTCCCCCTCCAGACTGGAATTAGTGGCGATGATCACCTCTGAGATCTCCTGGCCTGTGAGCCTCTGCATCAGCTCTTTTAAACGGATCTCGTCCGGACCGATGCCCAGCATGGGGGAGATGGCTCCGTGGAGCACATGATACACGCCTTCGTATTTCCCTGTCTTCTCATAGGCGGCCAGATCCCGGGTGTTCTCCACCACCATGATCTGTTTTGGATCCCGGCGGGGGTTGCTGCAGATGGGACAGAGCTCGTCGTCTGTGAGCGTCCAACAATTTTTACAGTAGCGCACCTTTTCCCGGGCCCGGGTCATGGACTCTGCCAGCAGCCCCACCTGATCCGCGGGCATGTTCATGATGTGAAAAGCCAGCCGCTGGGCTGACTTCGCCCCGATGCCGGGAAGGTGGGACAGCTGCTCGATCAGGTTGCTGATGTGACGGCTGTAGTATTCCATCAGAAAGGAAATCCTCCGCCCAGTCCGCCGGTCAGACGGGACATGGCAGCCGCCGTAGTCTCCTCCACCTGGCGCATGGCGTCGTTGATCGCCACCATGATCAGATCCTCCAGCATCTCCACGTCATCCGGATCCACTGCTTCCTCGGCCAGCTTCACCTTCGTCACCTCGCGCTTGCCGCTGACGGTCACTTCCACGGCGCCGCCTCCGGCTGTGGCTGTAAATTCTTTTTCCTCCAGCTCTTTCTGGCTCTCTTCCATCTGTTTTTGCATCTTCTGCGCCTGTTTCATCAGGTTGTTCATATTACCGGGCATCCCCATCCCTCCGGGAAATCCACCTCTTTTTGCCATTTTATCGTCCTCCTGGTCAATTTTCTATCTCCACATCCATATGGATCTCTTTTTTTATTATATCATCTACGGACAATTCTGCCAACTCCCCGGACGTACGACTGCCGCTTACGATCATCTGCACCTGTACGGACTTTCCGATCTTCTCTGTGATCAGCGCCTCCAGCTGCTCCTTTCCTTTCGGATCGTCTATATAACGCTGGGCCACTATGTTGTCCGCCAGCTCCACGTAGAGGATCGGCGCCTCCTCGCTGCCGTTTAGGTCATATTTGGGCACGCTGCTCTTGAGCATCGGCCTGAACGCCCCGTCCGTTTCCTCTATGATCTGGCTCCACTGCTCCATGACCCTTTTGAGATCCTCCGGTTCTGCCCGCGGCAGTCTTGGCGCTCTTGCGGGCTCCTGTGATCTTGCACTCCCCTCTTCCATCTGCCCGTTTGAGGGCTGGGCCTGGGCGGTGCCCGCCGGGTTTACGGGTATGCCCTGTTCCACCTGTTTTTCCAGGACGCGGATCCGATCCAGCACGGACCCAAGGTCCGTCTCCATGGCCGGGCGGCAGAGCTTGATCAGCGCGATCTCCACCAGAACCCTCTTTTGTGCTTCGTATCGTATCCGGTTGGACAATTCCGAGAAGACGCGGATGTAGCGCATCAGGATCTCCGGGGTGATCATCCGGCTCTCCTCTTCCAAAAGATCCAGCACATGGGAGGAGACATCGATGACTTCCTCCTTTTGCTGGGAGGTCATGACCAACAAAAGGTTGCGCATATACCAGATGAAATCATTGACAAACTGCCCCATCTCTTTTCCCTGGCGGATCATCTCCTCCAAAATGTGTATGGACGAGGTCACGTCACTGTCCACCACCCTGCGCAAAAGGTCGCTGAACACATCGGCGTCCACCGCCCCCAGCACGTCCATGACTTTATCATAAGTCAGCTCTTCCCCCATGTAAAAAGCGATGCACCGATCCAGGAGGCTCAAGGCATCCCGCATGGAGCCGTCCGCCGCTTTGGCAATGTACCGGACAGCTTTTTCTTCGGCCTGTACGCCTTCTGCGTCAAGGAGTTCCATGAGACGGCCTGCGATGGTGTCGATGGTGATCCTGCGGAAATCATACCTCTGGCAGCGGGACAAGATCGTGACCGGTATCTTATGGGCCTCCGTGGTCGCCAGGATGAAGATCACATAAGAAGGAGGTTCCTCCAACGTTTTCAGCAGGGCATTGAAAGCCCCTGCTGACAACATGTGAACCTCATCGATAATGTACACTTTATAACGCCCCTTGGTGGGACGGTAGGCGACTTCTTCCCGGATCTCACGGATATTGTCCACCCCGTTGTTGGAGGCTGCGTCGATCTCTATGACGTTCATGGACACGCCCGAGAGGATCTCCCGGCAGGTCTCGCACTGGTTGCAGGGACTGCCGTCCACGGATGCCTCACAGTTCACCGCCCGGGCGAGGATCTTCGCCACGCTGGTCTTGCCTGTGCCCCGGGTCCCGCAAAACAGGTAGGCATGCCCGACCCGATCGTTCTTTAACTGATTGGTCAGGGTGGTCACGATGTGCTCCTGGCCTTTTACATCTGCAAAATTATCCGGTCGGAATTTCCGGTATAGAGCCGTATATCCCATACTTAATCTCCGAAACTGATGCCGATCTGTTTGGCCGCTCTGACAAGCTGGTCGTCGTCGGACACCATTTTCAGCTTGCCTGCGCACTCTTCCAGAGGGATCGCCTTGATCTTGCCGTTTACGATCCCCACCATGACTCCGTATTCTTCTTTCATGATGCACTCGGCCGCACCCGCTCCGATCCGTGTGGACAGTACACGGTCATATGGACAAGGGCTGCCCCCGCGCTGTGTGTGCCCCGGCACTGTGATGCGCACTTCGTTTCCCGTGGCTTTCTCGATCTGATGCGCGATCTTATAGGAGACAGACGGATATTTCTTGGCCCGCTCCGCCAATTTTGCTTTGTATTCTTTCTTGGATAATTTGGCGTCTTCCTTGGAGATGGCGCCCTCCGCCACGGCCAGGATCGTAAAACGTTTGCCCGCTTTGCTCCTGCGGTTTACCGCATCGACCACTTTCTTGATGTCAAAGGGGATCTCCGGGATCAGGATGATGTCCGCCCCGCCGGCTACCCCTGCATGCAGGGTCAGGCTCCCCACCTTATGGCCCATGACTTCCACTATGAAGACACGCCCGTGGGATGCTGCTGTGGTATGGATGCAGTCGATGGCATCTGTGGCGATATTTACGGCACTCTGGAAACCAAAAGTCATGTCCGTCCCCCAGATGTCGTTGTCGATGGTCTTCGGCAGATGGATGATATTCAGTCCCTCTTCCCGAAGGAGGTTGGCTGTCTTCTGGGTGCCGTTCCCGCCTAAGATCACCAGGCAGTCCAGACACAATTTGTAATATGTCTGCTTCATGGCTCCCACTTTGTCCAGACCTTTTTCATCCGGCACGCGCATCAGCTTGAATGGCTGCCTGGAAGTCCCCAAGATCGTGCCGCCCTGGGTCAGGATCCCTGAGAAATCCCTGGAGGTCAGCATACGGTACTTGCTGTAGATCAGCCCCTGGTATCCGTTGTCAAAACCGTATACTTCCAATTCATCGATCGCTCCGCTCAAACCCTTTACAACACCGCGCATGGTGGCGTTGAGCGCTTGGCAGTCACCGCCGCTGGTCAATAATCCGATTCTTTTCATTTTCTTTTCACATCCCATCTTTATTTTTTAAAATGAATCGTATTCCTATGGTCTATTATACACAGATCTGGGGACGGATACAATCGGTAAGATCTATATTTTTCACATGGGATATGCCAGGCTCCCACACCGGAGCGCGGCTGCACCAGCAGCCATGTTCCCTCGGCGCAAAGTGCGCATCCCCCGGAGGGTTTTATCGTATAGGGGACGAAGTTTCCTATACGGATTCGCCCGTCAAAAAATCTCGTTTCCCTTGGTGGCTGATTTTCCGGACCTCCGCACCTCAAGATATCGCGTCGATACACCATCACATCGGCTACATATCCCGTACCACAAACCTTCAAATAATTATCTCATCAATGAAAATGAACTTTTGGCGCTCTGACCCTATACGATAAAAAAAGCTCCCCGAAGAAGCCGCCGTCTCCGAAAAGCCCATAAAATATTCTCTCTGATCATCTAGGAACTGTATGCAGATAACCTGTACCAGATGTGTCAGATAAAAAAGACCATCAGATGACATAGGTTATTTACGTACAGTTCCTTACCATAGCCGCAATATTCATCGCAGGCAATACGATCGGCGACATCCCAGGCTGTGTCGTGATACTCGTAATATAACTCCTGATATATGGAAACACGATCGCAATCATATTTTGCTCAAACGACAGTTTATCCGCTCCTTCTATGTGGAATAAAGCCCTGCTCTCCACATAGACATAAATGACTTCATTTTCATCTGAAACAGTTGTATTTAATAGAATCTCATATCTGCCATTTTCAATTTCTCTTATCTCATGCCCAACTTTAAGCCCTAGTTCTAAATCCTCTGAGGGAAAATCCTTCTTCCTAAAAGCGCTTTCTATGATCTCGACCTTTTCTAAAACAAGAGAACTTGTATATTCCGACTTGATTTCCATGATATTCTCCTAACATGCAACAGCAAAATTATCTTTGATATAATATGTTCTAGATATAACATTTATTTTTGTCCTGCTATCTGAATGCCCAAAGCAGATCTGAGATGTACCCAGAATACGTCTGATATCTTCACCTGTGACTGGATGCATATTCTCCGCATCTCTGAGCATCGGCCGGTCTATGCTGTCACTCAATTCAACATCATATTTTTCACACAATGAATAAAATAAATCTTTATCAAACATTATACCACCTCTTCTTCATCATACACCAGATCCGCCGACTTTATACATTCTTTTCGCGAAACACATATCTGTTTTTCTTTATATCCAAGCCCTATGGTATCCATGATCGCTTTTTGTCTTTTTAATTCATCACGGCTTCTCTTTGCCATATACCCCGCTGCACTTTTCGTAAAAGTTCCCATTATGACTGCTATGCCATTCTTTTCTTTAAAATAATCAAAGAAAACAGCACGGAATTTTTTATCATCAAAAACCGGCATCGGCCCTGGACGCTCTTTTTCTATCTCTTTGACTGTCTTTAGCGTTTGCGTCATAAAATAATCTAATTGGGCATTGTCATCCAAATCCAAAACCTCTTCCTCGGGCGCTTCTATGACCGACTTATACACTAATCTACTGCATTCTCTCTTTTTCAGTAATAGAGTAGAGGCCCACCATTGCGCTTTCCGATAATCGTCAAAAAAATAAACGCCCTGACCCAGCCAATGGTCACTGCGGTGTGTGCTTTTTCTTGGATCCAATCCATTTTTTTCTATACTATCCCGATATTTAGAGTTGGTTCCGTGATATCCGACCGCTTTCATTGATCACTCTTCCTTTACAATCTATGATCTGTCCTATTTCAACATTCTTTTTTAGCTGAATCGAATATACCATTTTTCTCTTCTAAAATCAATACCCTCTATGAAAAAACCTCCGCTCATACTGCACGGAGGTTTTTTATCACTATTTCTTTACACTCAACCGCACCAACGCCCTATGGAGCTTGGCCTCGGCCCGCTTATATTCGCGGTCGGAAAGTCCGCTCTTCGACAAGACTTCCTCGGCCCGTTTCTTGGCCGCATTCGCCCTGTCTTCGTCAATATCCTCTTTCCATTCCCAAGTTGTAGCCAGCAAGTGACAAGTGCCGTCTAACATGGACAGCATCCCGCCGATACAGGCGGCGTCCCGCCGGGTCCCATCCTCATATACGATATGGGCTTCCCCCATGCCGAGCGCCGTGCAGAAATTGATATGTCTCGCAAGGATCGCCAGATCCCCTGTGATACTCCTGCATACAACACGGGCCACTTCATCCTCAAACAACAGGCCGTCTGGTGTTCCGATCCGTAATGGAAATGTCGCCATAGACAGCCTCCTTTACTGGTTCTTCGCTTTTTCAAAGACTTCGTCGATCGTCCCTGCGAACAGGAAACAACTCTCTGGGATGTCGTCACATTCACCGTCTAAGATCATCTTGAAGCCGCGCAGTGTCTCTTTGAGCGGCACATACTGGCCCGGCATACCTGTGAACTGCTCTGCCACAGAGAAACTCTGGGACAGGTAACGCTGGATCTTACGTGCACGGTTTACGGACAGTTTATCTTCTTCAGACAACTCATCCATACCCATGATCGCGATGATATCCTGCAGTTCCTGGTAACGCTGTAATACTCTCTGCACTGCACGTGCGATCTCATAATGGTCTTTTCCTACGATCTCCGGTGACAGGATACGGCTGGTGGAATCCAGTGGATCCACGGCCGGATAGATACCCTGACTTGCGATATCACGGGAGAGCGTGGTGGTCGCATCCAAATGGGAGAATGTGGTCGCAGGAGCCGGGTCAGTCAAGTCATCGGCCGGCACATAGACAGCCTGCACAGATGTGATGGAACCCTTTCTCGTTGAAGTGATGCGCTCCTGCAGCGCACCCATCTCAGTCGCCAGCGTAGGCTGGTAACCAACGGCTGAAGGCATACGCCCTAACAGCGCGGACACCTCAGAACCCGCCTGGGTGAAACGGAAGATGTTATCAATGAACAGGAGCACGTCCTGATTCTTCTCATCACGGAAATACTCCGCCATGGTCAGACCGGACAAGCCCACGCGCATACGCGCTCCCGGCGGCTCGTTCATCTGGCCGTATACCAGGGCTGCCTTGTTGATAACGCCGCTCTCTTTCATCTCGTTGTAAAGGTCATTGCCTTCACGGGTACGCTCTCCAACGCCTGTGAAGACAGAGATACCGCCATGGGCTGTGGCCACGTTGTGGATCAGCTCCATGATCAATACGGTCTTACCAACGCCCGCACCGCCGAACAGACCGATCTTACCACCCTTTGCATAGGGGCAGATCAAGTCTACGACTTTGATACCTGTCTCCAGGATCTCTGTAGCCGGCATCTGCTCCTCGTAAGCCGGAGCTTCACGATGGATGGGCCAGCGTTCTTTTACCCCCGGTGCCGGCTCATTGTCCACCGGATCACCCAGGAGGTTGAAAATACGTCCCAGGCATTCTTCCCCTACCGGTACGGTTATGGGGCCGCCTGTATCTACGGCCTTACTGCCGCGGACCAGACCGTCGGTGGAATTCATCGCGATGCAGCGCACCGTATTATCCCCCAACTGCTGGGCCACTTCGGCCGTCAGCTTTACGCCTTGATTATCAATCTCAATGGCATTGAGGAGTGCAGGCAGTTCATCGTGCGCAAAGCGGATGTCCAGAACAGGACCGGTGACCTGCACTACCTCGCCAGTGTGTTTTTCACTCATGCTTGAATCTCCTTCATATACAGATGTGCAAATGACTTCCACACCTGTCTGTATTTGTCACCTTTTAGATGCTCTCCGCACCTGCGACAATCTCCGTGATCTCCTGCGTTATGCTTGCCTGACGCACCCTGTTGTAGAACAGGTTCAGCTTCTCGATCATTTCTTCTGCATTGCTGGTGGCCGCTTCCATGGCCGTCCTTCTGGCTGCCAGTTCGCTGGCAAGACCGTCACAGACGCCGCCATAGACCACACCTGCCAGATACTCCGGCACGATAGCATCGAATACCTCAGCGCTGCTGGGCTCATACAGGATCTGGCTGCGGGCCTTCTTCTCTTCCTCCGTCTCCTCCAGATCCTTGAGCGGGAGCGCGGAACACACCTGGGGCTGCTGTGACAGCATGGAGACAAATTCCGTATAGCAAAGCTGGATGTGCCCAAAAGTCCCGTTTTTAAATTCCTGGCACAGAAGCTTCGCGATCTCAAAACAGTCTGCCACAGAGATCGTCGCCACCTCGGCATACGCCTCACTCACGCACGGGATGCCTTTGCGGTGGAAATATTCCACCGCCTTTTTCCCGATCGGCAGCACCATATAGTCCTTGCCCGCAGCATCCGCCTCCAGGCATTTGAACAGATTGGAATTGTATCCGCCTGCCAGCCCGCGGTCGCCCGCGATCACCACATAGCAATATTTTTCGCTCGCTGCATCCCGGGCGTACACGGAATCAAAGTCTGTATTCTCTCCCGCGATATCCCGCAGTGTCTGATGCAGTTCCCGGAAATAGGGACGGCAGGTCTCTGCCCTCTCCTTCGCCTTACGCAGTTTGGAGGATGCCACAAGTTCCATTGCTTTGGTAATCTGCATGGTGCTCTGCACACTCTTAATACGCAGCTTTACCGCTTTCATGTTTGCAGCCATATGTTTCCTCCTCTATCACATCATTTGCCGGCACTCTCAGGTTTTGTGCTGAGAAAATGCTCTGTATAACTCTCTAATACTTTTTTCAGTTTCTCATCCGTCGCTTCTTCCAGCTTGGACGTCTCACGGATCTCTTTCATCACAGCGATCCCGTCTGCGTCGGCATCCAGGTAACTGTATAAGCCCATCTCGTAATCATGTACGTCTTCCACAGCTACCTTAGACAGGATCCCCTTGGTAACGGCATACAAGATCGCTACCTGTTTCTCTACTGGTACAGGCGCACCCTGGTTCTGCTTGAGCACTTCCACGATACGGGCACCCTGATCCAGACGCGCCTTTGTGTCGGCATCCAGGTCCGAGCCAAACTGTGCGAAACTCTGCAGCTCCCTGTACTGTGAATAGATCAGCTTCAGTGTACCGGCCACTTTCTTCATGGCCTTGATCTGTGCGTCACCACCAACACGGGATACGGAGATACCCGGGTTTACCGCCGGCATAACGCCGGAGTGGAACAACTCTGTCTCCAGGAAGATCTGACCGTCTGTGATGGAGATAACGTTGGTCGGGATATATGCCGACACGTCACCAGCCTGGGTCTCGATCACGGGCAGGGCTGTCAGGGAACCGCCGCCATGTTCATCGTCCATCTTCGCTGCACGCTCTAAGAGCCTTGAGTGCAGATAGAAGACGTCGCCCGGGTAAGCCTCACGTCCTGGCGGACGGCGGATCAGCAGGGACAGCGCACGGTAAGCCACCGCATGTTTACTCAAGTCATCATAGATGATCAGCACATGTTTTCCCTGTGCCATAAAATATTCACCCATTGCACACCCGGTATAAGGTGCAATGAACTGCAGCGGGCTGGCCTCGGAAGCCGTCGCCGCTACCACGATGCTGTACTCCATAGCGCCATTCTTCGTCAGATCTTCCACAAGGCTTGCCACTGTGGAACGTTTCTGTCCGATCGCCACGTAGATACAGATCACGTCCTGGCCTTTCTGGTTGATGATCGTATCCACCGCCAGTGTGGTCTTACCTGTCTGGCGGTCACCGATGATCAGCTCACGCTGGCCGCGTCCGATCGGTACCATGGAGTCAATAGCCTTGATCCCGGTCTGGAGAGGTTCTGATACGTGCTGTCTCTCACAGATACCCGGCGCACGGCTCTCAATAGGTCTGAATTCTTTCGTCTCGATAGGTCCCGCACCATCTATGGGTTGTCCAAGTGCATTTACGACACGCCCGATCATGGCATCGCCAACGGGTACAGATACGACCTTTCCGGTACGTTTTACAGTCTGCCCCTCACCGATATTCTCATCGGAACCAAATAATACGATGGATACACTGTTCTCTTCCAGGTTCTGTGCCATACCGAAACTGCCGTCTTCAAATTCCAGCAATTCTCCGGCCATGCAGTCAATAAGGCCGCTGGCCCTGGCAATACCGTCACCGACCATCAGGACTGTACCCGTCTCGTTCTGCTGTATCGTATTCTCGTAATATTTGATCTGACTGCGGATGACCTTGGATATTTCTTCAGGTTTTAATTGCATGTTTCCATTCCCATCCTTATACGATTACTTCACTTAGTTTCTTGGAAATACCAGACAGACGGCTCTGTACCGTGCCGTCCAGCTGTTTTCCTTCCAGTTCTACGCGCAGACCCGCCAACACCGATGGATCGATCCGCTGCTTGAGGGAGATCGTCTTCCCACTGATCTTCTCCAGCTTCTCTTTCAGTGCCGACATCTGTTCCTCACTCAGCTCTGTTGCACTGGTGACCACAGCCTCGGATATGTTATGATCTGCATTATAGCGCCGCGTAAACTCATCACAGCAGCCAGAAAACTCTGCCAATATATTCCGTTCACACAACAATTTTAAAAAGCTTATCAAATACTTTTCAGCCTTATCACCAAACGCCTTGTCTATCAGTCCGATCCGCTCCTGATTCGGGATGGACGGCTCTGACAACAGCCTTATATAATCGGGGTTTTCCCGAAATAACTGCCGGATCTGGGTCATCTGTTCCCCGATATCCTCTGTGAGCTGTTCCTCGGCGGCAAGATCATAGAGGCTTCCGCCGTATAGCCTAGCAGCCTGCGTCATGATCCCTCACCTACATTCGCTATAAATTCATTGATCAGTTTCGTATGATCCTCCTCACGGAGTTCACGCCCAATGGCTTTGCCGGCAATCTCCATTGCCATGCTGCCAATCTCATCTTTGATCTCATTGACCGCTTTTGCCTTTTCCATGGCAATATCTTTCTCGGCCTTCGTCTTGATGGTTGCTGCCTGCTGGGTAGCTTCCCGGATCATCTCTTCGCTCTGTACCGCGGCTGTCTTTTGAGCTGTGCTCAAGATCTCATTAGCCTTATTCTTTGCCTCCTGCATATTCTGCTCATATTCAGCTTTCATAGCTTGGGCATCGTCTTTTGCTTTCACCGCATCCTGGATCTCAGCGTCCGCCATCGCTCTCCTCTTCTCCAGCATCGCATTCACTGGTTTGAACAAGAAGCGTTTAAAGATATAGACCTGGATCAAAAGGTTGCAGATCTGCGCAATGAAGGTCCACGGCACGAATCCTACTAATTCCTGTACCTGCATGCTTGTAACCTCCTGTTCTGCTGCTTTTTAAATACGATATTATCCCAGAAGACCTGTAAACATACCAGGAGCTACGAAGATCAGCAGCAGACCAGTTACAAAGCCGTAGATACCGGTCGTCTCTGCGAGCGCACAACCTAAGATCATTGTTGAAGTCACATCACCTTTGCATTCTGGCTGACGTCCGATCGCTTCCAGGGCAGATGCAACTGCCTGGCCTTCACCGATACCAGGGCCAACGCCGGCGATCAATGCGATACCTGCTCCGAGTGCGCATCCTGCGAGCGCAATACCTTTTGCTAAAAATTCCATAATAGTTATCCTCCTAAAAAATAATAAATAAAATATTTTTTCTTTTTCCTTATTCAGTTGTAACCCTTGATCGCTCTCTTTAGATCAGGATCCCTCCGCCGCATTGGCGATGAACATGACTGTCAGCATACTGAAGATCAGCGGCTGCAGCAGGCCGGAGAGCCAGTCAAAATAAAACGACAGGATCGCCGGGATACCAACGTCCAAGATCGGGATCTGGGACAGGACTGCACCTACCACGCCTGGGATCAGCCCCAATAATTTTGAGCTTGCCATAGCCAGCGCTGTGTAGAGCAGGGTGTTGATGACCACGCCTGACAGGATATTACCGAAATGACGGAACGACATACCGATCGGTGTTGCGATCTCTGACAGGACGTTGAACGGTGCCAGGATCGGGATCGGTTTGGTGTAATCCAACAGATACCCGCCCAGGCCATTTGTCTGGATCTTCTGTTTCGTGATCAGTATAAATACGATCACAGCCCATGCCAGCTCTGTATCCAGATCCGCCGTGGGACTCCTCACCCCAAAAAGGCTGATCAGGTTCGAGCATACGCCGGTGGCGAACAGTGCTGCCACGAACGGGACAAAATAACGGAATCTCTCGCCCATGTTGCCCACTACGAAGTTATTTGCCAGTTCCACCAGCATCTCTGCCACAGCCTGCCGCTTGGAGATCTTCTCCACCTTCAGGTCATGCGTCAGCCACAGACACAATACTGTGAGTATCAGAAGTACCACCCAGCTGACTACGATCGTCTCGCTGACGGCGAGCGGCCCTAATATCGGCAGGTCGATCGGCAGGGTAAATAAGACTTTGGCGCCTGAAATATCTACATCCATTTCCTTTTTTCACCTCCTCTCTGGCTGTGTATGTGTCTCAGTCATAAAACATACTGCCCGTGACCATCCAGCCTTTGTCGGTCACGAGATCCGGTTTGTCATCCCCAAAAACTTGATGCCTATACTCGGGATGAACAGGGGAACGATCCCCGCTGCAAACTGGAAACAAGGGATTATGATAGCCGCCACCACCCAGAGCATCTGGAACATCATCCTCTGGGTATAGCTTGCCCGCATCTTTGTCCGGGCGCTTCCCTCATCTGTGGCAGCAGCAACTTTCTGTACCGTCAGCCCCATCCAGAAAAAATTCAGGACGGCGACAAGGCCACCTCCAATCCCCCCCAGGATGACAGTGTAGCCAAAAGGCACCGTGCCGGGCACGATAAAGTGGAGCACAGCGAAAATGATCCACATGAGCGTCACACCCACGGCTGTGATCACGACCATCCTCTGCGTCTCTTTCTTGACTGCCGGCTGGATCTCTTTGATCAAACCACTCATAACTTGATTACCTCCGGTCTGTTTTTTCCTAGTTTGCCATACGCGGCGTCAATGATGGCTGTTGAAAGATATCTTGGCTTTCTCCTCTTTTTTCTCCTGCCGTCCGGTCACCGTCATGAACACTTTGTATGCAGACATACCCGAACCGCCCAGGCCAAAGAAAAAACCAGGGATATAGACCCAACCGCCCAAACCCACATGGGCATAGAGCCACCAACATAGAGCCAAGCAGAGCAAAAGAGGTGCGACAAGCGAGATACCCAACTGGCCCAACAATGTGATGTTCCTCATCATCTCCGAAATACCCGTCCACTTCTTCATAGTCCGCTACTCCTTATTCTAACAGTTTCTTATCTTATACGCAATCTATTTTTCCAATTTCGATACAATTACTTTTTACAAAATTTTTGTCGGATTTTTGTCGGATTTTTGTGTGGATTCTTTTGAAATCCGTCTTTTGTCTAAAAAATCAGTTCAATCGTACAGGATGCCTGTCGCTTCCGCTTCCTTTAGACTCTGCTCATCCACCCAGACATGTTCCACTTTGATGTTTTCCTGTGTCCCGTCCGGCTGGCTGGGCAGCGCCGCATAAAAAGCTGCCTGGATCGTCTGGCGGGCCATGTGCGGTATATCCTGGACGACTGCGCCCGTCTCCCGCCCCTCATGGATTGCCTGCATCTGCTGTCTTCCCGCGTCAAATCCCACCAGGGGGATCTCTTTTTCCGGATAGTCTTCCAAAACTGCGAGCGCCTGTTCCGCAATGGCCTGGCTGGTACAGAAGATACCGTCCACACGGCCCTCCTCCAACACTTCCCGGATGACCGCCTCCGTGCTCTTACCTTCTGCCTCTTCCGTCCCTGTAAAAACCCGTTCCACTTTCACATCCTCGTAGTTTTCCCGGATCTCTTTCCTAAAACCTTTGACCCGGCTTTGGGCCGCCTGACTGTAGGGCGCATCCGCAAACACCACGGCCTTTCCTGTCTGGTCCATGGCCGCACAGAGCTGCCGCGCAGCCTCCGCACCGGCCGCCTGGTTATCCGTGGCACAGAATACGGTCCCGTCCCCGTTTTTCACTTTGGAGTCGAAGAGCACCACAGGGATCCCGTTGTCCCTGGCCGTCTCCATCTGGGCCTGGCACGAATTCATATCGATGGCGGCAAGGCACAATACCGACGGATTCTCCGCCAGCACCGCATCGATCGTGTTGATCTGCTCCTCCACCTCCTCCTCCGAATCCGGCCCTTCAAACGTCACCTGCACGGCACGCTCCCCTTCCAGACCATAAAACGTGTTGATATACTCCACCGCTTCCTTCATGTATTTTTTCATGCTTTTCCAATAACCGCCCTCCGTGGATTTTGCCACGACGGCGATATGTATGCCCTCTGCCGGTACGGCCTCCTCCAACTGGAGTAAAGGTTCCTCTGCCAGGGCCATCCCCACATCTTCTGAAGCTGTCCCGGCGGCCTGACTGGTCTGCGTCTGTGCCGGCGCCGTTTGTGCAGAAGCCGCCGCTGTACGGCTCTCGACGCCGCAGCCGGAAACCCCTGCCAGAACTGTCACAAAACATATTATCCCTGCCAATGCTCTCTTCATACAAAATTCCCCTTTGCTAAAACGGACTCGTCTGTTCTACGTCCGGATATCTTGCATACAAAAATTTCAATATGAGCGGTGTTGCGATGGAGGAGACGATGATCAGCAAGATCACAGATGTAAAATACACCGGATCCATCAGTCCCACGGCAAGCCCTTTCTGGGCGATGATCAATGCCACCTCCCCACGCGCCATCATCCCCACTCCGATCTTCAGAGAATCCGGCATATTAAATCTGCATATACGGCTGATCAGGCCGCAGCCGATGATCTTCGCGACCAGGGCCACCACGATGAACCCGATGGAAAACCAGATGATCCCCGCGTTGATATCACCGATATCTGTCTTTAACCCGATACTGGCAAAAAACACCGGCCCAAACAACATATACGAATTGATATCGATCTTTTCCGCAATATAATCTGCATCCTTGATGCTGCACAGGATGATCCCCGCCGCAAAAGCCCCCGTGATATCCGCGATACCAAAGAAAGTCTCCGCAACATAGGCCAGCGCGAAGCACAGCGCCAGCCCCAGGATCGAAAGCCTGTGGGTATGAGGATGCCGCTCATCGATGACCTTGAAGATCTTGTAAAAGATCAGCCCCACGATGACCGTAAATATAAAAAACAACACCGTCTGGATGATCACGGCCGAGGGCTTCACATCATCACTCTTTAAGCCGATCACAAACGTGAGCACGATGATACCGATCACGTCGTCGATGATCGCCGCACTCAAGATCGTGGTGCCCACGGTCCCCTGCAGATACCCCATCTCCCGCAGCGCCTGTACCGTGATGCTCACCGATGTGGCCGTCATGATACACCCAATGAACAGCGCCCGGTAAAAGCTCTCACTCCCCGCTCCGCCGTAGACCGCCCGGTACAGGATGGTCCCGCCTGCCAGCGGCACGAACACGCCGCAGCACGCCACCAGAAACGCCACCGGCCCTGTCTTGATCATCTTCTTTAGATCCGTGGTCAACCCGGCGGAAAACATCAATAAGAGCACCCCGATCTCCGCGATCTGCATGATAAGATCAGAGTTCTGCACAAACCCGAGTATACTGGGCCCGATGATCAGTCCGGCAACGATCTCACCGGCGACCTGGGGCGCATTGATCTTCCGCGCAAAGATCCCGAAATATTTCGCCGTCACCAGTATGATGGCCAGATCCCGAAAAATACTATAATCCTCCATATGGACACCTCCACGCCATCTAACTTGGACCAGGGACAGGCTGTACTGCCCCGATCAGGTCCTTTACATCTTCGATCCCATATTTTTCCAGATAAGCCTGCAGACCGGCGACGATCTTCTGTGTCACACACGGGTCGTGGAAATTCGCTGTGCCCACGGACACCGCCGTCGCCCCCGCCAGGAGGAATTCCACCGCGTCTTCCCCGCTCTGGATCCCACCCATCCCGATCACGGGCAGAGAGACAGCCCTGGACGCTTCGTAGACCATCCGCACGGCCACCGGTTTCACAGCCGGACCGGAAAGCCCTCCGGTCTGGTTGGCCAACGCAAAAGTCCTCTTATGCACATCGATCTTCATCCCGGTCAGAGTGTTGATCAGGGAGATCGCGTCCGCTCCGCCCGCCTCTGCCGCCCGGGCCATCTCACCGATGTCCGTCACATTGGGGCTCAGTTTCATGATCACCGGCTGTGCAGCGTATCTCTTCACCGCCCGGGTGATCGATTCCAGAGCATCTGCATTTTGTCCAAATGCAATGCCGCCCTCTTTCACATTCGGGCAGGAGACATTGATCTCCAGCATATCCACCGGCTCCCCGGAAAGACGCTCCACCACCTGGCAGTAATCCTCCTGGGTCCGGCCGCATACGTTTACGATCACCCGCGTGTCATACTGTTTTAAAAAAGGAAGATCCCTCTCGCAGAACACTTCCATCCCCGGATTCTGCAATCCGATGGCATTGAGCATCCCGCCGCAGGTCTCCGCGATCCGGGGCGTGGGATTCCCGGCCCAGGGCACACTGGCCACCCCTTTGGTCACCACGGCTCCCAGACCGTCCAGATCCACATATTCCCCATACTCTGCCCCGGAACCAAAAGTGCCGGAAGCCGTCATGACGGGATTCTTAAACTCCACACCTGCGATCTTCACATCCATACGGATCTTCTGTGTCATAGTCTCACCTCCGTACTCAGGAAAACAGGGCCGTCCTTACAGACACGCTTCCGGTGTACATGGGAGTGTGGATCCTCCTGGGTCGTATCACAGACACAGCCAAGGCACGCCCCGATCCCACAGGCCATCCTCTCTTCCATCGAGATCCAGCAGCGGATCCCGTCCTCCGCTGCGTACGCCTGTACCGCACGCAGCATGGGCGCCGGACCACAGGCAAAGATCACATCTGCCCGCAATCCGCCTTCATGGATCACATCCAGTACATTGCCCTTCACACCGCTGCTGCCGTCCTCCGTGGCGAATGCCACCGGACAGACCTCTGCAAACTCCTCCCTCAAAAACGTCTCGTGCCGATAACCCAGGACTGCCGTGGCATTTTTCCCCAGTTTAACGGCTGTCCCCAGCATGGGAGGGATCCCGATCCCGCCGCCCAGGAGGAGCACATGCTCTCCCTGTACTTCCCCGAGCGGAAAACCGTTGCCCAGCGGACCCAGGACTTCCAAAGTCTGACCCGGACCCAGCCGGGAAAACTCCCGGGTCCCGGACCCAGCCACCCTGTATACCAGACGCAGCGCTGTCCCGTCTGTCTGGCAGATACTGATCGGCCGGGGCAATAGGCGGCTGTCATCTTTACCGTACACCATCACGAACTGTCCCGGCGCCGCCTTCCTGGCAATATCTTTCGTCTCCAGCCACAGGCTGTAGATCCCCACGTCGGAGGGCTCGGATGTATTGATCCGTTCCTGCCGGAGTACCCGGCATATTTCTTTTTGTTTCATGATCCATCCCTTTCCCACTCTATCCTAGAGCGTGTCTTAAAGATCATCCACGCCAACCGTGACGCACAGGTGACATAACGCATTTTTTCAGACACGCGCTAAAGCCTCCCGGATATCCGCCGCCATGTCTTCCACCGCTTTTCTGGATGCCTGGGCATAGCCGTCTTCGCCGAAAGACGCGTACGTTTCCTGTCTGTACGCAGCGATGATGCCCCTGGATGAATTCACGATCGCGCCCAGCCCGTCTTCGTTGAAAAAGTTGGCCAGATCGGCCCCTTTTGCCCCCTGGGCCCCGTATCCCGGCACCAGGAAAAAGGTCCGGGGCATGAGCTTGCGCAGTTTTTTACCCATCTCCGGGTATGTGGCGCCCACGACGGCTCCGATGTAGCTGTACTGGCTGCCCATATGGTCTTGGCCCCACGCGTCCACTTTCTCACCCACCCACTCATACAACGGCCTGCCGTCCACCAGACGGTCTTGGAATTCGCCGCTGGAGGGATTGGAGGTCTTTACCAATACGAACAGGCCCTTTTTATATTCTCTGCACACATCCACAAACGGTCTGACCCCATCCGTGCCCAGATAAGGGTTCACCGTGGCAAAATCTTCGTCAAAGGGTGCGTAGGACTGGCTCCCCACCTGCACCCGGCCCAGATGCCCGGCCGCATAGGCGGCTGATGTGGAGCCGATATCTCCCCGTTTGATATCCCCGATCACCACCAGATCTTTCGCTTTACAGTAGTCCACGGTGCGCTTATACGCTCCCAAGCCCGGGATGCCAAACTGCTCATACATAGCGATCTGGGGCTTCACTGCGGGGATCAGGTCATAGATGGCGTCTATGATGCCTTTGTTAAATTCCCACACTGCATCCGCCGCCCCCTCTAAAGTCTCACCGTATACATCAAAAGACCTCTGCAAGATCGCCTGGGGGATGTAGTCCAGCATGGGATCCAGGCCCGCCACGATCGGCGCTTCCGTCTGTTTTATCTTTTCGATCAGTTTCTCGATCACTTCTCTCGGTCCTCCCTATTTTTCATCCTGGTAGACGATCTCGCCGCCGCAGATCGTCACCTTCACTCGTCCTTTTACCTTTCTTCGATGGAACGGCGTATTCTTTCCCTTGGAAACAAAAGTCCGCGCATCGATGGTATACGCCTCATCCGGATCGATCACCACCACGTCCGCCGCTTTGCCTTCCCGCAAAGATCCCCTGTCCAAGCGCAGGATCTTTGCCGGATTGTAACTCATCAGCTCGGCCATCTGCATCGGCGTGATGATCTCTTTGTCCACCAATTCTGTGATCGTCAGGGCCACACTGGTCTCCAGGCCCACGATGCCAAAAGGCGCATCCCGCATGGAACCGGATTTCTCCGCCGCCGTGTGGGGCGCATGGTCCGTGCTGATCGCGTCCACCACGCCGCTTTTAAGCGCCTCCAGGATGGCTTCTTTATCCTCCCGTCTCCGAAGGGGCGGATTCATCTTATAATTGGGATTGTCCCCAGGGATATCCTCGCTGCACAGGGTAAAATGATGTGGGCAGACTTCACCTGTGACGGGAAGTCCGTCTTTTTTAGCCCCCGCCAGCATCCGCATGCTCTCTTTCGTGGAGCAGTGGCACAGATGCAGGTGCGCCCCTGTATCTTTTGACAGGAAGATATCCCGGGCCACGATGATGTCCTCCACCACATTGCTGATCCCAGGCAGACCCAATGCTGCAGCCCTCTCATCGTCATTCATACAGCCCTTGCCCCGCATGGGCCCGTCTTCGCAGTGGGCCATCACCGGGATGTCATTCTCCTTCGCGATCCGCATGGCCTGCCGGTAGAGCTGGGAATTCATGACCGACTGGCCGTCCTCGGAGATCGCCGGGATGCCTGCCTGGATCATCTCCTCGATATCGGCCAGCTCTTCCCCCTTCTGACCCTTGGTGATCGCGCCGGCCTGCAAGATCTTGATCGGGCTC
This sequence comes from Clostridia bacterium, assembly GCA_910575625.1. GTDB lineage: Bacteria > Bacillota > Clostridia > Lachnospirales > Lachnospiraceae > MGBC164599. The sequence continues at coordinate 24,227 of CAJTFD010000007.1, forward strand.
AGCTCCTCCGCTTTGTGATGGACATAGCCTACCCGGCTCGCCGTGTCGATGACCGGATGGGTGTTGGGCATGGCCAGCACCGTGGTAAATCCGCCTTTTGCCGCAGCCTTGCCCCCGGTGGCGATATCCTCTTTCTTCTCCTGACCCGGATCCCTGAAATGCACATGCAGGTCGATCAGCCCGGGCATCACATAACACCCGTCCGCCTCCAGGACCTGTCCTGCCTTTTCTCCTTTTATCTTCCCCACTTTCTGGATGATGCCATCCTCGATATACACATCCGCGATCTCATCCAATCTTGTATCCGGGTCGATCACCCGGCCGTTTTTGATCAAAATCCCCATAAACGCCTCCATTATCCATATGCTCTCGTGCATTCCTCACAATAAAAAAAAGTTCATTATTTGCCAATTATAACATGATCTTACCCGGCAAACAACCGGGCAGTTTGCTTTTATGGGGGATCATGCACGTTCTTTTGCGGGTACGATCTGGGGGAGGGAATGTATGGGGACGCCGCCAAGGGGCATATCCCTTATCCGGCCGGCGTCCTCCCCACGCCTCACCCCTCCTCATACTCGATCCCCATCTTCTGGAAAAACCGCAGGACCATCTGATCCCACATCTGGTCCAGCGACTTATCCATCGTAAAAACTTTCAGCGACGTCCCCGTCGTACAGATGAGCGCTCCCCCCTGGTACTGCACATTCAAGAACAGCCCATCCACCTGCTCCGGATCTATGGCGATCCCGGCATTCTCCAACGCCTGGCACATCTTCACATAAGAGAGCCGGAACACAAACTTAAACTGCAGCGGCGTCTGCTTCCCCCGTATGATCGAATAGCAAAAAGGCTTCACCTCTTTCCACAGGGAATGCGTCCGATGCCGCCGCTTTAAGACCTCCTGCGCCTCCTGGGAGAAAAACTCCGGGTGCAGCATCCCGTCTATCGTAAATGTATTCCCCGTGGTGACCGAAGCCTCCGACAGCCAGAACGCGTCAAAGCTCTCCTTGATCAGCAGATGGGACATGAATCCTTTCAAATGGACGATCTTACATGCGATCATTTCTCAACCCTTTCTTGACAAGACCAAAACCTCTGATACTTAAGTATAGCGGAAACCCGCGAAAAAGAACAGCAGATTTTTCAAAAACCCTTTTAAACCGCCCCGGAATATGCTAGTATAGATATAGTATTTGATACCACATAAACTGGAAAAGAGGACGATATGAGTTATAAAGTTATCATCGACAGCTGTGGGGAACTGCCGCCCACATACAAAGAAGACGCCCGGTTCGAGTCCGTGCCCCTGACACTGATCGTAAACGATGAGGAGATCATCGACGACGAAACCTTTGACCAGGCCGCTTTCCTGGCCAAAGTGGCCGCATGCCCCGACTGCCCCAAGTCCGCATGCCCTTCACCAGAACGTTACAGGAACGCTTACGACTGCCCTGCGGAACATATCTACGCAGTCACACTATCCGCCGAGCTGAGCGGTTCCTACAACAGCGCCATGCTCGGCCGGCAGCTGCTCCTGGAGGAACAGCCCGAAAAAAAGATCCACGTATTTAATTCCCGGTCCGCGTCCATCGGAGAGACCCTGATCGCGCTGAAGATCCAGGAATGCGAAGAAGCCGGCATGGATTTTGAGGAGGTGGTCGCCCAGGTCGAGTCCTATATCGACAGCCAGACCACCTACTTCGTACTGGAAAACCTGGAGACCCTGCGCAAGAACGGACGCATGAGCAAGACAAAAGCCCTGGTGGCCTCCGCTCTGAACATCAAACCCGTGCTGGGTTCCACCGATGAAGGCACGATCTGTCAGCGGGATCAGGCGCGGGGGATCAACAAGGCCCTGGTAAAAATGGTAAACCTGGCCTTATCAGAGGCCACTGACCTCAAAGAAAAGACCGTGGCCATCTCCCATTGCAACTGCCCGGAGCGCGCCCAGATAGTCAAAGAAGCCATCCAGGAAAGATCCGACGCAAAGGAAGTGCTCGTGCTGGACACCGCAGGCGTCAGCTCCATGTACGCCAACGACGGCGGGATCATCCTGGTCATATGATTTCCGGTCTTTTCTTTTTGGAAAAGCTATTGTATAATACAAAGAAAAAACAAAGGAGATGCCTTTCATGAGTCAGGAAAAAGTAGACCGGTATAAAGAACAAAAAGCCCATCGGCAGGAGATCTACAAGAAAGAAAAACGGATGCTGGCGCTGGAAAAAGCAGCGGGCGTCCTGATCTGCGCGGTAGTCGTCGTATGGATCGGATATTCCGTCTATGGCAAAGTAACAGCCGCACAGGATGCAAAAGTTGTAGAAACAGTCATGGATGCCACGGCCATCGACGATTATCTGGCCGGATTAGATACAGACGAATAGGGCAGATGAGCGGAACAGATAAAAAGAAAAAAGAAAGAAAAACCCCCAGACACCGCGCCTGGGGGTTTTGTCCGGTTAACCCGTAAATTATAATTTCGTAACGTTTGCAGCCTGCATGCCGCGAGCGCCTTCGCTTAAATCATAAGAAACAGCCTGACCTTCATCCAGGGATTTGAATCCTTCTTCCTGGATTGCCGAGAAATGTACGAATACGTCGGCTCCATCTTCTCCAGTGATAAATCCATACCCTTTTTCTGCGTTGAACCACTTCACAGTTCCTTTGTTCATGATGTTACCTCCATAACTATAAAAAAATAAATTTAACGAATACGGCCATACAGGGGTTTGCCCTACAGCCTCCACTGATGAACCGGCTAAATCTCCGAAACCAAAAATTCACCAGTCTTTACAGACTATATCGTTGTAATATAATCTCTAAAAACTAGTGATCTATACAGCCCATAGACTTCAAAGTGATTTCATTATACGTGGGGGATCCGCGGTTGTCAAGAAGAATTTTATTTTTTTGAAGAAAACATCCTGCGCCGACGTAACAGTTCAGATAACCCCTAAAAAATATGACGCGATTTTGGAGGCATATCACTGATCTGTGAGCGGATAACTATCCACATCTATCCCTGACAGCGCCTCATCTTTTCCACCGTCAAGATGACGGAGACCCCCACTCCACAAAGTCCGCGTTTTTCGGGCTTTTCTAGAGTGTGTCTGAAAACCGCTTTATGTCAACTGTAAGTCACAATTTGCGGAAGATCTGACCCAAATGAGGAAAGCATAGCGGGCTGCGCTGACCGAAAGCGGGCCAGATCTTCCACGAAGTGGGGCTTGCAGGTGGCGTGAATGGGTTTTAAGACGCACTCTAGAGTGTGTTTGAAAACCGCTTTCTGCAAGATGTGTTTCACAATTTGTGGGAGATATGTTCCATATAAGGGCGGCGTAGCGGGCTACGGCAACCGAATATGGGGCAGATATACCGCAAAGTGGGGAATACAGATTGCGGGAATGGGTTTCCAAACACCCTCTGGAGTAACAACAGTGTACAAAAAGGGGAAATCCCGATGGGAGGCAACTATGCAAAGGGTGTCTATGATCAACTGATGGATGTCATGGCGCGGTTAGATACCATGTGCCTTTCTGCAAGAAAAGCGCCAAAAACGCCGGTTAAAAAGCGGACCTCCCCGGCGGGGATATATTAAGATAGTGACTATCCGCAGGCCATCATTCCAGCTCCTTTGGATCCACATATTTATGCGGGTCCGCGCACCAGCCGTCCTGGTACTTGATCGTCATATAGAATGTCTTCTCCCCTTTGGAAACTTTAACATAGCATATGCCATCCTGAAACCGATCCGTGATCTCAATCTTCTGGTCATGATAGTATACCCATACTGTGCCGTCCTCCTCGTATACCACGTCAGGATCATCCAAGGACTCTAAAAGTTCGCCCTCCGACAACGGCCGCTGGCTCCCGTCATCTTCGATGGCGATCCCTCCGCCTCTTTCTTCCACCGTACCGTCTTCTGACGGATACGTGATCCAATATGTCCCATCCGCACCATATTCAAAATCTGCGTCCGTCTGGTCCCCATGGATCCAAATCTGGATCGTCCTCTGTACTCCTCCCACATCCGCCGCATAAGCGATGCTCCCGCCTCCCGCTAACACCATGCAGACAGCTGCCGCTGCCGCCGCCACACGAGATCTTGCTTTTTTGCGAACCTTCATCATCTCTTCCACCTCCAGGAATTGTCTGCCAGAGGAATGTAATACTGAAAACGCCTGTTTGTATTTTTCTTTATTCGTCATATTCCCACTCCTCCTTCAATTTTTCTTTAAGCAGCGAACGTCCGCGCGACAGCCTCACTTTGACATTGCTTTCTGATATTTTCAAGATATCCGCAATTTCGCGTACAGTATAATCTTCATAATAAAACAGATGGATCACGATGCGGTACTTCCCGGGAAGATGCATCACTGTCTCAAATAATCCTTCCGATCCCGGCGTCTCAAACACCAATGTCTCCATATGATCCTCCAAAGACTTTTTGTTCCTCCGCCAGAATGTGCGGTTCATATTTTTTGCTTTATTGATCGCCACCCGGATCAGCCATGCGCGTATATGCTGCTCGTCCTCAAATTCTTTTTTCAATGAATAGTACTGTATGAACGTATCCTGGACAACATCTTCCGCATCCTCTGCATTCTTACAGACATTGAATGCAGCCACATACAGACTGTTTTGATATGTTTCAAACAGTTCTTGCACCGGTCGTCTCATGAGCACTCCTTTGTTACAGTTATTTGAAAAGCCTTTCACTGATAGTACAATCCAGACAGCCGGAAGGTTACAAAAAAGCTTTATTTTTTCGTTCTGTTATCTGCCGTTTTTCTCCATATAAGATATCTCCTTATCTTCTTATCCCTCAGACTTTACAGCGGTCACTCCGCTCTCCACCAGACCGCCTTTGGGCAGAGCGGATACTCCCACGCATGACCGGGCCGGCTTCTCCTCTCCAAAAAACGATGCGTACACGTCATTGACCAGACTGAAATCCGCCATGTCCGTCAGATAGACGGTATTCTTTACCACATCCCCGATCTTTCATCGTAAATATGTGTTTTTATACTCTTCCCGGACCTCCTCCGGCACCAAGCTCCCCCCCGTGGCCCATGCGATGTGGGTGGCCTGTGCCATCTTATCGGCCAGGCCATTTTCCTGTATATACCCCTGGGCGCTGTCGTCTGTCCCCAGCCGGGCCGGACCTTCAAATGCCGCGCAGGCGCTGGGCTCCAGGAAGACCTCCTCTGTCTCCAGAAAATCCCTCATATATCCATAGAGAGCCGCGTCACGGACCGTGAACTCTCCGCTGAGCATGGTCCTCATCACACTGCCCACGAAGCCCGAGGGCCGTCCCACAGCCAGGCCGTCCGCGTGGGTCCGCCCGGTCAGGCCGACGTCCTGCACCGAGATCTTATGATCCAGTCCCGTGGCCAGCCCCACCAGCATGCAGGGCGCCTGGGTGGGTTCCACGAAAAAACAGTGTACATGATCCCTGAAGATCTGCTTGAGCCCGAAGCTGATGCCGCCCGGAGCGCCGCCCACCCCACAGGGGATGTACACGAACAGGGGGTGTCCCGCGTCCACGGCCACCTGCTGTTCCTTTAACTGGACGGCCAGGCGTTTGGCCGCCACCGCGTAGCCCAGGAACAGGTCCCGGGAATTTTCATCGTCCACAAAATAGCTTTTGGGATCCTCGTCCGAGAGTTTCCGGCCGTTTTTGACCGCTTCGCTGTAATCGGACGCGTACTCCCGCACCGTCACCCCGCGGCTTTTTAACAGATCTTTTTTCCACTGTTTCGCATCTGCGGACATATGGACCACCACCCGGTATCCGATGGCCGCGCCCATGATCCCGATGCTCATGCCTAAGTTGCCCGTAGATCCCACCTGGATGGTATAGCCGCTGAAAAATCCCCTGCTGGCAGGGTCCGCCAGCTTCTCGTAGCTCTCATCCGGCTGTAAGATCTTATGCGTGAGCGCCAGGTCTTCTGTGTGCTTGAGCACCTCGTAGATGCCGCCCCTGGCCTTGACCGATCCGGCGATCGCCAGGTGGCTGTCCTGCTTCAGGTAGAGCCTGCCGGGAAGGACGCTCCCGTATTTCTGCTCCAAGCGCTCTTTCATCCGCGGGATGGGGCACAGCGCCGACTCGATCAGCCCGCCCTTGTCTTTTGTCTCCGGGAAACAGCGCATGATAAGCGGCGCGAAACGCAGAAGCCTCGCCTCCGCGTCGTCCACGTCCTCGATCGTCAGCTCCTGGCTTTCCATGCTCTCAATATAGGATGTCTTGTTCGGATTGATCCAGACGACCTCTTTTTCCTGCCGGATCGCGCGGATCGCGGGGTATCTTTTGGCCAGATCCTCATAGTCAGTCCTCATCGCTCTCTTTTGCCTCCTTTGCTTTCATGCTCATACGGATATCGTATTATAAGCTGCTTGCGGATACAAGTGCTTTTTACAGAATATTTCCGCCCCATTGTTAGCACTCAATAAAAAAGAGTGCTGATTTTTTCTTGACTTTTTTCTCACTCCGTATTAAAATACATCTCAAACGACGAAAACGGATCAAAAAAACAAAAGGAGTGAATGAAAATGGCGGCTAAAAAAGGTAGTTTATCCATCAACAGTGAAAACATATTCCCGATCATAAAAAAATGGCTCTATTCCGACCATGACATCTTTTTCCGCGAAATGGTCTCCAACGGCTGCGATGCCATCACCAAACTGAAAAAACTGGAGATCATGGGCGAGTACCAGTTCCCCGACGACTACAAAGCCAAGATCGAGGTTGTCGTCAACCCCGAAGAAAAGACCCTGAAATTCATCGACAACGGCATCGGCATGGACGCGGATGAGGTGGAGGAATACATCACCCAGATCGCATTTTCCGGCGCCACAGAATTCCTGGAGAAATACAAAGACAAGACCACGGACGACCAGATGATCGGCCATTTCGGCCTGGGCTTTTATTCCGCTTTCATGGTGGCCGACGAAGTGCACATCGACACCCTCTCCTACAAAGAAGGCGCACAGCCCGTACACTGGACCTGCGACGGCGGCACGGAATACGAGATCTCCCAGGGCAATAAGACGACTGTCGGCACGGAGATCACCTTATTCCTGGGCGAATCAAACGTGGAATTCTCCAACGAATACCGTGCGCGGGAGATCCTGGAGAAATACTGCTCCTTCATGCCCGTCAACATCTACCTGAGCAAAGCCAACGCGGAACAAGAATACGAGACGATCGACGAGGATGAGTTAAAAGACGACGATGTGATCGTAGAGCGCATCCACGAGGAGGCCAAGACCGAGGAGAAAGAGAACGAAAACGGCGAAAAAGAAGTCGTGGAAGTCTCCCCGGCCAGAGACCGCGTGAAGATCAACAAACGCCCAGTCTCCTTGAGCGACCCTGCGCCCCTGTGGACCAAGCATCCCAATGAGTGCAGCGACGAGGATTACAGAGAATTTTACCGGAAAGTCTTTATGGATTTCAAAGAGCCTCTGTTCTGGATCCATCTGAACATGGACTATCCGTTTAATTTAAAAGGCATCCTCTATTTCCCCAAGATCAACACGGAATACGATTCCATCGAGGGGACGATCAAGCTGTACAACAACCAGGTGTTCATCGCCGATAACATCAAGGAAGTCATCCCGGAATTCCTGATGCTGTTAAAAGGCGTGATCGACTGCCCGGACCTGCCGCTGAATGTATCCAGGAGCGCCCTGCAGAACGACGGTTTTGTAAAGAAGATCTCCGAGTACATCACCAAAAAGGTGGCGGACAAGCTCACCGGCATGTGCAAGACACAGAGGGAAGATTACGAGTCCTACTGGGATGACATCAGTCCATTCATCAAATTCGGCTGCATCAAGGATGACAAATTCTCCGAGAAGATGATGGACTACATCCTCTTTAAGAATTTGGACGATAAATACCTGACCTTAAAAGACTGCATCGAGAAAAACGAAAAACCCGAGGACAAGGAAAAAGCTGACCCAGCCGACACCGGGACAAAGACCGACGCGGACAGCCAGTCACAAGACAGTGATGCGGCTGAGGGCGGGGAAGATGTGAAAAAGACCACGATCTTCTATGTGACCGACCCCGTACAACAGAGCCAGTACATCAATCTGTTCAAAGAACAGGGCTTAGACGCTGTGCATCTGCAGCACAACATCGACAATGCGTTCATCTCCCACATGGAACGCCTCAACGACAAGATCAAATTCCAGCGCATCGACGCCGACATGACCGATGAGATCGTGGAGGACGCCGCAGACGAGGAGACCGCCAAGACCCTCACCGACCTGTTCCGCAAAGAACTGGGCAAAGAGGATCTGCAGGTGAAAGTGGAGAACTTAAAGAACGAAAACATCTCCTCCATGATGACCCTGGAGGAAGAAAGCCGCCGTATGCAGGAAATGATGAAAATGTACAGCATGGGCGGAATGGGTGACCCATCCATGTTCGGCGGCAAAGAAACACTGGTCTTAAACGCCAAGAACGCGCTGGTACGGTATCTGGCCGCGCACCAGGACTCCGAACATACGCACATGCTCTGTGAACAGCTCTATGACCTGGCCATGATCAGCCATAAGCCGCTGGATCCGGAAGCCATGACCAAGTTCATCGCCCGCAGCAACGAGATCATGATGCTGCTAACAAAATAGTATCTGTAGGACAGACGCAAGGGCAGCTCCACATGGAGCTGCCCTTTAAATCCGTCCATACCACACCGCATGGATCACATGGAAAACATTTTTAGAGTATCTGCAACCTCCTGGGGGTTACAGCCTACCTTTTCCGCAATCTGCTCATCTGTGAGAAACGGATCCTTTTTGCCTCCTGGAGGATCCTGATCGTTAAGACCCTCCCTTCTTCTCTTCCTTCTTCCCTTCCTTCTTCTCTTGCCGCTTCCCTTATCGACTTTGCTTCATATTCTAAGATCTTCCCACCCATGACAGACCTCACTCCTTCCCTGACAAGATCGTAGCTCCTGGCAATGTGTTCCAGCACCTTCATGGACATATCAATGATCGTACATTTTGTATATTCCGTAATCTCTCCTTGCTCCAACAATCTTTCAAGCCCGTCCTTGATCTGCCCATATTCCTGTTTCAGCAATCCCAATCCTCTCTCATCCCGCTCATATTCCCTAAATCTCTTCTCATGGGAAAAGATATGGAACGGGAGCAGGAACAAAAGCCTTTTCTGGAACATCTTTCCTACCGCATATTTCTGGGATTTCATCAACGGGATGCCCGTGACCGGAGGGATCCCATCATCATGTTTGCCGTAAACCATACTTTATCCGTGGCGGATGCCAACGATATCCTATACCAGTTTGGACAGGACTGTCTGTAAACAAATGCCACGGCGCCAGATAAGGGCATGCCCCCGAAGAACTGCCCCAGAGCGTGTTTGAAAGATCATCTATGCCGCCTGTACACTCTAATTTTTCTGCAGCATCTTATCCAGCTGCTCCTCCACGATCCTAAAATGCTTGTCAAAAGACTTCATGGCCGCCTCCAGATCCTTTTCCACCAGGGCGTTGTAGATCCCCCAGTGGGAACGCCGCAGAAGCTCCGCCCGCATCTTGTTCATCAAGATCCGCGTCCGGAAATTCTCTATAAACTGGTCCATCAGTCTGTCCAGCATGGAATTGTATAAGATCAAGATCCGGTTGTGGGATGCTCCCACCAATTTATGATGGAATTCCACATCCAGCTTTGCGCTCTCTTTGGAACTCATGGGCTGATCCATCTTCAACAGGATCTGATGGAGGTCTTCCAGCTCTTCCGGCGCGGCCGTGTCGATCGCCAGCCGGACCGCCGCGTATTCATAGCCGGTGCGTATATGGAAGATCTCCGCATAATCAATCTTCATCAGCGCCATGACCATGTTAACTGACTTTAACATATAGGCCATAGGATCGCAGCGGACGTAGTTGCCGCTCCCCTGCATACATTCGATCAAGCCTGTGATCTCCAGCATGTGCATGACCTCCCGTACAGAGTTACGGCTGACACCCAGTTTCTCCGCCACCTCCCGTTCGGTGGGAATCTTATCATTTAGCTTCAGCTCCCCGGATAGGATCTGCTCTGAAAAGTAGTCAAATACATATTCATATGTTTTCCCGTTTGATTTTGAAATATCTCCCATGACCCACCATGCCATCCACTTTCCCGCCATTTTTTTTGACATATTATTCCTATTATAGTATAATGTCGGACAATCTGCAAGGATAAAATTGTTTTTAAGTGTAACAACGCCGCCGGCATATCCCTGATACCGGCGGCGTCCTTTTTGTGTTATTTTTTATCTTAATGTACCATCACCGACACGCCGTCCGGGATCACAGCGATGTGCGCCCCTTCCCCTTTTTCTTTCAGGGCCAGTGCCAGCGCCTCGTTTACATCGGCCGCCGTCTCGAATCCCATCTCCTCTGCCATCGCGCGGTATTTTTCACACATCACATAGATGACCTTGTGATGGATCAGGATACGGCTCTGGATCTGATACTCCCACTGATCCGGCTTTGTCTCATCCTGGGGGACTTTTAAGATCTCCTCCATGAGCGCCTGGGGGCTCTCACAGTTTTTCAGGGCCTCGTAGAACCCTTCCCCGCCGTGTCCGTCCCCGCAGTTGGCCACCATGATGATGATCCCTCCGTCTTTGGACGCGGCTTCCGCTGCGGTCATGCCTTTCACAGACTGGTACATGTTCTGATCCAAGGGATAACCGCCGTTTGTGGAGATCGCGATATCCGCCGGTTTCTGCGGGGTCACCTGGCAGTACTGCTGCAGGAAACGGCATCCGGCCTCATGGGCCTCGATGGCGTCCCCGGCCACCGCATGGACCACTTTCTTGTCCGCATCGATCACCGCGTTTACGATATACTGCTGCCTGGCCATCTTGCTGGCCGCCACCATATCCCTGTGGATCGGATTCCCCTCCAGGATGCCGGTCCGGCTGTACGGTGAATCGATGAAGGCGGAGCAGTGATTTCCCCAGACCGTGATCTGGCTGGATACCCCGGGCAGCACGCTCTTTCTCCCACCGGAAAAACCTGCGAAGAAATGTGTCTCGATAAAGCCCTCGCTGACCAGGAGGTCCGCCTGGGCCGCGGTCTTGTTGATCAAAAGCGGCGCCCCGGACGGGAGCACGCCTAAGTCTGTCATAGCCTGCATATCCCGGCTGTCGTGGATCTCTATCTTCTCATTTGCCACAATCTCCTCGCCGAATTTGTCCACCAGCTCTTCCCGGGTGGTGGCCCGGTGAAAGCCTGTGGCGATCAGCAGCGTGATATCCGCCTGGGGATTCCCCTCCCGGATCTCACGGAGCATGAACGGGATGATATGTCTGCTGGGGACCGGCCGGGTGTGGTCGGAGCATATGATCACGACCTTCTGTTTTCCCGCTGCCAGTTCGGAGAGCCTGGGCGACCCAATCGGGTGTTCCATGGCCTCCTGTACGATCTCGTCCTCCGTCTTCTCGCCCTTTGGCATGGACGCGATGGAAGACTCTAAGATCTCGTAATCCAATTTTTCATCCAGACAAAGCAGCATGCCCTCTCTGGAAAATGGTAATCTTATATCCATGTATTATTTTACACCCATCCATCCAGCGATCTTCATCATCTGGACTTCGGATGTCCCTCCATATATTTCTGTGATCTTTGCGTCACGCATCATCCTCTCTATGGGATACCCCTGGGTACACCCATAACGTCCATAAAGCTGCTGGCAGCGGCGGGTCACATCCGATGCGTTCCGGGATGCGATCAATTTTGCCATTGCCGCTTTATGGAAAAAAATCTCCTGGTCGTCTTTTGCACAGGCGGCCTGGTAGACCAAAAGCTTTGCCGCTTCTGTGCCGGCCTGCATCTGCGCCAGCTCAAACTGCGTGTTCTGGAACTGGGACAGGCGGCCGCCAAACTGTTCCCTCTTGCGGACGTATTTTACCGTCTCCTCGATGGCCCCCTCCGCGATGCCCAGCGCCTGGGCCGCGATGCCGATGCACGCACCGTCTAAGGCTGTTTGGGCATATTCCAAGCCTCTGCCCGGTCTGCCCACCAGGTTTCCTTTCGGCACAAGGCAGTCCTTGAAGATCAGCCTGCATGTGGAAGAAGCCCGGATGCCTGTCTGGTCTTCACGCCTGCCGATAAAAAATCCATGGAAACCTTTTTCCACGATGAAAGCGGAGATCCATCTGGCATTCCCAGACTGGCCGGTCACCGCCAGTACGAAAAAGATGTCCGCCGCGCCCCCGTTGGTGATAAAGGTCTTGGAACCATTTAAGACCCAGTGGTCCCCCGCGTCCACGGCCACCGTCTGCTGTCCAAAGATGTCGCACCCCGCCTCCTGCTCGGTCAGGGCAAACGCGCCCAGCCATTCACCGGCGCACAGACGAGACAGATATCGCTGCCGCTGCTCTTCTGTACCGAACTGATAGATGGGCGCACAGCACAGTGACGTATGCGCGGTCAGGATCGCGCCCGTAGCCCCGCAGTACTTGCTCAGCTCCTCGATCGTCTGAACATAGGCCAGGGTATCCATCTCGGAACCGCCGTATCTTTCCGGGAACGGGATCCCCATCAGGCCCATCTGCGCCATCTGCCGTATGCTGGATGCGGGAAATTCTCCTGTCCTGTCAATCTGCGCGGCCAGGGGCCCTATCTCTCCAACGGCCAGGTCATGGACCATCTCGATGATATCCTGGTGCAGCGCATCTGGTCTGAAATCCATTTGAGATCCATTTCTGACCCGCTTTAAGCCTTGCGGGCTTTAAAGCTCTCTGTGAGCGCCGGGACGATCTCTGTTAAGTTGCCCACGATCCCGTAATCCGCCACGCCAAAGATCGGAGCGTCCGGGTCTTTATTGACCGCGATCACGGTGTCGGATCCCGCGATACCGGTCAGATGCTGGATCGCGCCGGAGATCCCGATCGCAAAATACAGCTTCGGCGCCACCGTTTTCCCGGACTGGCCCACCTGGTGCGCATAAGGCATCCAGCCTGCGTCCACCACTGCACGGCTGCACCCCAGGGTCCCATCCAGTACGTCCGCCAGCTCTTCCAGCAGCTTGAAGTTCTCGGCGGAACCCACACCGCGGCCACCGGCTACGATCACTTCCGCTTCTTCCAGATTCACAGCCTCTGTGATCTCATTGACACGCTCAACCAATGTGGTGCGGATCTCTTCCGGAGAAACGTGGATATCCTCCCGGATGATCTCGCCTGTGCGGCTCTGGTCATACGCGCCTTTTTTGAACACGCCGGGCCTGACTGTGCCCATCTGCGGACGGTTGTCCGGGCACATGATCGTGGCCATCAGGTTTCCGCCGAAGGTGGGGCGGGTCCACGCGATGTTCCCGGTCTTCTCATCGATATCGATCTCGGTGCAGTCGGCGGTCAGACCGGTCTTTAAGCGGCAGGATACCCGGGGACCCATGTCGCGGCCGTTGTTGGTGGCCCCGATCATCAGAGTCTCTGGTCTGTGTTTTTCCACCAGGGTGACCATGGCTTTTGTGAAAGCGTCGGTGGTGTAGTGTTCATATTCCGGCCCGTCCACGATGATCGCGGAGTCTGCGCCGTAACAGATCGCGTCTTTCGCCACATTCTCGATATCTTTGCCGATCACCACGGCGATGAGCGGACAGCCTTTTTGATCGGCCAGCGGCCTGGCCACGTTTAACAATTCATATCCAACATTTTTCGGTTTCCCGCATTCTGTCTCGATGAACACCCATATATTTTTATAGTCATTCAGATTACTCATATCTCGCGCCCCTCCTTATAAAAGCTTTGCATCAGCCAGAAGCCTGACTACTTCGTTTGCCGCCTGCACTGGATCTTTGCCTGATAATTTCACGCCCTGTTTTTCCCTGACTGGTGAGTAGGTCTTTTTAACCCTTGTGGGTGAACCTTTCAGCCCGCACATGGCAAGATCGATCGTGGGGATCTCCGCCTCCGTCAATACAGGGATCTCTTTTTTCTTGGCCTCCATCCGGGTCTTGAGGGTTGGATAGCGTGGCTCATAGGGAAGTTTCACAACCGTCACGACAGCCGGGAGCGTGGTGGAGATCATGTCGTAACCCGCGTCCTGTTCCCTCTTCACCTGGATCTCGCCGTCTTTTTCGATGATATCCAGAGCGTAGGTGACCTGGGGAAGATCCAGATGTTCGGCGATCTCCGGCCCTACCTGGGCGGTATCCCCGTCTGTGGCCTGTTTTCCGCAGAGGATCAGGTCGAATTTCAGGCCCTCTTTTTCTTCCACGGCTTTGATGGACTCAGAGAGTATGTAGCTGGTGGCCAGGGTATCCGAACCGCCGAAACTCCGGCTGGAGATCAGATAGGCCGCGTCTGCGCCCACTGCCAGACAGGATCTGAGCGCCTGTGCCGCCTGTCCCGGGCCCATGGAGATCACGACCAGACGGCCGCCTGATCTTTCTTTCAGACGCACACCCACTTCCTGGGCGTACATGTCAAAGGGATTTACGATGCTGGGGACGCCTTTCCGGATCAGTGTGTGGGTCACCGGATCGACTTTGATCTCGTTGGTATCGGGTACTTGTTTTATGCAAACACAAATATTCATAATGTTCCTCCTTCTATGAAAACTATAAACGATAGCAGACTTTTCCCGGGTTCAAGATCATCTTCGGGTCAAATACACGCTTGATGCCCTCCATGATCGCCATGTTCGTCTCACCGACGGAATCCACCAGGTACTTGATCTTGCCGGACCCGATCCCGTGCTCTCCGGAGACAAGTCCGCCGCAGTCTGTCGCCTCTTTATAGATGATGTCAAAGAATTTATCCACACGTTTCTTGAACTCTTCCTCCTCCAGGTCGTTGGAGCACTGATAGATATGCAGATTCCCGTCGCCTGCATGGCCGAAGGAGCGGATGATCAGCCCGCAGTCTGCACCGGCTTTGTTGACGAATTCCAGGTAGCTTGCGATCTTATTGACCGGGACCACCACGTCACACTCGTCCAAAAGCTTCGTTTCCTCCATGATCGCCTCCAGGAATGAGGAACGCGCGGCCCATGCGTCTTTGATCCTGCTGGGTGTGTCCGCGATCAGCACTTCGATGGCCCCGGCATCCAACGCCAGCTGTCCGGCCTGTTCGATCAGCGCGTCCACTTCCTCCTCGGAGTTGCCGTCCAGTGTCACCAGAAGATAGGCTCCGATCTCGGTCCCGTACAACTCCTGGGGAAATACGGATTTACCCACATAACGCTCGGAGGACAGCACGATCTCCCTCTCCATAAATTCAATGGCCTGGGGATCCATGTGGGCCATCTTGAATTTAGGCACAGTCCCCAGCGCGGTGCTCAGGTCCTTAAACGGGATGATCAGTGAAGCGACCACTTTCGGCGCCGGGATGATCTTCATAGTCAGCTCCGTGATGATCCCCAGTGTACCCTCAGACCCGATCATCAGGTTCAGAAGAGAGTAGCCGGAGGATGTCTTGGAGACAGTCGCGCCCAGATGGGTGATCTCACCGGTGGGCAGGACCACGGTCATGGCCCGCACATAGTCCCGGGTCGCGCCGTATTTGACAGCCCGCATGCCGCCTGCGTTCGTGGCCACGTTGCCGCCTACACAGGCAAATTTTTCACCTGGATCCGGCGGATACAGCATGCCCTTGCCCCGGCAGTCCTCAGCCAGGTCGTTTAACAGGACGCCGGCTTCGATCTCCACCACAAAGTTTTCCATATCGTAGGATTTGATCTTGTTCATCTTGGAGATGTCCAGCAGCACGCCGCCGTATAAGGGCACAGCCCCTCCGGCCAGTCCGGTGCCGGCGCCCCTGGGTGTGACGGGGATGTTGTTGTCGTAGCAGATCTTCATGATCGCCGCCACTTCCTCCGTGGACCTGGGCTGTACAGCCAGATCAGGCATATGTGTCCCGTATATGGGCATCTCGTCTTTCGCATAATCCGGGTTGATGTCTTCTCCTAAAAAGACATGGTCGGATACTGCTTTGATCTGATCGATGATTTCTGGTGTTAATTGATCATACATTCTTTCTTACCTCCTAATAATCCATAATTATTTAAAATCCCATCCTGGATCCCACATAGCAGATCACGCCTGCCAGGACCACATAGACCAGGAAATACTTAAATACTGCGCTCAATATCTTACTCTCCGAACCCACCGCGCCTATCGCGCCGGCTCCGATCGCGATACCCTGGGGACAGACCATCTTTCCGATCCCCGCTCCCATCACGTTGGCCGCGGCCATCCAGCCGGCATCCAAGCCCAACGCCAGGGCCGTCTCACTCTGCAATCCTCCGAAGAGGACGCATGTGGATGTGCCAGATCCTGTCACAAAGGCCCCCAGCGCCCCGATCAGCGGTGCGATGAACGGATAAAACGGACCGGCCGCAGCCACCAAAAATTTTGCGATATCGGAGATCATCCCGCTGTAACTCATGATCTTCGCCGTCGCCATGACTGCACAGATCGTCAGGATCGTCTTCCAATATTTTTTCAGGGTCTCTGTAAATACTTCCAGCATATCTTTTGGTACAGCTCCCTGGATGAGACCGCCGATGACAGCCGCGATGAAGATCATCACTCCAGGGGTGTTGATCCAGCTAAAGCTCAGGGCATTTCCCCCCTCCCCCGCATAGACCGTCACTGTACTCTTGATACCTGCGATCGCGTTGTGTATGGGCGGGCACAGCGTTGAAGTTGATGTTAAGAGAAGGAATATGAGTATAAATGAACTCCACGCCTTTACGCCCGCGCTGACTGTCATCTTTTCTGTTGTCTTTTCTTTCATGTCTTTATCGCCTGAAACCTGGATCGCATATTCTCCATCCGGCTCCTTGTTGAAAACCTTCGCCGCGATGATCAGGCATCCCATGGAACAGATCGATCCGATGATATCCGGCAGTTCCGGCCCCAGGATCTGCGCGGTGATGAACCACGGCACTGTGAAAGATAAGGCCGCCACGATCGTTATGGGGATCATGCCTTTTAACGCTTTGATCCCTTTGCCGCAGATGCAGACCATCAAAAACGGCGAGAGGAATGTGAGGATACACTGGATCACCGCAACGTCTCCCGCCAGCGGCACCGCATCCAATCCCGTCACCGATGCCAGTGTCACAGTGGGCACGCCCACAGAACCAAACGCCGTAGGTGTTGAGTTGACCACCAGACACCCCAGCACCGCACGCATGGGATCCAGCCCGATCCCAGCCAGCATGGAGGCTGGGATCGCTACAGCCGTGCCGAACCCGGCCATCCCCTCCATGAAGTTCCCAAAGCCCCATCCGATGATCAGGGCCAGCACCCGCTTGTCCCGGGAGACGCTGGCGAGCATTTTTTTGATCAATTCCATTGCACCTGTCTTTAATGTCAGGTTATATGTAAATAAAGCCGCTACGATGACCAGACAGATCGGCCATAACGCATTCAAGGCTCCCTCCAGGGCTGCTGTCGCGGTGCATAAGGTACTGAGCTTCCAATAACCTATGGCCAATGCCATGGTCATGATCAGCGCAGCCACACATGCTCTGTGCCCTGCCATCTTCAACCCGCTCAAAGCTACGATCAGCCAGATAATCGGCAGCAGCGCGAGTATAAATCTTAAAAGTAACAATGCCTTCCCTCCGCCTTTCTGATTGGATGATCCAATCTTGTGATCATTTTTCGCTGCCTTGGGTCTAGCAGCGACATTGCATTTGATATTTCCAAAGAATACTCAGGTTTTATTGGGTCACCCAATTTCTAGGTATATTATAACACTTCTTTCAGAAATTTCAAGTATCTTTTATAATTCCAGCATTTTAGCAGATTTTTGATCCATTTATTTATGGATATTTACTATAATTGGGTGATCCATTTATGTGTGAAAACCCTCTGGACCCTGTAAATAGCTTGGATCTTACTGACATTTGGTGCGGTCCGTGGCTGCTCAAGTTTTTGTGTGTACTTTTCTGCGGGAAAAGTACCAAAAGCGCCGGGGTTGCTAAGCGCCAGTGGCGCTTAGTTAGCAACGACCGGAACGGAGTGGAGACTTTGCGGATTTCCCCCGGCCCCCTTAACACGCTTTCTGAACGGCAGGTATCTTATCATCTGTATATTTGTGATGAACGACGACGAAGTCTCCTATACGATAAAAAAACTGCTGTCCAAGGAGAAACATCCCCCCGGTACAGCAGTTCTATCATCATCTCATCTTACTCTTCAATTGTCGCAGCGGACTCCTCGTCCACGTTCTCTTCCAGAACATCATCTGCCGCTTCTTCTGCTCGCATCATATCTGCCTGGAGAGCTTTTATACTCAAGCTGATCTTCCGGTCTTCACCGTTGAAGTCAACCACTTTCGTCTCAACTTCCTGTCCAATCTTCAGTACATCGGAAGGTTTATCCACATGTTCCCTGGATATCTGGGATACATGCAGCAGCGCATCTACGCCTGGCTCCAACTCCACAAAAGCGCCAAAGTCGGTCATCCTGGCAACGCGTCCTTTGATCACGCTCCCAATCGCATATTTATCCGCTGCGGTCAGCCATGGATTCTGATCCTCGAATTTCAGGCTCAGCGCGATCTTTTCACCTTTGATATCTTTGATCAGGACTTTCACTTCGTCTCCGGCCTGGAATAATTTTCTTGGATTGTCTACCCGGCCCCAGGACATCTCGGATATATGGAGCAGACCATCCGCGCCGCCAAGGTCGATGAACACACCGAAATCGGTCACATTCTTCACAACGCCTTCCACAACATCCCCTGGTGCGATCCGAGCCATGAGCTCTTTCTGTTTCTCCGCGCGTTCTGCCAGCAGGAGCTGCTTCCTGTTCCCGATGATCCTTCTCCTCCTGGGATTGAACTCGGTGATGATGAATTCAATCTCCTGATCGGCATACTTGGTAAGATCCCTCTCATATGTGTCAGACACAAGACTGGCCGGGATGAATACCCTCGCCTCATCCACAACAACACACAGACCGCCGTCCAGCACCTGCGTAACGGGCGCTTTCAATACTTCTTCGTTCTTGAAAGCTTCCTCCAGGCGTTTGTTGCCCTTCTCAGCCGCCAGCCTCTTGTATGTGAGGATCACCTGGCCCTCTC
Organism: Clostridia bacterium; assembly: GCA_910575625.1. GTDB lineage: Bacteria > Bacillota > Clostridia > Lachnospirales > Lachnospiraceae > MGBC164599. Next base: position 43,293 of record CAJTFD010000007.1, read on the forward strand.
CGTCGTTTACTTTTAATACCTTTGCAGACATGGTGTCCCCTACATGGACCACCTCCGTCAAGTCGATGGACTGGTCGTTGGAATACTCATTCTTTGTGATGATGCCGTCTGCCTTGCAGCCGATGTTCAGGATGATCTCATTCTCCTTTACATCGATGACTGTTCCTTCCACTACTTCGCCATTCCTGACTGTTTTTACCGATTCGCCTAACATTTCTTCAAAGCTCTGTCCTGACATGATTTCTGACATGTTTATGAACCTCCTCAATAATTTTGTTCGGGGTAGACGCCCCAGCTGTAATACCTACGCAACTACTGGATCGAAACATTTCAGAATCCAAGTCAACAAGTGTCTGTATATAGTAAGTATTTTTACATTCTTCTTTGCAAATCTCATATAGTTTCTGGGTATTGGAACTCTGCCTGCCGCCAATGACCAACATGACGTCTGCACCACCGGCTATGGCCTGCGCCTCCCTCTGCCGCTTTTCAGTAGCATCGCAGATTGTATTTAGAATAATACTATCATAACTCTTTTTCGCCAGGATTTCAACCAAATCTTTAAATTTGTTGTAATTAAATGTCGTTTGGGCGACCACACAGATTTTTTCGTGCGATCTGCCCATAAAATCCTCTAATCCGGCACGGTCTGACACCACATTTGCCCCTTGGCGGCACCATCCGCAGATCCCCTTGACTTCCGGATGGCTCCCATCCCCGCATATGAGGATGTCCCTTCCCTGGCTGCTCTCTTTTTCTACGATCCGGTGGATCTTCAATACGAACGGGCAGGTCACGTCCACGCATTTCAGCCCTTTGGCGGCTATCTTCTCGTACACGCTCTTTCCCACGCCGTGGGAGCGTATGACCACGATGCCGTCTTTGACCTGTTCCAGCTCCTCGTAGCCGGACAGGACGCGGACTCCTTTTTTCTCCAGATCCTCCACCACTGTCTCGTTATGGATGACCGGGCCTAATGTGCAGATCGGCTGGTCAGCCTCCTCGGCCAGTTGATAGACCCTGTCCACAGCCCGCTTTACGCCAAAACAAAAGCCCGCCGTCTTGGCAACTCTCACCTCCATGATCAGGCATTCTCCCTTTCTCTGTATATCCGGAGGATCTCCTCCACCACCTGGTCTGCCGTCATCTCGGAGGAATCCACCAGAAGAGCGTCTTTCGCCTGCCTTAAGGGAGAGTTTTCCCGGTTTTTATCCTGTTCATCCCTTTTTTGGATATCATTTTCAATTTTTTCCAGAAAAACTTCTTCTCCCTTTTCTTTTAATTCCTGATATCTGCGCAGGGCACGGGTGTGGACGGACGCGGTCAGATAGATCTTCACCTTCGCGTCGGGCAGGACCTCCGTCCCGATGTCCCGGCCGTCCATGACCACATCCGCCTCCCGGGCCAGCTTCTGCTGGAGGGCCACCAGTTTTTTGCGCACTTTCGCATTGGCGGAGCTGACGGAGGCCATGTTGCCCACCTCCTCTGTACGCAGGATACCGGTGACATTTTCCCCGTTCAGCATTACCTGCTGCTCGCCGTCCTGGTAGACGATCGTGATGTCCGCCGCTCCACATGCCTCCTCGATGCCGGCCGTATCCTGCGCGTCGATCTTCTGCCGGATCAGATAAAGGGCCATCGCCCGGTACATGGCCCCCGTATCCACATAGATAAACGATAATTCCCGGGCCACCCGCCGGGCCACAGTGCTCTTCCCGGCCCCGGCCGGGCCGTCGATCGCTATATTTGCCGTCATGGCTTTCTCCCCTTTCTCCTATGATGAAAAGCTCTTTTTAGAGCGCGTCTTAAAGATCATCCATGCCATCTGCACGCCCCACTTTGCGGGATATCTACTGCTCAGGCTGTCCTGGATCCTGATACAGTTTGCGCAGGATGTATCCTTTTTCAGTCTCTATGACTTTTCTCGCTCTCTCTTCCCCGCCGTCGTCAAGAGCATCGAGCACTCTCTCCAATAATGCCAGCTGATCGAATAAAATGCCGTTAAATTCTTTTTCATTTGGCATGCGCTCACCTCCTTCATCATGCGTGCGCCGCCGCCCAGGCTGTGGACCAGGCGATCTGCAGATTGTACCCCCCGGTCAGCGCATCCACGTCCAGCACTTCCCCGATGAAATACAGACCGGAGACTAATTTCGACTCCATCGTGGACGGATCCACCTCCCGGACGGATACGCCCCCCTTCGTGACGATCGCCTCCCGAAAGCCCGCCACCCCCTCGATCGTCATGGGAAAGCCTTTCGTGGCTCCCAAAAGCCTCCGGCGTTCCTCCCGGCTGATCTTGTTGACCGGCTGATCCGGCGATATGCCGCCGAGCTCGATGATCACAGGGGTCAGGGAGGATGGGTACAGACTGCCGATCACATTCTTCAGCCGTTTGTTGGGATTTTTGTCAAATTCCCGAAGGATGCGGGCGTCCAACTGTTCCTCCGACAGGGCCGGCTTTAAGTCGATCAGCCCTTTGGCTGTCCCCTCTTTCAGCCGCCTGCCGATCACCGCACTGGCGGATAGGACCACCGGGCCGCTGATGCCGTGATGGGTGAATAAGAGTTCCCCAAATTCCTCATACAGACACTTCTTCCCATCCCATACGGAAAAACGGATGTTCCGCAGGGACAGCCCCTGCAGACGGCGCACATACTCCTCCCGTACCAGAAGGGGCGCCAGGGACGGGATAGGTGGGACGATCTCATGTCCGGCCTCTTTCGCCAGCAGATAGCCGCTGTCATCCGCCCCGGTGGTGGGATAGGAACGGCCTCCGGCTGCCACCAGCACCCGATCGCCCTCCACCACTGTGCCGTTGCTGAGACGGATGCCCTGGATCCTTTTACCTGGGATCCCTCCCTCCTGTCCCTTCAAGACCAGCTCTTTCACCCTGGTATCCAGATGTACGCTGACGCGCAGTTTCTTCATCCGCTGTTCTAAGGCCCGGATCACATCCGAGGACTTGTCCGAGCGGGGGAATACCCGGCCGCCCCGCTCCACTTTCAGCGGAACGCCCAGTTTTTCAAAGAAGTCCATGACCTGCTGGTTTGTACATTGATAAAACGCGCTGTATAGGAACTTAGGGTTAGATACCACCGACTGCAGCAGATCCTCCACCGTCTCACAGGCATTGGTCAGATTGCAGCGTCCCTTCCCTGTGATAAAGAGTTTCTTGCCCAGTTTTTCATTTTTTTCAAACACATGGACCAAAAAGCCGCGCTCGGCCAGGAGGATGGATGCCAGCATCCCCGCCGCGCCGCCGCCGATCACCAATACTTTCTCTCTCGCCATGTCTATACCGGATACGCTCCATTTTCCCCGTCGGCCACAGAAGCGTCCACTTTCTTTTTCTGCGCCTCACGGTATTGGAAAAATTCTTTCGCCACCTGGGGGAACAGGGCATAGGTCAGCACGTCCTCGTCCTGCTCTTTGTACATCTCGATCTCTTTTTCCAGCGTCTCAAGCTCGGCCGGGATCAGGTCGGCGTAACGGCAGGTGATGGGCTTGGTGTCGCCGATACATTTTTTCTGTATCTCAGGGTTAAAGGGCTTGACTGTCTGGCCGTATTTGCCGCTGAGCACGTCCTTGGTCTCCTTTGTCACCATCTTATACCGCTCTCCGGTGAGCACGTTGAACACGGCCTGGGTCCCCACAATCTGGGAGGAAGGCGTCACAAGGGGGCATTCGCCCAGATCCTGGCGCACCTTGGGCACTTCCTCCAATACCTGATAATATTTATCCTCCGCGTGCTGTTCTTTCAGCTGGGAAGTCAGGTTGGAGAGCATCCCGCCCGGAACCTGATACAATAATGTCTTGATATTGACGCCCATATTCTTCGGATTGAGGAGGCCGCTCTCCAATGACTCATCCCGGATCGGGCGGAAGTAGTCGGCGATCTGGGCCAACAGGTTCTGGTCAAATCCTGTGTCATAGGGTGTTCCCTTAAATGTCTCCACCATCACCTCTGTGGCCGGCTGGGAGGTCCCCAGGGCAAAGGGCGACATGGCCGTGTCGATCACATCCACCCCGGCTTCCACCGCTTTCATATAGGTCATGGAAGCCACACCGGAGGTGTAGTGGGTGTGGAGCTGGATCGGCAGATCCACCGCGTCTTTGAGCGCGCCGATCAATTCTGTGGCATGATATGGAAGCAGCAGGCCCGCCATATCTTTGAGACAGATGGAATTTGCCCCCATATCCTCGATCTTCTTAGCTATGGTGGTCCAGTAGTCGATGGTGTAGGCATCCCCCAGGGTATAGGACAGGGCTACCTGGGCATGGCCTTTTTCCTTATTGGCCGCTGTCACGGCTGTCTGCAGATTGCGCAGGTCGTTTAAACAGTCAAAGATACGGATGATGTCAATGCCGTTGGCCAGTGACTTCTGTACAAAATATTCCACCACATCATCTGCGTACGGACGATACCCCAGGATGTTCTGCCCCCTGAACAGCATCTGTAATTTTGTCTTCTTAAACCCATCCCGGAACTTGCGCAGCCTGTCCCAGGGATCCTCTTTTAAGAAACGCAGGGACGCGTCAAAGGTGGCTCCGCCCCAGCACTCTACCGAATGATAGCCCACCTGATCCATCTTGTCCACGATGGGCAGCATCTGTTCTGTGGTCATCCTGGTGGCGATCAGGGACTGATGGGCGTCACGCAGGATCGTCTCTGTGATCTGGATGGGTTTCTTTTCGTTTTTTTTCTGATCTTCTGACATATATATCTTTTCCTCCTATACAGATCTCTCTACACACCGAAAATGGCCATAAATGTACCGGCCGCCACTGCTGTCCCGATCACGCCCGCCACATTGGGTCCCATGGCGTGCATCAGCAGGAAATTGGTCGGGTCCGCTTCCGCACCCACTTTCTGGGAGACGCGGGCCGCCATGGGAACGGCGGATACGCCGGCCGACCCGATCAGCGGATTGACCTTGCCTTTTGTGACTTTGCACATGAGTTTCCCGAAGAGCACACCCGCTGCCGTACCGCAGGCAAAGGCCACCAGACCCAAGAGTACGATCTTCAGCGTATCCAGGTTCAGGAAATTTTCCGCGCTGGTGGACGCACCCACGGAGGTCCCCAGCAAGATCACCACGATATACATCAGCGCGTTGGAGGCCGTCTCCGTCAACTGGCCCACCACGCCGGATTCCCTGAACAGATTGCCCAGCATCAGCATACCCACCAGGGGCGCCGTCGTGGGCAGGATCAGGCAGACCACGACCGTGATCACGATCGGGAACAGGATCTTCTCCAGCTTCGACACCGGACGGAGCTGTTCCATCTTGATCTTCCGCTCTTCTTCCGTCGTGAGCAGCCGCATGATCGGGGGCTGGATGATCGGCACCAGGGACATATACGAGTACGCCGCCACCGCGATCGGCCCCATCAGGGCCCCCTGCCCCAGTTTGCTGGCCAGGAAGATGGATGTGGGGCCGTCCGCACCGCCGATGATCGCGATCGCAGCCGCAGCCGCCCCGTTAAAGCCCATGAAGATTGCCAGGAAATAAGCGACATAGATGCCCACCTGCGCAGCCGCCCCCAGAAGAAAACTCTTCGGATTGGCGATCAGGGGCCCGAAGTCCGTCATCGCCCCCACGCCCATGAAGATCAGTGAGGGCAGGATGCTCCACTCGTCCAGCAGATAAAAATAGTGCAAAAGCCCGCCCACTCCGTTCGAGGACTCCTCGATGCGCAGCATGATATCCGGATAGATGTTCACCAGGAGCATGCCAAAAGCGATCGGCACTAATAAAAGCGGTTCAAATTCATGCCGGATGGCGAGATACAGGAGTCCCAATGCCACCAGGATCATAAAATAATTTCCCACGGATAAGTCAAAAAACGCAGTCTGTTGGAGCAGGTTAGACAAAGTTTCTGTAACATACGACATTTGGCTACCTCCCATTCTAGTTCATGGATGCCAGGGTATCTCCGTTTTCCACCGCATCGCCGACAGACACCTCCACACTGGCCACCGTGCCGTCCTGGGGGGCCACCACAGGAATCTCCATCTTCATGGATTCCAGGATCACGATCGTGTCCCCGGCCTTCACCGCCTGTCCGACTTTTGCCTCCAGCTTAAAGACTTTGCCCGGCACGGAAGCGGTCACTTTTACCGCCCCGGCCCCGGCCTGTGCCTGGGATTTCGGCGTGTCTTTAACAGGCGCTGATGCTGCTGCCGGGGCCGCACCGCCGTCCCGCTCTTCCACGACTACGTCGTATGCTGTCCCATTTACTGTGATCGTATAATTTTTCATCTCAATTTACCTCCTCATACGCTTTTTTCTATCTACCAACGTGCCCTTCTGCGGTCCGCCCTGCGGATCGAACGCACGACAAATCCATCCGTTGAAGTCCCCTCGTAGGCTGCGACCGCCGCTGCGATCACTGCGACCAGTTCACGGTCATCCATCTCTGTTTTCGCAGGCTGCGCGGCCTTTAGGGGTTTCTGCATCTGTATCTGACTTTGGACCGGTGTCAGCAGGTCCTCGACCTCCGTCTGGGGCTTTTCCTCCGCCTTTCCGATAAAACGGAACAGCGAGATCACAAACGTCAAAAAGAGCAGCATCGCAAACACGATCCCCAACCCCATGAGGGTGTTCAGTCCGGCCCTCTGCAGGAGCACCTGCAGCGGATACTGTATATCTATGTTAAAAGAAGTGGGCGCGCCGGTCTGGTCATACACATAGACAAATTCAGCATCCTGCCTTGAAAATCCCGCCGGGATCCGCACCGAATAACCATTTGTCACTTTCTCCACCTCAGACTGTCCCAGGCCTTTAAAATCTCCCAGTTCGTCCCGGCTGCCCTCCCAGGCCTCCATGGCGGACACGGTGAATGCATCCCCCGACTCTTTATACGCGTCGATCTCCTCCTGCCCCAGCTCCACGATCGCCTGGGAAAGACTCTCCGCTGTGTTGATCAGGTTCATCCGCATGTCCTCATCGATCCCATCGCCCCCGCTCCCATAGGCCGTCTGGGCCGGGATAAAAAGCAATCCGGATAGGAGCAGCGCCAGCAGAGCCGAGAGGCAGATCTTCTCTGATATCTTTTTCATATATCCCATAGCCTCCTCCCGCTTTAGACTACTGTCCCGTGTTTCTTCTCCGGACGGCTCTCCCGTTTCATATAGAGCGTCTCGAAAGCCCCGATCACATGTTTCCTGGTATCCGCAGGTTCAATGATCCGGTCCACATAACCTCTGCGGACTGCGGAGAGCACATTGGACTGCAGCGCCTGGTATTCCACCGCCTTTGTCTTCAAGGTATCCGCGTCGGCCTCCGGATACATGACCTTCGCCGCCATGGAAGCCTCCATGGTCCCGATCTCCGCGGTGGGCCAGGCAAAGACCATATCCGCGCCGAGGGCTTTGCTGTTCATGGCCGCATAGGCGCTGCCGTAGGCTTTCCCCACGACCACATTGACTTTCGGCACAGTAGCATCCGCAAATGCATAGGTCAGACGGGCCACCGCTTTTGCCATGTGTTTTTCTGAACATTTGGAAGCCTTGAAACCGGCCACGTTGGTCAGCGTCAGCACCGGTATGCCGAAAGCGTCGCAGAAATTGACCATCCGGGCCGCTTTCTTCGCCCCCCTGGCCGAGAGCACGCCGCCAAGATCCGCCGCGTTCCCGTCCTCATCGTAAAGCATACTCCGGTTCGCCACACAACCTATGGTGTTGCCATTTAAACGGATGAAGCCGGTCACCACGTCCCGCCCGTAATCCGGTTTTGTCTCCATGAATACATGGTCGTCCCCGATCTGGGCCAGTGCCCGTGCAGTGTCCTCTGCACAGTCCGCCAGTCCCGGACATGTCCGGTTCAGGTCGTCCCCCTGATCCAGGTCACAGGGGAGGCTGTCCTCATTGCTGGAGGGGAGCAGTATGAACAATCCTCTGATCTTCTCTAAGACCTCTTCCTCCGTCCCCACGCCGTCGACCAAACCGGTCTCCTCACTCTGGAATCCCGCCGCGGCCGTGTCGCATTTTGACACATGGTTGCCGTCTAAAGTGTTCGGCGCGTTGACGAACAACCGCCCCGTATCCCGGACCATGAATGTAAAATCTGTCATCGCCGGGAACACCGCAAGCCCGCCCCCGCAGGAGCCGAAGACTCCTGTGATCTGCGGGATCACACCCGAAGCCATGGCCTGCCTCTGGTAGATCATCCCCAGCGCGTGCAGCGCATCCGATGCCTCCTGCAGACGGACGCCGCCGCATTCTAGGAGACCGATCACTGGCGCGCCGGTCTTCATTGCCAGGTCATAGAGGCTTACGATCTTCTTTGCATGCATCTCACCCACGGTCCCGTTCAGCACGGATACGTCCTGGCTATAGACATAGGCCAGGCGTCCGCAGATCAGGCCGTATCCGGTGATCACACCGTCTGACGGCGTCTCAGTGGCCGCCAGGTTGAAATCCGTATTCCTGGCTGTCACGCCGCCGCCGATCTCCACAAAACTGTCCGCGTCAAGCAGGGACTGGATCCTCTGTGCCGCATTACTCATTCTTTCAGCCCTCCATCTTCTTCTATATTCGTAAAAATTACCAAATCTACATTGGGTTTAATTATATCCTGTTTTTTTGCCACTTTCAATAGTTTGACCTTTTTTATTTCTTATAAACTGACATGTCGTCTGACGGCGACATCACCATAAATGAAAGCCAGCTGCTCCGTGCCTTCGGCACTCCCACAGCTGCCAGGTGTATTCACAATCCGGGCTATCGCCCTACTTGCTCATACACCTTAGCCCGTCAAATGTCTGAATAACTGGCCAAGCAAGCTTGCCCATCCACTCAGCCGTTTGCCGGGACTTTCAAAGTAAACAGATCAGGCAGCCATCCCTTTTGGTAACGGCTGCCATACATATTTCTCCATACTCTAATCTTTATGCAATATATACATTCTGTTCCCGATAATATTCGTCAACAATATATTCCGCACTCTCTGACCACATGAGGGACTCTTCATTTTGGAGTGCATCGTATGTCTGTGATGTTGCGAACAACGCATAACACGCATCAAAAGTCTTCTTTTCTTTTTCAGCGATCATCCCGATGACCGTGCACAATTTTTCATATACATCCAATGTGATATCGATCCCATGGTAAACATATTTACTACCCAATCTGATACCTCCTCAATAGGTGCAGACAGCACACAGCCCTCTCTGTATGAAATGACACCTGATCATTTGCCCTTGAAAAACACAGCCTTTTGAGAGCCTCATCCACTGTGTAGATCCCCTGGACGTACCGATCGACCGTCACCATAGTGTCATCATCAGCCACTGGTCCGATCACGATATCATAGCCGTGCTGAATACCTCCGATCTTCCTGTTCTTCCTCACCATCTCCAGCCATTCTACAGTCAGCCCTCCATGCCTACATACAGACAGATCATCTGGTATCTTTGCCTGATATACATAAACATATGCCATTGCACTGTAATTGCGCACTTTCTTACTCCTCGCCCAGCTCTCAGCCTGCGCAGCGATCGTTGTGGTATAAAAACCAATGCCGAAGTCTCGCCTGTTCGCAGACTTTCCCAGATCGACCTCCTGAAAAAGATGGTCTGTCCCGTGATACAGGATAAATTCCATCATGGCCCCGGCCCTCGCAAGACGGACTCTGCCAGGTCCGCCCCCTCACTCAGATCCATCATATGGAGCACTTCATACTGGCTGCGGATCAGATCCATAATATCATTTTTTTTAAAAAGAGATAATACGTCTTTTACCGGCATGCGATGCCGCAGGCCATACTCCTCAACAGCCGCAACTACGATGAGGTCCGCATCCCGTTCTCGCTGCCCTTTCATTAATTATCACGCCCCTTGCCAAAAATAGCCCGCACTATTTTTATAAGATATCTTTATTATAAAAAAGATCCCAGCCAGCTGTCAATCCTATTTTATCGTCACTCTCACCACATCCCGGAGATATCTTCATAAAAGAGGAAACACTGCTTCCCAGAATGCTTGGACACATACAGCGCCTCGTCCGCTCGGGCCGCCAGCTCCTCATAAGCGGCGCCGTCCCCGGGATAGCAGGCGATCCCCATGCTCATGGACACCGGCCGCTCACCTCCGGCCCCCATGCACGCGCCGTACAGCTGCAGTGCCTGGTCATAGGCCGCCCTTCCATCCGGCACATTTCCCAGGAACAGGAGGAACTCATCGCCCCCAATCCTGGCCGCCACATCCGCAGCGCATGATCGGTCCAACAACAGCTCACCCAGGTTCTTCAGCAATTCGTCCCCCGCCGGATATCCGTACGTATCATTTACCTCCCTGAAATCATCCAGGTCGATGGAGAATAAAAGCCCGTTCTCCACGTTCCCGCCATCCAGCAGCTCCGTGATCTTCTCTCTCGCCGCCGACAGGTCATACAGACCCGTCAGCTCATCCTGTCCGTTGATACGACCACCCCCTTTTATCTATACCGCGCCGTGGAAATACTTTCCAAATACGCGTTCACAACACCAGGCGTAATCCGCCCTCTCTATTTTTCCCGCAGTGACCACAGGATATTCCCGGATCACCAGGCCATCCAGCAGATACCGGATCCTCCCCACCTGTTTTCCCCGGGCGACGGGAGCTTTCATGGCATCCGGATATTCTTTCTCCACCCGGATCTCCTCGTCCTCCCGCATCAGGATCCGCACATCCTCCTCGGGCTTTTCCACCCGGACGTTGACGTAGGCCGTGTCTGCCCATCCCCGGTCCGTCGGGATCCCGTCCTCCACGGCGATCGCACCCAGATCCGGGACTCTGCCCAGTTCCCGGTATTCATAGTGGCGCAGGCCGTAGGTGACCAGCTTCTGGGTATCGATCCATTTATAGTTCCTATGGCTTGGCCACCCGCAAGCCAGAAGGGCCACAATGAATGTCTTATCATCCTGGCGCACCGCCCCCACATAGCAGTACCCGGCCGCATTGGTAAAACCGGTCTTGCCGGAGATAGCCCCAGCCATCATGTCCAGCAATGCGTTTGCATTATGCAGACTGAAATTCCTTCTGCCCTGCACATCGCTGAAGCTGTACGTCCTGGTCTGCGTGATCCGCAGGAAATCCTCATTTTGGATCGCATAATTCATGATCCTGGCCAGATCCGCCGCTGTGGTGCCGTGGGCGCCCCCCTCGTCCGACGCGTCCAATCCATTCGGCGTGACGAAATGGGTGTTTGTGCAGCCGATCTTTTGCGCCTTCTCATTCATCAGCGCCGCAAAACCCTCCACGCTCCCCCCGACGTGCTCGGCTATAGCCACGGCCGAATCATTGTGACTCTGCAGCATCAGCGAGTGGAGCAGATCCTTGAGGTAATACTCTTCCCCCTCCCGTATGTTGAGCTGTACATCCGGCATGGAGGCCGCGTAGGCGGAGACCTGCACGATCTCCTCCCCGGAAGCGTTCTCCACGGCCAGGATGCAGGTCATGACCTTGGTGGTGCTGGCCATGGGCATAAAGTCATAGCCGTTCTTCTCATAGAGCACCCTGGACGTGTCCCCGTCCATCAGGACCGCGCTCTGCGCATAGAGCTGCCTGAGCTCCTCCGGCGTTTCCGAGGCCCCGTAGACCGCAGACGCACAGGATATGGCTGCAAATAATGATAAAAATATAAAGACTGTCTTTTTCATGCCATCCTCACCCCTTATCCCAGTATAGGAGCATGCCCCATGGACACACTCTCCTGTGATAGTAAATGTATGTGCAGGATGTCTGAAATATACATGCTATGATCCTCAAAATTTTTATCGATCCCTATGAGTATCGATATGGAAGATACCATCCTGGCTCCATTCTGAAGACGAGAAAACAGGTATAGACTTCTCAGATCCAGGGACGACAGACAACTAAAAAACCAACAGGAGAGATATCGCCATCCCTCCTGTATCCTCTCATCACACTACTTATAATCCCGCCAAAACCTCTGTGGCAGTCTCTCCCCCATCCGGGCCGCATCCCAGAGGCACTGCAGCATTTTGGGCGTCTCCTCCACCGCTTTTTCAAACAGCCGCTCCAGTTCCTCCAGATACGGCGCACACTGGGGATCGCAGGTCTCCCGCATATAATTCCCGCCCACCTTGTCAAACTGTCCGATCAGTTTCAGAAATGGCAGGATCACCTTCTGTTTCCTTCCATTGTCGTCGAAGACCATCGTGTTCGTGATGAAGATCATATTGCGCAGAGCTTTCTCCACCTGACGGACCGTGACCTCCGGGAACATCTTCTGGATCACATAGGCATTTTCTGGATAAGGCCGAATACAGCAAGAGGCCGGGTAATACCGATACGGATCATACCCGGATCTTACCATCAGCCGCCGATCCAGCTCCTTTTCGATCTGACCATGGCCCACCGCCTGGGACACTGTGCCGTTTATATAGGGATGGCAGGTGCTGTCCAGCATAAAATGACACACGAAACCCAGCAGATAAGACAAAAGTGCGTCGTTTCCTTTCCGTCCCACCAGGGCCGCGCCCCGCTCAAAAAAAGGAGCCGCCACTTCCCCGTGCAGACGGACTCCATTCTGGTTCACCCGGTTTTTGCCCCATCCATAATAAAACAGGATATCCGGCCCGTGCAGCCCGATCCGGTACAGCTCCCCGTGCTCCTTCACCAGACGGCGCATCGGACTGGACAGTTTCTGATACACCCTTTTTCCAAATAAATCGTGTGTAAATGTTGTAGGCATCGTCTTCCCCCTCGTATTTATCGTATTTTGACCCAGCGCGCCATCCGGACAGAGATCAGAGTCCCGCCCGGATGGCGCACTATACATCCAACTTCAGCTGAGCTTCCTCTTCCGCCTCCGCCTTAAAATCCTCCACCTGCACCGGATCCATCACCGGCAGCTCGTCCAGGCCCTGCACGCCGAAAGAGCGCAGGAATTCCTCCGTAGTCCCGAACAAGATGGGCCTGCCGGGGGCTTCCAGCCGCCCCACCTCTTTGACCAGGCCGTATTCTACCAGCCTGTTCACTGTATGACCACAATTTACCCCGCGGATCTTCTCGATCTCCGCCTTGGTGACCGGCTGCTTGTAGGCGATGATCGAGAGCGTCTCCATCATCACATCTGTCAACGCGGCCTTCTTCGGCTGGACGGCAATGTTGATCAGGTATTCGTAACACTGCTTCTTCGTGCACATCTGGTAGGCGCCCTCCAGCTCGATGATCTCCAGGCCGTACTCCTCCCCCTGATACCGGTCCATCAGGCTGCGGATGAGCTTTTTCGTGGTCGGCACGTCCTGACTGATAGCCTTTGCCAGATCCTGGGCCTCCACCGACTCGCCCATGGTGAAAAGGATCGCCTCGATGGCCGCCTCCAGTCGCTTCACATCCATCTCCATCAGATCCATCAAACATTCACCGCCTCTATCTTGATCTCCTCAAACGTATGCTCCTGGATGATCCGGATATCCCCCATCTTCATCAGCTCCAGGATCGCGAGGAACGTGACCACCACCTGCATCTTGCTGGCCTGCTGCTCTAAAAGATCCAGAAAACTGAACCGTGAATGGCTCTTCGCATACGCCCGCACATCCTCCAGCTTTTCCGACAGACTTGTCTCCTCCTGCTCGATCTTGCCGAACTTGCTGCGGATCGGATCCAATTTATCCTCCCGCTTGCGCATGACCATGCAGAACACTCGATTCAGCTGGGGCAGCGTGACATCAGCCAATAACTCCGAGGGACTGACTGGCTGACGGTATCCGGCCACCTCCGGCGGGATGGTCGGTTTCTTATAGAAGTGTTTCTCCGCGTTCTCCAAACGTTCTTTCAGTTCGTAAGACATATATTTGTACATCTTGTATTCCAAAAGTTTTGCCACCAGCTCCGCCCGCGGATCCTCCTCCACGCTCTCCTCCTGGACCGGAGCCGGGAGCAGCATCTTGCACTTGATATCCATCAGCGTGGCCGCCATCACCATAAACTCGCTCATAACGCCCAGATCTTCCCGCTCCATCTGGCGGATGTAGGCCATGTACTGGTCCGTGATCTCCACGATCGGGATGTCGTAGATATCCACTTTGTTCTTGTCGATCAGGTGGAGCAGCAGGTCCAGTGGCCCCTCAAAGACCGGGAGTTTTACCGGGATCGCCATCACGCACCGCCTCCCCGCACAAGTTCTATCATGATCAGCTCCCGGGGATCATGGATCCTAAGCCGCACCGTGTGTTCCCCCAGGCCGGGGCTGACCACCATATGCTGCCTGCCTTTGGTAAAATGCCCGCAGCAGAACGCCGGGAACAGATGGAAATTGGGCGCGATCAGCCCTCTGTTTTCTGAAAAACGGCACACGCCCCCGTGGTAGTGCCCGGACAGGATCAGGTCTGCCCCCCAGGAAAAATAGGACCGTCCAAATTGGGGGTTATGGGCCAGCAGGATATGATAGGCATCCTGGTTCAGGTCCAGAACTCCCAATGTCCTGTCCAGATAGCCTTCTTCCATACGGATGGGCCTCCATTTCCTGTAAAAACGCTTTTCCCCGTCCCATCCCCAGATGACCAGTGGAACGCCCTGCTCTGTGTCCACCTGCGCATGCGCATTCCGCAGGATCTTGATCCCCTGCTCCTGTAAACGCTCACAGAGCTTTTGGAATCCGCTGCCGTATCGCCCAGGATCCTCCATCAGACGATATTCATGGTTCCCAAATGCATAGTACACCGGGAATCTTTGCACTAGGGCACACAACAACTCCTCCACCACGTCCAGGCGCGGGGAAGGCTCGCCGATCATCATGTCGCCGCCTATGAGCACAAGATCTGGTACGCCTCTCTCCACCGCCTGTAAAAGCTGCTTGTTTTCCTCGCCGAAACATGAATTGTGCAGGTCGCTCAGGAAGGCTAGGCGGATGGAGCGTGGTCCGATCTTTTCTGAGGATATCTGGTAGGTTTTGGTCTGAAATCTTCTCATGGGATATAGTCTATCATGTTCGGGGCGATAATTCAAGCGCGTCATCCGGCTTGATCACTGCCTGATCAGCGCTTCCCTATGACTGACACTTTTCTGCCCTGAAAGCCAAAATTGTACTTCCGGATATTTTCTCTTTCTATCTCCTTTATGATCAAGATTGTTCCGGATATTTTCTGTCCGATCTGTTCTAACGCCACCTTGACGGTCTCGTCCAGTTCCTTTAAAGGATACTTTTTCAGATTTCTTCAAAATCCTGGCGTCCAATACCGATATTTTTCGCCATGCGTCTTCCCCTTTCTGCGAAAAATCTTTTTTCTGTACGGCATGACCTCTCTTTTATCCAATCTGTTTTTTACAATACTTTTCAACCATCTGTATAAATTCACCAGCTACTGCAACCTGACGATCAGACTCTTCTTTACTTGCAATGTAAAAATCATCATAATCACTTGCATGACGGATTTCTTCGGCTTCGCCTATCTTCCTTCCTGTTTCTCTGGGAAAAATCCCCGTCTTAACATAATCTTTATTAAAATGCCCGATCGCATCTTTATGACGTTTATAGGCTTTCCCGCTTAGTGCATGGATAGCATTGACTGCATGAAAAATAGCATAATATGCTCGATTATTTGCTCCCTTGTATTCTTTCGCTTCCAGCAATATCTTCGCTGACCTTAGATCATTTTTCGCAGTTTGGATCCGATGTAGACATAAATCTTCCCGTGTCCCTATGTCTTTTTTATGCGGTTCCATATAAAACCACCCCTTCGCTATCGATATTTGCATAGAATGGATAATTTACAGCCCATCTCTTAAAATGTTCTTCACCCTTGGCAATCGGCTTTATATTGAGATCATTATCTAAATTAAAATCATATGTCATATAAGAAAGTTTTTGACTATATGCTTTTAAATCTAAATCCGACATATCTAATAATATCATTATATCTATATCTGAATCTGTTCTAAAATCACCCCTGGCATAAGAGCCATATAAAATCACTTTTTTCAGACGCGAACCATATATTTTCTGGATTTCTGAAATATATTGTCCTATCAGACTTTGTATTATCTGTGGCATAAGCTACCCCTCTTTCTATTACATTTACAATCATTCCCCAACCACTGCGCCCAATGTATTATGGAAAATATCATCAGATCCAAACAGACCGCATTTCGTGACGAGCTGTGTGATCTCAATAGCTGCCGAAAACAGCACCGCCATCAGGACCACAGGCCGCAGATACCGTTTCTCCATCAACATGGAAAGACAGCCCCCGCCGGGACAACGAGCACAACATTCAAAAAATCCTCCATGAAGAGCCACCTTGCACCTGCCATGGCCGCCGTATATGACCAAAACAGCTCCAGTTCATAATTTATAATCTTTTCCCGGTATACGGTCAAGGATGGTAATAGCAAGGACAAGATACAGATAACTGACAAAGAGCGGCAGCGCAACCGCCGCACAGGCGGTACGCTGCCACTGCAATCATAACAGCCAAGATGAGACAGATAACGACAGTCCTCGTTGTAATCCCTGTGATCACAGTTTTAAAATAAATGTCCATAGTCGCTTTCTTTTTCCCTACTCTACCATATATTTTTGTATATATCAAGAACAAGATTTTTCTTCTGAATGCTCCCTATGTGATGCTCCTGCTCTGCACAATGTCCCGCGTGCTTTATCCCTTAAACGGGAATGATGCATTTTTCTTCATAATTAATATGAAATGCATGGATCGTGTGCAAAAAAAGACATATTTTCTGCTTTCGCCTTTGGCAGAATGCATAACGAAAACAATGGCGGACTGGATCATTCAGTGCGTCCAACAGTATCTATAATCCATTTATAGACTTATGAAAGAGGAATTCCTGCACAGCGGGTATACCCACTATGATGAGACCCGAATCCATGTCATTGATGGACCAGACCAGAGAAGTTCCACCTTGAACTAGGTGTGCGTATATCTTACGGACACACCATAAAAAATTGTCTTCGACACTTCAGACTGTAGACAAAGAGAGGTGTCAGAGTCAAACTCCAACACCTCTCTTTTATCTTGAGATATATCTTCTTTAAAATATACGGATGTTCTTGGAATGGCAGTCCCCCACTCTCCTTTTTGGCAAGGATCCTTGCCAGTTTCTTTAGGTCCATGCACGCAAAGGTAAGCCCGGCTTTCATCTCCATCCGTGCCTTCCCTATATACTGTGTATAACGGGACCCGTGCTGTTCTTTCGCAGTCCCGAAGATTCTCTCGATGGTCTCCTTCCTCCGGGCGTAGATCTCCTTGTTCCCGCGGGTATGGCGGATGTCCTCCACTGTCTCCATATACTCTTCCCACACATGCCTGATGACCGTCTTGACATGGCTCTTGCTGTGGGTACATCTCCCGAGGCTCGGGCAGTGGGCGCAGTGGGTCCCGCAGCTCTTATACTCCCTATATCCCTCCCTGTCTGTTGTGCAGTATGTCAGGATTTGTCCCTCTGGGCAGATATAACAGTCGTAGTACTCATCATATACGTACTCATACTCCTTAAAAAACCCCTCTTTTGTCATCGGCCGTTTATAAGGCAGCAATGGCAGGATACCGTCCGTGAGCAGTCCATGGGCAATCGCCGGCGTCCGGTAGTATCCTGCGTCCATGATGACCATCTCTGGCGCGTATCCTCTTATCTTATCATATAACGGTTTAAAAGTGCGGCTGTCATGCTCATTCCCGGGATGGACAGTATACCCCAGGATCCATCCGTTCCTGTCACAGGCGGTCTCCACAGCATAGGCAAAGACGTGTTTGTGTCCCCCTTTCCTAAACCATCCACTCTCTGGATCACTCGTGCTGCACTTACGGGTCTTTTTCCCGTCCCCATCGCTGCTCCCTCCCGATGGCGGGTCATTGCGGTCTTTATCCTTTAACGGCTTTTTTCCGTGGCGCTCCCGGTCCTGCGCGATCTCTCTCTTTAGCTCATCCTCATACCATAGAGCCTCATCATGGACTGTCTGTTCCCGCATCTTCTTGCTGTCTGCACAGGCTTTTATGTGAGTGGCATCTACAAAGATATGGCTGGTATCTGCCAGGCCCTCATCCATACATTGCCCCAGGATATGGGCAAAGATCTGCTCAAAGAGATCCGTATCCTTGAAACGGCGGGTGTAGTCCTTTCCAAAGGTAGAAAAATGCGGGACTGGATCCATCATGTCCAGTCCTAAAGACCATCTATAGGCGACGTTCACCTCGATCTCACGGATGGTCTGGCGCATGCTCCGGATCCCATAGAGGTATTGTATAAAAAGGATCTTGATCAGCATGACCGGGTCCATGCTCGGTCGTCCGTTGTCATGGCAGTATCTCTCCTCCACAAGGTCATAGATAAGACTCCAATCGATGGCCCTGTCGATCAGCCGGAGTAAGTGGTCCTAGGGGACCATATCATCCATACAGAAGACCATCATCTGGTCCCTCTTCTTATCTATCTTTTTTGTCATCATAAAAAACACCGCCTTCCTGATATCTCTTATTATATCAGAGAGGCGGTCATAAATATAATACTTTGTCTACAGTTTGAAACGGAATAAATTCCGTCTCAGATACTCCGTCATTACAGGATGATGTACGCAAATACCAGAAGTCCGATACACGGATATCATCCTGGTACTCCAGGCACAGGAGCTGGATGATGCCTATGGCGATGCTGCTAAACATGACATACCCTTCCGTGGCTTTAAGTGTCTTTATGATACGTTGCTGCTGACGGCTGTCCTTTACCTGTGCGAGTGGGTCGGCACTGCCTTTCCTGCGGTAACGGTCCGGTCTGGGGACCGCATGTGTCTAGAAATGGTAACAAAAGCCCCCGAGCTGCTGTTCCATCTCCCGGAAAATGGCCTCGATCTTAAAACGGCAGGTATATGCCTCTATGATATCCTCTGCAACCATGGACAGGGCGACGGCCCCATCCCCGAGCCAACCACTAATAACCTTATCCCCATCATGGATCTGGATGGACAACGGCAGGCAGAAGACATTGGAGGCATTCCCAATCAATATGCCAACAGCGCCCCAGAGGTGCCCATGGATAAAAGAAGGCTTGGAGGCACTTTCTGACTCCTGTACCATCTTTTTGGTACAAGGCATATATCTCCTGTCAGAGGCCCGTTTTACCCCATCACTGACCAGGACGGCCCGGCCAGCTATCCGTTTTAGGGGTGCACAGCCGGAGATGGTCCTGGCCCATACAGTAAAGATGTCCTCCCACTCCCAGGAGTCTGCACGTAAGAAATGATTCATGCTGTTGTAGAGTGCGGACTTGAGGGCAAGGCTGCGAATCACAGAAGTGATGCCGAGCATATCGGAACGGACCATAAAGCCGACTATGATAGTCACAAACCAGCCAAAAGAGACTTTCCTGGAAAAACAGGTACAGAAACATAAGAAGATATCTTCTATAAAACTTGAGCATAGGCACTTCCCATCTGCCGGAGTCTATGTTATCCTTATAGACGGGATAGCATTC
Organism: Clostridia bacterium; assembly: GCA_910575625.1. GTDB lineage: Bacteria > Bacillota > Clostridia > Lachnospirales > Lachnospiraceae > MGBC164599. The sequence goes on from CAJTFD010000007.1 coordinate 62,733, forward strand.
CGGCGGTGTGTTGGTTTTGGATTTAACAACTTAACCATAACACACATCTGTCTGGGATGTTATCTTTTTTGTTTCTTTATTGAGAAATTTTGACTGTCCAATCATATAGTCAACAGAATTTTTATCTATAAAAGTCATTCCATTCCTATACACTTTAAATCATAATCATACCCTCACGATCCTCAAACTGTTCCATTATTTCAGAAATTTTGAACGTAACATCTTTACTTATATCTGAAATCAGCTTACCACGCTCAATTGCTCTCGCAAATGCCACAAGTTCATAACGGATACCTTCTCCATCCAGTTGATAGAAATATCTTTTATTCTCTACTGGATTTTCATAACGAATTTCAAAATAATCTGTTTTCCACCATGGAGCTGGAACATAGATATATCCCTTTGAACCTGAGATAATAAGATCTCCTTCAGCTTTAAATCGATCTCCTATTTTTACGGAAGCAACTCCATGCTCATATGTAAAACTAATCTTTGTAAAAGCATCCTGATTTGCATTTCTAAAGCGAGCGGCAATCTGATTGTTTCTATAGTTAGTTCCCATTATCTGCAAAATTGGTAGCAAAGCTGTGGGGCCCCATTCGTGAATATTATTCCATTCACCATCTCCACCTTCCCTAATACTAGTACAAGTTGAATCAACAGATATTACATCACCTATTTTCCCAGCTTTAATTAACAAAAGCAATCTTGTATAAGCTGTAGCATATGCGGTTTTTATAGCCTCCATCATTATCAATTTTTTCTCTTCCGATAATAGCAATATTTCTTCAAGCTGTACACGACTTAATGTTACTGGTGATTCACACAAAACATGTTTCCCTGCATATAAAGCTTGTTTAATATGCTGGTAGTGAAGATTGGGAAGGGATCGAATATACACAGCATCCACATTATCTAGTAATTCACTTAAGTCACTAGTAATAAGGTCAATGCCGTTTACGACTTGTGTATCCATCTTTTGTTTGTTATTAGTACATAAAGCCTCTATGTGAATTCCGTTTACCGCTTTAGCCTCATTCCATATTTTATTCAGAAATGCCGCTTCTCCAACAAGCCCTAATCGAAGAGAACGCTTCTTTTCCCTTATTCCAGAACTTGATATACCTTCTGTCCTAGGTAGATAGACAACTTTGCAATATTCATTCAGATAATCAAAATACCCAACCCAGTCAGAACCAACGGTAAAGATATCGATATCATATTTTTTAATATCATCTATTTTCTGTCCTTCGTATTCTTCTATAATAATTTCATCTGCTATGCCAGTTGCTCGTACAGCTTCAACTCTCTCCATTAGTGTCTGTTGAAGATTGATCTTACCACGCGTTTTATCATAATCATCGGACGTAACCCCAACAATTAAGTAATCTCCAAGCGCTTTTGCTCTTTCCAACAGTCTTGTATGTCCATAGTGAAGCAAGTCATATGAGCCATATGTTATAACTTTAACCATAACAAAAACTCCTTATATGAAACCCCACTCTAACATATCCTTTAATGCATCAACCAGTACTGTGTTATCATAATGGGTTAAATACCCTATATGCCCAACGCGAAAGACAGTATGTTTTAAACTTCCACCATTTGGACAAATCCAGATGCCATATTCGTCTTTCAAGGTTTCAAAAATATTATATGCATCCGCATTTATTGGATGAACTGAAGTTACACCATTCGCAGGTGACTCAGATACAAATTCAAACGGTAGATTCTTAATCTTAAATCTAAAATCCTCTGCCTGAGCCGCTACACGGGCTATTTCAGCGTCTGCACCACCAACTGCTTCAATTTCTTTAAGCCTTATGTTTATCTGACGAAGAATTCCTACCGCAGGTGTAAATGGAGTTTGTCCTCGTTCCATGTTCTTAAGAACATCCATAAGGTTAAAATACATTGACCTTACTTTTCTACTAGTAACTCTTTCCACTGCACTTGGTGCGAGTATGATGATCGAAACCCCCGGAGGGCAGGCAAGAGCCTTCTGAGAACCAGTAATCATGACATCAGCCCCACAATGAGCCATATCAAAAAAATCGGCTAAAAATGCAGAAACACAGTCGCAGACATAGAAGATGTTATTCTCCCGGCAAAACTCCCCTATCATCTCTGAATCATAGAGAACACCTGTGGATGTCTCATCAATGTTTACCAGTAGGCCTGTAAATCCTTGTCTATTATACTCATAAAGCCGTTCCCTGGTCAGTTTTTGTCCTTGGTTAAGGTTGAGTACAGTATGTGATATTTCATATATCTCACAAAGTTCAACAAATCGATGGCCAAAACTACCGCCATCAATGACCAGAACTTTATCAGAGGCATCAAAGCAGTTCACCACAACAGCTTCCATAGAACCCGTAGCTGAATTTGTCATAAATGCAACCTTCGAACCTTCAGGGGCTTTGGCAAACTTAAGCATTAGTTCTTCATTCTCGAACATCACCTCCGAAAATTCAGGGGTACGAAAATACGGAACTTGTTCACCGCCAATCGCCCTAACTTCATCACTGCACATCACTGGTCCGACTGTAAAATTCAACATAATTGAAATCTCCTCATCATTATTATCCATTTACCTCATGTAATTGGGCTAAAGTTTTTATTATCATGGATTTATAATATTGAAATTCCTTTGTCTTGCCAAAAACTAGACAAACAGAACAACAAACAAGAACGACACTAATAAAGCATCCTATAATGAACCCCCAATAGCCTTTTAATCGCACGCTTTCCACAATAACTCGACATAATAAACATACAACTCCTGTAAAAACAGTATGCTTCCCAAGAGTTACAAAATAAATTGTAGGTCTCTTCTTAAAAGCGTATTTGTAAAGAATGTACGGTTCTATCCATAAACTCGTTGATACTGTACTCACTATAGTGCCTATCAAAATACCAACCAATCCTATTTTTATCCCCAAAATAACGGAAACAAGTAGATTAATAATAGCTTCAGCAATTGCTTTGTATCGGTCATACCAAAATAAGCCATATCCATCTCTAAATGTCCATGCAGTACGTCGAATATTATATAAATACAGGTTTGCTACAATACATACAAGTACATCATGATCCAGAACTCTTTGCACCCCAAACATTTGGGATATAAGTAATTCTATTGAGGAATAAAAAGCAGCGCATACAATACATACAAACCAAAAATTCGCAAAAAATAGGTTTTTCAGCATATTTTCAGATTTTTCCTCGCCTTCTGTTGCACCTAGATTTCCTACACTTGCGGTTATTGCTGAAAAAAGCTGTGCTATTATTGTATTCAGTGCATTAGTAATCAATAAGTAATTGGAATATATTCCTACCACAGCAATACCAATTATTTTTGAAACTAGTATATTATCTGTTGAATTGACAACTTGACTCCCAACTTTATGGCAAAGTAGAGCTAGGGTATTTTTCTTTATCTCTCCTACATCATCTGTCCTTAAATCAGATACATTTTTTTCCTTAAGAAATGGATATAACTTATCAGCCCTAATTGAAATAATCACATTTTGTCCAAAAGTGCATAAAATCATTATCACTAGGTACAATATAAAGCTTTTTGTTTTTAACAAAATAAGTATCTGACAAATATTCATCAAGCAATAAAACGCATAGTGATAAATATTCACAATATAGAATTTTTGATCCGAAATAATGAGCGCCCGTTTATATGAAAAAAAATATGACAATGCAGAATTCAGCACAAACAACATAAAAATCAGATATAGTTGATTCACCGACTGCACGTCAGAAGCCTTTAAAAAAAATCTTAAAAAAGGCAATAGAACAATCCCTATTACTATTATTACAACACCTATAATACAATAAACAGTCCTATATAACTTCATGATGGATTTCAGTTTTTCAACATTATTTTCATCCAAAGGCTTATACAACTTATAATTAATAGATTCTCCAACACCTAGTTCGGCAAGGGAAAGCAAGCCAACAATACTTGTACACAACGCATTGATACCAACATAGGCATCACCAAGTTGTTTTAGAAAAATCATTCTAGTTACAAAACCGAAAATTATTGCTATGGTTTGTCCTATGAACGCTGAAGTAATGTTAATGATAGATTTCTTTGTCCTTCCTTGCATCCTTTAACCTTCCTTATTGAAATATTCTATTGAAATCAACATCATAGATAGGTCTATCACCACTAAAAATAGTGTTATAGGAATAATACTCGTTCTCACCAATAAAAATGCCGGAGAATATTAGGTATACAAACATTAGCACATATAATCCTCGTTTCACTTTTCTACGTCTATTCAGATCAAATGTCTGTAGCATCGCCGGAAGTATCAGAATAATAAATTGATAAAAGTATAATGCAATCCTCTGGACAACCCATATTCTAGTCGAAGCTAAATTGATACATAACCCAATAATAAGAAACGATATTTCCAGATACCTTGTTTCACTCAAAGCTTTTATTTGCATACGATTCCTAATTAAAATAAAAAGGAGATATGCATACATTATACTTGTCCCAATGACCCCCAAGACTAACCGTATCTGACTGTTTCTCCTCCAATTAACATATTTTTCATAGCCAGATGCTGAAGGTACAAACCTAATAATAAGTTCTATTATCTGAGGTAAAAAGAGGGCGAAAAGAGCCCCTAACGTAAGAGAAATAAAAAACAGTTTTCTACTAGGACAAATTTTTATTACAGTAACAACACCAATAATTACCAAAGCAAAGATTGCAGTATAGTGAAAAATTATTGCTAGGATTGCAAATATTGCACATCTGATAAAACTCTTCTGTCTCAACATGTTGTAGAAACACATAACAAACATCATGGCTATGCATTGCTTAAGAAGGTTCAACGAATTTGCAAAAAAACCAAGAAAAAGATAACATGTAAATGCTGCCGAACGATCTTCCACTTCATCCTTCATAAGGTGAAAAAGGAAGCCATAAAGAACTACTGCAATCACAGCAAATATTGCATATTCGTTATCAGTAAATTGCTTAATAATATATGATAAGAGGTAGTATCCGCTTTGTGCCACTATCTTGTCTTTGGTTATTGCAATATCACGTTGAACACTATTGAAAATCACATAGTAATTATAATAATCCGAACCTACATTAAGCCTAATAGAAGCTAAGAAGGTCATTATAAAGAATAGGACAAAGTCAGCTAACGTAAACAATTCCTTTTTATGTTTACCATAAACAATATAGGCTCTTTTTTCTTTTCTACATAATACTGAATATAAAGACGCAAGAAACGCGCAAAATAAAGCGAATCCAATCCCCCAAACTAATTTTCGTACATATTTATTTGATATTAACATCAAAGGACTCCTCTCCATATATATCTATCATCTTCTGATAGCAAAAATGTACATCAAAACCAGCGTCATAAACCTTTGTATTTTCAGAAATCCTATTGTGTCCTATTTCTTTCTTGCAAATCTCTTCTGCCCACTTTATTGCAGCGTTATCTCCCGTAATAGGAATGTATTCAGCACTACCAGATACATTTGCTTCCTTAGTTATCGTTTCAGATAATAAGGTCTTTACTCCTGATGCCTGAGCCTCTACTGAAGCAATTGGAAGTCCTTCATATAAGGATGGCAGAATAAAGATATCAATTGCTGACAAAAAAGCATCCATATCTTTTCTTTCTCCCAGAAATATCACATTTTCTTGTAATTTCCTTTCTTTTACTAATCTCTTTATCGCCTCTTTCATCTGTCCTTCTCCAACCAGAAGTAACTGTGCCGTAGGATTCCTTTCCACCACCTCCTCCATTATTGTTATCATAAATTGATGGTTTTTTTGACATTGAAATCTGCCAATATTTCCAATTACCAGTTCATCGTTCAGATTAAGTGATCTTCTAAAATACAATCTCTTTTCATTGCTAAACAAAAACTTTTTTGTATCAATGCCATTGGGTATTATGATTATTTTTCCATCTTCAACCATTTTTTTTGGGAACATCCACAAAGCAGCTCCTGTTGAACACGCTAAGAAAGAATCCCCGTTTTTTATAAGCAACTTCTTGAAAATATCCTTTAAGCTTTCTTTTATTCCTGTTTGATTTGGACGAAAATTATGTGAATGCAAAAGAACTCTATTTACATTCTCAAGTTTTGCAGCTTTTGAGGCAATAAATTGTAACGACAAGGTTCCACTATTTACATGAACTATATCCGGTCTTTTATTTCTAAAATACTTTCGCAATTCATAAAAGATACGAATCTTTTTTCTATAATCATTAGCTAAAATTGGTATTTCTTCGACATGTCCATGATTAGCAATAATATCATCACGAAACATATCATAAGTTGAACGACCACATGTCAGGAATGTTACGTCATATTTCTCTTTATCCAAGCAATAGAAAGCATTAAGGAGAAAAGATTCTATTCCCCCATACATACCATTGCAAAAGTTTAGAAGAATAATTGATTTCATAATTAGTCTCAAATGACTCTTACTATATAGAGCCATTAATCCTCCTATTACTATATCCTAAATCCGCGAATCTCGTTACAAATTGTTTCCCGAACATTGCATATTTTTGGTGTTTGTTTTTACAGTTTAAAATTGTACACCCAACGGGTAAACAATGATGCAGTATCTTGAGGAACATGCTATACTGGGATTAATGAAATAATAATCCTCGGGGGCATCATGAGAAAAAATATCACAGTTGAGTTTACAAATGAGCACATCATTCCAAGCGGCGAGCTTGCTGTTGTGGGCGCAATCCTTGGCAAGAGCGATTTCGTTAAAAACTGCAGCAACATGAAGGTTGACTGCAACCATCCCCAGCATCAGATAAAGAACGGTGATGTTATGCTCACCTATATCGGCATGCAATGTATGGGCAAGCCCTCTTTTGATGCCGTGCATGAAATGGATGATGACCCGGATTTTTATAAGGCGGCACTTGGCATCTGCTACGCTATCCCCTCCGCGGAAACCCTGCGCCAGCGCTTCGACCTGATCGGCAGTTCTATACGCAGGCAGATCCTGGACGAAAACATTAAGATGCTAAAATCCAACGGTGTTGTCCCGTCAAAGCTGCCCTGCGGATATGTCCCTGTAGACATGGACGTCTCACCTTTCGACAATCCGAAGACCTGCAAGGAGGGCGTGTCCCGGACCTACAAAGGCTGCGACGGTTATGCGCCCATGTTTTCCTATATAGGCAGCGAAAGATACCTTGCCAACCTGGAACTGCGCGAAAGGAAACAGCACTGCCAGAAGGGCACGCCCCGGTCCCTGGATGAGACCATCAACCTCTGCCGCCGGCTGACGGATGAACCCTTGCTCTTCAGGCTTGATTCCGGAAATGATCCCGCCGATAACATCGGCATCCTCATAGAGTATGGATGCTATTTCATCATTAAGCGCAACCTCCGTAAGGAAAACAAAGAGGACTGGCTCAGGATGGCAAAAGACAATCCCCTTGACATCACCACCCCAGAGACGGCAAGGATTTCTATATCGGAAGCAGCTGGAAGGAGGTCACATATCAGGCGCAGGATGGAACCACGAAACATGCCACGGTCCGGATGGGCTATGAAATCATTGAACGCACCATTGACAAAAGAGGGCAGCTTCTCCTTCTTCCGTACATTGAGGCCAATGTATGGTGAACCATACGGATTTCACCGACCGGGAAGTCATCAGGCATTACCATGCCCACGGAGAGAGCGGGCAGTTCCACAGCGGACTGAAGACGGACATGGATCTTGAGCGGCTCCCGTCCGGCAAGTTTGAGACCAATGAACTGGTGCTGGAACTTGCCATACTGTCCTACAATATACTGCACATGATAGGACAGGAATCGCTTGGGAAAAGGAACCCACGTATGAAGCGGGCAGTGAAACGCCGCAGGCACAGAACGGTCATCAATAACCTAATCAATATGACATTGTCATGTGACGGAACATGCCCGGAAACTGATCATAGGCTTAGGGAAAAGCAATGTCTGGCGCAATGTCTTCCAGCATGTGTATTATGCCTTTGGATATTTTGCCCTCTGACCTGGATGACAACAGAATATCTGTCACTCGCGTCCTTGTAGGAACAGGGCCTGTGAATTGATGCCATTTTTATAGAACAAAAGGTATTACTACACAAAAATAAGATATATCGCCTATGCTTTTTCCAGGTAATTTTATTCAATTTTTTATACAGCATCTAACGTTGTGGATAACTTTTGTTCTTTTTGTAATATTTTCCTTCAAACTCTGTATACGGGGTATTGCAACTCATATATAGGACATGATGCCTCGAAACTCGTTTTTCTTCCGGCGGGAATTCCATATAGCTTCTTCCATACGTCAGTTCACAAATTGCTTCGGGATTTGAGGGACATGGAGCCATATAATCTTCAAACTGAAGTCGTTTGGGTTCAGCAAAGTATTCGATTGGAAACTTAAAGCAGGAAAACGGAGTAATATCATCTCCAAAAAAAGAAGCATAGTATTTTTTCCCTCCGTTGTTTTTCAAATCATTTTCAATTTTTCGTATCTTTCTCTCTGCTTTTTCACCTTTATAAAAAAATAAAAGAATCTTTGACCCGATACGACCCAACGCTCCATGATTGACCGGTGCTTTCTTTAAATAAAGAAATCTTAGTATAAATGAATCAATAATTAGCTTGTGAGCATGAAAAAAATTATCAGGGTATGGATATAAAACATATAAATCTATAAACATACCATGATTAATATCGTCACAGTCTTTTCCATCAGAAAAATAGGCAGTTGAAGAATCTCTAAGAGAGTATTTCATATTCTGGTATTGTGGATCAGTTTCTCTACACTGAATAAAATACTGCTCACTAAAAAGATGCCTGTTTTGCATAAGCTTGCACATCTCACTAATCGGTAAAAAGACATCAATGTCATCATCCCATGGGATATACCCATGATGTCGTACCGCTCCCAAGCAGGTTCCATATGCAAGGTAGTAATTTATTCCGGCAAGATTACAAACGCGATCAAGCTCATGCAGGAGTTCCAGTTGTTTAGTTTTAAATTCTTCTAAACTCGTCATTTGTTTTACCTCAGTTCTTCACAATTCATAATAAATCAAAGGCTATAATACGGAAAATTCCTCTTCATAATCCTTAGAAATTTTTTCTCACTCACAATTTCAAAGCCTGTTTTTTGATACGCCTTAATAGCACTATGATTATCTATACTCACAGCTAAATAGGCTTCCTTAATATTTAATTTTCTTAATTTTACACCTAACATTTGTATCATTATTCCGGCGTACCCTTTTCCTCGAAAAAACTCCTTAATCATTACATTATATATGAAAGCCTCAGCATCTCTAATCTTATACTCAAGTTCATTTCCACCCCTATACATAACACAAATGGTTCCAATAGTATTTTGTGCACTATTATCTTTTAAAATAAAAGTATCACACTTTCTTATATTTGTATCTAATATTTTTACCTGTAGATTTATTGAATATGTTCCATCAATTAATTCAGAATATTCAGAAACTTTTTTCAAAATCAAATCTGATTCTATTTCTTTCTCTATAAATCCATTAAATCTAATCTTCATAATATAGTGATGTCGAAAAGAAATAATCCCACGTAATATTTGTCTAATAGGCCTCATATAAACGTTTCATCCTGTATATACTTTGATATTTCGCTCACTGAAGATATTTCTACTGCATTTCCGTACGATATACAATCTTTATATAGTCCTTCCTTATTCTTCAAGAATATGCATCTCATTCCAATTTGCTGCGGAGCCTGGAAATCCTTCTTCGGATTATCACCTACATAAATAATTTCATTTGGGTGCAATCTCCACTTAGTCTGCATGATACGGAATGCAATATCACATGGTTTTCTAAACTGTATTCCCCCCAACTTATCTGTAATAATGATGTCATCAACATGGGCTGCCAAATTCAATGCTTCTATTTTATTCCGTTGTCCTTCAGGTCTTCCATCAGTGATTATCCCGACCTTAATACCCCTTTCTCTAAGCCCTTCTAGCACTTCCTCAATTCCAGTGTATAGATGAATATCTGGCTTATGAAAGCGATAGATATTCAGAACTTCATTTCTCTCTTCTTCTCGTCCAATTTCCTTCAGAAGCTCGTCTATCGCAAGCTTGCCGAATTCAAAGTAACCCCACAACTTGTCCTCATATCCACCGCCAAGATACTCACTAACAGCTTTATACCCGCTTTTTATGTAATCCTTTTCGCTATACAGTGTGTCATCCAAATCAAAGATAACGCCCTTTACTACACTCCTCCCCTCGCTGATGCACACTGATTGATCGAATCGGCTGTAAATAGCCCCGTAAGCAACATTTGTCATATACTTAACTTCTTCCCCATCCAGTAGTTTAAGAATCGCTTCTGCGCTTCTCGCTCCGGCTTTCATTGACAAAGGAGCACCGCCGCCAAATCGAGGATTGATTTCTATAAAGCAATCAGCACCCGTGTTCTTATCACGAATAAGCTGTACTGTCATCGGGCCACAGGGCTTTAAAGCCGCACACAGTCTACTACCTTCCTCTATCATGGCCTGGTCCATACAGATTTGAGTCTTTAATACCTCCCCAGCCCTGACCTCTATTCTCCGGCGCGGCACAATAGAGATTGGATTACCAGCCCAATCGCAAAAAATATCTATTGTGTATTCATTTCCTTCAACAAAAGGTTGCACAATATAATCCCCAACCTGTCCTGCGTAAACTTCAAGTTCTTCAACATTTACTACCTTAAATGCGTTTATTGAGCTACTCCCATCCTTTGGCTTAATAAAAGCAGGGAAACCACTCTCATACTCTTTCCAGTTGTTTACGGATATCGGTGTATGAAGTCCACATTCTGTAAAAAAATGTGACGTATGATTTTTGTCACGGCATATTCGAACCATTTCAGGTGCACTAATCATGACCCTTGTCCCAATATATTCAAACCTTTCTTTATTCTCAGAAAGGAGAAGTAAATCTGTATCTATTGTTGGTATCAAAAGGTCTATGTGATCTGTAGCACAGATATCAAGAAGATTTCGAATATATCCTAAATCATTCATGGCAACGACTTTTCTAGTAAAGTCACAATATGCCAATGCTGGAGCTGTCCCCACCATATCAGCACCATAAATCTTCAATTCCTTACTCAAAGCCAGTGCTGCATCACGAAAGGCCTGTAAAAGTTCTATACGCCTGCCTACACCTGTAAATAATATGTTCATTGCTTAATCTCCGTCCCCATGAATTCTTCCATAGTCGCCTCGCCAGCTGCACTAATGCCCTTGCGTTTAAGTACTACGTAAACCGTCTCAAAAATGATTTTCCAGTCGCCAAAGAATGTGATATGATCCACATATTTCACATCCCAATCAAACTTCTCTTCCCAAGAAATAGCATTTCTGCCATGGACTTGTGCTAACCCAGTAAATCCAGGTCTTACCTCATGTCGACGAGCTTGCTGTTGGTTATATCTATCAAGATACTGAACAAGCAACGGACGTGGACCAACCACCGCCATATCACCCTTTAGCATATTGAACAGTTCTGGAAGTTCATCGAGGGATGAGGCACGAAGCTTACGTCCAAATGACGTAAGACGTGTAGCATCTTGCGATGAATCTATCACACCGTCTTTGGGCGGCAGCATTGTTCTAAATTTATATAGTTTGAATATCCTTCCGTTTCTTCCGGGCCGCTTCTGTGTAAATAGTATTGGACTTCCTAGCTTTATACGAACTAGAATAGCCACTATAAGTAAAACTGGTGAAAAAACTATAATTGCTAATAATGCGCACAAAAAATCTTGCAATCGTTTTATATATTTCTCATATAGACCATAAGGTTTATGTTTCATATTAATTTCCTAACACCTAATTATTCAAAATATACTCTTTTTCTTTTTTGAACAAGCCCATCAAGCGAACGTATGTACTTAATCAATCTCCCTCACAACTACAAAATTTTTAGGTCTATCTTTGTTCATAAGACTCCCAGCCCCCATAATCATATTTGAACCGCCAGCAACATCGTAGCAAATTGTTGTCTTGGTCCCTAATAAAAACATTGTCACCAACACGACTATCTCCAATTTACCCCTTGGAGTCAAAATCAATCCACGTTCTATTATTAGACATTGAATAAATTACATCATATATTATGAATAAAACTTTTGAAGCACAACGAGCATTATCACCCAGGAAAATTCTATCAACATATAAAAGTACCAATCCGTCTCACCAAATACTATTTTTGCCAACTATGCTCGAATATATTGTGCTTGCACAAATAATGAACTCTCTTATCAGATTTGAAAATCATCAAAATCCCAAAAGAATGCCAAAGTCTATTATTCATATTGCCTTCTCTTCTACTCAAAACATTTCTCAATAATCTCAATCACAACATCCAACTGTTCCAACATCATCTTATTGTCCGAAGGCAAACAAAACCCTCTCCTGAAAATATCCGCCCCGACGTCAATTACAGATTCGCTCATATACACACTTGACCATCCTTTGACATTCCCCTCAATCGTCACAAACGCATTCATCCTATATATCGGCTGCATATGCATGGGCTTCCAAATTGGCCTCCCCTCCGCATTAAACACCCCCAACGTATCCAAGATTTCCTGTGGACACGACTTTCCAGGCTCACTTACATAGAGGTAGTCCGTCTCTCCCCTGACCTGATGACACATCGCGTCTTCATCAATCATAAGACAACTCAGCCAATAATTCGGCTTACTTTTACTTTCAAATGGATTGACCACCACAGGTAAATCTTTCAATCCTTCTTTATATCGTTCATAAATTGCCTTTTTCTGCGCAATGTGTTCGTCGATATGAATCATATTTCCCCGCGCAACGCCCGCAATAACGTTGCTCATGCGATAATTGTACCCCAATTCCTCATGCTGATACCACGGTGCAGCTTCCCGGCTCTGCGTACTCCACTTCCGTACTTTCTCCGCATCTGCCTTATTGTCCGTAACGAACATTCCACCGCTGCTGCCAGTCACAATTTTATTACCGTTATAACTTATAGCGACAAAATCTCCAAAACTCCCACACATACCAGACACAATCTGTCCATCATATCTTGCACCCAAAGCTTCCGCAGCATCCTCCACGAGCAATGCACCATGTTCTCTGCAAATCTTCACAATCTCATCCATCTTCGCAGGAACACCATACAGATGCACCAAGACAACTAATTTCACATCCGGATATATCTCAAAAGCCCTCTCCAATGCAACCGGATCCATATTCCAGGTATCCATCTCTGTATCAATAAAGATAGGCACTCCCCCTTCGTAAACAATGGGGTTTACCGATGCGTCAAATGTTATATCAGAGCAGAACACCCTCTGGCCAGCTAGGCTATTCCCCGGCTTTCCTCCAGGATTAATCCGTTCTGCTGCCAACTTCATGCACATATGTAAAGCTGCCGTGCCGCAGGAGAGAGCTACCGCATACTCCATCCCGAGATATTCTGCAGTCATCTTTTCCAATTCATTTATATTTTTACCAACTGTGGACACCCAATTAGTCTCGATTGCTTCTTGAACATAGTAAAGCTCCTCGCCGTGCATCGTCGGTGAGGAAAGCCATACCTTTTTTTCAAATGGCGCAATCCCCTCAAATCGAAAATCCTGTAATATCACATTCTCATCCATATAACCTTATCATTTCCTTTTATCCGTTCTTCTGTAAATGCACCATACGTTTTCCATCGGCCGTCGTATACTGTATTTTCATTTGAAATACAGTATACATCATATGCCCCTATACAGCAACATCTAAATCTTACCATCCTCACTGACCCACACCACATGCCTACACATCCGCCGGATGATACGTATCCACCATCTCAGCCACCAATCTCCGTATATCCCCTTCTTCCGCATAACTAGCAACCATCAACTGCCCCAGCTGCTCCAAAAAGCAATCCACATCAAACGGAATCGGAGAACCGATATGGATCAAATGATTCGGTGTCTTCCGCATCCCTTCCTCAGCCATCAACTTTTCCTCATACAATTTCTCGCCCGGCCTCAGCCCCACATACTCAATCTTAATATCCACATCCGGCCTATACCCAGACAATTTGATCATATCCCTAGCCAACGTATCAATCTTCACAGGGTCGCCCATATCCAGCACAAAGATCTCTCCACCTTCCGCATAGACCCCAGCCTGCAACACCAGACTCACCGCCTCCGGTATCGTCATAAAATAACGGATGATATCCGGATGAGTCACCGTGACCGGACCGCCTTCCGCAATCTGCTTACGGAACAGCGGTATCACAGACCCATTGCTCCCCAGTACATTCCCAAAACGTACTGCAACAAACCTCGTCCTGACATCCCCCTGTCCTTTTACTCTCCTAGCCTCTTCGCCGCTCCCCGCCTCATTATATCTACATCCACGTAAAACAGGAAGTTCATCCTCCTTCCCCTCCGCGATCTTATGGGCAAATGACTGTATGATCATCTCACACAACCGCTTACTCGCCCCCATGATATTCGTCGGGTTAACTGCCTTATCTGTACTAATGAGCACAAACCTCTGACACCCATTTGACATAGCCGCATAAGCGGTCTTATATGTCCCCATAACATTATTCTTAATAGCTTCCCGCGGGCTATCCTCCATAAGCGGCACATGTTTAAAAGCTGCCGCATGGTAGACCACATCCGGTCTATACTTTGCAAAGATATCATTAAGCCGTCTGCTGTTGCGGACAGACCCCATCAGGACGATCAGATCCAAATCCGGATGTTTTTTCTTCAGCTCCTGCTGGATATCATACGCATTGTTTTCATATGCATCAAAAATAAGCAACCGTTTAGGACTATGCCCGGCAATCTGCCTGCAGAGTTCTGAGCCGATACTTCCACCGCCGCCTGTCACCAATATCGTCTTTCCCTCCAGATACTGGAAGATCTCAGCCAGATCCACCTTGACCGGCTCACGGCCGAGAAGATCCTCAACTGCGACTTCCTTCATATCACTGGCCGTCACATCGCCATTGATGAGCTGATACATCCCCGGCAGGCTTTTCAGTTCACAACCGGTATTATTGCAGATATTTAAGATCTCCTGCTTCTGCGCTCCGGTTGCCGACGGGATTGCCACATATATTTTGTTGACACGATACTTTTTCACATTCTGGATGATATCCTCACGGCCGCCTACCACCGGGACCCCCTCGATATAGCGTCTCCATTTATTCGGGTTATCATCGATGATACAGACGACCTTCCCTTCCGTCTCCCTGGCGTGCCCCACATCACGCAGGATCATCCGGCCAGCAGAACCAGCCCCGATCAGCATGATACGGTTTTTAGGACCATCACCTGTTTTCTTACTCCTATATCTTATCTGGATCAAGATATAGCGGTAAGAAAAACGGACCCCCAGGATCAAAAAGAACTGTATCACCGGCCCGAAGCAATAGTAGGAAAGCGGCATACGATGATAGCTGCCTCCCGGCATAGACCACACCGTCAGAGTGATCCCCACAATGTGAAAGACCGTTGTGATCACAGAAGATAAGATCACCCGGTTCAATTCAGAAAAACTTGCAAACCTCCAGATACTCTGATAAAGCCTCAAACGCCAAAATACCAGGACACAGAACACCATATAGAACGGGATGAATTTCAGATAAGCCGCAAGATATCCCCCAGGTATCTGGTTGAACCTACAATCAAAGCGGATCCACAATGCCAGAAAATAAGCAAGATAGACCACCAAGATATCATATACCAGCAGATACAGAGCTACGACTTGCCAATGTTCTAACCGGAACCTATTCTTCTTCCCGCTCATATCTGCCATATCCTCTGTCCTTTGAACAGTACGCTCATCCACAGCAGCTCTCCTTCTCCCCAGTGCATGCTTGAAAAATCATTCATGCCATCGCAAGATTCACTTTTTTGTCAGACCTCACAAAGACTGCGACGCACAATTGCCATAAAATATTTTTCAAACACGCTCTTATATCTTGATCTTTCACTAAAGTTTTATAATCATAATCCCCCTCCTGTATGTTTCAACAAGGAGGGGGAATCCGTTAGAGACTATAGATATTCTGTTGCATGTCTCAATCGCCCCTTACGGATGAGTGATACAAAAATCTTCCATGTACTATGCCAAATTTTTCTTGACTTTACCCTTAAAGCCAGCTGCTTTTAACTTCTTGACCAGCCTATTGTACTGTTTCTTTGTCAAGGATTTAGACACACGGATAGTCATCTTCTTTGTAGATAACCCCTTGAATGCGCCCTTCTGGATTGTCATAGAAGCTACTTTTTTGCTCTTGAACTTCAGTGTTTTCAGCTTTTTCGCACCCGTAAATGCGTTCTTGTTGATCTTTGTGATCGTTGCAGGGAGTGTAATCGTTGTAGCTTTTGTAGCTTTTAAGAATGCTCTTGCATCAACGGTCGTAACTTTGTACTTCACCCCGTTCACAGTCACTGTGCTGGACACTGTAACCTGCTTTTTCTTTGCCTGTGCAGCAGGAATCTTGTTCATGGTAGCTGTACCATCCTTCTTTGTATCCACCTTAGAGCCATTTGTTGCCGTTACATTTGGTTTTGCAACTGGCTTCGTCGATGTTGTCGGAGATGATGTAGCAGCCATAGCTGAACCTGCAGCCCCTACAGTGAGGACTGCTGCCAGAGCACATGCCAGTACCTTCTTCACCATTTTTTTCATTGTCATTTTCGCCTCCTTTCTTCGATAATGATACTTGTCCCCGCCTTGAGAGCAAGGACTATATAGAGTAAATCAAAACAACCTTACGGCAGGCATTTTGATGGACTCCCATTTAGGATTTTGACTTCTTATAATACTCGTTACCGTAGCCATAGTATTGTTTACCATAGCCATAATAACGCTTTCCATAGCCATAGTAGCGTTTACCATAATATCGACTGCCATAGCGTTTATTATAATAGCCACCCGTGTAATTTTCCACACGGTTCAGTATGATACCCAACAGCGGACATCCAGCCCGCTCCAACTGCTGGACCGATTTCTTTACGATCCCCTTCGGCGTCGTTCCCGCGCGGACGACCAGCAAGGCTCCGTCGCACAGACTGCCGATGCGCTCCCCGTCGGACACCAGATCCAACGGCGCGGAATCCACCAACACATAGCGATACTTCTCCGCCATCTGATCCAACATCTGGGCAAACCGGCTGCTCTCCAACAGCCTGGATGGGTTCACCACATTGTCTGTGTTGGGCAGGATATCACCTTTTTCAAATTGTGTATGGTAAATAGCGTCCTCCAACGGGTAACTGCCCGAGAGATAATGGGAAGTACCCTTCAGACTGCCTTCATTCTCCAGTGTCAGCTTATACTTATCCGCCATGACGGATTTCCTCATATCGGCATCCAGCAGGACAGATGAGATGCCTGTATCCGCCAGCTGTCTCCACAGCTGTATCGCCACAAAACTCTTACCCTCATCCGGCGTTGTGCTGATGACCATGATCTTGCGGACATCCGTCCCCAGAAAAGTGATATTGACACGCAAACGGTTCAGTGCCTCTTCGACTGCATACGGAAGTTCCGGCATATTCTCAATCTTTACCGCTTTCATGTGCAACATCCCTCCTCTTCTTCTTCTTTTTCTTTTTCTTCTCTTTCTCGATCTGTTCTTCGACTTTATCTGAAATGGCCTCGATATATCCTTCCGGGACTACCGTGAGCGGCATGACCCCGAACTCTTTCTCAACATCATCTGCTGTCTTCAGCGTATCATCCGTCACATAGAAGAATGTGAGTACGCCGAGGACCACTGCCATACAGATCAGGGCGCCTATCATCGTATTTGTGGCTAAACTGGGTGAACTCTTCTTTTCCGGAAAGACCGCCCACTCTGCGATGTTCGGTGTAGCCGTATCCATCAGTCCCGGGAGTTCACTGACCGCCATATCAGCCAGCGTATTCGCAATCGCCTGCGCCTCCTCCGGAATGGTGCTCTCCGCTGTGATCGTCAGGATACGTGTATCGTTGATCGTGGCTATCGTGATCATATCCAACAGTTCTTCATATGTATGATCCAGATCTAGTTCTTCGATGACCCCTTCTATGATCGGCCTCGTCTTGAGCAATTCCTCATAATCACTGGATAATGAAGTACCGATGTTCAAGTCCGTCAGATCCACGACCGAGTCGCTGGACGATGAGACCATATACACCTTTGATACTCCTGTAAATTTAGGTGTGATAAAAAACTGGGTAATGCTCCCCGCGACAAGCGCACCTACCACAAACCCTATGATGATCACGATCAGTCTGCTCCTGAAAAAATACAGCAACTCGACAAGATCGATCTCCATTTCATCAGTCCCTTGTATATGGACTGTTTCAGTCTGCTGCTCTACCATCGGAATGTCCTTATCTTCCCTTCCTATTTACTTTTCTTTGGCTCTCTTTTTTCCAGACCATACATCTCTGTCATGACCTGGATCTTCGACTCTTTATCAATGTAAAACTCATTGTGGTCAAGGCCGTCGCCCAGCGCCTGACCAAGCTTGTATGTCCCCTCAAACTCCCTGATGCCTTTGCTCTCACCTTCCATGATGAGTTTCGTGAGCCTGGAGACCTGCTTGCCGGATATATCAGTGACCGCCACATCTTCCATCTGCTTATACGCATCATTGATAAATGAACGGTCTTCCTGCATGCGCATCTTCACCTTCTCAAAAAAGGCATGCATATACTGTTTCTGACGTTTCATACGGGACGCATTCGTCTCATCGCCCACGCCATAACGACCGCGGATATACAAGTACGCCTGTTCATCCGTGAGCGTCAGCGTTGCGCCTTTTACCATCTCTTTGTCACTCTGGGTGAAATCGTCTTCCAGCGTGACCTCCACCCCGCCAACTAAATGGTTCAGTGTGGGGATATCTTCCATATCGATGGAGCAATAGCCGTCGATCGGGAGACCGCCCAGCATCTTCTTTACCGCCTGGACAGTATTTTCACAGCCCGCCGCCTCATCTCCCCCGTACCAATGTGCGGTACAGAGCTGGAGGTCTGCTGTCGCCATACCTGTGTTGTCCTCCAGCAGGAGCGTGACTTCCGTCATGGTATCCCGGTCAAGCTGGATGAATCCATATGTATCGTCTGTCCTGTCAAAGACCGCCAGCAAAAGGAAATCGGCCATATCTCCCTGATATCCCTTATCCTCGGTCTTTTCATTTCCGGAGGCGTCTGTGCCCATGATGAGATATGTCTCAAACTCATGCTTGTAATCATACTTATCACCTGCCAGCTTGAGCGTCCCCTGTGCCTGTCCGCTCTCCTCTTCCCAAGACAGCTGGGCATTTTCTGCTTTTACAGTCCCAACGCCCAGATGAGCCTCTATCTGCTCAAGCGCCAGCCAGAACCCCGCTATCAAGGTCACGGCTACGACAAAGCATACAGCTATCTTGGCTTTCTCATCTCTTTTCATGTATCCTCAATACCTGCTCTCCCAGACCATCGATCTTCTCAAGAACGCTGTCCCCGAATTTTTTCTGGAGGGTCTCCCTCCCTGTTTCCAGATTCGGCGGCCGCGTGCTCGTATTGTGGCAGTCGCTGCCCATGATGACCGGGTATCCTTCCTTCAATAATCTGAAGATACAATTCCTCTTTTTCCTGTCCCGCATGGCACCCGCATTGATCTGCAGTGTGAGAGGCATCTCCAGGATCTCGTTCCAGACCTTCTTATCCTTCTGAAACTCATAGAAACGTTCCACATGCGCCAGGATAACATCCAAGCCCTGCTTTTTGATGATATCCTGCACTTCTCTTGCCATATCTCTTGTCCACTGGGCAAAAGGCATCTCCAACAACAGGAGCGATGTCCCCTCGACGCACAGCCTCGGCAGGATATCCGCCCGGCCAATCCCCGAAAAGAAATACACTTCCGCACCGGCCTGTATCTCGGGCATCCAGTCTTCCTGCTCTCTCAACGCCTGCACTTTATGTAATGCTTCCGCCCGCTTGTCGAGGAACCTGCCGGCCGAATCGTAGTCCGCATAGAAATGGGGAGTTGCGATAACCTTCACACACCCCTGTTGCTTTTCCATGCGGAGCATCTCCACCGTCTCATTGACCGTTTGACTCCCGTCATCGATGCCCGGCAAAATATGTGAATGAAAATCGATCATAATCTTCACCCCGATCAAAAGCCCATTCCTAAGCTCAAATCATCAACCCTTTTGAGCGATGTTAGTCCCATTATACCATACTTCTCTTAAAAATCAACAACAAATTTGCAGGACTTGTAAAAAACGGCGTGGTAACGATCTGAAGACTATTTTAAATCTTATCCGCGCCGTTTGCAAGCCCCAATTTATGGCACGATCTTTCTCACGTTACGACCATCTGCATACAGATGTATATCAGATAATCCAGATACCCGGATGCCGGTACATCCTCCGCCGCCACCACTTTCATGCGGCCCACCTCCTGCCCGTCCAGCATATACACAGCCTCCCCGGCCTCGTCGCCGGCCTTTACCGGAGCGGTCAGGGATTTTTTCATATGGATCTCTTTTTCCATGTTGTCCATGGAACGGCCCTCCGTGTCCAGATAATAAAACGGCCCGCTGAAGTTACAGGAAACACTGCCCCGGACAGTCTTTTTCACAGGTATCTCCTTTAATCTTTCCGTATGCTCATCCACAAACATGGTGCATCTGGCAAATCCATAGTCCAGCATGGCGGCAGCATCCCTGAAACGCACTTTATAATCCGGGGCCGTCATCACCACGCTGATCAATGTGATCCCCCCGCGCACAGCCACCGTAGATACACAGTATTTGGCGATGCTGGTGCTCCCGGTCTTCAGGCCGACGCAGCCCTCGTAGCCGCGGATCAGCTTGTTGGTGTTTGTCAGGCCAAACTCACTGCTGCCCCGGCTGGTCACATGTGTGATCGTGTCCATCCAGATCGACGAGTAATCCAGGATCTTCGGGTACTTGGTCACCAACTCCCGGGACATCAGAGCCACATCGTAGGCGCTGGAATAATGGTCCTTCGACTCTGTCAGACCGCAACAGTCCACAAAATGCGTATGCTCCATCCCCAGGCCCTCGGCCCGCTCATTCATCATCGCAACAAACGCTTCCTCACTGCCGCCGATGTGCTCCGCCATGGCCACGCTGGCATCGTTCCCGGAGGCGATGACGATGCATTTGATCATAGTCTCCACAGTCTGCCGCTCGCCCTCCTCCAGAAACACTTGGGAACCGCCCATGGACTTGGCATAGGCACTGGTGGTGACCTCATCCTCCATGGACAGCTTCCCCTCCTCCAGCGCATCAAAGATCAAGATCAATGTCATGATCTTCGTGATACTGGCCGGGCTGACCTCCACGTCTTTGTCCTTCTCATAGACCACCTTCCCGGTGGCCGCCTCGATCAGCACCCCGTGGGGCGCGGCGATCCGGACGGTATCCACAGTATCTGCGGCATCTGCGTTTTCCGCCCCTGGGGCCGCCTCTGTCTCCCCAGGCTCCCCCTGCACACGGCCCGGGAAGAGCATCTGCCCGCCCACCATGCAGAGCAGGGAAAGCACGATGATAAAAAAATAAAAAAACTTATTGCGCATACATCCACTCTCCATTTTACATCTCCTACTCTATTGTAAGAGGGAAAGCAGACGATCATGCATAAAACTGATCCTTATAATCCTTATAGTCCTTATAATTCTTCTCTCTCCGCGCCGCGCGCAGGCTGTGCCCTAAGTCCACCGTGAACACCAGGAGCATGAGACATCCTGCAGACACCCCGAACCGATAGGGATATGTATCCACCAGCCGCTCCACCAGCCCGTGCAGGAACCGAAAGAGCAAGATCGTGTAGAGCCCCCAGGCCAGAGTGCTCTCCAGGCACACGATCCCCTGGTAGTTAAAAGGTTTATCCTCATAATCCCACCAGACTTCGCCGAAGAGATGCTGCATGATCTTCGCCACCAGGAACTCGAAGATCGTGGCCGTCAGCGCGCCCATGATGTACAAAGCCACATAATGCCCGTCAAAGGGCCGCAGCAAAAAATAGACCCCCAGCGCGCCGAACCCGTAGATCGGGCAGAACGGCCCCCTGACAAACCCCCGGTTGGTCCAACGCCGGTTACAAAACGACATATACGCAGACTCCACCATCCATCCCAAGACACTGTACGTAAGAAACCATTGGATCAAATGATAAGAGTCCACTCCAAAAAACTGTCTGCTCCACATATGCCCCTCCTTTTTCCTCGTCCACTCCATAACCATCACAACATCGGTGCGAACAGCCGCAGGACGCTCTGCACGGCCCGCACCACCATATTCCTGCTTTTACAAAGATCCAGCGTCACCTGCCTGCACATCTTTTGGGACTCCAGATAATCCCGCCGCATATCCTCCACCGCCCGGCAGCGATACAGCCAGACCGCATTTTCAAAATGCAGATACAGACTGCGGTAATCCATGTTGATGCTCCCGATCACCGCCAGCTCATCGTCGCAGACAAAAGATTTCGCATGAAGGAAACCCGGCTGATACTCGTAGATCCGCACCCCGGCCTCGATCAGCTGCTCATAGTACGACTGGGTCAGCAAAAATACGATCTTCTTATCCGGGATCCCCGGCGTCATGATCCGCACATCCACACCGCTCTTCGCAGCCAGACACAGCGCTGTCATCATCTCATTGTCAATGATCAGATACGGTGTGCAGATATACACATATTTTTCCGCCCGATTGATCATATTCAGATACACGTCCTCACCCACGATCTCATCGTCCAGGGGCGTGTCGCAATAGGGCTGCACGAACCCGTCCGTCTCAAAAGGCTCCGGGTGATACCGGTGGGGCACGTATTCCGAGAACTGCACCGGCATCTTCGTGATCACTGACCACATCTGCAAAAACATCACCGTCAGATTCCAGACCGCCTCGCCTTTCAGCATGATCCCCGTATCCTTCCAGTGGCCGAACCGCTGACGCACGTTGATGTACTCATCCGCCAGGTTGATCCCGCCGGTAAAGCCCGTGTGGCCGTCCACCACACAGATCTTCCTGTGGTCCCGGTTGTTCAGGATCATGTTCAGCATCGGGCGGAACGGGTTGAAGGCCGCGCACTTGAGCCCTCTCGCCTGGAGCTGCTTGTAAAAATGATGGGGCAATGTGGTGATGCAGCCAAAATCATCGTAGATCAGGCGCACATCAACCCCCTGGGCCGCTTTCTTCTCCAGGATGTTCAGGATGGAATTCCACATCACACCGTCGTTGATGATAAAATATTCCATGAATATGAAATGCTCCGCTTTGCCCAGCTCCTGCAGGAGCATGGGAAACAGATATTCCCCCTCGGAAAAATACTCCACCGTAGTCCCCTCCTGCACCGGAAACTCCGCATGATCGCGGATGTACCGGGATTGATTGGAGACATTCCGGTTGATGCTGTCCAGCTTTCCCCGCAGGCCAGGTTCCTCCTTCAGCAGATACTTTCCCTTTTCCAAAACCTTCTCATAATTCCTCTGCATGGTCATGGCCACCCGTGAGGTCCCGAACACCACGTACAGACAGACCCCGAAGATCGGCCCCACCAGGATCAAGATCGTCCACGCCAGCTTATACGACGGGTTGATCCGCTTATTCACCAGCCACAGCACGATCACCACCGCGACCGCGCTGAGCAGCATCCGGCTCACCTGGGACATGCTGTTCAGAAACCAGAACAGGGACAGCCACCAGACCATCTGCAGGAGCAGTGCCACGCTGATATAAAACACTCTGTTAAAAAGGATCTTAAATATCTTTTTCATAGTAAGATAAAAAAACCCTGTCTGGGAAGGCAGGGTTTTTCGCGCACATTAATTATATTTACGTTTTCTAGCAGCTTCAGACTTTTTCTTACGGCGCACGCTCGGCTTCTCGTAATGCTCTCTCTTGCGGATCTCTTGCTGAATGCCTGCTTTCGCACAGCTGCGTTTGAATCTGCGCAGAGCACTGTCCAAAGTCTCGTTCTCTTTTACGATCACATTTGACATAGTCTCACACCTAACCTCCCTCCAGTTGTAGATTGTGCGTAAATACAACTGTATGGGTATTTTATTGCACAAAAGGTATTATAACAGATATTCTCAATCCGTCAACTGATTTCCTGTAATTTTATAAATTTTTTATAAAATCCTTCTGGATCCTACTGCTGCAGGAGCGGAAGGAGACCTTCCGGCACCTGATTTGCCTGGGCGAGCATGGCCTGGGCGGATTCGCCGAAAATATCATTTTTCACGCGCTTCATCTCCTCTTTTGCCATATCCACGTCCCGGATGCGGCTCTCAGAGGCTGAGATGTTCGAATTCATCGTGTTCAGGTTGTTGGCCGTGGCTTTCAGTCGGTTCTCATAGGCGCCCACTTCGCCCCTCTGCTGGCTCACATAGTCAATCCCTTTTTCCAATTCAGCTATGGCCGCGCGGGCCTCGTCGGCTGTGCGCACAGAAATGTCCTTGATCCCCAGACTCTCCTCGCTCAGATTGGGGAGCTTTACTTCCAACTGGCTGCTGGCTACCCCTGTCTCTGCGATCTGCAGTAAGATCGTCCCCTTGCCCTGATCGCCCTGCAAAAGCGGGAATCCATTAAAATTGGTCGTGTCTTTGATCCGCACGATCTCCCTCACCAGGTCATCCACCTCCTGCTGGATCGTCTCCCGGTCCCCCTCGGAATATGTACCGTTGGCCGACTGCACTGCCAGGGATACCATCCTGTTCAGCATGCTGTGGACCTCCGTCATAGACCCCTCGATCGTCTCCACCAGTGAGATCCCATCCTGGGAATTGCTGAAAGCTTGGTCAAGTCCTGTCACCTGCGCGCGCATCTCCTCTGATATATTCAAACCCGCCGCGTCGTCCGCCGCGCGGTTGATCCTGAAACCAGATGCTAATTTTTCCACATTCGTTTTCTCCAAAGAATTATTCTTCGACAATGTCCTCTGGGCATTCAATGCCTTGATATTATGCTGGATCCTCATTTCAATCCCCCTCCATCCTAGATCAACTCTATCTCTAAACTGTCTTTGCAAACAGATACTGCCTATGGATTTATTATCGGCAATTTTTCCCTATAACTTAATAGGACTATCCGCATTATTTTGTATGACCGCCCTGTGTTTTGTACATGATCCTGCAATAATAATGTTACAAAAAAGGAGGCGTATGATATGCCGCAGATCAGACCGATCGCAGACCTTAGAAACACTGCCAAAATTTCCGAGCTTTGCCATGCAAGGCGCGAGCCGCTTTTTATTACAAAAACGGCTACGGCGATCTAGTTGACATAAAGCGGTTTTCAGACACACTCTAGTGGTCATGAGCATTGAAACATACGAGGATATGATAGAAACAGCGAGGACGGGCGCAGCGATCATCGAAACTGAACAGGAATACGCCGAGCAATTTCTAAGATCGGATATAAGGTAAAAGGGCAAGGCCGTCCCGCAGCCTTACCCTTTTTTTCATATCTATCATCCTATGATAACTGCCCTTCCAGCACTTCCTTCGCCTGCGCGATGGCTTCCGGGATCTTCGCCGGGTCTTTGCCCCCGGCCTGGGCCATATTCGGCCGTCCGCCGCCGCCACCGCCTACAGTCTTCGCCAAGGCTTTGACCAGATTTCCGGCATGGGCCCCAGCCTTGACAGCCGCTGGGGTGGCCATGGCGAGCAGGTTCACCTTGCCGTCTGCCGCAGATGCCAGCACCACCACGCCCTCTCCCATCTTGCTCTTGAGCTGGTCGCCCAGATCCATCAGCCCGTTCCTGTCCACGTTCTCCACAGAGGTGGCCAAAAGCTTCACGCCCGCGACCTCCACCACCTGATCTGTCACATCCCCCAGGGAGTTCTGGGCCAACTGGCTCTTCAGGGACTCATTTTCACTCTGCAGCGCTTTTATGTCACTCATGAGATGCACAAGCCTCTCCTGCAGATCCGCCGGGGAGGATCTCACTGTCTTCGCCGCCTGGGCGAGCTGCTCCTCGATATCCTGGTAATACGCCAGCACATGGCTGCCCGTCAGGGCCTCGATCCGACGCACCCCGGCTGATATGCCCGCCTCGGAGATGATCTTAAAGAGCATGATCTCCCCTGTATTCTTCACATGGGTACCGCCGCACAATTCCTTTGAGAAATCCCCCATGGATACCACCCGGACTTCCTCTCCGTATTTCTCATCGAAGAGGGCCGTCGCGCCGGACTTTTTCGCGGCTTCTATATCCATGACATCGGTATCCACCGACAACGCAGCCTGGATCTGCTCGTTGACGATCCGCTCCACTTTCTCCAGCTCCTCCCCAGTCATAGCCTGAAAATGGGCGAAATCAAAACGCAGCCGTCCCGGAGCCACCAGGGATCCTTTCTGCTCCACGTGGGAACCCAGCGTCATCTTCAGCGCCTTGTGGAGCAGATGTGTAGCGCTGTGATTACGGGCCGTATCCTGCCGCTCTGCGGCATTGATCTCCAACGTGGCCACATCCCCCCTGCGGATCAGCCCGGAGGTCACCTGGC
Organism: Clostridia bacterium; assembly: GCA_910575625.1. Taxonomy (GTDB): domain Bacteria; phylum Bacillota; class Clostridia; order Lachnospirales; family Lachnospiraceae; genus MGBC164599. Next base: position 89,321 of record CAJTFD010000007.1, read on the forward strand.
CCACATGACCGTATTTTCCGCCTCTCAATTTAATAGTCCCTGTGACTGCAAACTCTCCGTCTTTCGTGTGGATCACACCCGCGTCGCCTTCCTGTCCGCCCATGGTGGCATAAAACGGTGTCTTTTCCACAAAGATCGTCCCCTGCTGCCCCTCAGACAGCCCTTCCGTAAGCTCCTCCTGGGAGGCCAAGACTGTGATCGGAGACTCAAAAGTCCGGTTGTCATATCCCACAAACTCTGTGGTCACCGAAGGATCGATCTCATCGTAGACTGTGGCGTCCGCGCCCATATAATTGGTGGTCCCCCGGGCCTGCTGGGCCATCTTCCGCTGCTCTTCCATAGCCTTCTGGAAACCGCCCTCGTCGATCTGATATCCTTTTTCCTCCAGGATCTCCTTGGTCAGATCCAGCGGGAATCCATAGGTATCATACAGACGGAACGCATCGGTCCCGGCCAGTATCTTACTGCCGGCCTGCTTCATCTTCTCTTCCAGATCATTTAAGATCCTAAGCCCCTGGTCGATCGTCTTGTTAAACTGGTTCTCCTCCTGGGTCAGCACATGGAAGATGAACTCCTTCTTCTCCTCCAGCTCCGGATACCCATCCTTAGACCCCTCGATCACCGTAGCGCTCAAAGCCGCCAGGAACGTGCCTTCCACACCCAGAAGCCTCCCGTGGCGGGCCGCACGGCGGATCAGGCGGCGCAGCACATACCCCCGCCCTTCGTTGGCCGGCATCACACCGTCGGAGATCAAAAACGTAGCCGAGCGGATATGGTCTGTGATCAGCCGGATGGACACATCGTCCTCCTCATTGACTTTGTAGGGATGCCCTGTGATCTCTGATACTTTTTCCCGCAGCGCACGCACCGTATCTACATCAAAGATGGAATCCACATCCTGGACCGCCACGGCCAGACGCTCAAGCCCCATGCCGGTATCGATGTTCTTGTGCTCCAACTCCGTATAATTCCCGTTGCCATCGTTGTCAAACTGGGTAAATACATCGTTCCACACTTCCATATACCGGTCGCACTCACAGCCCACCGTACAGCCGGGCTGGCCGCAGCCGTAAGCCTCGCCCCTGTCGTAATACACTTCCGAACAAGGCCCGCAGGGTCCGGCCCCATGCTCCCAGAAGTTATCGTCCTTGCCAAAACGGAAGATCCGCTCCGGCGCGATCCCGATCTCTTTTTCCCAGATCCCAAACGCCTCGTCATCCTCTTCATACACAGACGGATAGAGCCTGTCCGGATCCAATCCTACCACGTCCGTCAAAAACTCCCAGGTCCAGGAGATGGCCTCCCTCTTAAAATAATCCCCGAAGGAGAAATTGCCCAGCATCTCAAAGAAAGTCCCGTGCCGCGCCGTCTTCCCCACATTCTCGATATCCCCTGTGCGGATACATTTCTGGCAGGTGGTCACCCGTTTCCTGGGCGGGATCTCCACCCCTGTAAAATATGGTTTCAGCGGAGCCATGCCTGAGTTGATCAGCAGCAGGCTCTTATCGTTCTGGGGGATCAATGAGAAACTCTTCATAGCCAGATGCCCTTTTCCCTCAAAAAATTCCAGGAACATCTGGCGCAGTTCGTTCACACCGTATTTTTTCAACTGTCTGCCTCCTAAAGATATAGATTCATAGATTGATATATTATTTCATGATGATCTTTCTGAATTTCTTCTTGCCCCGTTTCAGGATCAAACCCTCCTGGGGGATGGCCGCGCGCTCCACTTGATGGTGGATATCCGTGATCTTCTCCCCATCGATGGACACGCCGCCCTGCTCGATGGCCCTGCGGGCTTCCGAACGGGAAGGAGTCAGTTCCGCCTTGCACAGCATGGTGATCAGATCCACCTTATCCTCTTTGAGATCTTCCTCCGTCAGTTCTGTGGTGGGCATGTCCTGTGCATTGCCGCTCCCAAAGAGGCTGCGTGCGCCCTCCTGAGCCTTCTTCGCCTCCTCGTCCCCGTGGACCAAAGCCGTCAGCTCATACGCCAGGATCTCTTTTGCCTGGTTCAGCTGGCTCCCCTCCCATTTCTCCATCGCCTGGATCTCCTCCAGAGGCAGAAACGTGAGCATACGGATACATTTTAACACATCCGCATCCCCCACATTCCGCCAGTACTGATAAAAATCAAAGGGGGAGGTCTTGTCCGGATCCAGCCAGACCGCGCCGGACTGGGTCTTGCCCATCTTCTTGCCCTCGCTGTTCAACAGCAGGGTGATGGTCATGGCATAGGCGTCTTTGCCCAATTTGCGGCGGATCAGCTCCGTCCCGCCCAGCATGTTGCTCCACTGATCGTCGCCGCCGAACTGCATGTTGCAGCCGTATTTCTGGTATAACGCATAAAAATCATAGCTCTGCATGATCATATAGTTAAATTCCAGGAAGCTCAATCCCTTTTCCATGCGCTGTTTGTAACACTCCGCCCGGAGCATCCAGTTGACGCTGAAATGGGGCCCCACCTCCCGGAGCACATCCACGTAATTCAGATCCATCAGCCAGTCCGCGTTGTTCACCATCAGGGCTTTCCCGTCGGAAAAGTCGATGAACCGGCTCATCTGTTTTTTAAAACATTCGCAGTTGTGGGCGATGGTCTCCGTCGTCATCATCTGGCGCATATCGGTCCGGCCGGACGGATCCCCGATCATGCCGGTCCCGCCGCCGATCAGCGCGATCGGCTTATTCCCCGCCATCTGCAGCCGTTTCATCAGACACAACGCCATAAAATGACCCACATGCAGGCTGTCTGCCGTGGGGTCAAATCCTATATAAAACACAGCCTTTCCATTGTTGACCAGTTCTTTGATCTCATCCTCATCTGTCACCTGCGCGATCAGGCCTCTGGCCTGCAGCTCTTCGTACACAGTCATGCGTTTCCCTCCTCGTATATCACGATCATCTGATATTGTAAAAAGTATACAGATCATGTGTTCCTTTGTCAAGTCAAACACGCTCTAACGTCGCTTTTTTCCAGACGCCGTTCTCTTCAAACATCCGCGCCGCTCCCCCTGCCCCTTTTGTGATCTCGTCTCCATAGCCCATCATCTCCAACAGACGTATGGCATTCCTGGAGGAAGCGCGCCCCTTTTTCAGCGTGTAGGAAAACCGCACGTCCTCCTCCCCCACTCTCTCCCCGAAATGATAGTTTTCATAGAGATCTTCCAGGATATATGTCAATTCGATGTCGTGGGTCGCCGCGAAGCAGCGCACCTGCCCTCGGCACAGACTCTGCAAGATCACGGATGATGCCGCGATCCGCTCGATGGTGTTCGTCCCCCGCAGCACCTCATCCACCATGCAGAGTACCGCTCCTTCCTGCTCTGCCGCGTCCAAGATCCGTTTCAGCGACCGGATCTCCACCATGAAATAACTCTCGCCTCCCTCCAGGTTGTCCACAAGGGCCATGGATGTGTAGATCTGGCTCATGGGGGCCTGATAGGAGGACGCCGTGCAGGTAGCTATGGTCTGTGCCAGGATCGCATTGATCGCAACATTTTTTAAAAATGTGGATTTCCCGGAGGCGTTGGAGCCGGTGAGCAGCATATTTTTTTCCAGCTTCAGATCATTGGGCACAGGCTCTTTCACCAGCGGATGATACAGCCCGAACGCCCGCAGATCCATGCTCCTGTGAAAGACCGGCCTGCACCATACGGGAAGCGACGCGCGAAAGGACGCGGCGGCGATGGCACAGTCCAGCTCCCCGAGAGTTTCCAGGAGCGTCTCGGCCGCTCCTCTATGGCGCTGGATCTCCCCCAGCATCCCGTTATATCGGATCAGGTCCAGGTGGAAGATCATCCGGATCAGATCCGCAAAGACAGCCTCGATCCCGCCGGAGATGTTCCCTTTGCCCGAGAGCCAGTACGATCCTTTTTGAAAAGCCCGCAGTCCTTCCCGGGCCGCGCGCATCCGGACACAGAGGCTGCCAAGCGCATCCGGGTCCGGCTTCCCGCCCGGCTTTTCCGATCCTGCCCCCTTCTTGGGCACAGTCCGGTCCCCCAGTCCTCCCGCTTTCCCCACCGCCTCTGATCTCCCCAGTTTTTCCACTTTCTCCGCCGCGGCCATCATCCGCAGTACATTTTGAAAACAGCCCAGATAACTTTCCACCTCTTTCCGGTCACTGCCCCCGTAATAATCCAGGGTGTTGTAACAGGCCGCCGCCAAAAACAGGAAGAAACCATATACCGGCTGCACGAGCATGAACGCCAGGCTGCACGCCGCGGCCGCGCACAGTATGCGGTGTCTGTTTTTTCCGATTGGAGACGCCTTCTCCAACGCCTGCAGTCCCGCCCCCACCGGATGCACCCTGGACTTCGGGACCTGGGACAGGATCATCTGCAGATCCAGCCGCCTCTGCTCATCCCCGGCCACCGCGCAGATCATACGCTCCCGCTCCCACAATGTCTCCTCGTCCAACAGCGGAGTCCGCAGCAGATACAGCAGGTATTCCTCCCCCGGCGCGGAGACCGTCGCATCCAGCAGCGCGAAGATACGGTCCATATCCAGGTCCCGCCAGGTGATCTCATCCAGGGCAAAAGCCGCCTGCGCGCTCTTTTTCTTCCCATACGCAGACAGCCGCTCCATCTGATCCGCCGTACAGGGATCTTCCGGCCTTTTCCCCCAGGCCCGCCGCAGCCGCTCCCGCAAAAGCTCCCTGTTCCTGCGTTCGTTATGCGCAAACATCCCATACACACAGATCGATACAATACATACAAACAATATAAAATACATCACTGCCCTCCATATCAAAAAAGCCGCAGCCAAAAACGGCTGCAGCCTCATGATACTCCATCATTTCCAATATGTAAAGAACGTTTGTCCCTTATATGTGAATGCTCCTGACTTAGCGGTCAGCCCCGCGCTGGCATATGCCGACGGCGTCATAAAGAACAGACAGTCAAAATCTTTCTTTCCATTGGATTTCGCCAGCACATTTGTCAGGTATTTTGTACGTTTTGTCTTATTTGTCTTATAGGCTTCGTACATGATATAAGCCCTGTCCACAGCCTTTTCCGCTGTCGCGTAACCTGTCACGTCCGTGTTGTTCAGCGCTTTTTGCAGTGCGCCGTCCCAGACCACCGCGAACTGCCCTTTCTGGTAGATCACATACCGCATGGACGGCGGAAAATTGTACTGAGGCGCAAGCGTCCGGTTCAGGATGACCATCGCTGTGGCGGTCATGCCCTGCAGTCCCTGGTTCCCCGCTTCACAGAATACGGCAGCCGCCAGCAGTTCCTTGTCACTGACCTTACCGCTCGCCACGCCCGGATGCTTTGCATACTCCTTCTGCAGCGTGTAGAACTTCTTGTCTGAATCGAGCACCTTTATATTTCCGTCTGGATCATATGTAAAGCTCTGCGTCTCCGTGGCTATACCATTCTTGTCAAAAGACCAGGTCTTCCCCCCGATCACCACAGTCTCATTGACCGCCATGGCGCCAGTACTCTTCAGATAATAACGGTTTCCGTCAAGCGTCAGCCAGCCGGTCATGCGCTTTCCATCTTCACCGTAATAGTAATACTTGCCTCCCTGCTTCTTCCACGAGGAGACCAGCATCACGCCGTTCGCCTTAAAATAATACCAGGATTCGGATATCCGGAAACTCCCCGACCTGCGGCAGCCGGCCGGATAATTGACCCCGCCCTCCACCGTGGCTTCAGGATTCAGATAAAAGGTCTTCTTCCCCACTTTGGTCAGCCCGGTCAACATAACGCCGTCGCTCCCCAGGCGGTATCTGTGACCGTCTATGGTCTTCCATTTATTTACCAGGCCGACGCCGTCCGCCTCTATGTAATACCACTGCTTTTTTGACTGCACCCATCTGCCTTTCACCATGGCGCCATTTGTGTCAAAATAATAGAGCTTCTTCGCGATCTTATGTAATCCTGTGTACATCCGGCCCGTTTTCTTTGACAGATAATACCGGTTGCCTTTCCAGTTGAGCCACCCCATCTTTTTGGCTCCGTTTTTATAGTAATACCAATACTTCCCCTCTTTCTCCCATCCCGTCTGCGTGGTGGGCGCCGCGGATACCTCCCTCGGGACCAGTACCGTACAGGCCAGGGGCAGCGCCAAGACCAGCAGCATCAATGACAAGAACGCTGTTTTCTTCAATCTACCCTTCATTTTTTACATTTCCTCCTCCCTGCACATCCGATTTTTTGTATTTATTAATTATATATTAAATTTATATGAATGTCAAGATGTGCAGGCCCAGGAAAATGTATCAAAAAAGATAAGTTTCTGTTAAATGATAAAACAGACCAGCCCACCCTTGCTGTCATTGACGATCTTCTGCATGGATTCCTGCAGTTTTCCCTGACTCTCCTCGCCGATGACCGCGATCTTAGAACGGATCCCGTCCTCCACCAGCTGCTCGATGGATTTTCCGAAAATGTTCGTCTCCCAGATCGTCTCGCCCCGCTGTTCCCCCTCCTTGATGTAGGCGATCAGATCCTCCGCCTGCTCCCGGGTCCCCACGATGGGCGCGATCTCCGTCTCGATGTTGGCCTTGATCATGTGGATCGACGGACTCTGGGAGCGGATCTTCACCCCGTATTTATTTCCCTGCTTGATCACCTCCGGCTCCTCCAGCTCGATGTCCCCCCGCTCCGGGGTCACCACGCCGTAGCCGCAGCCCCGCACCGCCTCCAGAGCAGACTGGACTTTCACATACTCTTCTTTCATCCGCGCAAACTCCCGGATCATATGGATCAGCTCGTACTCGCTGCCCATAGAGATCCCGGTCATCTCGGAGAGCATCTCATAGTAATATTGCTCCCGCACATGGATCTGCACCCGGATCACGCCGGTGGCCAGGTCCAGCTGCTCCATCGTCACCCGCTCCACATAAGGCCCCTCCAGCTCCAGGGAATTCTCTGTAAGATCCCGGATGTTCCGCCATCCCGCCGTCATCTGCCGGATCTGCTCCAGCAGGTTTGCTTTCAGAGGGTTGCCAAGGGGCAGGATCTCCACCCATTTGGGGATGTAGAACTGGATCTGGCCCAGCGGAAATTCGTAGAGCACTTTCTCAAGGATCAGTCCCACGTCCTCCCTGCGCAGCTGCTCACAGTTGACGGAGAGCGCAGAGACATGGTATTTCTCCTCGATCTCCTTGACCATGGCCGACGCATCCTCCCCATAGGGCTTCTGGGAATTTACGATGACCAAAAACGGTTTGCCCTTGTCCTGCAGCTCCCGGATCGTCTTCTCCTCCGCTTTGCGGAAATTGTCCCGGGGGATCTCACCGAAAGAGCCGTCGCAGGTCATCACCAGCCCGATGGTGGCGTGCTCCTCGATCACCTTGCGGGTCCCCACCTCCGCCGCCTGATGGAACGGGATCTCGTGCTCAAACCAGGGGGTCTTGACCATCCGCTCCTTCCCCTCTTCCATGTTCCCCACCGCGTCCGGGACCAGGAATCCCACACAGTCGATCAGGCGCAGGCGCACCGGGATATCCTCCCCCAGGGTCATGTTCACCGCCTCTTTCGGGATGAACTTGGGCTCCACTGTGGTGATCAGTTTCCCGGAACCGCTCAAGGGCAGCTCATCCCGCACCTGGGACTGGCGCAATTGTGATAGAGCGGGCAGGGCCACCAATTCCATAAACCGGCGGATGAACGTGGATTTACCGCTGCGCACCGGTCCCACGACGCCTATGTAGATCTCCCCGTTGGTACGGGCCTGTATGTCTTTATACACCTGGAAATTAACCATAATAACTCCTCTTTTCCTCCATTTACTATATCATTAATATATATGAAGGAAAAGAGGAGTCCATGACCAAGTTTTAATTCCGCACCCGCTTGTACAGATGATATTTTTCCACAACGCCCACCAGCGCATAGCCATTTTCCTCGTAGGCCTCATCCACCCCGTCCTCATCCACCCACACTGCCAGATAATTGCAGCCGGCCCTACGGGCAAGGGCCGTCACCTGGGCGGGCAATGCCTGCTGTTCCTGGTTGAGCAGCAGATGCAGCTGTTTTGCCGCACTCTTGCCCGACCCCCGGGAACCCCGTCCATAGGGCATCTCGATGTCCGGCGCGTAGATCCGCATGTAGGTGGCGGCCTTCTCCGGCGCGGCCACTTTCTTCTTTTCCGCCGCCCCGGCATCCTCCCGTATCAGATCCGCCAGGGCCTTGACCTCGTAGGGGATCTTTTCCCGGTTATCCGGCATCTGATAATTGCCCGCAACATAGACCTGCGTCCCGGCAAGCACGATCACGCCGAGGAAAAGAGCTGACAGCGCCATCTGGATCCCGGCATTTTTCCACATTGTACAGATCCGGGTGCACACATAAGCGATCACCGGAGCTGTCGGGAGCAGCCAGAGCATCCGCCAATAGACGCTGGACCCGATGCAGTATTCCGCGATCACACCGGCCGTGAGCGGACAGAAGAATACAGCCAGTACGGCCAGTGTATACACGCCGAAGACCCGCCGCCCTCCCGCATTCTTTTTTAAAAAAAATAAGATCAGCAGACACAGCAGGAACAGATAGACGTGTCCCCCGTCCCCCCAGTACGCCTGCCAGGTCTTTAGGCTCATCTCCCATATCCGTCCGAACATCCCGCACGCCTCCTAATGTATATCTTTAACGTATGACTATATAAATGACCGCAAATATCAGATTGGGCATACAGCAGAACAGGGCTTTGCCCACCACCTTCCAGTTCCGGGCACAGACCCCGCACACGAACGCATAGAGGCCGACCATGAGCATGGACAGGATGATCCCCATGGAGGAGACCAGACAGGCGGCCAACAGCAGACAGAAGAGTATGGGCCAGCCACGGCTTTCCTGTACTTTTCGACCTTTCTGGCGTCTGCCCATCAGCCGCGCGCACATGAAGGCCACCGCAGGCAATAAGATCCCCGCCAGGACAGCCTTCCCCTGCCAGATGCGCAGCAGCAGGAACGTCCCCGCCGTGTAGACCGAATAATTTGAAAAGATCTGCACCACGCTGATAAAGATCAAAAACAGGGCCCGCTGTTTTCGGTCCGTACCAAAGAGCAGTTCCGCCCACAGTCCGTAGACCAGATACGCCAGCAAGATCATGAACACCGGAAAGACCGTGTAGACAAAATAGGGCACATCCACGCCCACCAGTTCTGTCAAGATCGCCTCATACACCGGGAACGGCGACAGCACATAGCGGCTGGGCAGATTTTTGTAAATGCTCCCCGTGTAGGGGTTGTACTGGAAGATGGAATCCGTATAGACGGACGTGCTGGCCGTCGCCACATAAAAAGAATCGTCCGCATCGTGATGGACCATCAGCGCCGCCACGGCCATCTGGACCGCGATCAGCAAGATCGCGGTGAAAAACAGGAACCTCTCTGAGATCTTTACCGTTTCCCGCCCCCTGAAGATCCCCACGATCTTTTCCCTCAGATTACGGAAATTCAAGACCAGCCCCACTGCCGCCCATAACAGCGCTATGATCCGGTAGATCCATATGACCACTGTCAGCGATGCTTCCAGGAAGATCGCCGAGATGATCAGGATCTGCGCCACGGCAAATAAGCCTGCATAACCGCAGACCACCGCAAAACAGATGCTCTTTCCCTTATCCGTATTTTTTATCAACACCATCCCGGCCGCCGCGGGGACCGCAAGCAACCATAGGAGGGCATATATCCAATTTATCGGTTGCATATCTATGATCCTAACGTTTATTTTTTGGTTCCGGGACTATGATACCATAACCTTGTCCCGGTATGCAAGGACATGTTGCATCATATCTCCCCAAACCGCACTCCTCAGTCCCAAAACCATCTGCTAAAAAGGAGGACCTGCCCATCGCTGGGTAAGTCCTCCCTCTTTAATCTATATCATGTTTTTTATTTAGGGATACTGTTGATCTCTCTCTTCACGTAGGTCGTATGGAGGATCTCATGAGCTTTATGGCTTCCTGGCTCACCGAAGAACTCGTCATAAACTTTCTTGATCTGCGGATTCTCGTGAGATTTCCGGATCGGATTTGCTGCGTCGTAATCATAGAGGATCTTACCACGCAGAGCCCTCACATCATTAGCGTTCTTGAAGCTTGCCGGTACGTGCGGCTGTCCGCCGCCGTTTACACAGCCGCCTGGGCATCCCATGATCTCGATGAAGTGATAATCAGCTTCGCCGGCTTTCACTTTGTTGAGCAGAGTCCTTGCATTGCCAAGGCCGGATGCGATCGCTACTTTCACAGTCATGCCTGCTACATCATAGCTGGCTTCTTTGATGCCTTCAACACCCCTGACATCTGTAAAGTCAAGGTTCTTCAGTTCTTCGCCTGTCAGTTCTTCCACTGCAGTCCTGAGCGCAGCTTCCATAACACCGCCGGTGGCTCCGAAGATAACAGCAGCTCCTGTGCCTTCTCCTAACGGATCGTCAAATTCTTCAACTGGCAGATCTAAGAAACGCAGGCCCGCGCCTTTAATCATCCTCGCAAGTTCCCTTGTTGTGATGGAGATGTCCACATCTGCACATCCAGCTGCATCCTGGTCGTCACGGCCGATCTCGAATTTCTTCGCTGTACAAGGCATTACGGATACGCTGACGATCTTTTTCGGGTCGATGCCCATCTTCTCTGCATAGTATGTCTTCAGCGTAGCGCCGAACATCTGCTGCGGAGATTTACAGCTTGACAGATTTTCTGTCATATCTGGGAAGTAATGCTCGCAGTATTTGATCCAGCCTGGTGAACAGGATGTGATCAGCGGCAGTTTTCCGCCATTTTTCACTCTGTCGAGGAACTCATGCGCCTCTTCCATGATCGTCAAGTCAGCGGAGAAGTTGGTGTCAAATACTTTGTCAAAGCCAAGGCGGCGCAGAGCTGCAGCCATCTTGCCTTCTACTTTCGCTTCCACACTGGATCCTACAGGAAGGCCGAATTCCTCGCCCAAGCCTGCACGTACAGCCGGAGCTGTCTGTACAACAACGAATTTATCCGGATCTGCGATCGCATCCAGGACTTCTTTCGTATTGTCTTTCTCATAGATCGCACCTACCGGACATGCTACGATACACTGTCCGCAGGATACACAGCTCGTATCCGCCAAGCCCATCTCAAATGCTGAGCTGATGTGTGTCTGGAATCCACGTTCGTTGGCACCGATCACGCCGATGCCCTGTACTTTATCACAGACAGCTACGCAGCGGCGGCAGAGGATACATTTATTGTTGTCGCGGATCATATGCGGTGCGGACTCGTCCAGTTCGTACGCATTCTTCGTGCCGTCATACATGCTCTCGTCTTCAACGCCAAGATCTTTACACAGCTTCTGCAGCTCGCAGTTCTCGCTCCGTACGCAGGAGAGACATTTCCTCTCATGGTCAGACAGGATCAGCTCCAATGTCTTCTTCCTGGATTCTCTTACCAGAGGAGTATTGGTGAATACTTCCATACCAGGATTGATCGGATATACGCAGGCAGCCACAAGGCTCCTTGCGCCTTTTACTTCTACTACACAGATACGGCAGGCACCGATCTCATTGATCTCTTTCAAAAAACAGAGTGTCGGGATATCGATACCAGCGCCCCTGGCAGCTTCAAGGATAGTAGAACCTGCTGGTGCAGATACTTCCATACCATTTATTTTAATTGTAATGTTTTCCATAATCTGTACGATCCTCCCTTATTTCCTTATGATTGCGTCGAATTTACACTTAGACATACATACGCCGCACTTCAGACACTTATCAGGATCGATCTCATGTGGTTTCTTCTTCTCACCTGTGATCGCCTCTGCAGGACAGTTCTTCGCACACATCGTACATCCTTTACATTTCTCAGGATCGATGCTGTATGTCAACAAGTTCTTACATACGCCCGCAGGACATTTCTTGTCAACGATATGGGCAACGTATTCATCCCTGAAGTTCTTGATCGTGGACAATACCGGGTTTGCCGCTGTCTGGCCGAGAGCACACAATGCGTTCTGTTTCATGTATGCAGCGAGTTCTTCGATCTTATCAAGATCTTCCATCGTTGCTTTGCCGTCAGAGATCTTGTTCAGGAGCTCTAACAGACGGGTCGTACCGATACGGCAAGGCGTACATTTACCACAGGATTCGTCTACTGTAAACTCAAGGAAGAATTTAGCGATATCGACCATACAGCTGTCTTCATCCATAACGATCAGACCACCGGAACCCATCATAGAGCCGATCGCGATCAGGTTATCATAATCGATGGGGATATCGTAATTTTCTGCTGAGATACATCCGCCGGAAGGACCGCCGGTCTGTGCAGCTTTGAATTTCTTCCCATCCGGGATGCCGCCGCCGATCTCTTCTACGATCTCACGCAGTGTGGTACCCATTGGGATCTCTACAAGACCTACGTTGTTTACTTTACCGCCCAGAGCAAATACCTTGGTACCTTTGGATTTCTCTGTACCCATGGATGCGAACCAGTCTGCACCCTTTAAGATGATCTGCGGGATATTTGCATAAGTTTCTACGTTGTTCAGGATCGTCGGTCTTTCCCAGAGACCTTTTACAGCCGGGAATGGAGGACGCGGATGCGGCTCGCCCCTGTTGCCTTCGATGGATGTCAGGAGGGCTGTCTCCTCACCACATACGAATGCACCGGCGCCCAGACGCAGGTCAACATCAAAGTTAAAGTCTGTACCAAAGATGTTCTTGCCCAGCAGGCCCTGTTCCCTTGCCTGTGCGATGGCGATCTTCAGACGATCGACAGCGATCGGATACTCTGCACGTACATAGATATAACCCTGGTCAGCCCCGATCACATAACCGGCGATTGCCATAGCTTCCAGTACAACGTGCGGATCGCCTTCCAAAACGGAACGGTCCATGAATGCACCTGGGTCACCTTCGTCGGCGTTACAGCATACATACTTCTGTCCGCCTGTGTTGCCCATCGCCAGCTGCCATTTGCGCCCTGTGGGGAATCCGCCGCCGCCGCGGCCTCTCAGACCACTGTCTAACAGACATTTTACAACGTCGTCCGGAGACATCTCCTTTAAGACTTTCGCCAATGCCTGGTATCCGTCGCGTGCTATGTACTCATCAATGTTCTCAGGATCGATCAGACCGCAGTTACGCAGCGCGACCCTGTTCTGTTTCTTATAGAAATTCGTCTCGTGCATGGACTGGAAGCCGTCTTCTGTGATCGTCTCATCATAAACACAGCGTGTAACGACACGTCCATTTGCCAGATGCTCGGATACGATCTCCGGGATATCGTCGGCAGAGATCATGGAATAGAATGTGCCTTCCGGATAAACGATCATGATCGGTCCGAGAGCACAGAGGCCATGGCATCCTGTCTGTACGACTTTGACATCTTTCGCTATATTATTCTTTTCGATCTCTTCATTTAATTTGCTTATGATCTGCTTGCTGCCAGAAGAGGTACATCCAGTACCGCCGCAGACCAATACATGATAACGGCATCCGTCTGTTGCAGCGTTTGCCTCACCCTCAAGCCTTAAGCTTATGAGACCCTTTACTTTATCTTGTACTGCATTCAATTCCTCAAGGGATTTCATACTCTTTCCTCCTTATACAAATTCCGGTTTATGCATTGTATTTGTCTATGATTCCCTGAACATCGTCTGCTGTGAGACGGCCGTGGACATCATCGTTGACCATCATTACAGGCGCAAGGCCACAGGCACCAACACAACGGCAGGCTTCCAATGAGAATTTGCCATCCGGAGTACACTCTCCACCCTGGATCTGGAGTACTTCCTGTAATTTGTCGTAGATCTGGCCGGAACCTTTTACATAGCATGCGGTCCCCAGACAAACGGAGATACGATATTTCCCTTTCGGCTGCAGCGCAAACTGTGCATAGAATGTCGCAACACCGTAGATCCGCTCCATTGGTATCTGTGTTTCATCGGATATGATCTTCTGCACTTCGATCGGCAGATATCCGTAAATATCCTGCGCTTGCTGCAAAATCGGCATCAAAGCGCCTTTTTCCCCTTTGTGCGCCCTGATCATCTCAAGCAGTTTTTCTTCCTGCTCTTTTGTTCCCTGGAATGGGACAGTCTTTTTTGCCATACTCATCCTCTTTTTATTACCTCCTGATTCAGTAGTTAAAACATGAACGACTAATGTGAGTACTAATATAACATATTTTCCTCAAATTGTCTAGGCAAGATCAACAAAATTTTTCTAAAATTTTCGTAATATCTGTATTTTAATCACATATATTACATGTGCGATCTTTTAGCAACTTATGTGATTCTGACTAATTTTATCTAGTCTTTATCCCTATTCTGTTTATACGATCTTTTTGGCATACGCTGCAAAATACAAACATTGACCTATCCCATTTATATGAAGTATAATAAAGGAAAATTTCAATGGATATGATCAGGAGGGACACATGAGAAAAAAAATCTCTGCATTGCTGCCCGCAGTCCTCTGCACGATCCTGCTGGGCGGATGCGGCCATAGCGATCAAACAGGTGGGGAGGTCCTTTCAGAGGCGGCTCCCCCGAAAGTACAGCTGACCGTCTGGGGAGCCGAGGAGGACCAGGATCTCCTAAAACAGATCGTCAGCGATTTTCAGAAAGAACATCAAGGAGAGGCGGATCTTCGCATCACTTTGACGGCACAGAGCGAATCCGCCTGTAAAGATACCCTTCTGGGCGATCTGGAAGGCGGCGCCGACGTATTTACCTTTGCCGACGACCAGCTCTACGCCCTTGCGGCCGCAGGCGCTCTGGAGCCCGTGGACGGACCCGATAAGATCGCCGACCAGCATCTGCCCAAAGCTGTGGAGGCCGCCTCCATCGAAAATGAACTCTATGCCTATCCCCTGACAGCGGACAATGGATACTTTCTTTATTATGATAAAGAATATTTTTCCGAAGAGGACGTCCGTACTCTGGACCAGATCTTAAAGACCGCTGCCGAAAACGGCAAACTCTTCACTATGGACTGGTCTTCTGCATGGTATGTACACTCCTTCTTTGGCGGCGCGGGGATGGAAGTGGGCTTAAATACAGATGGGATCACCAATTTCTGCACCTGGAACCGGACAGACGGAGAGTTGCACGGCACAGACGTGGCGCAGGCCATGCTCGACATCGCCGCTGCACCGGGATTTGACGCCCGGACAGATGAAGGATTTATGGAGGGCGTCCGGGATGGTTCTGTGATCGCGGGGGTCAGCGGGATCTGGAATGACGTGCCCTTGCGAGAGATCTGGGGCGATGACTTGGGCGCCGCCAAACTGCCCACGTACACCTGCCGGGACCAGCAGATACAGATGTCCTCTTTTTCCGGCTGTAAGCTGATCGGGGTCAATGCCTATTCCGAACACCGCGACTGGGCTGCAAAGCTGGCAGAATGGATCACCGGCGAGTCTGCGCAGAAGCTCCGTTTCGAACTGCGCGGGCAAAGCCCTTCCAATACCAGTGCTTCCGCGTCCCCGGAAGTCCAGGATTCCCCGGCGATCACCGCTCTGCTGGAACAGTCAGAGTTTTCCCAGATCCAGCGGGTCGGAGGGAAACTCTGGGAGCCTGTGACGGTGTTCGGTGAAAGTATGGCCGCAGGAAACCCCGCCGGCGCAGCGCTGCAGGATCAACTGGACCAGATGGTCGAAGGCATCACAGCGAGATAGGAGGATCTACATATCATGAAGAACAAACTCAACATCCAGCAGCGCCTGATCTTGCCCATCGCCCTGCTGGGGATCGTGGCGCTGATCTCAAATATCCTGGCAGTGGCCAGTATCCGCAATGTCCATACAAATGCCGCCGTGATCGCCGACGATTACATGACCGGCGAAAACATACTGGCAGAGATCCGCCGTTCAGTCATAGAGATCCACAAAATGGCCCTGTCCCACATCGTGGCAACGGATCACATCACCATGATCGATCTGGCCTCACAGATAAAGGAAAAAGAAGCGGAACTGGATACGACCCTCCAGGAATACGAAAGCTACGCGTCCAAAGGAGATATTTACCAGGAACTGTTGGGCGATTACGATGCATTCAAGCACTCTCTGGTCAATCTTCTGTGCGCCAGCGCGGACAGCAAGACGCAGGAAGCCTATGCCCTGGCCAACGGAGATGTATCTTCCTATGGGAACGCCATCGAAAAGAACGCCGACGCGCTGTATGCCGAGATCCGCGCGCAGACCGCCGAGGCCCGTCAGAAACTCATGGCCGTCTACATCACTTCCCTGGTGATCAGCGTACTGTCCATCCTGATCGGCATCCTCTTGCTCCTGGCTGCCATCCGTATGATCATGGACTATGTGGTCAGACCGATCCAGGGCGCGATCTTGACCCTGCAGAACAGCTCGGAGCGCATCCACAACGTGACCGGTGAAGTCCTGGCCCATACCAGGCACTCCAACAAGAGCACAAAAGACCTCTCCTTCCTGGCGGAAAACTTATCCGCCGCTGTCCAGGAAGTGGCCGGAAGCAGCTCCGTGATCAACAGCCATGTGACAGAGATCCGGCAGGATGTCCATGAGATCGCAGAAGAATGCGGCACGATCACCGGATATTCCGCCTCCATGCGGGAGCGGGCCGATGGACTGGAGCATTCCGCCCTGACAAACACCAAAAGGATCCGTGAAAAAGTCGCAGACATCCTGGCCGTGTTAAATGAAGCCATCCAACAGAGCCGGAGCGTGGATCAGATCAACCTGCTCACAAAGGATATCCTGAAACTCACATCCTCCACCGCACTGATCGCCCTCAATGCGACCGTCGAAGCCGCACGGGCCGGAAAAGCCGGCGAGGGATTTGCCGTCGTTGCGGACGAGATCCGCGAGCTTTCCGGTTCCTGCCAGGAAACAGCCAGTCATATCCAGGAGATCAATAAAGTCGTGACCAGTGCCGTACACGCACTCTCCAGCCACGCCCAGGATCTGGTGGATTATCTGAATGGATCCATACTGACCGAATTTCAGGAATTTGTGGACTGCGGCAAACAGTACAAAGACGACGCCGTCTACATCCAGCAGGCCATGGACAAATTCAACAGCCGGACAGACCGCCTGAAGGATTCCATCGTTGAGATCGCCGGCTCCATCGACAGCATCACCAAGACCATTGAAGAGAGCGCTTCAGGCATCACCGGTGTAGCCGCCAGTACCAGAGACCTTGCCGGAGATATGTCAGACATCACCGGCCGCATGGACGTCAATCAGGAGATCGTCAAAGAACTGCAGGAACAGACAGAAATATTCGCCAATTTATAACACCATTGCATTTGCTTCAGAACAATGCTACACTAAAGTATGACTACAAATCATATCATCAATCCTAAACGAGGTGCATGCATAATGAATGTGATCGATTTCAAACCCGCAAAGTGCAGCCACTGCTACCGCTGTGTGCGCACATGCCATGTAAAAGCCATTACCGTCAAAGACCAGCAGGCCCAGATCATCGCCGATTCCTGCATCTACTGCGGAGACTGCTTAAACGAATGTCCCCAGGATGCCAAGATCTATCTCAGCGACCTGCACAAAGTAAAGACCTGGATCGCCGCCGATGTGCCGATCGCCGTTTCCCTGGCGCCGTCCTATCGGAGCCTGTTCCATTTCAATGAACCCGGACAAGTCTTTGATGCGCTGAAACGCCTGGGCTTTACCTATATCCGGGAGACTGCCGAGGGGGCAGCCCTGGTCACCAACGAATACCGTAAGCTGTTAGAGAAAAAGGACATGAAAAACATCATCACCACCTGCTGCCCCAGCGTGAACCTGCTGATCGAGACTTATTACCCGTCCCTGATCCCCTACATGGCTCCCGTGGTCTCGCCTATGACCGCCCATGCCAGGATGCTCAAGGACGAATACGGCCCTGACGTAAAGGTGGTCTTCATCGGCCCCTGTGTCTCCAAGAAGGCAGAAGCTTACGACAACGCTTCCGTCCCCAGCGCAGATGCCGTCCTGAATTTCCACGAGGTAAAAAGATGGCTGCGCAGCGAAGACATCCAGATAAGATCCTGCCAACCTCTGCCCATAGACGGACATGATCCCCATATCAACAAGCTCTATCCCATCACGGGCGGGATCATCGCTTCGGTCAATACCTGCGAGACGGCACGATCGGATACATATCGGAAATTTTCCGTGGACGGTGTCAAAAACTGCATCGACCTCTGCGACAACCTATCGAACGGAAAACTCTCCAACTGTTTCATCGAGATGAGCGCCTGCGAGGGCGGCTGCATCCAGGGTCCTCTGACCGGCAATACGCGTCTGGCCAGGTTCCAGTCCCGGGTGGATCTTGAGGAGAGCATACGCCCCATCCCCGCCGCAGAGGAACTCCTGCATTTTGATACCGAAAACCTGCCGTCCTCCAAGACTTTCCGGGACAGATCCACCCAGCAGGAGCTGCCCTCCGAAGAACAGATCCGTAAGATCCTGGAAAAAACGGGCAAATTTTCAAAAGAGGATGAACTCAACTGCGGCGCCTGCGGCTACCAGACCTGCCGCGAAAAAGCGATCGCTGTGTTCCAGGATAAAGCCGAACTTTCCATGTGCATCCCGTACATGAACGAACAGGCGCATTCCCTGGCCAACACCATATTGGAGGCTTCCCCCAATATGACGATCATCGTGGACCGTGACCTGAAGATCCGGGAATTTTCCGCCGCCGCCGAGAAACATTTCCACATCACACGGAAAAAAGCCCTGGAGACTTATCTCTTTGAATTGATCGATACAGACGATTTTGAATGGGCTTTTAAATACAAACAGCATGTCCAGAACAAGAAGATCGAGTTTCCGGAATACGGTTTTACGGCCCTGATGCGTCTGGTCTACATGCACAAGGAGGACTCGGTCCTGGCGATCTTGATCGACATCACCAGGGAGGAGCAGGCCGCACAGCAGGATTACATGAAGAATCTGGAGACTGTGGAGATGGCACAGAAAGTGATCGACAAGCAGATGATGGTCGCACAGCAGATCGCGGGCCTATTGGGCGAGACCACGGCCGAGACCAAGGTGACACTCACCAACATGTGCAAAACGCTTCTGGATGATGAATGATGGGGTGAGCGAAGATGAATATCCATATCGACATGGCATACAAAAGCCTGAATAAGATACATGAAGAATTATGTGGTGATAAAGTGGAGATCCTCCACACAAAAGATTCCTCCATCCTGATCCTGGCTGACGGTATGGGAAGCGGTGTAAAAGCAAATATCTTAGCCACGCTGACCTCCAAGATCTTAGGCACCATGTTCCTAAAAGGAGCCACCTTGGACAACTGCGTGGAGACCATCGCCAAGACCCTGCCGGTCTGTCAGGAACGGAAGGTCGCCTACGCCACGTTCAGCATCCTCCAGGTCTTCAACGACGGCGAGGCATACCTGGCGGAATACGACAACCCCTCCTGCATCTTCATCCGGGACGGGAAGCTGGTGCCGATCCCGCAGAACATCCGTGAGATCGCGGGAAAGAAGATCAATGAATGGCGTTTTCATGTAAAGGAAGGGGATGCCCTGGCACTGATCTGCGACGGCACGATCTATGCCGGCCCCGGCGAACTCTTTAATCTGAAATGGACCTGGGACAGCATGGCGGACTATACGCTGAAAGCCGCGCGCACCAGCAGTTCCGCCGCACGTCTTGCCACGATGATGGTGGACGCCTGCAACGACCTGTATGGAGGCCGCCCCGGCGATGACACCACAGCCGCGGTCATGCGGATCTCCTCCAAAAAGCTGGTGCGGCTGATGACCGGTCCGCCGCTCTCCCCCGAGGATGACGCAAAAGCCGTCCGGCAGTTCATGGAGGGCGATGCATACCGGATCGTCAGCGGGGGCACCAGCGCCGAGATCGTCGCCCGCACTCTGGGTAAAGAGATCACGACCGAGACAGATACCGCGTCCCTGGATCCAGAGATCCCACCCATCTCCCATATCGATGGGATCGACCTCACCACCGAGGGCGTCCTCACCTTGAGCCATACCCTAAAAATATTGGAACGCTACATCAATGACGACGACCTGGATGAAGTTTTCTTCGAAGAATTGGATGCTGAAAATGGAGGCGCGATGATCGCGCGGGTCCTGATCGAGGACTGCACGGACCTGGAGATCATTCTGGGGACCGCCGTCAATGCGGCCCATATGAATCCCAGCCTGGCCTTCCGACTCCACGCCAGAAACCAGCTGATCGAATACTTAAAAGAATTGATGGAAAAAATAGATAAAGATGTGACGATCTATACATATTAAAAGAACCAACGGGAAACAGGGCGGTCCACACCGCCCCGTCCCACTCGCAGCCCTATAGATCAGGTTATACATACACCCCATCCAGCCAAAAAACGTTTTAAGACCGACTCTCGAACAACCACGTTGTCCAATCTTACACGTACACCCTATCCAGTCAAAAAAGCGTTTTAAGGGGTCCGGGGGAAATCGCAAAGTCTCCACTCCGTTCCGGTCGTTGCTGACCAAGCGCCACTGGCGCTTAGCAACCCCGGCGCTTTTGGTACTTTTCTCGCAGAAAAGTACACTCCTTAATGTTCCACCGACAGATAGATCCGCACCTTCTCCCCTCTCCTCTCATTCCTCAAGACCATCTCGATCAGAAGATCGCCCTTTTTTACCGTAAACGTCTTTTTATCTTTTATCGGCTCGATCTTTCCCCAGGTGCTCTTCGTCCTTCTCGTCTGCCCATACGCATATTCCAGCTCCCATCCATCCTGCAAGCGGTACTCAAATGGGATCTTATTTTTTTCCGTCTTGATATGCACGACGGCATTCGCCGTTTTGATCTTTTTGGCATAGTCCTTCCCGTCTACCTTCAACGCCCTGACCGGCCGTTTGAACCTTACCACTCTGACCGTCCCGCTGCATGTGATCTTCTTCCCTTTCTTGGTCGCGGAAAATGTCAGGTCCACCTTTCCAGGCTTTTTCGGCGTAAATAAAAAGCATTTCTCATCCGCGCTGTATCTGACCGTGGCGACCTTCTTGTCCGACGATACGGCCTTGATATTTTTGCACGAAGAGGCATACATCCCCTTCACATTCATCTCATAATAGCCCCTCACATCGACAGGGCTGTACACGGCCGTCTCCTCAAACCCATCCTCCAGATTTTCCTCAAACCCCAGGATCCCCAAATACGCTGCCCGCACCGAACTCTGGGGCGCCAAGACCAAAGCCAAAAAACAGAACATCAACATACCAAATATCTTCTTCATCTTCTTGTCCATAAAACACATTCCTCCTCATCTTCTGATACTTCCTACAACCAGCGACCAGCGCTTATCTTCGGTAATAAAATACCCGTCTTATAAAAAGAGGCTGCATCAGCAGCCATATTCCCTTGGCGCGGAGTGCGCATCCCCCGGAGGGTTTTATCGTATGGGGAACGGAGTTTCCTATACGATAAAAAAAGCGTTTTAAAGGGGTCCGGGGGAAATCCGCAAAGTCTCCACTCCGTTCCGGTCGTTGCTGACCAAGCGCCACTGGCGCTTAGCAACCCCGGCGCTTTTGGTACTTTTCTCACAGAAAAGTACACTCACTCCCGAAGCCGTTCCACCACACTCTCCCGGCTCATTTTACGAAATTGCCATCTGCTGATCCCATATACGATCAGAAAAAGCACCGGGACCGGGGCAAGGCACGGCCAGACGGCGAGATGGAACCGGAAGAAGAAGGCCCTTCCCAGCGTCCGCTCCAACAGCCCTTCTGCACAGACGCAGACCATGCCCAGCGCCATGGCTTCCGCCCCGGCCAGGTAGATACAGCCCTCCATACACAGCATCTTCACGATCTGGCTCTTTTCCATCCCCACCGCTTCCAGCAATGCCAATTCCCTTTTCCTGCTGATGACCGATGCGGCGACCGCGTTGAAAAAGTTCAGGACGCCGATCACGCCCAGCACAGAGGCCATGACACCCCCGATCACCGTATACTTTCCCAGGAATCTCTGGAAACTTGCGTCCAGATCCAAGCTGGAGGCGATATTGATCAGGCTGTTTTCTTTCAGCACGGTGTCCTCCAGATATTTCTTGACCGCCTTTCTCTCTTCTTGCCCGCAGTCGATGGTGGCGCACATGGCGCCCTCGACCCCTGTGTGCAGGATAAAGCTCTCCTCCGGTACGATCACCGTCATCGCAAACGGATCCGCATAGGGATAGTCCATGGGATAGGGCAGATCTGCCATCCCCCCGACCACACAGGCCGCTCCTCCTTTTCCCTTTAGTTCCACACGGATCTCATCGCCTGTCCGGTGATAGGAGAACGGGTGTGCGCGGTGTCCGGGATCATAGCCGATCAGAGCCTGTCCCCCTTTTTCAAAACTTTCCCATGTGCAGGCTTTCCCGTTCCATTCCAGTTTCCGGAAGGCGGTCTCGTTGATCCCCATATAGTGGACGGGGAGCCTTCCCTCCTCATAGATCTGCTGCCATACCTCCTTTTCATAACTGCTCCAGCTCTCTCCCCAGAGCCCTCCCCACTCCTTCCATTTTTCTTTCAATCCCGGCGGCATCTCTAAGCTCCCCTTCTGATAATATACATAACCCGGCGGCCCGCCGCAGGGGCACTGCTCGAGCTGGGCCTGGATGGCGGGTGTGATCCCATCCAGTTTGGCGTTGTCCAGGGTGGCCGGCGCCTGGCTGAGCTGAAAATCCGCGCCCAGTATGATCTTTTTGTACGCCTCAAGATCGTACCCCTGCACCAGCATGACGATACAATCCATGACCACCAGGGAGAGAGCGATGGAAAACATGACCATACAGCCTTTCGGCAGATTCCGGGATACATTCTGCACCGCCATGGCAGGCCACCCGCCTGCGCCCGCCTTCTTTCTGCTCTTCCTATATGTGTTCTCATCCTCCGCCAGACGCAGGGCCTCCACAGGGGATACCCGGGACACCAGGCGGCAGGGCTGCACCAGGGACAGATAGATCGTAACAAATGTGAAAGCCGCCGCGGCCACAAAGATCCACAGATCCGCCGACACGACAGTCGCAAGCGCCTCCCCCTCCGCAGCCTCCTCAAGATCCGCGTTCAAAAGCGGCGCCATGGCCCTCCCCGCCAGAAATCCCCCCAGCAGTCCCGCAGGTATCCCGACAGCCGCCAGGCTCACCGCCTGCATGTACACGATCTTTTTCAGCTGTTTTGCTGTCATGCCGATATTTTTCAGCAATCCATAGACTCTCAGGTCCGCCCGCACGGAGATACTGAAGATATTATAGATGATCAGATATCCCGCAAGGAGGATCAAGAGCGCCATCACCAGGACCGTCCCAAAGGAAAAACCATCTTCCTCCATCAGGTCATAAGCCGGATTGACCTCGAACCCCGTCCCCTCCGCCAAAAAGCCGGCAGCTTTCGAGAGCTTCTCTGTTTTCTTTGACAAAAACAACAGGTTGTCGTACCAGACGTCCAGATCGTAGCCGCCGTTTAAGACTCCCGACTCCAGTTCCTCTCTCGTGAGCCTGTGGCAGTTTTTCCTGGCGTAAGCCTGGGAGACCCACAGCATCTGCCCCATCACCGCCCGATCACTCTCCCAATACCCGCTCAGCCGGAACGTCTCTGTCCGGATCCCGTGGGCGGACGGCTCCTGCTCGTAAGACAGCGTCACCTCCGTCCCCAGCTCATGGGGCAGCCCCAGCGCATCCAGTACGATCGTCCCCACCGCGATCTCGTCCTCCTCTCTTGGCAGTCTGCCTGTGGTGGGCATGGAGCTGAAGCTCTCTGCCGTCTTCTGATCGCCATAGCGCACTTCCGCCGAAAAACCAAACCGCCGGTCCAAACTGCCGCCCAAGAAGATCCCGGAGCCATACTCCGCCACATCTCGACTCTCCTTGACCGCCCGGAGCGCCTTCTGGTACTCCTCCTTTGTCAGATCTTGGATAAAGGAGTGGGCCGACACACGGAAAGCCTTCACATCGGCCTGCCTTTTCGTCAGGATCAGGGACCCCGTGCCTGTAAAAAGTGTGGTGAACAGCAGGCATGTCAGTACGATCGCCGAGAGCGCGATCCCATTCCGCCGCCTGTTGACAGCCATAAACCTGACCGTCAGGCCCCACAGCGCCTCCCTATTATCCACCTTTACCATGACACCAGCCTCCCATCCTCCAAGTGCAAGATCCTGTCCGCCATCTGTGCGATCGCCTCGTTGTGCGTGATCATCACGATCGTCTGGTAAAATTGCCTGTTGGTCACTTTCAAAAGCCCCAGGACATCCTGGCTGGTCCTGGAATCCAGATTCCCAGTGGGTTCATCGGCCAGTAATACAGACGGCTTGGGCAGCAATGCGCGGGCGATCGCCACTCTCTGCTGCTGCCCGCCCGAGAGGGCGTTGGGCAGATACTCAAGCTTAGCCTCCAGACCCAATGTCTGGATGATGGACTCTGCGTAGGAGCGCTGCGGCTTTTTCCCGTCCAGACGGACTGGGAGGGTGATATTTTCCCACACATTCAGCATCGGCACCAGATTGTACTGCTGGAACACGAAGCCGATGTTCCGCCTGCGGAAGATCGCCAGTCCATCCCCATCCATCTTCCCCAGTTCCTGCCCATCCACCTCCACGCACCCGGATGTGGGCACGTCAAGACCTCCCAGCATATGCAGCAGCGTGGATTTCCCACTCCCGGAGGTCCCGACCACCGCCACAAACTCCCCCCTCTCCACCTCAAGGCTGACGTCGTCCAGCGCACAGACCCGTGCCTCCCCTATCCCGTATACTTTTTTCAAACCCTGCGCCCTTAAGATCATCTCTGCCTCCCTTTTATAATGCGAAAAAGGCCTGTATTGTTTTCCAATACAGACCTTATCATAAAATTGTCTCAGACCGGTTTCCAGAATATCACACTTCCGACACTTTTTGCAGGCGTCCCGATCCCGCGGACGGCAGGAACACCGAAAATACAGAACCCGTCCCCACCTCTGAGGAGACCTTGATATATCCCTTCTGCGCCTGGATCATCTCGCGCGCCAGATACAGTCCGATCCCCACTCCCGGCTGCTCCTGCACAGCCATCCCCCTGTAAAATCTCCCAAAGATCTTACAGAGTTCTCCTTTCGGGATCCCGATCCCTGTATCACGGATATCCAGACGGATGAAGAATGGATACGCTTCCGCTCGGATCTCCACCCGGCCCCCTGCCGGCGTGTATTTCAGAGCGTTATCCACCAGGTTCCCCACAGCCTCCTGCGTCCATTTCATGTCAAAGACTGCCTCCAGGTCTGTCCGACCGATATGCAGATCCACACCGTTCTCACAGGCCCGCCCGGCATAGTCCTGACGGATCCGCTCCAACAGTCCGGACACTGCCGCTACACAGGGCTTGACATGGATGATCCCGCTCTCCATCCTGGAGAGCTTGACCAGCGACCGGA
Source organism: Clostridia bacterium (assembly GCA_910575625.1). Classification (GTDB taxonomy): domain Bacteria; phylum Bacillota; class Clostridia; order Lachnospirales; family Lachnospiraceae; genus MGBC164599. The sequence goes on from CAJTFD010000007.1 coordinate 114,643, forward strand.
TCAGAAAATCAAGCCTGTCCGCCTGTCCTTTCAGCGTATCCACCAGGTCAGGATCTTTTGTATCCGCTTCTTCCAGCAGCTCCGCGTACATCTTCAGGTTGGATATGGGCGTCAGCGTCTGATGCGCGATATCTGAGATCAGACCCTGCACCAAGTCCTTCTGCCGCTTCTGGCTCTCTACGGAGATCTGGCTGTCCTCCAGGAACCTTTTCAAACTGTTCTCCACAACAGAGATCATATCCTCCGATATCTCTGTACGATCCAGTTCACCCTGCCGCGCCTGCCGGATCATCTCCTCCAGACGGTCAAAGAGCTGTCTCTCCCGTCTCTCATAATACCACCGGCACGATCCCCCAACGGCCGCCGCCGCACAGACTGCGGCTAAGATCAGGACTGCATGACCCATGCGTAGCCAACTCCATATACTGTCTTGATATATCCTTCCTTTTTCCGCCCATCCTCCAGCTTGCCGCGCAGCCGTTTCATCGCCACTGTCAGGGCATGCTCATCCACAAACTCTGTCTCCCCGCTCCAGACACTGTCGATCAGATGGCTCCTCTTGACTGTGGCGCCCCGGTTTTCACATAAGATCCTCAATAACTTCTGCTCCGTGATGCTCAGCTCCAACGGCCTGCCATCCCGAAAAAAGCGCATATTCTCGAAATCCAGATCCAACCCGCCCTGGATGAAATGCTCTCTGCGGTCGTCCCTGTCCCGCAGTTGCACCGCCACCCGCGCCCGGAGCACCATCAGACTGAATGGTTTTGTGATATAGTCGTCGGCTCCCGCCTCCAAGCCCATCACGATATCCAGTTCCGTGTCATTGACCGTCAGCAGGATGATCGGCATGGAGTACTCTCCGCGTATCTCCCTGACAAGGTCGATCCCGTTTCCGTCCGGGAGATTCACATCCAACAAGATCAGATCTGTTTTCTGCTCTTTGAGCGCAGTCCGCGCCTCCCCGATCGTAAAACAGGGTATAAAGATATAGCCTTCCTGCCTCAGAGCGAGTCTGATCCCCTCATTCATTTTCCTGTCGTCTTCTACCACCATGATCCGGATCATCTGTTTCCTCCAAAGCATGCTCCATCGGGATAAAGCTTGTGTTTTTATCGATTCGATCTGATCAGCCTGCGCGCTGCCCGTCTCTGCTCTAAATGATAGATCTCCTGCACCTTCACCTTCCGTTTATGGGATTTGAGCACGGCAAGCCCCTGATTGTAGACTTTCCAGGCCGTGCCCACCGGCACCAGATGCCACATGGGATTCTGGCGGACCGGATCCCGCTCCTGCCCGCCGCAGCCCACGATCAGATTGTTTTTTACCGCATAGATCAGATCGTTGCAATTGCGTATATCATAGTCGATATCCGTATAGGCCGTGCCCACATACTGTTCCCTGTGTGAATCGGAGCCGCCGAATGCAGGTTTTTTATATTTCGCGGCCAGCTCTCTGGCCTTCCGATTGGATTCCGGGAGTTCACAGGTATTGAATGCCTCCACAAAATCAAACTGATGGATCAGCCCCTTATCTTTTTTCAGCTTTTCCGAACACATCGCGCTTAAGAATTTCGCGCCAAAGGGATGCGCCGGACCCAAGATCCCATCGTAACGGTGGACGATCTTGATCAGGAGCTGCACCGGAAGGCCGCGGACCTCCAGGATACGGAGCTTTAGATTATCCGGCATGACCACCAGTATATGACCTGCGTCGATCGTATCATACTCAACGCCCTTTAGGATCACGAAATCATCGTACTCATCTGTTTTCTTGCGGAGTTCTTTCCAGGCCCGGTATCCATTGTAAGTATTGTGATCTGTGACCAGCATACCGTCAAATCCTTTCTGCTTGAGTATGCGTATATAATCCTCTATATCGATCCTCCCGTCCAAAGAACCGTTCTTCGTATGACAATGCAGATCAAACCTCATGGCAGCTTTTCACTCCCTTCCCTCATCATCCAGGATATGATCCAGGAGCCGGAATCCTCCCGCCCCTGGAAATCTCCCTCTATCTATTGTCTACGCTTTGAGCATCTTTTCCAATGCTTTCATCATCCCGATGGTCACATCTCCGACCACCGCGATATCTTCCGCCTCAAAAGCATGGGGAAAATTATCTGAGAATATGATCTGAGAAGACGGCGGAAACTCGTCGTCCCCTTCCCATAAGATATACCGGACATAGTATCTCCCGATCAGGCATATTTCATAAGAAATGTCCCCAAGCTCCAGTTTTTTCCCTTTCATGCGCTCTAAGACTTTCGCAAAGCGGTCCAGCTTATTGCCAAATCCATACGCCAGGCGCAGGATACAGCGGCCGTGGAACTGTTTCTGGTATACATTCCCCCAGGGCATGTCGCTGTAAGCGACGAAATTCCCGCTGGGAAAGGAATCCTCGCCCTTGAGCAGATAGCGGATGACTAAGATCTTCGCCGCGATCATGTCCTCCAGCGGATAGTATCCCATGTCGTCCTCCTGATGGGTCACCTGGAAATCCGGCCAGGTGACCGCATAGACACTGCCCAAAAACTCCACCTGGAAACTCTTTGCCGCCTCGTCATAAACGATCCGCAGCCGCTGCGCGATCTCCTGGGGATCGGCTTTCTCGTATAGAGACAGATAATGCTCCCAGGGCAGCCTCTCTTTATTATCCTTTCCGTATGGAAATTTATCCTCAGCTGTATTCTCCATTTTCTATATTCTCCTTATCCTTTTAATGCCTCTACAGAAGGGAATAATGTGCTGTCTGTATGCGGCAGGAAACATGCGCCTATGAATTCATCCATATAAGTCGGCACCGTACTCAATTCCATGTAAGTCATATTCCCTGCGACCTCATAGACCTTCCGTTCAGATTCTGTGGACAACAGCATCGCATAGGCTCCGGCCAGGGATGAGTTCCCCACATAGTGGAATTTTTCCAGAGGGATATCCGGGAACATACCGATATTTACAGCGTTTTGCATGTTGATCCCGCTGCCGATACCGCCTGCTACATACACATTCTCGATCATAGAGACGTCAAAATCCAGAGAATTGATCATCGTCCGGATCGCGGAGAAGATCGCACCTTTTGCACGGATGAAGTTGTCGATATCCACCTCGGTGATCTCCACGTCCTTTACAGATCCGGCTTCCTCCTCAAATGCGAGGACATAGCTGCCGATCCCGTATTCGTCGTGTTTGATCCGTTTCCCTTCGCGGACGAATTTTCCCTTGGGGTTGATGATCCCCGCCAGATAAAGCTCACTGATCACGTCGATGATCCCGGACCCGCACAGGCCGATCGGTTTTTCACCCTCGTCGCCGATGATCTTGTATGTGGGCTCCATCGTCTCCTTATCGATCGTGCAGGCTTCGATCGCACCGTCCGTGGCACGCATCCCACAGCTGATATCGCCGCCTTCAAAGGCCGGACCTGCGGAACATGCGCAGCTCATGAGGAAATCTGAGTTCCCGAATACCAGCTCTCCATTTGTACCCAGATCGATGAACAGTGAAAATTCCGGCTTGTTCCAGATCATGCTCACAAATGCCCCCGCTGTGATATCTCCGCCCACGTAACTGCCGATGTTCGGCGCCACGATGATATGTGCGTCCGGGTTCACATCGATCCCCAGATCCGACGCGAAAAGGGAATTGGTCTTGAAGAACGCCGGGATATAGGGTTCCATACGCAGAGGATCCGCGTTGATCCCGGCAAACAGATGATTCATGGTGCTGTTCCCCGCGATACACATACGATAGATCTGCTGTTTTGGAAGATCGATGCTGGCGCACATCTCCTGTATCAGGGGATTGATCGTCTCCTCGATCACGGCTCTCTGCAGACGCTCATGACCTCCTGGCTTCTGGGACTCGATGATCCGGTTGATCACGTCCGCACCGTAGCGGATCTGTCCATTCCCGGAGGATGCCTTCGCCAGTACCTCGCCTGTCTCCATGTTGATGATCAATGCGGAGACTGTCGTCGTCCCGATGTCGATCGCCAGACCCGCGATCACCACGTCTTTATCCTTCGGGAAGATGTCGTACACAAACATATCATCCGCCGTGGTGCGGATCACGCATTTTACGCTAAAATCGCTCTCCCTGAGTACATCCGGCATTTTCAGCAGCACGGAATAGGGGATGCGCACCCGCTTCAGATTCACATATTTGCGCAGAGCACGGGAGAGACGCTCATTATCCGGCATGGTGTCATCCAAAGTCGGCGGATCCATGGACACTTCCACCACATCCAGACTATTGCTCAATTCTATACCAGCCAGTTCTATGCTCTCTTTCGTATGCTCGAAGATCTTGATCTCGTCTTTTGAACTCAGGTCGGCCACCTTCATCCGACTCTTGAAAGCAGAAGCGATATCCGGGACCATGACTTCCACGTCCTGGGTCAGTTCGCTGACACAGGCAAGCCTCCAGCCCTGATCGTATTCTTCATCTGTGATATGGCGGGTCTTCTTGGATTCCATTTGGCCATCCAACAATTTGATCTTACATTTACCACAGGAAGCATTCCCCGAGCATGGCGCATCGATCACCACATTGGACTTCTGGGCTAATTCCAGAAGAGTCTCACCTTCTGTTGCATAGTTTTCTACCTGACTACCATCTTCAAATTTAAATGTCACCTTATACATTGATGAAATCTCCTTTATCTTTTTGAGTCCGGAAATCTCCGCCCACTTAATTTCCGCATGCATTTTACTTTAAAAATCCACCGCCGAGTAGACGGCATAAATTCAGGAATGCCCAATGCGCCCGCACAACTTTCATGTATGTTGGCGTGTCCGCCGCCGGGCGCATGAAGGTTTTCTTTAAAAGTTCGCCGCCGAGTAGGCGGCATAAATCCAGGGATGCCCAATGCGCCCGCACAACTTTCATGTATGTTGGCGTGTCCGCCGTCGGGCGCATGAAGGTTTATTAAAAAAGGTGGAGGAAATAGGGACACGTCCACCTTTTCTCTCCACCTCTTAGAAATCAATTACACAGCCTTACAGCCGTGCAGGCAATCCATATTAGATTATCTTACAGTTCAAGATAAGAATCTGCATACAGTGTATTATCCAGAAGGATATCAGCAGATTTAACAGCTTCCATCAGCCTTGCGTCACACGGATTCACGATCGCGGATGTCAGACCCATAGCCATACACATAGCGACCATCGTAGAATCCATGATCGGACGCATGTTCTTCGGCATACCGTTTGAAACGTTGGACAGACCGCCTGTTGAATTCAAGCCCATCTCTGAGAACTGACGGATAGATTCCATGATCGCTTTCTGCTGATCCTGCATTCCCTTAGCAACCAGGAATAACGGATCGAACCACAGATCTTCTGCTTCCATACCCAGAGTCATGCCGTGCTCCAGCATCTGCTGGCAGAATGCCATACGCTCATCAACGTCTGCCGGAACGCTTCCTGCTGAACAAAGAGCGATAACGATAGCGTCGTTAGCAGCTGCAAGGTCGATGTAGCTGAGCCTGTCACCAGCATCTGCAGAGTTTACGATCGGTTTGCCCTTAGACCTGTTGTATACGGAGATACCAGCTTCGATAGCAGCTTTATTTGCTGTATCCAGTGCCAGAGGAACATTGTCAAATTTGCTCTGGATCTCTGTTACAGCCCATTTCATCAGTTCTTCGCCATCGTTCTCAGCCGGTCCGATGTTTACATCAATATAAGTAGCGCCGGCATTCAGCTGTTCTTCTGCCCTTTTCAGGATTGGACCTGGATCCCTTTTTGCCATTGCTTCTTTTATAGCGGGGGAAATACAGTGGATCCTCTCACCGATCACGATAAATTTTGCCATATTACTTCTCCTTTTATATATAAATAATGAATCTAGATTTTTTGATCACAGATGACTATGCCATTTCTTTCAGGAACTTCACAAGCTGTGTTGCTTCGTTCGGAGCTACGATGATCTCCCAATCCGGAAGTTTTGCTTCCAGGTCGCCCTTCAGTACGGCAACTTTACCCGGGATGACCAGCTTGCGGCATGTCAGTTTGTCTTTCACCTGTTCTTCGATGAACTTAGCGATCGTACCAGAGGACAACTTACCAGCAGCCCATGCTGTCAGTACGGACATTCCGCCTGCGTCACTGATCAGAAGGTTGCAAGGAACGCCAGACCTCTCCAATTCGCCGGAAACAACGAAGTATGTAAGAGCAAAGTCTACAGTCGTCAGGCACAGAGATGCCTCATCAGCACCGTTGATCGGGTAGATACCTGGCTCAACAGTCATTGGTTTCTGCGGATCTGTGAATACGTTCTGACGCAGGCCGTACAGAGGCAGAGCCTGATCATAGTCCATATCCTGCAGAACGATGATGGAACCATATTTCATTGTGAACAGGGCAGCCAGAGCCTCCTGCATATATTTGTCGTCTTTCGCCAGTTTGGCAACCTTAACGATAGACGGATAACCGCATGTACGGTCGCCGTCCTTGATCGCAGCACGCCTTAACTGTACAGCGTTTGCGAATGTAGTCTTAACGTCAGCGCCTGTTACGTCAACGACCAGATTCTTGTTTCCAAGGCCTTCCAGTTTTGCAAGAGTGTCATAAATCTCATTCATGTCGGCTCCGCTCACGCCCAATACAACGCCAGCTTCTGTAGCCACTGCGTTCATAGCCTCAGCATTTGCAGCAGTCGCGCCGTTCAATACCGGTTTTCCATCCTTGCAGATATCCAGAGCAGCTTTTGCAACTGCTTCATCTGTACATTCCAGTACCAGAGTCCTGCCTGTAGCAGCAGCTTTCTTAACGATATCCAGGTACTTGTCCTGTCCGTCTTCTGCGCTGTAGTTCACATAAATGAGCTCTACATACATTCTCTCACCGATACGCTCATAGTCAACCTTCTTCAGGCCTTCTAATTTTGCATCGATCGTTGCATCGTCCATGCATGAGCAAAGAGCTACCGCATACCTTGGACGGCTTACGAATGTTTTCTCATGCCTGTAAAGTACAGTCTCACCACCTAATGTATATTCTGCATCGCCTGCTCCGATCTTGATCGTCTTCATTGGAGGTGCAGTTGCATCAGCCAATGTAGCCAGAGCTTCTTCGGACATATGCGGGCAAGCAGAGATATCAGCAGCTCCCTGAGCAACTTTCATAGAGAAAGCCATACAGGTTGGAGACCCACATTCCTTACAGTTTTTCTTTGGTGTCATCTTAAAAATTTGAATACCTGTCAGCGCCATTCTTCTTTATCCTCCTATTTTTCCTATTACACTAATTCTTTGATCATTTTCGCGATTGTTGCAACAGACTGAGGATGTCTCAGGATCACGGCATTGGATCCAGATACCAGGTCAGATGCAGCGGTCATGATCTCCATGCCGATACCCCTGTCTTCCCTGGGACCCCATTCCGGGAAATCCTCTTCAGAAGCAACAGCTTCTTTTACATTCCAAGAATCATTTGCTACCGGTGTAATGATAGGCATCTGAAGTGTTGCATCATCCTGGGACAATGCGGCGCCTCTGATACGATCCATGGCAGACACCACGTACTCATATCCGTATCCAACAGCAGCAGTACCAACATCCATCGCGATCCTATCTGCTTTTACACCCAACTGTGTGCTGATAACATTCAACTGTTTTGCCAGGTTGATATCTACCGCAGACTCAGCGCCCATGTTCAGGTCATAAGCCAGACCTACGGAAGCACCGACTGCTTTGTAGTTTTCTTCTTTTGCAGACATGATCAGAGCATTTGTACCCTGGCATGCTTCAGCAACCTTCGGAAGGAGAGCAGCGTCTTTTTCTACATTTGAACAGCCTTTCACTACCAGCGGGCAGTCAACTGCTGCGACAACATCTTTTACAATAGCAACAAGATCCTCAACAGATTTGTTATCCCCGTTCGGATCGCCGCCAACTAATGTCAATACTACGAAATCTGCGCCTTCCATCTCGGATGCTTTTTTAGCCATATCAGCTACTGAAGCACATCCATCATAGTAAGCTTTGATGCCAGGAACAGTATCATCGATACCATTGTCTGTGATCTCCACACCTACTTTTGGTGCGTTTTCGATGTCGCCGTCAAAAGTATAGAACGGAAGTACGCTTTCTCCACCCAGCGCGATAGCTTTGTCACCTGTGCCGATCGTGACAGTGTTGATCTTTGCAGAAAATTTTTGTGGTTTTTGATTAAACGGCATTTTTGATTTAGCCTCCTTATTAAAATATTCTATCTATTGACCAGTCTGCCTGCCAGAGGCAGGCAGAACTAATCTGTTACATTAATGGATCCATGCTCAGTGCCGGATGATTCTTTTCCTGCAGGAATGTGTACAGTGTTTCCGGATCTTCAGCGATCGTCTCATCACCGATCATGTCCGTGAAGTTGTCGATGCCGTACATTTCTTTTGCAGTAGCGTTCAGTCTCTCAGCAACAAAGTCTTTCAGCTCTTTCGGCATCCATACGATACGCTCTAAGCCGCCCTCAGCTGCCATGAATTTCTTAGAGGAGATGAAGTGTTTACCATGTCCCATGAAACCAGGAGTCTGCACACCACCGCCTGTCATAGAAGCCATCTCTGAGAAGGTCATACCCAGAGGTGTCGCGCCAGCGTACTCACGGTTAGCGATAGCCACACCGTTTGACATCGGTTCGATACCACAGATACACTCGAAGCATCCACAGGATGTCATCGGGTCTTCCATGATGGAGTACAGTGTAACCTTCTCCAGTGCGCCCATGGAGTATTTATTGACAGCAGTATTTACGGATTCGTAAGCGCCCAGTTTCTCGTCGATCACGCCTTCTTTGGTGATGATCTGGCAAGCGCCTTCCGGTTCCAGCTCGTTGGTCGCTTTTGCATCCAGCCATGAAACGGCACCACACAGGCCGAGTCTCTCCGGTGTTACCACACATACGTGTGACGGTGAGAATGCCTGGCACAGGATACAGCTGTAGTATACGTCTACGGATTCGTCTGTGAGGCTCAAGAGTCTCTCATCACGTTTCTCGAATACGTTGAACACGAGACCGTGACGCAGCTCTTTACAATCCTCTGGATTAGTATAGATCTTGACCTGGCATCTGTCAACGACTGCTTCGTAATCATTCTTAACTTTCGCATAGAGGATCTCGCCAAGGTGTTTTGCACGGAATCCAGCATTGAAAGCGTCCTTGCTGATACGGATACGGATCATATCCCTCTGGCCTGTATGCATGATGCCTTCACCACCGTTGATGTAAGTATGGAACTTACGCTCGATAACGGATTCGAAGTCTGTCTGCATCTTCTTGCCGCCGACTTCCACGACAAAACCGATGTTGTGCTTGCTGCCCACTTCAAACTCATCGATGTCCGGACCGATCAGTTCGATCTTATGGTCTTCGATCTCAGCGACTTCCTTCGTCTGTACCAGCTCGAAGCAGTCGACCCTTGAGCCGTCGAACTCAACCTGCATGTCGCCCCTGCGGATGATCTCGCCTTCGAAAGCGGAAGCGTAGGATACAGGGATGTCGATATGTGTGATCTTGATCTTGATGTCGCGTGCTTCAAGAGAAACAGCGTTGAACTTGGATACGTCTTCCAGTCTGATGAGACTCTTCGGTACTTTAACGCCGTTTGCGTAATCCATATCGTTCGTCACTACCGGGAAGCCCAGTGCGATCGCGCCTGCACCGCAAGCTACGATCACGTCATCCAATGGCTTGAATGCGTTTACGAATGCCGGTACACGCTCGAATGTATATTTCATCAGGTTCGCAGCATCGCCTGGCTGGATGTTGCCGAAGATCAATGCGGCACGCAGAGCTACGGATACTACATGGACAACGGATGTCACGTCTTTGCCCAACGGGATGACACGTACGTTCGCGCCAGTCTTCATGCCGACTTCTGCGACCTGGTCGATGATCCCGCCTACCAGTGTTACGAGGATACCCTGTTCCTGATAGCTCTTTACGAGGTCAGCGCCTTCCTGAGCGGTCGGAGCGGCGCCGAGGATGACAGCTACACCAGGGATATCACCTGTTACCAGCGGCACACCCAGTTCACGGATGATCGCATCTGCAAGATGGCCATAGCATGGCTCTGCATAGGGAGTTGCACCATCGATGTATTTCAGGGCTTCGATAAATTCTGCACAGAGAGCTGTCGCAACACCTGACATGAAAGCATCATTCAGTCTTCTTTCCCTTGTCATCAGGCTCTTTACAACGCCCATAGCGTCCTTGATATCTTTCAGAGTCTTGATCTTTGTGCCTGTTACAGCGTTGTAGCAGGGAAGACCATAAGCTGTATCCGGGAAGCCTACGGCTTTGTCTTCGCCGTGCTGTGCAATCGCACTATTTACAGCATCTTCCGTGAGCTTATATACTGCATCATTTCCATTAAAAACGGTATCAAATAATAGCACTTTTTCTTTACCTCCTAATTATGATCATTGATGATCGATTTTTTCTTTGATTGCCTGGATCTCATTCACCACATCTTGACTAAAGTCAAAAGGGGACTTGCCCTGGCGGTCGGCATCCATCACGTCTGTGTTGTAATGGATCATACCCAACAGGTCTTCCGGAGGGATCTTTTCCCGGATAAAAGCTTCGTCTTCCGGCCCCCGCACTTTGTTGGCGACCACACGCACCTGCTTTACACCCAGATCTTCAGCCAGACGCTTCACATTCTTATAAGTCTGCACACTCCTGGCTCCCGGTTCGATGACTACGACAAACTGATCCACGCTCTCTGTGGTCCCCCTGCCCAGATGCTCCAGGCCGGCTTCCATATCCAGGATCACAACGTCATCCCGGTGCAGCACCATATTGTTGATGATGCGTTTGAGCATCACATGTTCCGGACAGACACAGCCGCCGCCCCCGGTCTCCACCGTACCCAATACCAGCAGCTTCACTCCATTGCACACTTTTCCATAAGTGTCCGGGATGTCATCCACCTTCGGATTTATACGATAGAACTGATTGTCCGGGCCAGCTCCCGTGCGCTCTTCTACCAGTTTGCGCATCCTGGAGATGGGGACGATAGAGTCCAATGTCTCTTCATCAAACCCCAATGCCAATCCGAGATTTGCATCCGGATCCACATCTGCGGCCAGCACCTTCCTGCCTTCCTCTGCGTAGAGTCTGGCTAACGTAGCCGCGAAAGTCGTCTTACCCACTCCGCCTTTTCCGGTGATCGCAATCTTCATATATCCCTCCATTTATACGCATCTGATCTGCTTTTTAAAGATCTTAGATACCTATAGCTGTCCTCTTCTCTTCAATCTTCTCAATCATCAAGTCACCTAATTTATCAATATCTGTTTCAACTGTATAGCAAGCCTCTACCCAGTCTTTAACGCCGCCTGTGAGCAGTCCCGTAATCTCTGATGAGCCAGAAGCATACGGTTCTACACCAAGGTATGTATCAAGACCAGAAGCAACTACATAGTTACCGATGGATACAGCTTTTTCAGACATCCACTCAGGCGCACATCCTACTACCGGAAGCTGTGAGATGTTCAATCCAGAATCTTTCGCCAGTGTAGCTGCCAGGACCAGCATACGGCTGATATCTACACAGGAACCCATGTGGAGTACCGGCGGGATGTCTGCCAGTTCGCAGACTCTCTTCAGACCAGCGCCGCAGAGGTCTTTCGCACGTTTGTCCATAAGACCAGCTTTTGCCGCTGCCTGCGCTGAACATCCGGATACGATGAGAACGATGTCGTTTGCGATCAGTTTCTTCATCAGGCTGATATGAGCGGCATCCGGGCGTACTTTCGGGTTGTTACATCCTACCATAGCGACTGCACCGCGGAGAACACCAGATACGATACATTCGATGAGCGGTTTCGTTGTCCCGAGTTCGTCTACCTGAGAGTTTGTAACGCCGTCGAGTTTCTTAACGATCTGCTCTACGGAGTAACCAACAGTCGCTTTCTGTTTCAGATCTGGAATATGTACCAGTTCTTTCTTCCTGTTCGGGAAGTTCTCGATCGCAGCTTTTACGATAGCTTTTGCGTTCTCGCCTGCTGTCTGAGAATTAAACCTGATAAATTCAGATTCCGGCATCTGCGCGATCGGTGATGTTGTGATGAATTTTGTATGGAAGCATTTGCTCAACGGGCCAAGTGCCGGGAAGATACACTGTACGTCTACGACGATCGCTTCGCAAGCGCCTGTCAGTACAACATTCTCCTGCTGGAGGAAGTTACCAGCCATCGGGATCCCACGACGCATCGCTACTTCGTTTGAAGTACAGCAGACACCGGATACAGTGATGCCCTGTGCGCCTTTTTCTTTTGCCAGAGCGATCATTTCAGGATCTTCTGCGTATTCACAGATCATCTCAGAAAGTGACGGATCATGGCCATGTACAACGATGTTTACATTCTCTTCCACCATAACGCCTAAGTTGGCTTCTGTATCCATCTCCTTCGGCGTACCAAAGAGAATGTCAGAGAATTCTGTACCCATCATGGAACCGCCCCATCCATCGCAGAGACCTGCGCGGAGTGCCTGACGGATCAGAGCTTCCGGTTTAGAAGAACATCCCATATGTGTCATATGAAGGGACGTAGCAACTTCCCTGTCAATCGCGCGCGGTGCGATCTCTTCTCTCTCCCAGATCTCCTGTGTATGCTGTGGAGCTCTCTTTAAGAATCTCTGGGTCCCGAATGGTTTACCATATTCCATAAGACCTACTTCTGCAACTTCATGAGCCAGATCGTAGATGTCTTTTCCTTCTGTCTCGATATCCCACTCTTTTGCGATACGGATCAGTTTCTCAGGATCTTTTACTTTGTAGTTTCCGTCTGCTGCTGATTCGTACAGTGTATGGCAGATCTCACGTCCATGATCAGAATGGGTCGCAGCGCCGCCTGCTGTAAATTTCAGATAGTTCCTACCAACGATACCGTGGATATCACATCCGCAGATACCTCTCGGAGCTTTTGCAGTTATACGGCAGGGTCCCATAGAACAAATCCTACAGCATGCACCAGATTCACCAAATTTACAATGGGGTGTCTGATTTTTAACGCGCATCTGCCATGAATCAGCACCAACCTTTGCACCAGTCTCCAGCAACCGCTCGGTAGCCGCTTCAAATTCCTCCACTGTGGTTAACTTGAACTCACTCATTAATAAACCTCCTTAAAAAAATTGTGGCATCCTCATATAAATATTAATCCTTCCAGAGTGCTATACCCCCTGGACCCTCTCCTTGTATTTTAGAGGGTGAAGTGCCTCTCGCTTTACAAATGCAGTTTCTGTACGATCTCCCGGACAGCCTGCTTCACTGGCGAATCATCCGGAAGCTGTACGGTGGGCTTTCCCTCACAGTCGTATTCAAAGACCGCGTCGTCCTGGGGAACGACCCCCAGCAGCTCAAGCCCCTGCTTCTCAATCTCTTCCCGGGTCCCATCGTTCAATACGCCTTTGGGCGCCCGGTTGACGATCAGGCCGATGGTCTTCGGCTTCATGCCGCAGTCCCTGATGAGCTGAGCGATCCGCCCAACAGCCTGCACGCCTCTTCTGGAACAGTCACTGACCAGGATCGCTGTCTCCATGCTGGGCAGGATCCCACGGCTGATATGTTCCATCCCTGCCTCATTATCCACGATGATGATCGGATAACTATTCTGGCATCTGGCCAGCTGCGACTGCAGGAGACCATTCACAAAACAGTAACATCCCTTTCCCTGCGTGCGTCCCATGACCAGCATATCAAAATCATCATCTTCGATCACGGCATTGCGGAACTGGATCTCCGCATAATCCGCTTTGGACATACTCGGCGGGATGGGACTGTCCTTCGCCATCTCTGCCTGCGCGATCTCCTCCCTGATATCCCCCAGGGTCTTCTCCACTTCCACACCTAAAACTTCGTTCAGGTTAGAATTGGCATCCGCATCCACAGCCAGGATCGGACCTTTCCCCATTTCGCCGAGGTGCTGGATGATCAACCCGCATAACGTTGTCTTTCCTACCCCGCCTTTACCGGCAACTGCGATCACATGTGCCATCAGGTTACCTCCAAAATCTTTTTGTTCTGTAAAACTGTCAACTATTCAATCCTACTTCCTTCATAGTCACAAACAATGCACAAGGCTGTGACTGATCCGCATCTATCCTACGGATTCCACTTCTACTATACTATTGGCAAGATCCACCATCCGGATAACGCCCTGCACCTTCTTCTCATCACCCATGATATCACGGATGGTCAGAGTGTCCGCATCCACATCGATCCGGCTGACGTTCTTAAATATCGTGCTTCCGTCCTGTTTTCTGATAACTGTAGCCAAACACATGCTTTATGCCTCCTTTATCTGCTCTTTCACCAATGTCAGGGCCAGACTAAAACGCATATTCGCTTTCTGGAAATCCGCCACCCCGTCCCGGATGGTCTTGGCTGCATCCAGCAGATCCATTTTTTCCAGGTTGTCTGCCATCTGGTCAAGTTCTGCCGCATGGTGTTCATTGTGCTGCACCATATAGGCCAGCAACGCTACTGTCTCATTTTTGCAATCCCCGCAGGCGCCTTCACCATCATGGTGGTGTCCGCAGTGTTCATGATCAGGGTCATGGCTGTGAGGGCATCCATGCTCCCCATGGCCATGGGAGACCACATTGCCATTTTCATCTTTGATCAAATGCATAATCCCGCTCCTTTCCATAAACATTCTGGCTTCTACAGAAACCGCATGGGAGACCTTGTCTAACATGGTCCCACCAAGTAATTGTAATTATACAACCATATCAAAGATTTTTCAAGGAAATTTTAATGAATTTTTTATAAAAATCACAAGCCGTCCCTGGTAATTTCAGGACAATTTTGTGCAAAACACCCGAAGAATGCACAAGATTACCAATTTTTCCTTTTCTCTTTCCCTGTGGGGCTGCCAAAAAATGTTTTAAGGGCCCGCGCCCCTTGGGCGGACATGGATTTATTATTTTTGTAATACTTTTCTTGCATTAACTTCACATTTATATGGTATACTCCACCAATGTTTTTGTATACCATCGGATCATCAATCCCGGTTTAGATATGGAGGTCTACGACAATGATGACGACATTCTCAACAAACACAGTCAGATTGAATTCTGGAGCCGAGATGCCACTCCTGGGACTCGGCGTATATAAAGCAACCGGCGAACGGGAAGTCGAACGCGCGATCAACTGGGCGGTGGAGGCCGGCTACCGGCTCATCGACACAGCGTCCGCTTATAAAAACGAGGACGGCGTGGGCCGGGGCATCCAGGGATGCCAGATCCCGCGCGCGGACCTGTTCATCACCACCAAGATCTGGAACAACGCCCAGCGTCTGGGCGATGTGGAGGGTTCTTTTTCCAGGAGCCTGGAGCGCCTGATGACCGACTATGTGGATCTGTACCTGATCCACTGGCCCGTCCCCGGCTGTTACCTGAGCACCTGGAAGGAACTGGAAACCCTCTATAAACAAGGACGTGCCCGTTCCATCGGCGTGAGCAACTTCGAGATCCGCCACCTGGAAGAACTGGCCAGTATATCCAACATCACACCCGCTGTGAACCAGATCGAGTTCCATCCCTACTGGTACCAGAAGAAACTGGTGGATTACTGCCTCTCCAGAGGGATTGCCGTCCAGGCGTATGCACCCCTGGCGCGGGGCGCTTACCTGGACGACGATGTGATCTGCATCCTGGCCACCAAGTATGGAAAGACCCCTGCCCAGATCGGACTGCGCTGGATCTTGCAAAAAGGCGTGGCCGTCATCCCAAAATCCACCCAAGAAGAGCGGATCATCAGCAACGGGGAGATCTTCGACTTCGTATTGGAGGAGGAGGATATGGACGCCATCGACCAGCTCAACCGGGACTTCCGCAGCGCGTCCATCCCGGATGATCTGCGCGACGTGGCCTTTTAGATTTTTTTCAGACCTATTTCAGACCCTCCTGGCCTGTCATTCCCATGGCAGGGCGGGAGACTCTACTTTCTTATCCCGCAGCATCAGATCGTTGACCGCATCCGCGGCCGGTTTATCCTCGAAGAGGACTTTACACACTTCCGTGACGATCGGCATCTCGATCCCATATTTTTCCGCAAGGCCCTTGGCCGCTTTCGCCGAGTACACGCCCTCCACCACCATCTGGACCTCTCTCATCGCCTCCTCCATGGTCTTCCCCTGTCCGATCAGGAAACCCGCTTTCCGGTTGCGGCTGTGTCCGCTGGCGCAGGTGACGATCAGATCCCCCATACCGGAAAGGCCGTAGAAAGTCTCCATCTTCGCCCCCATCTGCACGCCCAGACGACAGATCTCAGCCACACCGCGGGTGATCAGGGCCGCTTTCGTATTGTCCCCATAACCCAGACCATCCGCAGTCCCAGCCGCCAGGGCGATGACATTTTTTAAAGCCGCGCCCAGCTCCACGCCCAGCATATCCGGTGTGGTGTACACCCGGAACACCGGGCTCATGAAGATGGACTGCAGATATTCCGCCGTCTCCCGCGTCCCGGCGCTGACTACACAGGTGGTGGGGATCCGCCGCCCCACTTCCTCCGCATGGCTGGGTCCGGATAACACGGCCACATCCGCCTGGGGGATCTCCGCCTCAATGATCTCACTCAAGGTCATCAGGCTCCCCTCTTCCACGCCCTTGGCCACGTTCACGATCCGCTGGCCTTTTTCCACATAGCCGCTGATCTTATGGGCCGTCTCCCTGGTAAATGGCGACGGGACAGCCAGCACGACCACGTCCCGGCCCCGCACAGACCCTTCCAGATCCCCTGTGAAAGTGATCGCCTCCGAGATCTTCACCCCGGGCAGTTTCGTCTCATGCTCATGGGTCCGCTGCAGCATCTCGACCTCATCCTCCAATGCAGACCACACCTGCACCTGATGCCCGTTATCCTCCAAAAGGATAGCCAGCGCCGTTCCCCAGCTCCCCGCGCCCAATACACTGATCTTTGCCATATCAACCCTCCTTTGAAAATGTAATCTTATTTTCATTCCCCGCAAGTAATCTCTTGATATTTTCCCGATGCCGCCAGATGGCCAGGAGCATCAGCGCTCCCATCAGAGCATAGAGCTCCAGCCGTCCATTAAGATCCAGACCGTAGTATCCCATCCGCCCGAAGATGACCGTGCCCACGAACACCACAAGATAACTGGCCAGGGAGCACAGCGACACGTAGTGAGAGAGGAAAAAAAAGGTAAAAAATACCACCGCCGCGATCAAAAAGAGCTTCCAGTCGAAAGCAAGGATCATGCCCACCGACGCCGCGATGCCCTTTCCCCCTTTAAAACCCATCGTCACCGGAAAATTATGTCCCAGGATACATCCCGCCGCCCCGTACAGGACCAGCAGGGACATCTCCCCTCCGTGACTCTCTTTAAATAAAACACGGATCACACACACAGCCAGCACACATTTTAGACAATCGCACAGCAGTGTGATCGCCGCCGCTTTTTTCCCCATTGTACGCAGAGCATTTGTGGTGCCTGCGTTGCCGCTCCCATGCTCCCGGATGTCCATGTGATGGGCTTTCCCGAGAAAATAGGATGTCTGGAACAGACCGAACACATACCCGATGGCCAAACAAACAATACGGATCATCCCTTCATCTCCTTACGCTCCCTGACAATAAACCGAAGAGGCGTCCCCTCGAACCCGAACGCATCCCGGATACGGTTTTCCAGATACCTGGTATACGAAAAATGCATCAGCTTCTTGCTGTTTACAAAAAACACGAACGTAGGCGGCTTCACCGACACCTGGGTCATATAGAAGATCTTCAGCCGCTTGCCTTTATCCGAGGGGGGCTGGTGCAAGGCCATGGCTTCTGTGAGGATCTCGTTGAGCACACCGGTCTGCACCCGCAGGGCATGATTTTGGATCACAGCATCGATCGTCTCGAACATCCGCGGGATCCTCTGTCCGGTCTTTGCGGATACAAATAAAAGCTTGGCATACGGCATGAATGACAGCACACCCCGGACTTTATCCGTGTAACGATAGATCGTCTTATCATCCTTCTCCACCAGATCCCACTTGTTCACCAGGATGATCACGCCCTTGCCCTTCTCATGGGCGATACCCGCGATCTTCGCGTCCTGCTCAGTGACACCCTCATTGGCATCGATCATCACCAGCACCACATCCGCCCGCTCCACCGCAGTCACGGCCCGTATCACGCTGTAACGCTCCAACTCTTCCTTGACCTTATTCTTCCTGCGCAGGCCCGCTGTGTCAATGAACACATAGTCCTGTCCATTCCAATTTACCCGTGTATCCACCGCATCCCGGGTGGTCCCGGCGATATCGGATACGATGACCCGCTCCTGCCCTAAGATCTTATTTATAATAGAAGACTTCCCCACATTGGGCTTTCCTATGATCGCGATATGGGGGATCTCATGGTCCTCCTCTTCCCCGGCATCCTCCGGGAAAGACTCCACGATCCGATCCAGCAGTTCCCCCAGGCCCAGTTTGCCCGAAGCAGAGATCGGCAGCGGATCGCCCATCCCCAGATTGTAAAATTCATAGACATCCATATCAAATTTCTGGTTGTCCACTTTGTTGACCGCCAAGATCACAGGCTTTTTGCTCCGGCGCAGCATATCCGCCACTTTAGAATCCGCATCCACAAGCCCCTGGCGCACATCCGTCAAAAATAGGATCACGTCCGCCGTATCGATGGCGATCTGCGCCTGCTCCCGCATCTGTGACAAGATGATATCGCCGCTCTCCGGCTCGATCCCGCCTGTGTCGATCATCGTAAAACGCTTGTCCAGCCATTCCACGTCCACATAGATACGGTCCCGGGTCACCCCCGGCGTTTCCTGTACGATTGATATCCTTCTGCCGGCCAGTGCGTTAAACAGTGTGGATTTCCCCACATTCGGCCTCCCCACAATGGCCACGATCGGTTTGCTCATATATCTGTCTCCTTTTATGCTTTCCATTTCCCGGCGGCTGCAGCACCGCCTGTATCAGATCCTCCCCGGATGGATCCACCACGGACACCGGGATCTTCAAACGCCTCTCAAGCTCACTCACAGTCCAGTCGTCCAGGAAGACTTCCTCCCCGCTGCGCAGCATATTGCAGGGGAGCAAAAGTTTTTCCCCCAGGTCGCGCTCTTTTAATTGCTCCCAGATATCCTGTCCGGTCAGCAGCCCGGATACAGTGATGCTCTCTCCGAAAAAACGGTTCTCGATGGGATAGACCCGGATCCGCACCCGTGGAAATCTCTCCTGTATACGCTCCATATATTTTTCCAGAAAAGGCGCGGCCAAAAGTCCCGTAGCCACAGCGCCGCAGATCTCCCGCTCGTCACCCTCCATTTCCCAAAGGGCTTCTGCCAGCTCCTCTTCCAAAAGCCGTAGCATCCCCACACCGTTCTCCAGTTGGGGATAGCCGTCGTACATTTCTTGAGACGGTAAGGGCCGTCCCGCCAAAAGATACCACTCGTCGCTGGCGTAGACAAACCCCACGCCCGTCTCTTTTCGCAGGCGTTCCTGCCAGACGCCGACCGCATCCAACAAAACCTCCGCCTCCTTTTTCCCAAAGGGTTCCAAAGGCTCCAGGCCATCCCGATAGCGGGTCAATCCCACCGGGACCACCGAGAGGCTCCTCATATGGGGCCAGAGCCCTGCCAGGCCATCCACTGTCTGTTCCAAGACCGCCCCGTCATTGATGCCCCGGCAGAGCACGACCTGCCCATTCATTTCTATGCCCGCCTGCGCTAAAAAATGCAGCTTATCCATGATATCCCCGGCAAAACGGTTGTGGAGCATCCGACAGCGCAGCTCGGGGTCTATGGTGTGGACCGAGACATTGATCGGCGAAAAATGGTAACGGGCCACCCGCTCCAGCTCCTGTCTGTCCATATTCGTCAGCGTGATATAATTCCCCTGTAAAAAAGAAAGACGTGAATCGTCGTCTTTAAAATACAGAGTCTCCCGCATCCCCGGGGGCATCTGGTCGATGAAGCAGAAACAGCACCGATTGCTGCAGGAGTGGTATTCATCCATCAGCCCGCTCTCAAACACGGCCCCCAACTCCTCCTCGCAGTCTTTCTCCACCTCGTAGAGCCATTGCTCCCCATCTGTTTTCTCGATCAGCAGTTCCACATATCCTTCCTGTATCTCATATTGATAATCGAAGATATCCCGGATCTGTTGCCCGTTTATCGCCAGCAGCCGGTCCCCCGGGATCAGCCCCAGTTCCTGGGCGATGCTGCCCTCTTCTATTTTCTTGATCATATGCCCTTTATAGGCTCTCTTTTTTTCCATTTTCCTATCATACCAATTTACCGGCAAAAAAGCAATAAATTTTCTTGACGGTCAATGCAGCAAATGTTATAACTGAATAAGGAAAGCACTACCAATGATATGACACGGAGGTTTATATGTCCAACACAGAACTATTGGAGAAGCCCATGACTGTGGCCCCGATCAAGATCGCTGCCCTGGACGGGTGCAGAACACTTGCTAAGGAAGTAGACGCCAAGCTGGTCCGGATGCGCAGGGAACTGACGGATCACGACAGATCCGGGATCCGTCTCCCCGGATACAGCGCAGACACATTTTTGATCGACTGCGAATGCCCCCGCTTCGGCACCGGGGAGGGAAAAGCCTATATCAAAGAATCCGTGCGGGGCGTGGATCTTTTCATCATGGTCGATGTCACCAATTACAGCTTGACTTACAGCGTCTGCGGCCACGAGAACCATATGTCACCCGACAACCACTACCAGGACTTAAAGCGGATCATCTCGGCCGCCAACGGAAAAGCCCATCGGATCAACGTGGTCATGCCCTTTTTGTATGAGGGACGGCAGCATAAACGTTCCAACCGCGAGTCCTTAGACTGTGCATTGGCACTGCAGGAGCTGGCGGATATGGGCGTTTCCAACATCCTCACCTTCGATGCGCACGATCCCAGAGTGCAGAACTCTATCCCACTGAAAGGATTTGACAGTTTTTTCCCCACCTATCAGTTTTTGAAGGCGCTGATCAAAAACGTACCGGACTTCCGCACAGACAATGACCACCTGATGATCATCAGCCCCGACGAGGGCGCAATGTCCAGGGCCGTATATTTCTCCAATATCCTGGGTGTGGACATGGGCATGTTCTACAAACGGAGGGATTACTCCACGATCATCGGCGGCAAGAACCCCATCGTTGCCCATGAATTCCTGGGGGATTCTGTGGAGGGCAAAGACGTTGTCATCATCGACGATATGATCTCCTCCGGCGGGAGCATGTTGGATGTGGCCATCCAGTTGAAGGAGCGCAAAGCCAACCGGGTCTTCGTATGCACCACCTTCGGTCTGTTCACCGATGGACTGGCCAAATTCGATGAGTATTATGAAAAAGGATACCTCTACCGGCTGATCACCACCAACTTAAACTACCGCATCCCGGAGCTTTTGGACCGCCCCTATTATATCGAGGCAAATATGAGCAAATATCTGGCAAGTATCATGAACAACATCAACCACGATGTATCTGTGGAGAGCGTGCGCTCCCACAACGATAAGATCATCAAATTGCTCGAAAAGACGAAAAGCCGCTGAGATCCAGCGGTTTTTCCCATTTCTTTCATCCTTATCTATATCCATATCATACCAGCCCCAAAAAAGCCCCCAGATTCCCCCTCTTCCCTTTCGAGGCCCGATGGGAGAACAAAAACTGCGGATTACAGCAGGTGCAGATCCCCGGCAGAGTGATCTGCGCCGCATCCACCCCCGCCTCTATAAAGACCTGCCGATTCGCCTCCCACAGATCCAGCTGATACTTCCCATCCGGTTTCCGATAAAACAGTTTATCCCACAGATCCCTGGAGAATGCTCTCTCAAACTCTCCGATCACGTCCTCGCTCACCTCATAACACTCCTGGCAGATCGAGGGGCCGACGGCGGCCACCAGATCTTTTGGATCCGTCCCATACTCCCTTTCCATGGCCTGCACCGTGGCCAGTCCGATCTTCCCCACCGTGCCCTTCCACCCGGAATGGGAGAGCCCGACGGCTTTTTTCACCGGATCCACCAGATACAAGGGCACGCAGTCCGCATAAAATGTGGCCAGCATAAGCCCCGACACATTGGTGATCATACCATCCACATCCTGATAGGGCCTTGCCCTCGTCAGGCCGCATCCCCTATCCGCCTCCGTGACCACCCGCACATTGGCCGTATGCGTCTGGTCCGAGGTGACGATACACTCCAGATCAAAACCTATGGCATCTGCGATCCTCCTATAATTTTCCAGGACCGCTCCTCTCTCGTCCCCCCTGGAAAAACTCAGATTCATGGACGCATAGATCCCCTGGCTCACACCGCCCAAACGGGTGCTGAATCCATGGCGCACCATATCCAGCCTCTCCAGACTCGGATATGTCAGATAGACCACGTCGCCTTTCTCGCGCACCTGCATCAGCTCCCCTTCCAACAGCCCCTCTTTTTTCCATTTGATATCCGTCTGCATGACATCCCCCTTTCGTTTTTGACCAAATAGGCGTTCGCGAAACTCCCCTTCCGTATATGGAGTTTGGATAAAATATACAAAATAAGACGCGAATCAAAAGCGGTCTTGAGCGGCGTTTTTGTATATTTTATCCAAACTCCAAGCAACAGATGCCTGTTTCGCGATCGCCAATTTACCAAACACCGCCACAGCAAAGATCAAAGGCATTTTTCACCAGTGTCACCTCTCCTCCGTCAATGCCCACCACATCGAACCTACAGGGTATCTCCTCCGGTATCCGTTCCTGCATCCGATAACAGAGGGCCGCCCGGGAGAGCCGCTGCCGTTTCCGCAGGTCCACCGCCTCCAACGCCCTGCCCCGGGCGCCGTCCCTGCGGTATTTGACTTCCACAAAGACCAGGTACGGCCCATCCCATCCGATGAGGTCGATCTCCCCCATCCGGTTCCGATGATTCCGCTCCACAATCCGGTAGCCCTGTCCCTCCAGGAATCCCGCCGCCCGTTCCTCGTAGCGTCCGCCCAGCTGCCGTTTATTCATCCTGCACCGCCTTTTGGGATGTTCTTAAAATTTTTCAAAAAACTCCTGCGGTGTATGGGGCTTGGCCCATATTTCTGCAGCGCCTCCAGATGCGCGGCGCTCCCATAGCCCTTATGGGCGGCAAATCCGTACTGGGGCATCTCGCTATCGTACCGGACCATCAGCCGGTCCCTGGTCACTTTCGCCACGATACTGGCAGCCGCGATGGACACGCTCCTGGCGTCCCCATGGATCAGCGGCACTTGAGGGATTGTCATATCGGGGATCGTGACCGCATCATTCAGGAGGAGCTGGGGCTCTACATCCAGTCTTCCCACCGCCTCCCGCATGGCTTCATACGTGGCCTGTAAGATATTGATCTCATCGATCCGCGCCGGACTGGCATATCCAACCCCCACCGCCACCGCCTGTTCCAGGATCACCGGATACAATCCCTCCCTCTTCTTCGCCGATAATCTCTTGGAATCATCCAGATACAGGATCTGGCAGTCCGCAGGCAGGATCACCGCCCCGGCCACCACCGGTCCGGCCAGCGGCCCCCGCCCGGCCTCATCCACCCCGCAGATCAGTCCCACATGGGCATATTTCCGCTCAAATCCCTGCATCTGGAAGATCCGTTCCCTTTCCCGCTTTAGTCTCTCCTGGTCCTTCCGATATTTTTTTAGGATGGCGGCCACACCTTTGCGTCCGTCATCCTGGTATTTTTCATAAAGGGCATCATAACCATCCTCCGATGCCCGGGCAAATTCTTCCTGTATCTCCCGTATCGTCTTCATCTTTTCCTGTGATACCTACTCCTTCCGGATCAAAAATGTATCTTCGAGGGCCAGCCAGTTGGCCCGCCACCAGCGCATGATCTGCCAATACCCCATCCCCTGCAGTCCATAGTCCTCCACCAAACGGAACTTTGCCTCCAGGCTGCGCACATCCTCGAACCACACTTCGTGCTCCACATCATCCTGCCAGTAACGGAAATAGGGAGACTGGGCCGTCTCATCGTACTGGATGCGCGCGTAATGGGTGATGGCGATCTGGACGGCCTCCACATTTCCAATGGTGTTGGCCACGGTCACATTTTGCACATAGGGCAGGGACCAGTCGTACCCGTAATTGGGGATCCCCAGGCGGATCTTTGCGGCGGGGATCTCCGTCACCGCGTACCGGACCACTTGTTCCACCTTGTCGATCGGCGCCACCGCCATATTGGGACCGTATTTATAGCCCCATTCATAGGTCATCAGCAGCACACTGTCCGCGATCTGCCCCAATGCGGGATAATCTGTCCCCTCGTAGAGCAGTCCCCGCTGACTCGCCGAAGTCTTGGGCGCAAGAGCGATGCTCACCCGGAATCCGAACTCATGGATGATGACCGCCGCCCGCCGGACAAATTCTGTAAAAGCATCTCTGTCTTCCCCGCGTATGTACTCAAAATCGATATCCACGCCGCCGTATCCTTTTTCCTGCATGGTCCGCACCAGCTCCAAGATCAATCGGTCCCCGGCCGCCGTGTCCCACACCACCGAAGTGATCAGGGCGTTATTAAATTCTCCCCGCTCATCCAGCGGCGTCAGCGTGAGGAAGGGGATCACGGATCGGACACGGCACATCTCGATCATCCAGCCCTCCGCCGTGCCTGGCGGGACCAGCCAGCCCTCCTCTGTAAATCCATAAGAAAAGATAGGGAGTTCTGTCAAAAAAGGAAGTGTCTGCCCCAGCGCCCAGGGACTGATATAGGGATATGCGTAGCCGGATACCTGGGCTAAAGAGCGTTCCTGCGGCGCGCCAAGATCCGGAAGATAGAGCGCCTGGCCGATGGCCAGCTTATAAGGATAGACCAATTGGTTATCAAAGATCAGTACCTCCGTCGGGATACCATAAGCCTGGGCTATGGTATCCACCGTTTCTCCTTCTGTTACCACATGGATCTGCATAAAGGAACTACCGCCTGTGATCTGGATCAGTATATATTCCTATGCATCCGGACAGAGGATATAGAACCTCATTCCAATGTGATGCGTCCCAGTTTCCCGCCCCGGAAATCTTCCAAGAGCAGCCTGGCAGCTTTCCCGTAGTCCAGCTCGCCGCCTTTTTTCAAGCAGTTGCGCTCCTGCGCGATAGCGCCCAGCATATCCACCGGCTCTCTATCCTCCTCCACACAATACCGCTCCTGCAAGATCTTGGGATACGCCTCCATCAGATAGGCGATCAGCCGCAGTGAGAGTTCATCCAGATCCAACACCTCATCCTTCACCGACCCGATCATCGCCAGACGTTCCCCCACCTGGGGATCGTCAAACTTCGGCCACAGGATCCCCGGCGTATCAAGCAGCTCCACATTCTTATCCAATCGTATCCATTGCTTGCCCTTCGTCACCCCCGGACGGTCCCCGGTCCTCGTACAGGCTTTTCCGGCAAATGTGTTGATAAATGTGGATTTTCCCACGTTGGGGATCCCCACCACCATGGCCCGGATCGGCCGGTTCTTGATCCCACGGCGTCTGTCCCGCTCCAGCTTCTCCTTACACGCCTCCCGGATCATACCGTGGATGACTTTCAACCCTGCTCGGCTCCTGGCATCCGCCTTCACCGTATAAAAACCTTTTTCCTGAAAATACGCACTCCAGCTTAAATTCTTCCTCTCGTCCGCCAGATCCGCCTTGTTCAATAAGATCAGCCGCGCTTTATTCTGCCCCAACTGGTCAATGTCCGGATTCCGGCTGCTCAAGGGCGCACGCGCATCCACCAGCTCAATGATCAGATCAATGAGCTTGATATCTTCCTGCATCATCCGTCTGGCCTTCGTCATATGCCCCGGATACCATTGTAAGTCCATACCTGCCTGCCTTTCTCGATCAACTGTCTTTCAAAAAACCTATCTTCTTGAATGGCCCCGCCACGAACCACAATCCACCTTCGATATTTTTTTTCTGGATATTCCCCACATCCCCGTACCGGCTGTCATCGCTGTTGTTGCGGTTATCGCCCAGCACAAAATATTCGCCGGCCTGCAGGAAGATCTCCTCCTCGGCCACCCCCGGATTGGTGATGCTGGGAAGATCCCGGCCCTCCTTGTACGTCTCGCCGTTTATGAGGATCTGCCCGTCCTTGATCTGGATCGTCTCCCCGGGCAGCCCGATCACCCGCTTGATGTGCAGGCTGGCCTCCGCCTTCGTACTGGTCTTAAAGGCTATGATATCCCCCCGCTTCGGACTCCCCAGCTTGTACGCCATCCGATTGATGAAAAAACGGTCCCCGGTGGCCAGCGTCGGCTCCATCGACCCCTCCTGCATGGTCACCGACTGGAAAAAGAAGATCGCCACCACCACCGCACAGGCCAGCGCCACCGCGATCTGAAAGACCCATATCAGGATTGTCTTTGCCAAATTTCCCTCATTTCCCGCCATATCCTGCCCTCCAGAAAATATCTCAATATAGAAATACAAGGGGCTGTTCTCCCACAGCCCCTTCTAGATCCATTCCTTCATTATCTTAATTTATATCACCGTACGATACGTTCCTTTACTTTTGCACGTTTGCCCACACGGCCTCTCAAGTAATTCAGTTTCGCCCTCCTTACTTTACCGTATCTGACAACCTCGACTTTTTCCACATTCGGTGAGTGGATCGGCCAGGTCTTTTCCACCCCGATCCCGCCGGAAGTCTTCCTGACTGTAAAGGTCTCTCTGTTGCCGCCATTTTGTCTCTTCAACACAGTGCCTTCAAATACCTGTACCCTCTCGCGGGCGCCCTCTTTGATCTTCGCATACACCTTCACGGTATCGCCCACACGAAACTCCGGCGGCTGCTCTTTTAACTGGGTCGCTTCAATCTTCCTGATGATCTCATTCATTGGTCTTCTCTCCTTTTATACATATTGGATGTTCGTAATACAGGCCAAGTCC
Source organism: Clostridia bacterium (assembly GCA_910575625.1). Lineage (GTDB taxonomy): Bacteria > Bacillota > Clostridia > Lachnospirales > Lachnospiraceae > MGBC164599. Next base: position 141,539 of record CAJTFD010000007.1, read on the forward strand.
TGTAAAAGAGGACCATCTCTTAAACTCATAACAAAAGCGATTATACTACAAATATGCGGGGTTGACAAGACTTTTCCGATCTTTTAAGGCCATAAAATGTGTAGACTTATATTTCTCACCCCTGTCCACCTCTATTTGGCAGATATATCCCGCCGGGAAAAATATCGATAAAACAACTGCTCCTCATGATCATACGCAAAATAATTATAAGCCTCCGCGGCCCCCACCGAGCCATCCCGCCTGGCCCAGTCATCCAGACTGCCCGGCATCGCTCCCGCAAAAGAGATCGGCGCTTTGACAACCTCAGCCATCTCCTGTGCAGGATACACCGCCCCGAGACTTATGAGCAGCGCCAGCACAGCCAGCCGCCCCGGCCTCTTGGCCGCCTCCCGGCTATAGGCAAACAGAGCCTTCAGCACGAACACCATCAGCAGAAAGACCGCCGGGATACTCACACTCATGGTAAAGTCATTGAAGATCCCCATGCGGAAAAACGGCAAGATGAGCAGAGAGATATTGACCAGGTAAAACAGCAGATCCTTTTTATACATTTCAAAGATCACCACCGTATACACTAAAAACGCGGCGACAAAGCAGAAATACACCGTCGCATTGATCCCAAAATCCACATGGGCAAAACCCACCTCCGGCACTTTCTCCCCCGACAGATTCCCCAGGATGTACACCACCGGGATCAAAAAGGCCACCGCGACCGCCACATTCGATGGACTGAAGACTTCCTTTGCCAGAGCTTTTGGATCTTTTTCTGTAAAAGCCCTGCTAAGGACAACCCCGACCATCAACGCCGCGATCCCCACCAGCGGGAACGTGGCGTATAACACCAGCGGCGCGGCGATCAGAGCGTACACGCGGACATTTTTGTGCTCTTCCAAAAAAAGCAGCGTGGCCATCCACGGGACCACCGCCTGGGGGAACGCCCACCGAAGGCATGTGAACAAGGTCCGATACTGCAGCTGATACGAATTGCTGATCCACTCACGCGCCCCGGAGATATCCGCGCTCCCGATCCCCGTCGCTCCATACAGCGCCTTTCCCAAAAACAGGCACGTCCCAAACAGAGCAAAGATCAGCGCGCTGACCACCCGCTTTTTCCCCGTATCCGCCCTGACCACACGGAACACCAGGAGCAGGACGCCAAGAATGCCAACCACATTGCAGACCAAAAGAGCGACCTCCGCCGCCCGGAAACTGGAAAATACTTTGCCAAACAACGCCGGGACGAGATACTGGGCTACATAATAGGTGAGCATCGCATCACTGTCATCGTTGTGGTAACAGACGGGCCAGCGGGACATGACCAGATCGTTTAAGACAAAGTTGTGTTTCTCCCAGTCCCCCGCCTGTACAAAAAAAGCCCCCTGTCCCGCGACCAGGCACAAAAATATACAGAACACCCCTGCTGCCGCCAGCGTCCACCAGCCGATCACCAGGCTCTCCCTGCGGCTTTCCTCCCGCTCCCGCAGCGTCCCCCAATGCCGCCACAGGCAGAACCCCAGCAGGAGCAGCGCAGGTATGGCAAAGATGGCCCGCACCCACCCCAGAAAAAACACAGCGATACCCAGATATATGTATATATAACACGCAAATGTAAATCTGTTTGAATAGATATCCACGCCTGACACCCTTTCCTCTCAAAAAAACTCAAGAAATCCGCAAAAGGATGCCCGCAGTATGGACAGACCGGGCATCCTTCCTCTTCAGCCTTTATTCTTATAATACAGCATACAGTGGCAATATCCCTCGAAATCCGGATCTTGGATCTGCTCCCTGAATTCCTGGCACATACATTTGTTTTCCTCCGTGCGCTCCAGGCGGCAGGGGCAGTATCCCCCGGTCTTTTCCAGTCCCTCGCGGATGGACTTTACCACATCCGCATCCGGGTTCAGGGTTATCTTCTTCGTCTTTTCCATCGCATCACACCCCGTCGACAAATTGTTCCAACGCCTCTTTTGGCAGAAAACCGCTGGTACGTTTCACTTCCACACCATTTTTGAACAGCAGCAGCGTGGGCACCGCAGAGACAGAAAACCTCCGGGTCAGCTCCGGTTCCTCATCCACATTGACCTTGCCCACCAGGATATCATCCCGGCTGCTCTCCAGTTCCTCCAGGATCGGGGCCAGCATCTTACAAGGCCCGCACCATGTGGCGTAAAGATCCAGCAGCACCGGTTTTTCCGCTTTCTCCACCTGACTTACAAAATTTCCTGTTGTGATATGCATACCCATACGAGTGTGCCTCCTTTCCTATCTTATGCTCCGTGTATCCGGGACGTGCCGCCCACATCCTTTAACTCAAAAGGGAGAACTCCGGCGCAGACCGGGGCCGCACATTCAGCGCGATGTAGCAGTCGGCCACCGTCTCCTCGTTCAATTCCAGGGAATAATCCACCTGGATGTCGATGTTCTCCTCGGACTCCTCGCACTTGATCCGCGTCGCGGAGATCCCCATCTGTATCGCGCCAAAGGGCGTCTGGTAAAAAGTTATATTCTTTTTCTGTGGAGTGAAGACCATATGCACGTTGGCTGTCCCTTTTTTGCGGACCTCCATGGAATTGTCATCCACTTTGATCAGGTTCACCGTTGACTCGGAAAACCCTTCAAACGCCTCGTCAAAGCGGATAAAATGTTTGCCGTTCTTGAAATGGTATTCCCCCACCGTCACCATCTCGATGGGGTGCTGGGCTCCCTGGCACTCCCCCATCACCTGCAGGCCGGTGACGCTTACAAATACATCTTTCGTCATATGTACATCCCTCTTTGAATTTTTTTGATATTTTTTTAATATTATTTAATATTCTTCAATATCGATCTTCTGTGTCATCTCCACATCATAGGGAAGGATACTGTTCGCAAACTGCTTAAAATTCTCCGCCAGATCGCTGACGAAGAACCGATACGGGAATTCCTTCTCATCCGTCCCCGGATTTGCAAGGCCGTTTGTATACAGCATCGCTTTTAACTCCTGGGCCGCCTCATAGGCCGGATTGACCAGCGTGACCCCCTCTCCCATGACCTCCCCGATCATCGACCGCAGGAGCGGGTAGTGCGTACAGCCCAAGACCAGTGCGTCCACCCCCTGGCTCTTCATCTCGTCCAGATACCGCTCCGCCACCTGCCGTGTGATCGGGTCGTGGATCCACCGCTCCTCCACCAAAGGCACAAAGAGCGGACAGGCTCTCTCGATCACCGTGATCTGCGGATCGATCTTCCGGATAAAATCCCGGTAGATGTGGCTGCCCACCGTCCCTTCCGTCCCGATCACCCCGATCCGACCGTTGTGGGTCGCACGCGCCGCCACCCGGGCCCCGGGCTTTACCACCCCGATCACGGGAAGAGCCACCTCCTGGGAGATCGTATCCAGCGCAAAGGCACTGGCCGTGTTGCATGCGATCACAATGGCTTTCACATCCTGTGTCTGTAAAAAACGGATGATCTGGCGGGAGAACATCAAGATCGTCTCTTTCGACTTGCTGCCGTAGGGAAGCCGGGCCGTATCGCCAAAATAGACGATGTGCTCCGCCGGAAGATTGCGCATGATCTCCCGGGCCACCGTCAGCCCTCCCACACCAGAGTCGAAGACCCCGATGGGTGACTCCGCCGATACCTTATCCATGCCGTCTCTCCCCCTTTCCTTGCCCTGTCTTTATCTATTCTATCATCCTTTTATTTTATACGCAACTTTTCTGATCCAAAAATCATAAATATGTGCTATCATACACGCTCCAGCATACAAACACAGGGGAGGGCGATTCCCTCCCTCCATCATTTTACAGGCAGCCACCGAAAACTGATCTTCACAGGCAGATCTTCCCCCGCATCTTCCGAAAAACAATACTCCGGATACAGACTCCCCCACCAGGCATACACCGGCTCCCGCACGCAAGACGGCTCATACACAGCCAAAACGACAAACACCCACACAAGAGCCAACGCTATATATTTTCTCAATGCTCTACAGGCCATCCTTTCTCTTTTAAGATATATCTCTTTCTATTACAAGTATGGCCCATCTTCCCTCAGTTTAATCAACGGGAGTGCAGGGAGTCCCTCCTGCCCGTACCAACTGTTATACACCTGCCGCAGCGTGATCCCCGACCTCTTCTGGTTGTAAGGGCGATTTTCGTAAATGCCCACCAGATACTCCCCGATGGTCTGGTTGTCATCCCCCTGGTAGGCCATCACTTCCTCCACATCGCTGGCCCGGAACACATACAGATCCTCCCCCACCAATGGATCCTCTTTCAGATAATTCAAGAGCGCCGCGCACTGTTTTTGACGGATCATATCATCCCCCAAGATCAAGACCTCCAGATGGCTCACATCCAGATATTTTTCCTGACTCCTGTCATACTCCTTCTCGATCTCTCGGAAATCCCGCCCCGACAGAGACACATTCCCCGGATCTTCCCCTTCTTCCGGCTTCTCCTGTCCAGTGGCCCCCGGCAGATCCGCCATCCCGTAGGAGACCCGGTACTGGCTGTCCACATAATCCACCGACATGACCAGCGGATACAGCCGTTTCTCCGGCTCCACACCGCTGCACCCGCACAGAAGGAGCGCGGCGCCGCCAAACAAAAATACGGCCTGCGCACCTTTTTTTGTCATCTTTTTTATCATCCTTTTCATTTCTGCGGCACACCTCCCCTGTTTTTACACTTATGCCAGACAGCCACATACAGCGTGAGTATCGCCATGAGCGGCGCGATCAGATAACCCAGCAGCCATCCAAACCACTCTTCGATCCGATACCGCTCAAAAGGATATTCCGCCAGGATATAGAGCGCTAAAAGGAGCACGTACCGCAGCGGCTGCATCTTGGCTTTTTCCAGGATATGGCTCCCATAGAAGAAGATACTCCCCAGGGAAAAGAATAGCCCATAGATCAAGAGCGCGATCCACAGCACATCAAACCTGGCCAGCACGTCCCCCGGCAGATCCGTCCCCGCCACCAGCGGGAGTATGGGAAATTCCTCCCGGATCAGCCGCTCCCACCCAAAGACAGCCTGGGCCAGCACAAGCGCAGCGCCCAGCATCCCGCCTAAGATCAGCACGCCAGAAAAAGCAGGCTTCCAGGAACTGTGAGGCTTTGATACTTTCGATAACAGAAAAGGCAAAAATCCCAAAAACGAAAATGCGCAGAAAATAGTATAAGCGCTGTCCAGGCCATGCCACCATTGAAAATCCCCCTGCACCGGACTGTTGATATAGGCGCTGTCCCCCTGAAAACAGGCCAGGACATACAAGAGCACAAAAGCGCCCATCACGAAACCACAGGAGACTTCCCCCATCCGCCCCCGTTTCTCAAGGCCCATATGGCTCCCCGTGGCGCAGACTGCCAGTATGAACAGCCCCACCAGCCACTGGGGGACCCCCGTGATCAGGTAGGTGCACACCAGCCGCGCAGTCGTCGCCAGAAGATAGGCCCCCGCAAGGACCAGCGGGATCAGATACAAAAAAGAGACAGCTCTGGGCAGATCTTCATACGCCGGCGAGATCCGGATCAACAGGATGATCACAAAATAATAAACGACAAAATTTATCAAGATCCCCAGCAGACCATTTGCCCCCAGGATATGATGGGTACCCGGCAGACACAACAGGATGGGCACCAGCAGGCTCAAGATCATCTGCCTCCCCATCTGCCGGTGGGAGATCCTCTGGTTATCCGCAAACATATACATACCTCTACCTTCCTTTCAGGCGTATCTTCTGGCTCTCATTGGCAAACACAGGCCGTCGGTCCATGAACCGCAGGGGCCAGCGCAGGATGCCGTCGCCCTGTTTCCTCTCCAGTTCTTTTCCCACAAAGGGCATCAGATACGGGATATGGAAACTCTTGAGCCCGGCCAGGTGGCTCACCACACCATAGATCCCCAGCAAGATACCGAATATCCCCAAGAATCCTCCAGCAAATATGAACAGATATTTGAGCAGCCGGAACGGCGCGGAAAACTCCTCACTGGGAATGGCCAAAGATCCAAGAGCCGTCAGAGCCACGATCATCACCACGATCGGGCTGACCAGATTGGCCTCCACAGCCGCCTGCCCGATGATCAGTCCGCCCACGATCCCGATCGCGTTTCCCAGCGCGCCGGGGATCCGCACCCCCGCCTCCTGGATCAGTTCAAACGAGAGTTCCAGAAAGACCAGTTCCACGATACTGGAAAAGGGCACTCCCTGCCGGGCCTCGGCAAATGACAAGAGCAGGTTCGTCGGCAGGACCTGCGTATGAAAACGGGTGACCGCCAGATAGAGCCCCGGCAGCAGCGTGCCCACCAAGACAGCCAGATACCGCAGACAGCGCAGAAAAGAGACCAGCTCAAAATGCTGATAGCGGTCCTCACTCACCTGCATAAAATTGTGGAAAGTGGTGGGCAAGATCAAAGCGATCGGCGAGTTGTCACAGATGAGGACAATGCGCCCATTGAGCAGTTCCATCGCCGCCCGGTCGGGCCGCTCCGTGGTCTGGAATTGGGGAAAAGGCGAATACCAGACTTCCTCCGACAGCTGCTGGATGACCCCGCTGTCCATGACCCCGTCGATCTCAAACGAATCCAGACGGCTCTTGATCTCCTCCAAAAGCTCCTCCGAAGCCAGATCCTCCACATACAAAAGATGCACCAGCGTATCTGAGCGCACCCCGCTGTAAGCTTCCACGATCTTCAGCCGCGTATCCTTCACCCGCTTGCGGATCAGGGCCGAGTTGATCTTCACCGAATCCGAAAAACCCTCTTTCGATCCCCGGAGCACCTTCTCCCGCTCCGCCTCCGTCACACCCATGTTGGGGTAGCCCTTGCTGGCGATCTTGATGGCCTGGTCATACCCGTCCATAAAGAAGAGCGCATTCCCGGCCAGCATGGCTTTGAACGCCGCCTCCATGGTGGGGATCTCCGTCACATCCGAGATCCCCAGCGCATTATGCTCCAGGAACTCTTTCATCTGTCCAGGCGGGATCTCCCAGAAATGGTTGATCAGCTTGCCGATCACAGAGTCCTCCAGCATCATGTTGCTGACGGCCACCTCGATGTAGACCACCAGACAATCCACCTTCTTCCCCTCTCCCAGGCGCATGGGACGGATGATGATGTCGTCGCAGTTTTCCAGCTTCTGGCGGATATACTCCTCGTTTATGCGCAGGCTGGCAGATACAGGGGTTTCACTCGTGTCCATGTCCTACCTCCTAAGATCTGTTTTTTAAAATCATCATAAAATTATCTTTAGTATCCTCTCTTTGCGCCAATCTTATGCATCTATTTCTTTTCAGCGCTTTACACATTTTGCATATTTTGCTATTATGGGAACAACAGAAAATATTTATAGAAAGCAGGTGATCCTATGCCAAACGCAGCGGAGATCATCAAAGAAGCCATCACAGAATTCCAGAGGATCCAGGCGCATATGAAAAATGCGCGTGAAGAAAATGCCACCAAAACATACGAAGGGCTCAAAAAAGATTATAGATCTTTAAAAGCATTATTAAATTCTCTGGGCGTCAATCTCACAGATATCGATGAGATCAACGAATGAGCACAACAAAGGAACAGCTCCCACGAAAGACACAGACGTGGGAGCTGTTCCTTCTTCTATCAATCCGCGCGGCCGGCCGATCGTGACAATACTGTTAGATTCCTGAAAGAATGTGGAAAGGATCTTGTTGTATAATAAACCTATAACAATGATCCACAGCTAACATCTACATGGAGGAACAATATGAACATTTTACAGACAAAAGATCTAAAGAAATATTATGGAAAAGACGAGACCCTGGTAAAAGCCTTGGATGGCGTCAGTCTGAACGTGGAACAGGCGAGCTTCGTCTCCGTGGTCGGGACCTCGGGCAGCGGGAAATCCACCCTCCTGCACATGTTAGGCGGCCTGGACCGGCCCACAGCAGGCACGGTCATCGTGGACGGCCAGGACATTTCCCGCCTAAAAGACGAGGAACTGACGATTTTCCGCAGACGTAAGATCGGGTTTGTTTTCCAGAGCTACAATCTGATCCCGGTCTTAAATGTATATGAGAACATCGTCCTGCCCGTGGAACTGGACGGAAACCAGCCCGACCAGACCTATGTAGAGGAGATCATCCAGGTGCTGGGCCTGGGAGAGAAAAAATACAGCCTCCCCTCTCAGCTATCCGGCGGACAGCAGCAGCGTGTCGCCATCGCCCGGGCACTGGCCGCAAAACCGGCGATCCTGCTGGCCGACGAACCCACCGGCAACCTGGACTCCACCACCAGTCAGGATGTCCTGAGTCTTCTAAAAGTGACCAGCGACCATTTCAAACAGACCGTGGTCATGATCACCCACAACGAGGAGATCGCACAGCTGGCGGACCGTGTCATACGGATCGAGGACGGCAAGATCAGGAGCGACGGCCCGATCTGGTCCGAAAAAGAAACGAAAAAGGACGGTGGCCGCCATGCGTAAAGTCAAAAACAAAAAAGTCATCCGCCGCCTGGCCAACAAGAGTTTCCGCAGCAATCAGACGCGGAACATGATCGCGGTCCTGGCCATCGCCCTGACCACCATGCTCTTTACCACCATCTTTACGATCGGCCTTGGCACCATCGAAAGTTTCCAACTCTCCACCATGCGCCAATCCGGCGGGAACTGCCATGGCGTGTTCAAGAACCTGACCTGGGAACAATACGACCGCTTAAAAGAACACCCCTCGATCAAAGAATGCGCCCCCTGCATCCTGGCCGCCGAGGACATCAAAAACCCGGAATTTTTAAAACGCCATGTGGAGGCCTGGTACATGCCCGCATACCACTACCCACACTGTTTCCTAAACATCATAGACGGAAAAGCTCCCGAAAAACCTCAGGAGATCCTCATGGACGACATGTCCTTACAGCTCCTGGGCCTTCCGGCAAAAGCCGGACAGGAAGTGACTTTAGAGATGCAGCTTGGATTCTCGCGCGAAGAGACGATCCCGCGCACGTTCTATGTCAGCGGTGTACTCCAGTCCGACCCGGCCTTCAATGTGGGCTTCGCCATCGTCTCCGACGCGTATCTGGACACATACGCCGACGAACTGACCTACACATATGACAAAGACTATTCCCGGGTGGGGGCCATCCGCATGGATGTGAATTTTTCCAATTCCCTGGGGATCCAGAAGAACCTGGATAAAGTGATCCGCGACTGCGGCTATTCCACAGATGAGACGCAAAAAGACTATATCGAGAGCAACGCCAACTGGGCCTACATCTCCGACGGGGCGGAGGCCGACCCTATGACCATGGCCGCCATGGCCGCCGGCCTGCTGCTGGTCCTGTTCACCGGATACCTGATCATCTACAACGTGTTCCAGATATCCGTCATGAAGGATATCCGCTACTACGGCCTGTTAAAGACCGTGGGCACCACCGGACGGCAGGTAAAAAAGATCCTGCGCCATCAGGCCGTCTGGCTGTCCGTCCTGGGGATCCCCCTGGGCATCCTGGCCGGCTTCTTTATCGGAAAGGGGATCGTGCCATCCATCATAGCGTCCAGCGCGATCCAGGCGGAAACTCAGGTATCCTTCCACCCCCTGATCCTGGTCGGAGCCACACTCTTTAGCGCACTCACCGTATCCATCTCCATCGGCAAGCCCTCCCGGATCGCGGCAAAAGTCTCCCCCGTGGAGGCCGTGCGTTACACCGACAATACACAACATAAAAAGAAGAACCCAAAACCAAAGAAGAGCACCAAAGGCGGCCGGATCTCCCGGATGGCCCTGGCCAGTCTGTCCTGGAACAGAGGACGCACCACCGTGGTGATCATCTCCCTCTCCCTGGCGATCATCCTCCTAAATAGCGTTTTCACCCTGACGGACTCCTTCGATATGGATATGTACCTAAAAAGATTTTCCACCTTCGATGTGCTGATCGGGAACGCCCGCTACTTCGGTATGGACACCTATCGCGGCTCAACAGACACCACGATCGATACGGAAAATCTCTCAGACTCCTTCATCGACGCCTGCGCCGCCCAGGACGGTTTTCAGGAAGCCGGGCGCATCTATGGCTCTGGCCGGATCGGACTGGATACCACCACATACCAGGCGCCGCCCTATGCCAAACAGGATGAAAACGGGAACTTCTATGAGATCATAAACGGGATCAAGATCGAATATAAAACAGACCAGGACGGCATCTTATGGGACCACACGTTCCTCTACGGACTGGACGACCTTCCTCTGCGCACCGTCGAAGTATGGAAAGGCGAAACTGATCCGGAGAAGATCCGTGCGAAACTCTCCACCGGAAAATATATCTTATGTGGCGTCCAGACCGATGACAACGATGTCCCGATGGAAGAGAAGGTCATGCACCTGCCCGGCGACCAGATCACCCTTGTACAGCCGGACGGGACCAAACGGCAGTTTGAAGTCCTCTCCCTGATCAAGATAAATTATTACGGCATCAGCTGCCGGAGATGGGAGGCATTTGCCTATTACACCACCTCCGACATCTTTCGGGAGATGGAATCCGATAAATACCTGATGAGCTGCGCGATCGACGTGGCGGATGACAAAGAAGCAGATTTTGTCCAATTCGTGGAACAATACACCACCACCCAGGAACCACTGATGTCCTATGAGTCCAAACAGACATACCTGAAAGAATTTTCAAAGATGACGGACCTGTTCATCCTGATCGGAGGTGTCTTATCCTTTGTCATCGGTATGATCGGGATCTTGAACTTCATCAATACGATCCTGACCGGGATCGTATCCCGGCAAAAAGAATTTGCCATGATGGAAGCCATCGGCATGACCAAAAGGCAGCTCACCCGGATGCTCATCTTGGAGGGCCTGTATTATGCCGGGATCACGATCGCCGCCTCCCTTACGGTGGGCTGTCTCTTTTCCTTGACCGTCGTGCGCGTATTGGCGGACGGGATCTGGTTCATGCAGTATCATTTTGTACTGGGGCCGATGCTGGCTGTATACCCGTTCTTGCTGGTCTTGAGCATGCTCATCCCTTACCTGGTGTATCTGCCCCAACGGAAGATGGACGTGGTCTACTGCCTGACGGACAATTAAGAACTGGATATCCCACCGGCGATATCACTCATCCGTGCGCATTGATGGATATCATACTCAAAGAGAGCGGAGGCATTTACATCACCTCCGCTCTCTTTCTATCATTGAATGCGCACTTTTTTTGTTTTTCCGTTCCCGATATATGTTTTTCCCTTATAGGTCTTATAAGCTTTTACCGTAAATGTATAAGTCTTCCCAGCTTCCAGTTTTTTGCTGGTGAACTTGGCGCCTTTTGTATTCTTCAGCGTCTTCCAGGGTTCATCCTTGCCAGTTCTGTAGCGTATCTTATAGCCAGTAGCCCCTTTTACCTTCTTCCATGTCAGTATGACCTTATTCTGCTTGACAGTCGCTTTAAAAGTTGCAGCTGCCGGCTTGGTCGCAGCATATATTGAGACATAAGATCTGCTCAGATACTGTTCCTGCCCCTGGGTCATGTATCCTTTTATGGCAAAACGATGACCGCTCCCGGGTTTCAGTTTCCGTACGGTATAAACAGTCTTTTCAGATCCCACAGATGCGATCTGTTTCCATACAGAGTTTTTATATTGATATACGATGTATCCTTCCGCTCTTGGGATCTTGTTCCATTTCAGTTTAATGCTCCTCCTACTGGAAACCGCCTTTAATCCAGAAACCTTTGGAACAGATACAGGCTCTGGCGTGGCCGTCAGGACGGGTGTATCTGTGGGTTTTGGTGTATCCGTTGGAGCCGGCGTATCTGTGGGCGCTGGTGTGTCTGTCGGAACCGGCGTATCTGTCGGATCAGGTGTATCTGTTACTGCCGGCGTATCCGTAGGGATCGGTGTGACTGTGTAGGACGGTATCCCTGACGGAGTCGGCGAGACTATCGGTGTCTCTTCCGGTTCGGGATTCCCATCTATTTCTTGACTGAGATCCTTTGCTGTCAGAGGTCCCTCCAAAGCATTCTGGACGCAATCTTTATCATCGATCAGAACAGTGAAAGGCAATTTCAGGGACTCGGCTGATAAGTTAAAGATCTTGGCATAAGAACCCATCGCTTGCTGGATCTCATTGCCTTCGGTGCCATCCCCAATATCCGCAGCATGACAAAATTCAAGGTTTGGAACATCTTTAAACTGTTCTGCATAGACTACAATCTCTTCTCTGGTCGCCTTGCCGCACTCCGCAAAGACCACGCGGAGTTTACCTTCCTTGTATAGACTGCTCTCCAGGACATTTTCAAGGGTCTGGAGCGTATGTTCACTGGAAGTTGTATCCTCGATGCCCACATCGCTGGGATCCTCAGCAGCCATGCTCCGAACTTCACCGTTTTCGGGCTGTCCTGCGGCTATCGTCCCGAAGATGAGCGTTGTCGTCTTTCCTGGAGACGGTTCCAACGAAACAGTGTTCCCACTTATGATAGAAGGAAGTCCGTTTTTTACCGGATTAGGATTAGGTGTCGCTGTAGGGAGCGGCTCCGGGGTCGTATCTGAAGGATCTGACGGGTTTATGATCTGGTCCAGTTCCCCCTTGATATATCCTTCAGTCTGATAGCCCTGCACGACTTTCCGTACCCGATCATGCTCGTCGATCAGGACTATGAGCGGGAAATTCACAGAATTGCCGATCTCTGTATTAAAACGGGCGTATCGGAACATCGCATTGTAAATACTGTCAAGACCTGTCTTCCCATCATCATAACAGAATGTAATGGGGCTTCCGTTATACCGCTCCGCGAAAGCTGCGGTCTCCGCTTGTGTCTTACCTGTGGCTTCCGCAAAGAGCACCCGGATATTGTCATTCCCGGCCCAACTACTGCCGGCGATCTCCTGGACGGTGGCCTTGGTCTTTCCGCAATTGGTCTTCCCAAAGATAAGGACCGTGTTCTTTTTGGGAGTCTCCCTGTAAGTTGTCGGGATCCTTTCTCCTCCTATGGAACAGAATGTATAGTCTGGATCCTCACCAAGACCTGGCGGCGTTGTTGGGATCGGACTTTCTGGTCCTGAAGATGGGTTCCCCGGATCTGGATCCGCGAGCTTGTCGATCTCCGCCTTGAGAACGTCTGCGCCCACACTGTTCCCCGTCTGTATAAATTGTCTTGCCCGGTTGTTTTTATCGATCAATATAATGACAGGGTATTTATAGCTTTGTGTATTTCCCCCAAGACGCTGAAGATAATCATTCCGGACCTTCTCTACCGTACCCATCGTCTCATGATAACAATAAATAATCTTATCGGATGTATCCTGACAATCTATCTCTTTAAAATCCGCAACTTCTGATCGATCCGCACCCGTAACTTCAATAAAGATTGTACGTGTATCCTCTGCAGTGATCAAGGGACTTGCTATAATATTTTTAAGAGTGGTCTTGGTCCTTCCACACGTAGTAAACCCAAATACAAGAACGGTCGTTCTGCCGTCCCCCTCACTTTGGGTGGTGATACTTTCCCCATCTATCGTATTGAACGTATATTTAGGATTCTCCGCGCCAATCTGTACTGCACCTTCATCGGCCGCCAAGATCTGCGTCCCACTGATCTTTTGTGATAATGGGAGCATAAGAACGAGAAGGATGAGACATAATACTTGAAACAGCCTTTTTTTCATAAAAACTCCTTTCTTAAATCTATAAACATAAAGTACGGTCATTATAGCATAAAGAAAATGGAGATTCAACCGGATGAACGTCCTGCTGTCGCAGCTTAACAATCTCTTCGTTCCCGCCGTTATCTGGCCGGTGTCCCTTTTAAAGTTCCCGATATTATTTCACCATACTGGCGATCCCCCAAAAATCGGCGCAGTAAAGGATATGAGATCCATTGCGGCAAGACCCGACTGGAAGAAAACGCCCTTTCTCTGCTGTGCCTGGAAAACGGGGAAACAGACGGTGCGCTCAGCCCGGACGGACATGTGGCCGGCTGCTGCATCCACCGCCTGTTCGACCACCCCGCACAACGTGCAAAATGGCTGCAGCGACTGCAGGCCCCTTCCGATGGGATCGAACAGAGCCAGCGTGTAGACGCGGCCTTAGATCAGGTCGCTGAAGAACTGGAACGATGCCTGGATCTGGATGCCGTGCTCGCGATCGCCAGAAATTTTCAAAAAAACTAGAGTATGTCTTAAAAATCATTCACGTCACCCGCATGCCCCACTTTGCGGGGAATCTGCCCCGCAAAGTGTGACGCACGGTTGACATAAAGCATTTTTAAGACACCCTCTAGAGAAAAGCTTTCTTCGCCAACTGATCCGCCAGATCATTGTATGTGTCCCCGGAGTGGCCCTTGACTTTTACAAAACGGATATCCACCTTGCCTTTGGCCTGTTCATAAAAGGCTTTATAGGATTGCGTCCCCTCCTTTTTCGTCTGCCACTCCCCGGTACACCATTTGGCGATCCCCTCATAATCGTGGAAGATCGTCACACTTTTGATCTGATGATCCAGGCAATACTGGATCGCTTTCTGAGAGCCTTTGATCTCACCGGCCACGTTGCGCATCTGTGCCAGCTCCGCATCGTCATAAAGTTCAGAAAAATGGAGTTCCTCTCCCTCATGGAAGAGCACCACCCCGCAAGAAAACTGTTTCCGCCCCGCCTGGTAACTGCCGTCCACATAGGCGACCGCCTCCGTCTGGATCTCATCCGTCCCCTCAGATGCTCCCGGCCCGGCCGACCCAGGCAGACGCATATATTCCTCCGCCTGGGCCATGGTTGGAAAACTCTTAAATACAGCTCCTGAAAATCCGCGGACCTGTTCCTGGCACTGCGCCCATGTCTGATAGATCCCCGGTTTCCTGCCTGTCCTGACTGCATATACTTTCTTTGCCATATGATCCCCTCCCTTTACACCGCAACTGATCATTTTGTTGATCATCATTTACACTTTGAAACGGTACCCAACCCCCCATATCGTCTCAATGTACTGGGGCTTTGCCGTGTTAAACTCTATCTTCTCCCGGATCTTCTTGATATGCACCGTTACCGTAGCGATGTCTCCCACCGACTCCATATCCCATATCTCCCGGAACAATTCTTCCTTTGTGAACACCCGGTTTGGGTTCTCCGCCAGGAATGTGAGCAGATCAAATTCCTTCGTGGTAAAATTGGTCTCCTCCCCGTTTACCCAGACCCGCCTGGCGGTCTTATCCACTTTGATCCCCCGGATCTCCACGATCTCATTTTGCGGGACGCCGCTGTGGATCAAGCGGTTATACCGTTCCAGATGGGCCTTCACCCGGGCCACCAGCTCACTGGGGCTGAACGGTTTTGTCATATAGTCGTCCGCCCCCAGCCCTAAGCCCCGTATCTTATCAATGTCATCCTTCTTCGCGGATACCATGATGATCGGTGTGTTTTTCGCATCCCGGACCTGTCTGCAGATTTCAAAACCGTCCACCTCCGGCAGCATAAGATCCAGTATGATCAGGTCAAAAGCCCCTTCCAGCGCCATCTCCAGCCCTAAGTCCCCCCGGGTGGCGATCTTTACCTCAAACCCGCTCAATTCCAGATAATCTTTCTCCAGATCCGCGATCGCTTCCTCGTCTTCTATGATCAGAATCTTACTCATTTGCTGGTACCTCCTGATATTTTCTAAGCACAAAGTACATGATGGTGCCGATGCCCTCCCTGCTGGTGGCCCACACCTTTCCTCCATGGTCTTCCATGATCTTCTTTACGATCGACAGCCCGATCCCGCTGCCGCCCTTGGACGAATTCCGGGATACATCCGTGCGGTAAAAACGGTCGAAGATATACGCCAGATCTTTTGCCGCGATCCCTTTGCCGTTGTCCTCGATCTCCACCTGGATAAAATCCCCCACGTCCTTTACACGGAGCTGGATGATCCCGTGGCTCTTATTCATATATTTTGTAGAATTGCTGATGATGTTATTCACCACCCGCCCCAGCTGCTCACCGTCCGCGATGATCACCACGTCCTCGTCCACATAATTGGCGTAGACCAGTTCGATCCCTTTTACATCCAGTTCCAAACCCATTTCTTCCACGCAGTCGTCAAAATAATCGTTGACCCGGATCTTGCTGAAGGTGTAGGGGATCCGGTTGGTGTCGATCTTGGAATAGAAGGTCAATTCGTTGATCAGATGGTCCATCTCCGTCGTCTTGTTGTAGATCGTACGGATATAACGGTCCATCTTCTCCGGCGTGTCCGCCACCCCGTCCATGATCCCCTCCACATAGCCTTTGACCGCTGTGATCGGGGTCTTCAGATCATGGGATATATTGCTGATGAGCTCTTTGTTTTCCTTGTCCAGGACGATCTTCTCTTCTGTGGACTCCTTTAACCTCTTGCGCATCTCCTCAAAATCCCGGCACAGCTCGGCAAATTCATCGTTCCCCTCCACTTCCAGGGTAAAATCCAGATTGCCTTCTTTGATGTTATTCGTAGCCCTTTTTAATTTTACCAAAGGCGCAGCCACGCTCCTGTAGATCCAGGAACCCACCGTGAGACTGGTGAAGATCATGATCACCAGGACCACGGATAACACATCCTTCGTCATCAACTGGACCCGGGCCGTACTCTCATTGGATTCCGCTATGGAGATATCATAAGAAGATTCCGGCATCTGCGACCCGGCTGCATGCCCCGCCTGGATCTGCCCGAATCCATATAAAGTCGCCATCAGCAAGAGCACGGGCACCAGTACGACCATGAGAAACCCTATGATGATCCTGTTCTGTAGCTTCATAAAAATCCCCGCTTCCACATTTTTTCAGACACACTCTAGACAAGATTTCGACGGCGATGCGGTGCATCGTCCAGGACTTCAATCTCTAACTGGATGGAGCACTCGTCCAACGTTAGAGACATTATAACATAGAAGTGACATCCTATCTCTAAATTTTCTATAAAAATCGACAGGATACCGAAACCCTCTTCTCCACGCTCACTCCCGTCCATATTTACAGACTTGCATTTCTCATCCCGCCATGTTATACTACTATCTTGTAAAAGCCCACAAAACCAAGGTCTGATCGGGCTTTTCGGCGGTCACCGCCGTTAAATGTGCCGAGTGTTCGAGACCTTCCACTCGTAAAACAAAACTAAAGGAGAATCTATCATGAAAAATGAAAACACCCTCTTTATGACACAGGCCGCCATGATCGCGGCCATCTATGTGGCGCTTACGTATGTATTCGCGCCATTTTCTTTCGGAGAAGTCCAGATCCGGATCGCGGAAGCGCTCACGATCCTTCCGGCTTTCACTCCCGCTGCAGTCCCAGGACTATTTATCGGCTGTTTCATCGGCAATATCTTAGGCGGCGCGATCCTCCCAGATATCATCTTCGGGAGCCTGGCCACACTGCTCGGAGCTTTCTTTACATACCGTCTCCGTGACAAGAGCCGTTTTATCGCACCGCTCCCCCCGATCATCGCCAACACGATCGTTGTGCCTTTTGTGCTGCGTTTCGGATATGGCGTGCTGCTCCCGATCCCACTGATGATGCTGACCGTGGGCATCGGCGAGATCGTATCCTGCGGGGTTTTTGGGATGGTCCTGTATCTGGCCCTTTGGAAATATAAGGGTCTCGTGTTCCAAAATAAAGACCGTCAGCAAGACTGATACCCGACAGGAAATAGCTGCATACCTGCAGCTGATGACCAAAAGGAACAAAATAAGCTCATCCAGCCGCAGAGGATGCGGGCCAACGGCGGTAAGCGCAAAAATCTGGGAAAACAATTTTAAATGAGGAAAAGGGCACGGCAGACGCAAGATCTTACCGTGCCCTTTTTATGACTTATTCTGTGCTCTTATAATTCCACTTTATCCAAATGCCAGATCTGATCCACATACTCCTGGATCGTCCGGTCGGAGGTGAATTTGCCGCTGCTGGCTGTATTGAGTATCGCGCTCTTCGCCCAGGCTTTCTCATCCCTGTAAGCCTGCTCCACCTTCTTCTGCGTTTCCGCATAAGACCTGAAATCCGCCAGTATAAAGTACATATCGGCCTTGTTGTATTTCGTGGTGTGCAGCAGGGATTCATAGATATCCCTGAACAGCTCCGGATCGTGCGGCGCAAACTGTCCGTTGATCAGCTGCATCAAGATCTTGCGGATCTCATTGTCCGTATTGAAGATCTTCATGGGGTCATAACCGCCGTGGTTCTCATAATGGATGACCTCATCGGAGGACAGACCGAAGATGAACGCGTTTTCTTCGCCCACTTCTTCCACGATCTCCACGTTTGCACCGTCCATCGTCCCCAGTGTCAGCGCGCCGTTCAGCATGAATTTCATGTTGCCTGTTCCGGAAGCCTCTTTACTTGCTGTGGATATCTGCTCGGAGACATCTGCCGCTGCGAAGATCATCTCTGCATTGGATACACGGTAGTTCTCGATGAACACCACCTTGATCTTACCCTTGATCGCGGCGTCATTGTTGACCACATCCGCCACAGAGTTGATCAGTTTGATGATCAGTTTTGCCCTGTGATAGGCCGCGGAGGCTTTTGCCCCGAAGATAAATGTCCTGGGATAGAACTCCATCTCCGGATGTTCTTTCAGCTGGTTATACAGGTACATCACATGGAGGATGTTCAGCAGCTGGCGTTTGTACTCGTGGAGACGTTTGACCTGTACATCAAAGATGGAACGGGGGTCCACCTCAATGCCGTTGTGCTCCTTGATATATTTTGCCAGGCGCACTTTATTCTTGTACTTGATGTTCAAAAATTCCTGCTGCGCTTTCTCATCGTCCGCGTAGATCTTCAGTTTGCTGATCTGGCTCAGATCTGTGATCCACTCATCCCCGATATGGCTGGTGACCCAATCGGCCAAAAGCGGATTGCCGTGGAGCAGGAAACGCCTCTGGGTGATGCCGTTTGTCTTATTGTTGAATTTCTCAGGCATCATCTCATAGAAATCTTTCAATTCCTGTTTCATCAGGATGTCTGTGTGCAGCCTTGCCACGCCGTTGACGGAATAACCGGCCGCGATCGCCAGATGGGCCATCTTCACCTGACCGTCGTAGATGATCGCCATCTTGCACACTTTATCATGGTTGCCAGGATATTTTTTCTCGATCTCGATGATGAAACGGCGGTTGATCTCCTCGATGATCTGGTAGATCCTGGGCAGCAGTCTGGAAAACAGCTCGATGGGCCATTTTTCCAAGGCTTCGGACATGATCGTATGGTTGGTGTAGGCGCAGGTCTTGGTGGTGACCTCCCACGCTTCATCCCATTCCAGCCCTTCTTCGTCCACCAGGATGCGCATCAGTTCCGCCACAGCCACGGTGGGATGGGTGTCATTCATCTGGAACGTGACTTTCTCGTAGAACTTCCGGATGTCGGAATGGTGCTTTTTATATTTTGTGATCGCCGACTGCACGCTGGCAGAGATAAAGAAATACTGCTGTTTCAGGCGCAGCTCTTTTCCGGCATAGTGGTTGTCGTTGGGATAGAGCACTTCCACGATGTTGCGGGCTAAGTTCTCCTGTTCCACCGCCTTCCTGTAATCCCCTTTGTCAAAGGACTCCAGCTGGAAGTCCACGATCGGCTGGGCATCCCAGATACGCAGGGTGTTTACGATGCCGTTGCCGTAGCCCACGATGGGCATATCATAGGGGATCGCCTGCACGGACTGGTAGTTTTCCTGGATAAATTTCTGGCTCTTGGTCCGCTCGTCGTAATCCACCCGCACATGACCGCCAAAACGCACCTCCACAGCGTACTCCGGACGGCGCAGTTCAAATGGATAGCCGTCTTTGAGCCAGTTATCCGGCTCTTCCACCTGGTAGCCGTCCTTGATCGCCTGTTTGAACATACCGTAGCGGTAGCGGATCCCGCACCCATACGCGCAGTATCCCAGAGTCGCCAGGGAATCCAAAAAACACGCGGCCAAACGTCCCAGACCACCGTTGCCCAGAGCCGGATCCGGCTCCTGGTCTTCGATCACATTCAGATCCAGACCCAGTTCTTCCAGGGCTTCCCGCACTTCCTGCATGGCTGTCAGGTTCAAAAGATTGTTGCCCAGGGCACGGCCCATGAGGAATTCCATGGACATATAGTAGACGATCTTGGGATCTTTCTTATTATACGCCTCCTGGGTCTTGATCCAGTTGTCCATGATCACGTCTTCCACTTCGTAGGCCACAGCCTGGAAGATCTGCTGGGGAGTCGCCTCCTCCAGTGTCTTCCTGTATAAGTTCTTTACATTTTCCCGGACTTCTTTTTTAAATATTTCTTTATCAAATTTTTCGCTCGTCATCCAAACCTCCATCTATTTATCCATCTTCTCCACACCTAAAGTTACTTTTTCAGAATTGATGTTCCATTCTTTCTCATAGCCGGCTGTCTGCCCCAGTGTCATATCCTCAGCCAAAACTTCCGGGCAGATCTCCCGCTCATGCGCCCGCATCAGTCCCTCGATCCGCTCATTCCCAGCCGCAGAGACACGGATCTTATCGGTCACCTCAAAACCCGCCTCCTTGCGCATGGTCTGGACTTTGCTGATGATCTCACGGATGAAGCCCTCCTCGATCAGCTCCTCTGTCAGTTCCACATCCAGGACCACTGTCACATCCCCGTAGGAATCTGAACTGTACCGCTCCATCTGGGCCGTCTCGATCAACAGATCTTCTTCAGACAGAGCCACCGGGCTGCCGTCCACCTCAAACTGGAGACTGCCCTGGGATCTTAACTCTTCCATGGCTTTCGCCCCGTCCAGATCGGTGAGATAAGCGCGGATGCCATTTAACAGTTTTCCGTATCTCGGGCCCACGGTCTTGAGCTGGGGCTTAAAGTTGTAGGAGATAAAGCCGGAGACATCCTCTGTAAAAGTCACTTTCTTTACATTCAGCTCATCGGCGATGATCTCTGTGTAGATGCCGTCCAAGGCTTCCGACGCTTTCACGAACATCTCGGAGAGCGGCTGTCTGTTCTTTCTGTTTGCGCTGTTCCTGCAGGCCCGTCCCAGGACCACGATCTGCAGGAGCTCATCCATCTTCCGCTCCAGTTCCTTGTCCACCCAGTCAATATTTGCCTGGGGATAACTGCATAGATGGATGCTCTCCGGCGCATCTTTGTCAATGCTGCGCACCAGGTTCTGGTAGATCTCCTCTGTCATAAAGGGGATCATCGGCGCGGCCACTTTGCACACCTCCACCAGCGCGGTGTACAGGGTCATATACGCATTGATCTTATCCTGGGGCATGTCTTTCGCCCAGAAACGCTCGCGGCTGCGCCGCACATACCAGTTGCTCATATCGTCCACGAATGCCTGCAGGGCCCGCGCGCTCTCCGGTATGCGGTAGTGCTCCATGTGGTCGTCCACGTCCGCGATCAGCGTGTTCAATTTGGAGAGCAGCCATTTATCCATGATGTTCAGTCTGTCGTAATCCAATCTATATTTTGTCGCGTCAAAACCGTCGATATCCGCGTACAGCACGAAGAACGCATACGTATTCCACAGTGTGCCCATGAATTTGCGCTGGCCTTCCGTGACCGCTTTTCCGTGAAAACGGTTGGGCAGCCAGGGTGCGCTGTTCACGTAGAAATACCAGCGGATCGCGTCCGCGCCAAATTCTTCCAGCGCTTTAAAAGGATCCACGGCATTTCCCTTGGATTTGCTCATCTTCTGTCCATTCTCATCCTGTACATGACCCAGCACGATCACGTTGCGGTACGGCGCTTTATTGAAGATCAGCGTGGAGATCGCCAGCAGGGAATAGAACCATCCCCTTGTCTGATCCACCGCCTCGGATATGAAATCCGCCGGGAACTGCTGTTCAAAGATCTCCTTGTTTTCAAACGGATAATGATGCTGTGCAAAAGGCATGGCTCCTGAATCAAACCAGCAGTCGATCACCTCCGGCACCCGGCGCATCTTGCCGCCGCATTTCGGACAGTGGAGCGTGACCTGATCGATGTAGGGCCTGTGCAGCTCGATCTCATCCGGACAGTCATCCGACATGGACTTTAACTCTTCGATACTGCCGATGGCATGCATGTGGCCGCAGGAACACTCCCAGATATTTAAAGGCGTCCCCCAGTAGCGGTTCCGGCTGATCCCCCAGTCCTGGACATTTTCCAGCCAGTCGCCGAAACGCCCTTTTCCGATGCTCTCCGGGATCCAGTTGATCGTGTTGTTGTTGCGGATCAGATCCTCTTTCACCGCCGTCATCTTGATGAACCAGGATTCCCGGGCATAGTAGATCAGCGGCGTGTCGCATCTCCAGCAATGGGGATAGCTGTGCTCGAACTTGGGTGCGTCAAACAGAAGATCTCTCTTCTCAAGATCCTGCAAGATCTCTTTATCCGCATCCTTACAGAATGTGCCGGCCCAGTCCGTCTCCTGGGTCATCTTCCCGGCCTCGTCCACCAGCTGGACAAAGGGCAGGTCATATTTCCGGCCCACGTTGGCATCGTCCTCACCAAAAGCAGGAGCGATATGCACCACGCCTGTACCGTCTGTCAGCGTTACATAGGAGTCACAGGTCACATAGTGGGCTTTCTGCTCCACCTGTACAAAGTTAAAAAGCGGCTCGTATTCTTTATATTCCAGATCCCTGCCTGTATATGTCTCCAAGATCTCATACGCCGGTTTCCCTTCTTCCGCCAGTCTGCCCAGCACTGTATCCAGCAGAGCCTGTGCCATGTAATAGACGTATCCGTCGGCGGCCTTTACTTTTACATACGTCTCCACCGGGTTTACACAGAGCGCCACGTTGGAGGGCAGCGTCCACGGCGTGGTCGTCCAGGCCAGGATATAGGCATCCTCGTCTCTCACCTTGAAACGCGCCACCGCGGAGCGTTCTTTCACATCCTTATATCCCTGGGCCACCTCGTGGCTGGATAGGGGCGTTCCGCAGCGGGGGCAGTAGGGCACGATCTTGTACCCTTTATAGAGGAGCTTTTTCTCCCAGATCTGTTTTAGGGCCCACCACTCGGACTCGATGAAATCATTGTGGTAGGTCACATACGGATCGTCCATGTCCGCCCAGAATCCCACCGTCCCGGAGAAATCCTCCCACATGCCTTTGTATTTCCACACGCTCTCTTTACAGTGCTTGATGAAAGGCTCCAGACCGTATCCCTCGATCTGCTCCTTGCCGTCCAGCCCCAGGGAACGCTCCACCTCCAGTTCCACCGGCAGTCCATGGGTGTCCCATCCGGCTTTTCGCGGGACCATATTTCCCTTCATCGTGCGGTATCTGGGGATCATGTCCTTGATCACACGGGTCAGCACATGGCCGATGTGGGGCTTGCCGTTGGCCGTGGGCGGCCCGTCGTAAAATGTATACATGGGACTGCCCTCCCGCTCTTTCATACTCTTCTCGAAGATATGGTTTTCCTCCCAGAACTTCTCGATGTTCTTCTCTCTGTCTACAAAATTCAAAGCTGTATCCACTTTCTGATACACTAGAATATACCTCCTGACAACTTTCATTCACGGCAATATCTGCCAATACGGAAAAACCGCCCTGTAAAAAGAGCGGGCACGATGCTGCTTAGAGTGTGCTTGAAAACCGCTTTATATCAACCGTATGGCACGATCTGTGGGAAATCTGTTCCGCATGAGGCGGCGCAGCCAGCTGCGGCAGCTGGAATGAAGAACGGATCTTTTGCAGATCGGGACGCGCAGACGGCATAAATGGGTTTTCAAACACACTCTAGACTAAAAATCTACCGATAATAAATATACCCGGGTCTTGGCATTTTGTCAAGGTTTAAAGAAAGGGGATGTCCAAAGACAGCCGCCACTCTCCCTCACTCCACCAGCCCCATCTTATCGAACGGAAAATACCGAAACCCCGCCTTCGCCTCGATCCGGTCCCGGCTGACAAAAGGCTGTTCCCAGAACCTGGAATCCTCCGAATGATTCCGATTATCCCCCATCATAAAATAGCAATCCAACGGCACAACATAAGGCCCCGCATCCCCTTTTGGCATTTCCGCCACGAAACTGTCGTCCAGTGGTTCCCGTGCATCATTGATATACACCTCACCGTCGATCACTTCCACCTTTTCCCCGGGAAGCCCGATCACCCGTTTGATATACAATTTGGACTCGTCACCCGGCGGCCGGAAGATCACGATATCGAACCTCTTGGGCTCTTCATTGATGTACGCCAGACGATTGCCGAAGATCCGGTCGCCCACCATGATCGTCCTCTCCATAGATCCCGACGGGATCTGGGCATTGACCACCACCACCCTGCTCAAGAACGCTGCGCAGCAGGCGGCGATAACAATGATCTTGATATATGAAAAGGCTTCTCTCCATCCTGTTCTCTTCTCCAAACGATCCCTCCATTCCAAACACGATCCTATTATGTAGTATTTTACACGAAATGCACTTAAATGAAAATGGGAATTTTCCATAAATGAAATTGTAAAAACAGGCTCCGTGATGTATGATAGTCTAAAAAACATGGACCAGGAGGATGATATGGACTACAGCACACAAATGGACGCGGCGAGAAAAGGCATCCTGACACCCCAGATCAAAGAAGTCGCCGAAAAAGAACATATGCCCGCTGACCAACTGATGAAATTGGTCGCCGAAGGAAAAGTCGCCATCTGCGCCAACAAACGCCACACCTGTTTAAGACCGGAAGGCGTCGGGAGCATGCTGCGCACAAAAGTCAATGTGAACCTGGGCGTTTCCAGGGACTGCAAAGACTACGACATTGAAATGCAAAAAGTGATGAGCGCCGTAAACTTAGGCGCAGAAGCGATCATGGATCTGTCCAGCCACGGCGACACCCAGCCTTTTAGACAAAAACTGACCCAGGAATGCCCCGTCATGATCGGGACCGTCCCCGTATACGACAGCGTCATCCATTACCAGAGAGACCTTGGCGAGCTGACCGCAAAAGATTTCATAGATGTGATCCGGCTCCATGCTGAAGACGGCGTGGATTTCGTGACCCTGCACTGCGGCATCACCAGGAAGACCATCGAGCAGATCCGCCGGCACAAGAGGAAGATGGACATCGTCAGCCGGGGCGGGAGCCTGGTCTTTGCATGGATGAGCATGACCGGGGAGGAGAATCCTTTTTATAGATATTATGATGAGATCCTGGATATCTGTGAAGAGTACGACGTGACCATCTCCCTGGGGGATGCCTGCCGCCCGGGCTGCCTGGCCGACGCATCAGATGTGTGCCAGATAGAAGAATTGGTCCGCTTAGGCGAGCTGACCAAACGCGCCTGGGACCACAACGTCCAGGTCATGGTGGAGGGGCCGGGGCATGTCCCCTTGGATCAGGTAGCAGCCAATATGGAGATCCAAAAGAGCATCTGCATGGGCGCGCCTTTCTACGTGCTCGGCCCGCTGGTGACAGACATCGCTCCCGGCTACGACCACATCACAGCCGCGATCGGCGGTGCGGTGGCGGCCATGAGCGGCGCAGCCTTTCTCTGTTATGTGACCCCCGCCGAACATCTGGCCCTGCCAAATGTGGAGGACGTAAAACAGGGGATCATCGCCTCCAAGATCGCCGCCCACGCCGCTGACATCGCCAAAGGGATCCCCGGCGCACGCGCGATCGACGACCGCATGGCCGATGCGCGCAAGGCCCTGGACTGGGACGCCCAGTTCGCCTGTGCCCTGGACCCGGAAACAGCAAGAGCCATCCGCACGGACAGGCTCCCCGAAGACGATCACAGCGACACCTGCAGCATGTGCGGTAAATTCTGCGCCGTGCGCAGCATGAATAAAGCTCTGGCCGGCGAATACATCGATATTTTATAGAACGCCCCAGACCAACACGGACCCACGGTACACCAGATGCCGTGGGCCATTTATCCCCAGAAAATATTCATTTTTTATGAATATTTGTTGCATATTCCCTTCTTTTGATGTATAATTATGCGATCAGCCGCAAGAATTCCTTTTCCACTTTACAGATCAAAAAAAATATCATATGATATCCAGAGTTATTTTTTTAAGAAAGGTTTGGTATAAGCTCATGATAAAAGTAGGGATCATCGGCGCCACCGGATACGCAGGCGCAGAACTGGTCAGACTCCTGACAGCCCACAGAGGAGCCGAGATCATCTGGTACGGTTCCAAAAGCTACGTGGGACAGGAATACGCCCAGATCTACCAAAATATGTTCCAGATCATCGAAGGCCCCTGTCTGGACGACAACATGGAGAAGATGTCCGAGCAGGCAGATGTGATATTCACCGCCACCCCACAGGGGCTGTGCGCATCTCTGTTAAACGAAGGGATCCTCTCCAGGGCCAAGATCATCGACTTGAGCGCCGATTTCCGCATCAAGGACGTGGCAAAATACGAAAAATGGTACAACCTTGGACACCCCTCCCCCCAGTTCGTCCAAGAAGCCGTCTACGGGCTGTGCGAGATCAACAGGGAAGAGATCCGCGGGGCACGGCTGATCGCCAATCCGGGCTGCTACCCCACATGCTCCATCCTGAGCATCTATCCTTTATTAAAAGAAGGGATCTTAGACCCCGCCACAGTGATCATCGACGCAAAATCCGGTGTCTCCGGCGCGGGCCGCGGGGCCAAGACCGACAACCTGTTCTGCGAAGTGCACGACAGCATCAAAGCCTACGGCGTGACCACACACCGCCACACACCGGAGATCGAGGACCAGTTGAGCCTGGCGGCCGGTGAAGAGATCTTGATCAATTTCACCCCGCACCTAGTACCCATGAACCGTGGGATCCTGGTCACCGCATACGCCTCCCTGAAAAAAGGCCGCGAGGACATCACAGAAGAAGAGATCCGGACCATCTATGACGACTACTATAAAGACGAAACCTTCGTCCGCGTATTGGAAAAAGGTCTCTGCCCCCAGACACGCTGGGTCAAAGGCAGCAACTATGTGGACGTAAACTTCACCATAGACCCCCGGACCCACCGCGTCGTCATGATGGGTGCGATGGACAACGTGGTCAAAGGCGCAGCCGGACAGGCCGTGCAGAACATGAACTTAATGTTCGGCTTGGAAGAGACCGAAGGTCTCCGACTCGTCCCCGTCTTCCCCTGATCCACAGAACATAGAAAAAGGAGGATCTTAAAAACATGGATTTCCAGATCATCGACGGAGGCGTGACCGCGGCCAAAGGTTTCATGTCCGCAGGCACAGCCGCCGGGATAAAGAAAAACGGCCAAAAAGACATGGCCCTTTTATACAGCGCCGCCCCTTGCCAGGCGGCAGGTACTTTCACCACCAACATCGTAAAAGCCGCCCCCGTAAAATGGGATCAGGCCCTTGTTGCTGACCAGCCCCATGTCCAGGCCGTGGTCTGCAACAGCGGCGTCGCCAACGCCTGCACCGGACAGGAAGGAATGGACATTTGCCAAAAGACCGCCCAGGAAGCCGCAAGACTCTTAAAGATCCCGGAGACCTCCGTCCTCATCGCCTCCACAGGCGTGATCGGACAGCAGATCCCCATGGAACAGATCAAGAGGGGCCTCCCCGTCCTCACCGAAAACCTGTCCGCTGACCGGGAAGCCGCCATACAGGCCGCAGAAGCGATCATGACAACCGACACAGTCAAAAAAGAAGCCGCCGTGGCATTTACTTTAAGCGGAAAGACCATACATATCGGCGGCATGTGCAAAGGCTCCGGTATGATCCATCCGAACATGTGCACCATGCTGAGCTTCATCACCACCGATGCCAGCATCTCCAAAGAACTGCTGCAAAAAGCCCTGTCCCAGACCGTGGCCGACACCTACAACATGGTCTCCGTAGACGGGGACACCTCCACCAACGACACGGTCCTCCTGCTGGCAAACGGCATGGCCGAAAACCCCCAGATCACGGAGGAAAACGGAGACTACCAGCTTTTCCTGCAAGCCCTTTACCATGTAAATGAAACGCTGGCAAGATCCATCGCCGCAGACGGCGAAGGCTGCACGGCCCTCCTGGAAGCCACCGTCACAGGCGCCGGGAGCAAACAACAGGCCGCCGCACTGGCAAGATCCATCATATCTTCCAACCTGACCAAGGCCGCCATCTACGGCCACGATGCCAACTGGGGCCGGATCTTATGCGCCATGGGCTACGCTGGCGTGGACTTCGACCCGGAAAAAGTGGATCTCTATATGGAGAGCGCAGCCGGAAAGATCCAGATCATGAAAGACGGGACCGCCGCCGCTTACAGCGAAAAGACAGCCACTCAGATCCTGTCCGAAAACGCCGTCACGATCCTCGCCGACCTCCACGAAGGAGAGGCAGGAGCCACCGCCTGGGGCTGCGACCTGACCCATGGATACATCAACATCAACGCAGATTACCGCTCATAGACACAAGAACAAAAACACAAGGAGCGCAAAACAATGATCGATCAAAAATACCTGGACAAAGCCGAGATCCTGATCGAGGCTCTGCCCTACATCCAACGGTTCAACCGGAAGATCGTCGTCGTCAAATACGGCGGCAGTGCCATGGTGGACCATGAACTAAAGAAAAATGTCATCGAGGATGTGGTCCTCCTCAAACTGGTCGGCTTCAAACCGATCATCGTCCACGGCGGCGGCAAAGAGATCAGCCGCTGGGTGGGCAAAGTCGGCATGGAACCCCATTTCGTAAACGGCCTGCGGGTGACCGATGCCGAGACAATGGAAGTAGCCGAGATGGTCCTGGGAAAAGTCAACAAAGAGCTGGTCTCTTTAGTCCAGTCCCTGGGCGTAAAAGCCGTGGGCATCAGCGGCAAAGACGGAGGTCTCCTCCAAGTCACCAAAAAATCATCCGACGGCGAGGACATCGGCTTCGTGGGTGAGATCCGACAAGTCACCCCGAAGATCTTAGAGGACCTGCTGGAAAAAGATTTCCTCCCGATCGTCTGCCCCATCGGCATGGACGCGGACTTCCAGACCTACAACATCAACGCGGACGACGCCGCCTGCGCCATCGCCTCCGCCATGAACGCCGAAAAACTGGCTTTCCTCACCGACATCGAGGGCGTCTACAAAGACCCCAAGGACCAGGCGAGCCTGATCTCCGAGCTGCATGTACACGAAGCCCAAAAACTGATCACCCAGGGAAATGTGGGCGGCGGCATGATCCCCAAATTAAACAACTGCATCAACGCCATCCAGGAGGGTGTCAACCGGGTACACATCCTGGACGGCCGCATCCCCCACAGCCTGCTCCTCGAGATCTTCACCAACAAAGGGATCGGGACCGCCATACTGCGGGAAGACGAAAAGAGGTACTATCATGAAGACAACTGACTACATCGAAAGATCTGAAAGCTCCATCCTCCACACCTACAACCGCTACCAGATCGTACTGGAAAAAGGAGAAGGTGTCTATCTATACGATGTGGATGACAAGAAATATCTGGATTTTGCCGCCGGGATCGCAGTCAACGCCCTGGGCTACCACCATCCGGTCTACACAAAGACCCTGCAGGACCAGGCGGCAAGACTCACCCACATCTCCAACCTGTACTACAACACCCCGATGATGGAAGCCGGTGAAAAAGTCCTAAAAGCCAGCGGCATGGCCCGCGTATTTTTCACCAACAGCGGCGCGGAGGCCATTGAGGGCGCATTAAAAGCCGCCAAGAAATACGCCTTCCGCCGGGACGGCCACGCCGGACACAGTATCATCGCCATGGAGCACTCCTTCCACGGCCGGACCGTGGGAGCGCTCTCCGTGACCGGGAACGCCCACTACCGTGAACCCTTCGAACCCCTGATGGGCGGCGTAAGATTTGCCAAGTTCAATGATCCAGACAGTGTAAGATCCCTGGTGGACGATACCGTATGCGCGGTCATCCTGGAGACCATCCAGGGCGAGGGCGGCATCTACCCCGCCGACCAAAAATTCCTGGAGGACCTGCGCAGCCTGTGTGATGAGCATGACATCCTCCTGATCCTGGATGAGATCCAGTGCGGCATGGGGCGGACCGGACATCCCTTTGCCTGGCAGGAGTACGGCGTGCAGCCAGATATCATGACCTGTGCAAAAGCACTGGGCAACGGCATCCCGGTGGGCGCATTTGTCCTGGGTGAAAAAGCCTCATCCGCTTCCCTGGAACCCGGCGACCACGGCACAACCTACGGCGGAAACCCGCTGGCCTGTGCGGCCGTCAGCGCCGTCTTCGATATCTACGAGCAGGAACAGATCATCGGACACGTGCGCAAGCTGGCTCCCTATCTGGAAGAACAGCTGGAAGCTCTGATCCGGGACTATCCCTGTATAAAGGCCCGCCGTGGAAAAGGATTCATGCAGGGACTGGTGGTCGAAGACCATCCTGTAAGCGCCATCATCAACCGCGCCCTGGAAAACGGTCTGCTGATCATCTCCGCCGGCACAAACGTGCTGCGGCTCGTGCCACCCCTAATCATCGAAAGACAGCACATCGATGAGATGATCGAGAAACTCAGGATGAGCCTGGATCAGACCTTATGACAGATCTGCCATTTTGGGCAATAAAAAGAGAACGGCCGCTGCTATATCACAGGTGCCGTTCTCTTTTTATTGTATCGTTTATCTTATGATCTTAAACTTTTTCGTTAATACGCCAAAATAGTCGCCCTTCCCCTTGAAGATGATCGCGGCCGTTCCAACTTTCACGTTATTTTTATAGGATACCGTGTAGTCCCGGCCTTTTTTTAATGTCACCCCATTCAGTTTTACCGTGGGCGACTGGGTGCGTTTTTTTCCGGTGTATTTTTTCGTCTTGATCCCGGAGACTTTTGCCTTTGCAATGTTATAAACGTTATAGTTGATCACCGCTGCGGCTTTCTTTTTATAGGAGACCGCTGACATTGGATAGGTCTTGTTGAACGCTGATGACTTATACGCGCTGTCCCGCACATGGTTGGGGAACTCTTTATTGCTCTTGAGGAAAAACACGTATTTTTTCATCCCGGCATCCCAGGTACTGTCCAGATTGTAGTATCGGTTCTTCAGCCGCACGATGTTCCAGGCATGGGGAACGCCCCTGGATTCCCCCGGCATCACCCGCACCCGCAAGCCGGAATCCACTGCCATCCGGTAAAACAGGCTGGCATAACCCTGGCACACGGCAGTCCCTTTCATGAGCGCATTGTACGCTGTGTATTTCCCCACAGTGCTGTCACCCAGCGTAGCCCGATCGTACTCCACATGTCTGCAGATATAATCATAGATGGCTTTGATCTTGCCGTATGCCGCCTTATTTTTTACGCCCAGGGAGGACAGGACGCTCTTGACCTTCGCCGTCACCCGTCTTTCCTGCTGCTTGGTCGTATAATAGCGCATCACATATGTGACCATATATTTGCCCGTGCCATACCGATACCGCATGACGCTGGATGCGTATCCGCCCAGATGGTAGCGGATATAATCCCCCTCGTCCCCCGCGGTGCCTTTGCCCACGGCCAATGCCTGCTCAAAGAGCGTGGAGGCCAGTTTCTTGGCGTTCACATTGCCCGCCTGCACGTATACGCTGACCATGCTTTTCCGCTCCACCATCTGCCTGCATATGGAAGACGCGGCTTTTGCCTTCGATAAAAATGTCAGCGACGACCCGGCCCCGGCCCGTTCCTCCTGTGACTCCTCCTGGAGCCCATCCAGCGCGCTCCTTATGGAATCTGCATCCTCCACGTCCTGGTACATGGGATTGATCCAGATATCCTCCACGCTCTGCGGCGCATCCCCGGCCTCCTCACTCAGGCTGCCGCTGCCATCCGCCGCCAGCGCCTCCCAGGAAAAACCATTCATCAACAGTACCAACCCCAACAACAACGCCCCGATCCTCTTCCTCATAATACTGTCCACCTTAACCTTTCCTTTTCAAGAACTTTATTCTTTCCTATGACTAATTTAACATTTTTTTAAGGATCCGTCACGTTCTTTTTATCATTTTCAATTTATTTTCACATTCTGCGCCGCCCTCTGCTCTTGTTCATATTTATTTCATTTTTTGATCATAGTTTGAACACATATCCGTGATAAAGTAATACTCATAAAAATGTTAAGCATTTTTTGTTTCACATTTAGCCGGAAGTGATAACGGCTTCCGGCCCTCCTTTCATAATTCTACCTCCTTTTTTTAATATAGAGGTATCCCCGCCCTGCATCTGGTGACAGACGCTGGAGCGGGGACTTTTTTTGATCCTTTTTTAAATTATCTTCGAGAGAAAATCTTTCAGTCTGGGATTTTTCGGATTTTCGAAAAATTCCTGGGGCGGCGCGTCTTCTAAGACTTCCCCGTCCGCCATGAAGAGCACACGGCTGGCCACTTCTTTTGCAAAGCCCATCTCATGGGTCACCACGACCATGGTCATGCCGCCTTTTGCCAGCTCGCCCATGATCTCCAGCACTTCCCCGACCATCTCCGGGTCCAGGGCCGAAGTCGGCTCGTCGAAGAGCATCACATCCGGATCCATAGCCAGGGCCCGGGCGATGGCGATCCGCTGTTTCTGGCCGCCGGAGAGCATGGCCGGGTAGGTGTCCGCTTTATCGGGCAGCCCCACCCGCTTTAGCAGTTCCATGGCCCGTTTGTCCGCTTCCGCCGCGGAGATCCCTTTCAGTTTGCGGGGGGCCAGCGTGATGTTCTCCCTGATGGTCAGGTGGGGAAACAGGTTAAAATGCTGGAAGACCATGCCCATCTTCTGGCGGTGCCGGTCTATATCAGTCTTTTTGTCCATGATGTCGACCCCTTCGAATATGACCTGCCCTTCCGTCGCTTCCTCCAGCCGGTTCATGCAGCGCAGGAAGGTACTCTTTCCAGAACCGGAAGGGCCTACGATGAAAACGACTTCCCCGGAATGGATACGGGTGGAGATATTCTTTAAGGCTTTCACTTTATCAAAACTTTTTGTGAGATCTTTGATCTCGATCAATGGTCTATCAGCGTTCACTGCTGCGCAGCCTCCTTTCCAGAAGTTTTACAAAATATGTAAAGATCATGACCATCGCCAGGTAGATCGCGGCGACCGTCAGCAACGGTATATAGGCGTTATATGTCTGGCTGCGGATGATATCCCCGCCTTTCGTCAGATCCTGCAGGGCGATGTAACCGCAGACGGAAGTCTCCTTGAGCAGCACGACAAACTCGTTGGCCAGCGCCGGGAGCACATTTTTGAGCGCCTGGGGCAGGATGATGTAGACCATGGTCTGCAGGTAGTTGAAGCCAAGGCTCCTGCCCGCTTCGAACTGTCCGTTGTCGATGGAGAGGATCCCGCCGCGGATGATCTCCGCCACGTACGCGCCGGAATTGATCCCGAACGCCAGGGAGGCCACCACGATCTTATTGGTGAAGGAGGCAAAGATGATATAGTAGATAATCAAAAGCTGTACCAGCACAGGCGTCCCCCGGATCACCGTCAGGTAGATCTGGCAGAGCAGGTTCAAGACTTTCAGCTTCCTGGTCTTTTCATAGGTAGAGCGGATGATCGCCACTATAAAGCCGATGATGATCCCCAAGATCACAGCCAGCAGCGTGATCTCCAGTGTCACGATCAGACCGTTCGTGATGTATCTCCAGCGGCCTTTGCTCACCAGGTTATCATAGAGGGCTTCTTTTAACCCGGAGGACGCTTCCTCTTCCACTGCCGGGGTCGTCTCAGACGCTCCCTCGCCGGAGTTGATATACGCGGCTTTGATCTCGTCCAGACGGCCGGACTCTTTTAGCTCCGCCAGGGCCCCGTTGATCTTCTCCAGCAGATCCTCATTCCCCTTGGCGATCGCCAGGGCGTATTCTTCTGTGGTAAATTCCTCATCTGTGAGCTTAAGGCCCTCGTTCTGTTCCACGAAGACGCCGGCCGGCTCCTGGTCGATGACGACCGCGTCGATCTTATCTGACAGCAGCGACTGTACCGCCTCAAAGCCTTTGTTATAACGCTCGATCTGGGCATCCTCGATATCTTCTGCGTAGATATCCCCGGTGGTCCCCAGCTGCACGCCGATCTTCTTTCCCACCAGGTCGTCAGGCGTGGCGATCGGGCTGTCTTCCTTGACGATGATCACCTGCGCGGAGGTCGTGTACGGGTCGCTGAAATCCACGCTTTTTAAGCGGTCTTCCGTCACCGTCATGCCCGCCGCGCCCACATCTGCCTTCCCGGAGGTCACCGCCGTGATGATGGAGTCAAAAGCCATATCCTCGATCTGCAGTTCCATACCCAGCTTCTCGGCAACAGCCTGGGCGATCTCCACGTCGATGCCGATGATCTCGCTGCCCTCGTAATACTCATAGGGCGGGAATTCTGCGTTGGTCGCCATGATCAGTTTCTCGCCGGTGCTCTCTTTCGCTCCTTCCTCGCCGCTATTGATATAGGCCGCTTTGATCTCGTCCAGACGGCCGGATCTCTTTAACTTCGCCAGTGCCGCGTTGACTTTCTCCAGCAGCTCCTTATTATCCTTGGCGAACGCCAGGGCGTATTCTTCCTCTGTAAATTCTTCGTCGGTCAGTTTCAGTCCCTCATTCTGCTCCACGAACACCGCTGCCGGTTCCTGGTCGATGATCACTGCGTCAATCTTATCCGACTGCAGTGACTGCACTGCCTCGAAGCCCTTGTTGTAACGCTCAATCTGGGCATCCTCGATGTCCTCGGAATAGATGTCCCCGGTGGTCCCCAGCTGCACGCCGATCTTCTTTCCCACCAGGTCGTCGGGCGTGGCGATCGGACTGTCTTCTTTGACAATGATCACCTGCGCGGATTTCGTGTATGTATCACTGAAATCAACACTCTTTAAGCGGTCTTCCGTCACCGTCATCCCGGCTGCTCCGAAGTCCGCTTTCCCGGAGGTCACCGCCGTGATGATCGCATCGAAGGCCATGTCCTCCACCTGCAGCTCCATCCCCAGTTCATCCGCGATCGCCTGGGCGATCTCTACATCGATGCCGACGATCCCGCTGCCTTCATAATATTCATAGGGCGGAAATTCTGCGTTGGTCGCCATGATCAGCTTCTCGCCGGTGCTCTTTGGCTTTTCTTCCTCGGCGTCCGCTTCCCCTTCATTGATATAGGCCGCTTTGATCTCATCCAGACGGCCGGATCTCTCAAGGTTGGCCAGAGCGGCGTTGACTTTCTCCAGCAGTTCTGTGTTGCCTTTGGCTATGGCCAGGGCGTATTCCTCGTCTGTAAATTCTTCCTCTGTCAGCTTCAGCCCTTCATTTTGCTCCACAAAGACCGCCGCCGGTTCCTGGTCGATGATCACCGCATCGATCTTGTCCGAGAGCAGGGACTGGACCGCCTCGAAGCCTTTGTTATAGCGCTCGATCGTGGCATCCTCAATGTCCTCCGAATAGAGGTCACCGGTGGTCCCCAGCTGCACGCCGATCTTCTTTCCCACCAGATCATCGGGTGTGGCGATGGCACTGTCTTCCCTGACGATGATCACCTGTGCAGATCTTGTGTAGGTGTCGCTGAAATTGACACTCTTTAAACGGTCTTCCGTCACCGTCATGCCTGCCGCTCCGATATCAGCCTTTCCCGAGGTCACGGCTGTGATGATCGCGTCAAACGCCATATCCTCGATCTGCAGTTCCATGTCCAGTTCCTCGGCGACCGCCCGGGCGATCTCCACGTCAATACCTACGATGTCACTGCCATCATAGTATTCATACGGAGGGAATTCCGCATTTGTCGCCATGATCAGTTTGTCCTTTGACCCCGATGATGCCAGGACCGGACAGACAGACAGGACGATCCCCAGCACTACAAAAGCCAGTAGGAAGATCTGGGGGAGTTTCGTGTGGTCTTTCCTGTTCATATGTTTCTCCTTTCCGTTTACAGCGCGCGGAGGATCTGATGTTTTTCCCTATTCCTTTACCCCTTTAACGCACTTATAGGATATTGTATCATTTCCTGACGAAAATACAAGGTTTTCATGATCTATCCATATCAGATAACGTTCAATATAAACTTTTAAGGCAGGGATCCCTCCCCGCCTCATCCACCCATAGCGCCCCCATATCTATACCTCGATCAGATCATGTTCTTTCGGGATAGATCTTCCAGACTCGATATCTGCGGCACGTTTTTCCAAAACCTTCATGTCGCTTTCACTGTAAAACGGGTCTGCCGCTACTCCAAAAGGGATCCTCCTCTCATTCCCGACTTTTACCGCAAAAATATTAAAAGCCGTGCTCAATGACAGACCCATATCCTTACAGGCGGATCCCATCTTCCTTTTTACTTCCTCATCGATCCGAAAATCCACCATTGTCTGGGCCATACGTCCACCACTCCTTTTTTCTTTAAGCATAACACGATCAACATACAGTGTAAAGTGATTGCTTTACTTCTATCATATCTGCATTTTTTCTCGCGGACCGCACATACTAAATCCACGAGGAGGTATGATATGGAGATATTGAAAGTAAACGAAGATAATTTCAAAGAACAGGTCTTACAGGCAGATACACCTACATTAGTAGATTTTTACGCAGACTGGTGCGGGCCATGCCGGGGGCTCGCACCGATATTAGAAGGACTGGCCCAGGAAGACCAGCTCCGGATCGCCAAAGTCGATGTGGATAAAAACCCCAGACTGACAGATCAGTATAAGGTCATGGCGATCCCCACATTGCTGCTGTTCAAAGACGGAGAAGTTGCCGACCGAAAAACGGGCGGTATATCCAAACAGGAGATACAGGGGATGGTGCGTTAGCCATCCCCTGTACCTTTATTCAATACCGTCCCTGCTCATCATAATCTTTTTTGTTCTCATCATATTTTTGAGGATCCTTCATGATACGGACAATCCCCGCTACAGTCAGCAGTTCGATCCACAACGCCGGAAATGCGCCGATATTGCTGATCATCTTGACGCCTGAGATATCCGAATAGACCACGATGATAAACGTCGATACACCGATGACCAGACCCACGATCACTTTGACCCAAGTCTTTTTTCCCTCGTTCTGTCCTCTCTGCTCTTTTGCAGTCACCAGCCCCGCCAGGGAATCCGCTGCAGAATCCGAAGCCGTCACAACAGAGATACAGGCTACACATAAAAATACAACCGTGATCAAAAGCGGAAACGGCAGATGCTCAAATACAGCATACACCGTATATTCATATCCTTTTGCATAGGCATCCGCAACCCCATATCCAGCGCGTTCAAAATGCATGGATGTACCACTGAAGATGGACATCCAGACCGCCGTGAAAATGGAGGGCCATACCAGAGTCAGCGACAAGATCCGCCGAAAAGTCTGTCCATAGCAGACTTTTCCGATGAACATAGCGGAAATCGGCGCCCAAGTCATATACGCAGCCCAGTAGAAGATAGACCACCAGTAGGACCAGTCATCGCCGCTCACCGCATTCGTCCGCAGCATAGAACTGAAGAAATGCGCGATCATGTTCCCTGCGCCCTCCACGCCATAGTTAAAGATAAACGCAGTCGGCCCGCATATCAATGTGAACACAGCCAGAAAAGCAAAGAAATACAGGTTCATATTGGACAAGATCCGTATCCCCTTCATCACCCCAGTCACAGAAGATACTACAAAAGTCACCACGATCACAGCCACAAGCACGGCAATGGCCAAAGGCGTTTTTCCAATCCCTCCACCCGACAGATGTGTGATCCCGCCCAGCAGCGATAAAACCGCCGTACCGATGGTCCCCACCATACCGCACAGCAGTGTGAAGACACAGACGATGTCTACCACCCCGCTGATCTTCCCCTCCATTTTTTTCCCAAACACTGGGTAGAGGAACTCTCTGACAGAAAACGGCCGTTTCATATTATAAAATATAAAGGCAAAAAATACAGAAGGAAGGGCATACAGCCCATATGCCGGAAACGTCCAGTGTAGCAGCACAGTCTCCATGGCAAAGTCAGCCGCACCGTCGCTATAAGGTTCCAGACCCAGTGTTGACAATGGCGCCGTGTAATGCGCCATGATCTCCGCCGTGCCCCAGGTGACCATGCCGATGCCCACGATGCTGCACAACACGATGGCAAAGATATCTTTTGCTTTCATCTTCGGTTCTGCGTCTTTTCCCCCGACCTTTATCTTGCCAAAAGGTGAGAGCATGACCGCGAAACATACGAGCAGCACGATGAGCGTCGTCAGGCTGTACAGCCATCCAAAATTAGACAAAAGCGCTGTATTGACTTTATTTAACACAGAGAAGAAAGAATCTCCGGCAGCCAGGGATATGACAAGTCCCGCCACCAGGAGGATCATGGGCGTCCAAAATACCACCGGACGTATATTCGTCTTTTTCATGGAATCTCTCCTTTATATCTACGCTTCCTGTTTCTTTCTCTTTGACATAAAATATAAGATCCAGGAGGAAACAAGTCCGACCAGGGCAATCGCCAGCATCATAATAAATATGTAACGATAGCCCTGGACTCCCTCATATTTATCCAGCAGAGAACCACAGATCGCATTCATGAATATATCCGGTGTAAAGCCGATCACCGACACGATACCAACCGCCGTACCCGTCAGCCGCAGCGGAATCCCACACTCTCCAATGATCGCAAAATAGATACCCCGGATCACGTAAATGGATACGGCAGAGATGATCATAAACACCACCAGCGGCACCATCATACTGGAATCTGACGGCAAAAAGACGACCACTGCGATACCGATGACCATTGCAATAAAACCACAGCCAACGATAAAGGAACTGGAACCTGTTTTTTGTGCCATCGCCCCGCCAAAAGGTGCGCCGGCCATCTGAGCGATATAATTCCTGACCACCGCCAGTGCCCCGGAGAGCACCGCCGTTGCTCCGATGATATTTGTAAAATATGGTGTCATATAGGTACTCCCCAGATGGAAACAATAACTGGAAATGACCACCAGTGCCAAAAGCCATACTACCGGCATCTTTATGATCTCGAATACATCTGCCGCATGAACAGGCTCTGATGCCGCGCCACTTTTCCCGTCATCTTCAAGGATAAAAAAGCTGAGCACAGCAAATATGATATTCAAAGCCGCATAACCGCCCAGCACGACTTTTACCCCGCCTACCGCACTGGCACACATGCCGAAGATTGCCAGGAAGACTGCCGAGAATGCCGCCTGCGCCAGGCCGCGCCCTCCTTCCAAAAGTCCCAGCATCTTACTCCCGTCTCCGTCATCCAAGTTCATAGTCGCCTTATTCAAAGCCGCCCAGAAAGTCAGCGTCCCGGCTGCCGCCAGCAATACATAGGCCACCATCTGCAGCATATAACCCGGACCCGTCATCAGGAGCGATCCGGCTGCCCCTGTCACAAAAAGTGAGACCGGCACTAAGATCTTACTGGAAATCTTATCTGCGATGATCCCGCCCGGCAGATACAAGATCATGGATACCGTACCATAGACGCTCATCGTCAGACCAAATTGGGTATTGTTCAAGCCGCTGAGTTCCAGCATACCATCATAAAATGTCCACCTCAGATACGGGATCTGATAAAATGCCGCCGCACTGACCACCAAGATCAGGAGCGTAATATAGTTTTTCATGGGTATCTTGTTGTCTTTTTCCATCGTCTTCCTCCCTAATATTGATCCAGATATTGGATGACCTCTGCGGGCATGCCTGCCGCTGCTAAGATCTCTCTCATTTTCCCAAGGACTGCCCCGTCCGTCTCCGGTTTCTGATAAGCATCCAGCATATCTTTTAAACGCCTTTGGATGTTTTCCATATAAACTCCCGCCGGATCCTGATGCAGCCCCCGCACTGACACATTGGGGATAAACGGCTCCCTCCGGCAGAACTCAAAGGTGTGTTCTTCCAACAGATACTGGCCGCCCGGTCCCACCTCATCGATCAGATCAAGGGGCAGCGTATCCTCATCGATCTCAAGATCCCTTTTGTAGCGTTCGACCATGTCAATGATCTCGAAATCCACGATCATCTTTTCAAAAGAAACCGACAGATAACTCTCCAGGATACCCGCACTCTGCAGGACCAGGTTCACACCACTGTCACGACACGCATAATAGGTGAGCATGGATTCATAACCCGCCTGTACATCCAGGCTCTTAGCATCTGTCAGGGCGCCGCCCCCACGGCTCGGCACACCATAAAACCTGGCCATCTTTGCGCAGTATCTATAACAAAGCGCACCCTCCGGCGAACCGATGGCAATGGCACAAGTCCCCATATCCGCATTGGTAGACTGGGATCCGTATAAAACCGGAGTACCCGGCGCAAACATCTGTGACAGCGCGATGACCGCGATGACTTCCGCGTTCACAACCGCCAGGTTGCCCGCCATCGTGACCGGTGAAGTCGTCCCCGCCATGGCTGCGGCTGCGATCACGACTGGCTGCCTGTATTTAGCAAAAGCAAATAAAGTCTCCGTCATATTCCGGTCAAACTGCAGCGGCGTGTTTGTGTTGACACAGTTGAGCACACAAGGCTTTTCGGCCATCTCCTCTTTGCCGATCCCCCAGAATGCCCGGGTCAGTTCCAGGACTGCCTCCACCTGCTGGTATGACCCGCTCCCTGCCCAGATACATTTTTCAGAGTGCAAAAGCGACATATAATGGAGCGCCAGGGTGCTGTACTTTGGGTCGATATCCTCCGGCACGCACATAGGACCGCCATTCATAAAATAAGCCTGGTTGTATTCATACAGTTTCGTCATATCCGTATAGTCCTTCAGCTTCGCTCCCCGCTTTGTGCCGTCCGCTGCCATGATGAACGTAGGCCCGGCCGACGGTGCCTGATAGACCCGACAGCCGCCGATCTCCATGTCATATTTTGGATCTTTGGCATAGACTTTACAGACCGACGGCGCCATACGGATATGGTGCATCAACTGTTCTTCTGTAAAAAATGCCCTGTCCCCTTCCACACGGACTCCGTTCTCTTTTAAAACACGGATCGCATCTGGGTGCAGAAAACGCATGCCTGTCCGCTCCAGGATCTTGACACTAGCCTGATGGAGCCTTTCCACATTGTCGTTCATGATAGATATCTCTCCTCTCCCTTTTTTGAATTTTCTGTCTTTTATGTTGGATAACGTGTTATAGTATCTATAAATCGAATCATAACAGATGCGTAAATATTAATCAATACCCCGATTAATATTTGTTCAAATTGTATATCATATACATTTTATTTTATCTATTGATCCCAATTGACTGATCATTTTCTCCTTGTTATGATTTTGGTAACATGTTATCCATAATCTGAGTGCTTGAAAGGAGACTTTTATGAACGCTAGATTTGAAGTATTGACAAAAAAAGAACGTCAGACAATCTTAGAACAGGCATTCCGCCTTCTCGAGACCAATGGCGTATCGATTTTTTCAGAGGAAGCCAAAAAGTATTATACAGACAACGGTTGTACCGTAGATGGTGATACAGTAAAAATCCCCACGGACCTGGTCAAGAAATGCATATCCTCTGCCCCATCCATGATCGAAATGTATGACCGGGAAGGAAATCCCTCCATGCATGTAGGCGGACGCAATACCTATGTGGGTCCCGGCCCCACATGCCCGAACTTCTTTGATGTCTACACAGGCGAACGCCGGCCCGCCAAGAAAAACGACGCGGCCATCACAGCCAGACTGGCCGACGGGCTGGATCATATGGACTTTGTCATGTCCCTGGTCATGATCAGTGACATGCAAAAAGATCTGGCAGACATCCACGAGGTGGACGCCATGATCCGCAACACCACCAAACCCATCATCACCTGGGCGTTCAACGCCAAAAACCTCCAGGGGATCATCGACCTGTGTGCGACTGTGGCGGGCAGCCTGGAGAAACTGCAGGAAAAACCTTTCCTGGCCGTATACTGTGAACCCACCACGCCTTTCATCCATACAAAAGAAGCCTTGGATAAACTGATCCTGCTGGCCAAAAATAAGATCCCCTGTATCTACACACCCGGCATGATCATGGGCGCCACCGCTCCGGTCACCATCGCTGGCGCGATGTCAGTCGGCGCAGCCGACTCCCTCGCCGGCCTTGTACTGAGCCAGTTGGTACAGGAAGGAGCGCCTTTCATCGGCGGCGCGCCGGGCGGTCCCATGGATATGCAGACCATGCAGCATTCCTATGGCGCGCCGGAATGGATCTTGCTCCACGCCGGATCCACCGAAATATTCCACGAACTGGATATCCCTGTATTCTCAGCCGCAGGATGCAGTGATTCCAAGACCGTGGACGCACAGTCCGCCTCCGAAGCCATGCTCCAGATCTATTCAGCCCTGGCGACTGGCGGAAATATCATCCATGATATTGGATTTATGGAGTTGGGCATCACCGGATCCGCCCTGCACATGGTCATGTGCAACGAGTTGGTCGGGGAGGCCAAACGTTTCTTAAAAGGCATCGAGGTGGATGAAGAACATCTGGCCGAGGAGGTCATCCGCGAAGTAGGACCGGGCGGAAATTATCTGGCCGAGGAGCACACTATGGAATTCTTCCGGGACGAAGTGTGGTTTGCCCGTCTGGCCAACCGTGAAAATTACGAGACCTGGACAGAGAATGGCTCCAAAGACATGACCCAGCGGGCACAAGATCAGATGCTGCACTTACTGAAAACACACGTTCCCAAACCGCTGTCAGATGAGATCACAGCAGCTCTAGATAGGAT
The DNA here is from genome assembly GCA_910575625.1 of Clostridia bacterium. GTDB lineage: Bacteria > Bacillota > Clostridia > Lachnospirales > Lachnospiraceae > MGBC164599. The sequence continues at coordinate 184,021 of CAJTFD010000007.1, forward strand.
GATGGAAAAATGGTAGGATATGACAAAAAAGAACTGGAGATCGTCGGAGAATACCGGATGCCCGGCATATACGGCGCCGCAGAGAGCGTCACACCCAGATACAACTATCCGATCACTCCAAGAGAAAATATGATCCGCATGCTGGAAGGCCAGATACCTTTATGGCTCCCCAACCAGACCTTAGACAACAATGCGATCCAGCCGCTAGTCATGCCGGATGCCCGCGCCAGGAATTTTGGCGGGACCGACTGGTTCGGCATCGAGTGGGAATATGAGCCCTTGTCACAGGCCGCCATGGTAAAACCAGGCACCCGGAGATTGTCTGATATCACAAAATGGCAGGAAGAGATCATATGGCCTGACCTGTCCGCGATCGACTGGAAAAAAGACTATGAAGAAAATTACAAAGACCGGATCGGGCAAGACCGTTTTTCTTATTTTGTGATCGTCAACGGCCTTTTTGAACGAACGGCAGATCTAATGGGATTTGAGGATGCTTTCTGTGCCCTCTTAGAAGAGCCGGAGGAACTGACCGCTTTTTATGACAGATTAGTCGACTGGCATATCGAGCTGATCAAGATCGCCAGAGATATCTACCATGCCGATATGATCTTATTCCATGACGACATGGGGACCCAGATCAATACGTTCTTCTCGCCGGATATCTTTGAAGAACTGTTTGTGCCCCAATACCAGAAGATCACAAAAACCACCCATGAGTTGGGCATGTACATCTGTCTCCACTCCTGCGGATGTGTGGGCCGTCTGCTGCCCCTGTTCATACGATCTGGCTTTGACGCCTGGGAGGGGCAGGACAATGCTAATGATAAAAAAGCGCTCATGGATGCGCACGGAAAAGAATTGGCCCAGTGCACCATGTACGAATTCCCCGCCGATATGAGCGATGACGATGCCGTCGCCTATCTCCATAAAAGAGTCGATGAGCTCGGCCACACCGGACGCCTGGCCTGTCGTCTATGGGATAAAAAGCCAGACCGGGCTGTCAACCTGGCCGAAGAGCTCTATCGTTACAGCAGAGAAAAATATCTTGGACTGCAGGTATGACACCCCTGCGAAAAAGGACGTTCCCGCTCTATCAGCAGGAACGTCCTTTTCCATCCACCTTTTGATCGATCAGACATTTATCGATGGTCTTTTCAATAATCTTATAGCAGTCTTCCGCTGCCCGCTTCGCGATGGCCGGATCCTTATAATCCTCCATATGTTCCCGTAGGGCCGCATGTGTGACCAGGCTGTTGACCCGGCTGATATAAGCCGCATCGTCCAGCGTGAGCCGCCCTTCATTGGCTGCCCGGCGGAACAGCATAAAATCCCTCTCCTCAATACTGGAATTAAAATATGCAAGATAAAAAAATGTAGCCGTCTGATCTTTGATCTGCTCCGGATAAAGCTGGAAATACTCCAGTACGACCTCCTCAAAGATCGCTTTCGCCTTTCCCCAAAATAGATTTTCAAATACCGGCACATTCTGAAATGCATAAAACAAAAAATATTTCCAGGATATCTTTGACATCTGGATACAGTCTGTGACAGTCGTAGAGATCTCTATGCTCTTCTGGTTATATTCATCCAGCAGCTTAAAAGAAGCCAGTGTGGTCAGGAAATTCAGGCTCCCAAAATGCTTATATATGGCTGTGGCCGCATATCCGGCCTCTTTTGCCACATTCCTTGCCTTGACATTTTCAAAACCTTCCTCCATCAACATCTTATACGCCGCTTCCACCAGTTTCCTCTTTGTATCTTCTGCCGCCAATTTATACTCGGTCCCTTCTATATCCCCATTTTTCTACATCATACCGTTTATACCGTTATTTGTCAAATCATAATGCCACAGATACATATGCTCCTTATCTTAGGATGACCGTTGTCTGCATACCGGGCGAGGGCCTCATACTCTGATCTCGGCCCTGCTCCCTCCGACCTTCTCTTTCACCACCAATATCTGTTTATCGATCTTCTCCTTTAACTCGCCCACATGGGAGATGATCCCCACCAGACGCCGCCCATCCGTCAGGCTCATGAGCGCCGTGTACGCCTGCTGCAGCGCATCCTCATCCAGGGAGCCGAAGCCTTCGTCCACGAACATAGTCTCTATCTGTATGCCGCCGACCGAAGACTGGACCTCCTCGGACAACCCCAGCGCCAGGGACAGGGACGCGATAAAAGATTCCCCTCCGGATAAAGTCTTCACACTGCGCTCCGTTCCGTTATAATGGTCCACCACATTGAGTTCCAGGCCGCCCTGGCTCTTATTATTCCCCGCCCCTTCCAGACGTTTGAATTCATATTGGCCGCCGGACATGATCATAAACCGCAGGTTGGCCCGCCGGATGATCTTGTCAAAATATGTTGTCTGGACATAGGTCTCCAGCATGATCTTATCTTTCCCGGCAAGATTCCCGTTTACCGTCGCGGACAGGGCGCCCAGCCATCCATGCCTCTCCTCCAGACTGGCCAGTTCTCTTGACCTTTTTTTGATGCTGTCTAAGATATTCTCATTTGCTGTCCGTCTGGCGTGGATGTTCTTCTGCCTTTCGATGATCTCTCCTCTTTTTTGCACAGATCCATCCCGTTTTTCCAGCTCTTTGTCTTTTTGGATGGATCCTCCTCTCTCCAGCTGCTCCTGCAGAGACTTGATCTGGCCCTCTAAAATGGCTTTCTCACTGCTGCACTCCTCATGAGCCTTTTTTGCATGTTCATAAGACTCCTGCAAAAGCTGCAGTTCCTGCGCCTGCTCCTCCCGCTCTTTTTCGGCCGCTCCTCTGTCTGGATGGACGAGCTTTTGGGCCAGGTCTTTTGCCTGTATCTCCAATGAGGAACGTCGGCCCTGCGCAGTGTCCAGCGTCTCTTTGAGGCTCGCCAGCATCTCTCCCAGATCCTGGGCCATTTTTTCTTCTTCAGGGATCTGGATATCCAGTCTCTCTCTGCGCCGGATCTTCTCTTCTTCCTCCTTGATCTGACGATCCAGATCTGCAAGTTTATTTTTTAACAGACAGATCTGCTCTGTCGTCTCCCCGATGTATCTGGGATCTTCCAGCTGACTCTCCAGGGACTGTATCCGGATCTTCAGAGCTTCCTGCTCTTTGCCGCAGGCTTCATAGGCGCTCCTCGCCTGTTCATAGGCGTCCTGCAAGAGTCCCGCCTCTTTGAGCAGACCCTTATGCGCCTGCTCCGCCTCTTTTTGAGAGGTGTGGCACAGCTTCTCTGTCAGATCTTTGATCTGACCCAGACAGGCGTTTTTTCTGCTCTCCATGGACGCGGCTTTTTCTTTTAACGCGCCGATCTGTTCTCTCAACTGGCCTGTGGCCTCTTCTTCTCTTGGGATCCGCTGGTCCAGTCCTTTTTTCCGTTTTACCCGTTCCTCTTCTTGGATGAGCTGCTCTTTCAGTTTCCGGATCTCATCCTTCAACATAGGGATCGATCCCGCTGTCTTTTCAAAATACTCTGTCCCGTCCAGCTGTTCCTGCAGGGCGTTTATCTTGTTTTTTAAGATGATCTGTCCATTGCTGCATTCCTGGTATGCTTTTTGCGCTTGCTCATAGGCTTTTTTCAGGGATCCCTGTTCTTTGATCAGATCTTCCAGCTCTTTTTCGGCCGCTTTTTTATCCGGACACTGCAGATCTTCTTTCAGAGCATCCACCTGATCTGCCAGGGCCTGCCGCCTGGTCTCTGTCTCGATGATCTGGTCTTTGACCTTTCTAAACTCCTGCTCTGCCTGTGCGGCTGCTCCTTTTTTCTCTGTGAGCGCCTGCTCCACGGCTCCTTTTCGTCTCAGCCGTTCTTCTGCGGCTGTGATCTGATCTTCCAGCGCGGCGATCCGATCTGCTGCAGCATCGATCTGCTCTGCCGCCTGCTGCGCGGCCTCCCAGATCTTGGTCTGTCCCAGCAGGTCCTTGGCTTGTTGGCGCAGCTGTTCTTCCTGCTCGGAGACTTTTCCATGGATCTTCCCGGCCTCTGCGCTGGCTTCCCGCGCTCTTTGATCCGCCGCTGCGTGTTCGGCTCTCGCCTGCGCCAGCGCCTCCTCGCTGGGGACTTCTTCTGGGATCTGGGCAAGGCGCTGATGATGGGTGGCGCCGCACACCGGGCATTCCTGGCCCTCCTCAAGGTCTTTTGCCAGTATCCCCGCCTGGCCTTTCAGAAACGCTTGGTCCATTTTTTCATAGATCCCTTTCAGAGACTGTGCGTGTTTCTGGGCCTGTCGGTACGCCTCCTGTTTCTCTTCCAATTCTTCTTGGAGCGTTTCACATGCTCCTGCCGCTTTTTTGAATGTTTCCAGCTTCTCTTTTCGCTGTACCGTCTGCTCTTTTTCCCGGAGCAGTTTTTCTCTCTGTTCCCCAGCTCCGGCTAAGACAGTCTGCTCTTTTTCCAGATCTTCCAGGCTTTTTCGCAGCTCTTCATATCTGCTGCCGATCTTATCTCGTTCTTTTCGGCTGCTCTTTAGATCCTCTTCCAGTTTTCGGAGCGCACTGCCCTTTTGATCCAGTTCGTCGTATTGGGGGAGTTCCTGTTCCAGCCGTGCGATCCGCTTTTGGATCTCTTCACGCTGGCTCTCTTTTTGCTCCTCTTCTTGGAATGCCTGTTCCAACTCTTTCAGCCGCAGAGTATTTTTTCGTTCCTGACGCCGGATCTCTTCCAGGCTCTCACAGGCTCTCTCATGCTCCTCACAGATCTCTTTTCGGCGGTACAGCCGCTCCTTTTGTTCCCCGGCCCCGGACAGTTCCGCCTGCTCTCTTCTCATCGCGTCCAACTGACGGCGCGCTTTTTCTTCCTCCTCATCCCGCTCCCTGATCTCTTCTTTGATCTGTGCCAGGTCTTTTAACAACGCCGCAGAGTCCTCCTGGAGCCGATCCAGTTCATCGTATTCCGGCCATTCCTGTTCCAGACGGTGGATCTGCCTCGTGAGTTCTTCTCGTCTGCCCGCTCGGCCCTGCTCCTTGTCAAAGATCTGTTTGGCTCTCTCCAACTGGGCTGAATTTTCCCGCTCCTGCTGGCGGGTCTCTTCCAGTTTTTTGCAGATCTTCTCACATTTTTCAGCCTTTTCCCTGCGGCGGAGCAGTTTCTCTCTTCGTTCCCCGGCTCCGGCTAAGCCTGCCTGCTCTTTTTTCAGATCTTTCAAACGGCGTTCGATCTCCTCGGATGCCTGCCCTTTCTCCTCTGCCGTCTTTTTATCCCGTTTTAGATCCTCTGCCAGTTTTTGGATCTGGGCATTTAACTGGTCTAGTTTATCATACTCCGGCCATTCCTGTTCCCACAGCGCCGCCTGTTTTTTCAGTTCTTCCCGCCGCTCTTTTGTCTCCTCCTCTTTTGCCAGCGCCTGCTTTTTTTGTTCCAGCAAAACAGCTTTCTCTGCGTCCTGCTGCCTGGCTTCCTCCAGATCTTTTCGTGCTCTCTCCTGCTCCTCGGCCTTTCCGATCCGAGCATTCACCTGGGCCAGCTCCTGTTCCAGCCGTTCCAGCTCTTGGCCCAGGCCCTCTTCTGCCTGTGCGTCCTGTTCCACCAACTTTTGGAGCAGATCCTGTGTGTCGATGATGGGCAGATCCCCGTCCCGGGCTTTCGCAGCCTCTGCAAAAAGGATATCCTCCTCATCACAGACGATCCCCTGGATATACTGACGGACGCTGTTTCGCGCATCCTGGCATTTTCCATAGGCTTCCTTCGCCTGGTCTTTGATCCGCAGCTGGAGGATCTGATAGACACGCGTCTGAAAAAGTTCCCGGAAGATCTTCTGCCGCTCTGTGGTATCCGCCAACAGCAGTTTTCGGAAGTCCCCCTGGGCCAGCATGGAGATCTGGGAAAACTGCTCCCGGTCGATGCCCAGGATCTCCACCACCGCCCTGTCCACTTCCCGTTTCTTCGCGAGGATCCGCTGATCCGGATAGGTGAGCTGCGCGCTTGAAAGCTCCTTTGTCATGCCATCCCCCCGTTTCGCCGGGCGCATATACTCGGGATTCCTTTTTATGATGTAGACATCCCCTCCATGGGAAAAAGTCAGCTCCACTTCTGTTGGCGTCTCCGGCTGCGCATATTTTGACCGGAGCATGGACGGCTCCCGCCTCGCCCCGCTGGCCTCCCCGTATAATGCAAAGGTGACCGCATCGAAGATCGTGGTCTTTCCCGCCCCCGTATCCCCCGCGATCAGGTACAGCCCGCTGCTGCCTAAACGCTCCATATCCAGTTTTGTCCGGTCCGCGTAAGGCCCGAACGCCGACAGCACAAGTTTTAACGGTCTCATACATCCTCCTCCCAGATCTTCTTGATCAACGCCTCCGCAAACGCTTTTTGCTCCTCACTCATGGGCTGGTTGTTCTGCTGTGTATAGAAGTCCGCCAACAGCTCAAGCGGCCGCTTCCTCTCCACCTCTTCCCCGCCTGTGATCTCCTGGTTTTCCCGGGTGCGTGTATTGTCGTATTCTAATTTCATCAGATTGGGATAGATCACACGCAGTTTGCCGATGGCGTCAAAAACGTCCTCCTCGTCCGTGAGCGTGATATGGATGTAGTCGTCCACCGCCGTACCTTCATAGTCCCGCTTATCCGTCAGCTGGGCGTACGTGCCTCTTAACTTCCGCAGGTCGCGCAGCGGATGCAATTTTCGGGTGCGGATCGTAAGATCGCCTTTTTTCCCAAGTTCCAGGACTGTCACCGACTTACGATGTCCCGCCTCGGAAAAGGAATATTTAAGGGGCGTGCCGCAATAACGGATGCCCTCCCGTCCCACCTGCTGCGGCCCATGGATATGTCCCAGCGCCACATACTCAAACGGGTCAAATACCGAGGCGTCCACGTTATCCGCCCCGCCCACCACGATCTCCTCCGACTCCGAGCGCGCAGCCCCTGTCACAAACTGGTGGGTGACCAGGATATTCCGCCTGTCCGCCTGTATGTCCATGTGTGCGATGGCCGTGCGGACAGCCGCTGTGTAAGAGTCAATATCCTCCTCCGAAAAAATGCCGCGCACATGGGCCGGTTTGATGAAAGGGAGCATGTAGATATCCACCGTTCCATATCCATCCTGCAGCGAGACCGGATGCACAGTCCCATCGTAGACGGGCGCAATATGGATGCCGCTGGGCCCGATCAGATCCGCGGCAAAAGAAAGCCGCTCTGGCGAATCGTGGTTTCCGCTTATGATGCACACCTGCCTGTGCTGTGCGGCCAGCTTTTTTAAAAGATCATCGAAGAGCCCCATCGCTTCCACAGACGGGATCGGCTTGTCATAGATATCCCCCGCGATCAGGATGGCTTCCGGGTCCTCCTCCTCGATGATGCGCTCGATCTCCTCCAATATATACCTCTGGTCCGGGATCATGGAAAAACCGTTGACACGTTTTCCCAGGTGAAGATCCGATAGATGGATGAATTTCATCAACTTCCTCCTTGTATTTAAGTAATCTCTGTGCTATATACCGATCCTGCTGTCCCCGCCGTATTTTATCAGATCTATCTGCCGCAGCATCCCCTCGTCCTCCTCGGAATCCCCAGCCGCGGCCACTTCCCCCGGCGAGACCCCTATCCACGCACAGATCTGCGCCACTCCGCCCGCTTTATCCGCATCCGCCGCCACGATCTGCATACAATGCCCTTCCAGAAAATACCGCAGACCCTCCCGACTCCTCTTTGGCACAGCCTCCCAGATCCTCCCCGCATCCGCCTCGCCCCACGGCCGACGGCGCGGCCGCAGCAGCGTTATCTTATAGATCCCCTCCCCATTCCGATAAGCCAGCACCCGGTGATCGCCCTCCAGCCGTTCCACCTCGGAAAAAACATCCGGCTCAAGATAACGAAAACTCTCCAGCACCTCATCGCCCCTCTCCAGCCGCACATGCGCCCCGCCAGCAAAAACCCCGCCCCTAAACAGATGGCGCACACCCTGGCACCGCCGCAGAGCCTCCCCATAAGGCAGCGTGGTGGCAAAAAACAGGCATATCTTATCCACCGCCAATGCCGCAAGCTCCGCCGCCGTCCGTGCCGGGACACCCGCACTCCCTTTTGGGATCAGTGTGCCCTCGATATCCAAAAAGACCGCTTTTGATCGGCGCAAGTTCCTAAACAGCGGATGTCTCCCAAACAACACTCCATTCATAAAGTCTTCCCGCCCGCCATAAGCCAGATAACAAGAACAGACCCGACGGCGGCACCGCACCGCGGGGGCTCCCTCCTCCCAGTCATACCAGTTTTCCTCATAGGGAAGGCTCAGATTACAGGCACGCATCCGCCCGTCCGCCTCCACGAACAGCCGCCCCCGACATTTGGACGCATCACCCACCGGATACATAAGTTCCCGGATGAAATAAGGATCGATCTTAGAAAAAGCATCCCTCTCCTCCTCCGTATAAAAACGCCCCAGCCCATCCATCTTATTGATCCACAGATAGACCTGCTCGGGCAAGGCCGCCCGCAGCTGCCCGATCGCCGGCAGATCTTCCGGCACGCCCACCGCACCGGCACACAGTGCGATGCCTGCCTGCTGCACAGCCGTACATTTTGCGGCAAACGCCCCTGCAGAGATCATCTCCGGATGGAACGTGGCCCAAAGACGCAGCTTATCCGCCTGTCCGCCCGCTCCGCAAAAGATCTCCAAGGCCCATTCCAGCGAAAAACTCAGATTCGTCTGCGCCCCCACCGCCTCGATCTGATCCAGTGCGCTCAGACGTGCCAGTCCCTCCCAATACCAGGGATGGATCAGCGCCTCCCCATAGGGCGCCACCAGCAAGCCATGGATATCCAACACCCGCGCCCTTTTACACAGGCTCTCCACAAAACGCTCCCACTGCCTTTTGTCCTGTTCCAGCTCCTTCCGGATCATTTTGCGTTTAGAAAAAGGGCAGTAAGAACAGCCATAGTTACAGCTCTTCAGACTGCCCCTGTAAAGGATCATCTCTATGTTCCACCTCCCACCTGTCCATCCGTGCGCGTATCTCTGGCGAGATCAGCTGCGGCCCCAGATAGTCTGAATACCCCATCCCTGCCTCGGTCAATGCCAGAAAAGCCCCCTCTGTCCCTTCTTTTCGTACTACAAGACCCTCTCTGATCCACTGCCCCACCACAGGCAGATCATCCAACACAGAAGAAGAAAACCTCCGTCCATACTGCCCCAGATCCAGCCCCGGATCAATGAACAGATGCCGGATCACATACCGCCGTTTTTCCTCCTCCTCCGTAAGAAAGATGCCGTGGGTGATCTGCGTGTGATCCACCGTCTCCTCAAATCTGCGGATCTGCGTCAGGCAGCTCTCCTGGGTAATGGCGTAAGGCGCGCAAAAATGCAGATTCCCCAGATAACTGCGTCCCCCACAGCCCAGAGCCAGCGACGCGGAAAAACCGCACTCCGGTGTCCTGGCCCCGCCCCGGCGCACAAAACGCCGCATGGAATCCTGCCGGAACCCTTCCCCGCACAAAAAAGCGCGCGCTTCCTGATACTGCGCAAACGCCGCCTGCGGATCTACCACCAGACCATCCCCCGCCTGCCGGAAAAGCCCCGCCCCGTGTTTCACATACAACGGATAGATGAACAGCTCGTCCGGTTCATAGCGCAGAGCTTCCGTCAGGGTGTCCAAAAAAGACCCCACCGTCTGCCCCGGGATCCCATAGATGAAATCCAGATTTACGCAGGAAAGATCATAAGATCTCAAAAGCTCGATTGCCTCCCGGGCTTTGGCCCCGCTGTGATGCCGCCAGAGCGCCTCAAGCTCCCGGTCTGAAAAGCTCTGCACCCCCATGCTCACCCGCGTCACCCCGGCTTCTTTTAGGATCTTGATCTTCATCCGGGTCGTCTGGTTGGGCGCCGTCTCCACCACGATCCTCCGCCCCGGCCGAAAACGCACATGGCTGTCCACCAGGGCAAACACCCGCTCCAACTGCTCTTCATTTAAAAAAAGCGGCGTCCCGCCCCCGATGGTCAGATCCGCAAACGCGGCCCCGTTCACATCCAACACCTGTTCATATTGCCCAAGCTGCCGCTCCACCGCGTCCAGATATCGCTCCACCGCCTCCTCCCCCTGCCCTGTGACAGAGAAAAGATTGCAATACCCGCATTTTGTCTCACAAAAAGGGATATGCAGATACAGACTCAGATCATCCCCGGCCAACGCCCCGGCATGATCTAAAAGGGAAACGCCCGCAAGCGGCCCGTACGCCGTCTTATGCGGATAACTGTACATATATTGAAGATAAGGATCCATGCAGCGTCCTTTCATACACTCACAACACAAAATGTTTATACGGGACCGTCAGAACTGCCGGATGGTTGATCCCGTGGGACCAGCAGCCTTCCTCCCCGTAACAGGTCCCGTGATCCGAACAGCAGATGACAAACGTCTGGCCCCGCAGCCCTTTCCATCCCGCGAACAGACGTCCCAGCTCCCCGTCCACGTAGCGCAGCGCCGCTCTATGGCTCTTTAGACTATCTTTTTTTGCCCCTTCCAGATAAAAATGATTGGGATAATGGATCGCATCCACATTCAGATAGAGGAAGATCGGAGGACTCTTTTCTGCAGCCGCAATCTTTTTCAAGATCAGATCCACCTGGTTCTTTGTACTGTCTTTCACCGGAGGGGCAAACGACGGGTTCCAGTAGCTTTTCTGAAAATATCCGGGAAACACCTTTCCCATATCCGAACGCTTGTCAAAAAAAGCCACCCCGCCCACACACCAGGTATCATACCCCACACCCGCAAGCCCCTCCACGATCGTGCTCCCGGAAAATCCAAACGCCCCTTCGGGGACTTTTCGCCCCAGCCCGATATGCTTTGGAAAAAATAAGAGCTCCCGGTCCGCCAGCCGCGTCGTCTCATACGCCGCGGGCAAAAATCCCGCGAACATGGCATGGTGGGAGGGATAGGTAAAATTCCCGGGCGCCTGGCATTTCCTCCAGGGACCATACCGATCCAGCGCCGGCGTCCCGCCTGCCTGTTCCTCGCAGACAGCCGCGTCATACCGCAGGGTATCCAGACAGATGAACAGGATATCATGGCTCCCCACGATCCGCCTCATATCCACCGACGGCTCCGCCAATCCTTTCATACTCTTCATACACACGCTCCCATCATCTCCACTTGATGGCGGTAGATACGGTTTTCATGATAGATATCCTGATAGATCAGATCGCCCTGCCCGTTCATCTCGATCACCCGGGGCTTTAAACGCCCTTTTTCCAACAGGATATCGATCCCTGCGCTCCTCAGTCCCGGATAACAGGCCACCGCCTTTTGGCACACTCCCAAGACATCGTCCAGGACCTCCCGGGAAAGCCCCAGCTCCTCGGCCGACAGCGGCCGGTTATTCAGATGCAGGTTTGTGATCGGACCTTTGGAGAGCCGCGCCAGCAAGAAATCCAGCTGCCCATCCTGTACCACCGCCCGCAGATCATAGGAAGATCCCTGATACCCGGCTTTCGCGTACCAGCGTTCCACCACCACATCCAGCTGCAGGAGCCGATCCAGCAGCACACAGACCTCTTCCTTTTCCCGAAATGCCCGAAGACGCTTCGTATTCACCAGCCGTCCCGTCTGCGGATCGACCGCGGCACAGGTGTAGAGCGCCATCCCCCCACTCTTAGGCTGCCACCGGAAAGCCGCCGCCCCGGCCGCCCCGGAACCATAACGGGGTTTGACGAACACTTGGAAGATCCGTCTCTCTTCCATCTGACAGAGGAGCCTCTCCACATCCCCGCCCGCCCCCGCAAGGGGCTCCGTGACCGGGATCTGCGCCTGCATGAGCTTTTCTTTGCACCGCTTTTTATCCAACAGCTCCAGGATCGATGCGGGATGGTTGAAAAAACGCAGCCCGCATCGATCCGCCAGACCAGCCAATCCCTCAAGTTCCCTCTCATATTGCCCCACACAGCCAGATAATCCCCCAAGGCTGCAGGAATCCCACAGAGGCGGATCGATCTTCAGGATGCCGGTAAGATCCGCTGGCTGCGGCCCTCCCCACGCCCATAAATGGCAGGGAACCCCCATCTGAGCTGCCGCTTTTTGAAAATAGACCGCCCGTTTCGTCCCAGGGTTCCCCAGAAGGAGGATCCGGCTCATTCTGTCAGCATGGCATTCATCCAGATGTCGCCATGGTACTCATCCGGCTCATTTTGATCCGTCACATCCAATTCCACAGGAAGCTCCTCCAATCTCTCCATCATCTCATCGGTCAGGTAATGATAATGGAGATCCAGGACCTTGATGTTGGGATACTGTGGGATCTTTTCCAAGAGCAGCGCGCCGCCTTTGTCCGTCAGCGTACCCGCGGAGAGGTCCAGCGTGTGGATCTGGCTCATGAACCTACTCTCTAAGACCACCTCGGTCAGATCGTCCTGGATCTCGCTGTCCGCGATCCCCAGATATTCCAGCTTGGGGAAGTCTGCCTGCGCCAGCATATCCCGGATCGTCTCCTTGTCTCCGTCAAACCCATAGTAATCGCTGCCGATGTAGAGGAGCAGTTTTTTTAAATTGGGGAGCTCCGCCCTTCCCACCGCCTCTATGATGGATGTCGGAAGCCCGCCGCAGATGATCGTCAGCGCCTCCAGGCCCTCATGACAGATCTCGCCCAGCTCCAGGTCTGTCGACCCTTTGATCGTCAGATCCTTTAACCCCGGCAGCGCCGCCCACAGTGCACTGTAATCCCCCTGTACGATCCAGGACACCTCGCACTCCTCGTAATCCATATCACCGATGAACAATCTGCTGATATGAGAAAAACGCCCGGCATTTGCCACGATCTGGTCTATGATCGGCTGACAGCCGTCCTCGTAGGCACTCCCCCAGTTTCCGATCCGCACCTCTTCAAGCTCTGCAAGATCCGGGTCCGCCAGGATATCCGCCACCATCGTATCCGGCCCTTTTCCCTCCTCCTCGTATTGATCATAGTCATATACATATAGTTTTGACTTCACCTTGATAACCTCCTCCATATGATACTATGATTATAACTCTGTCCGTACTTTAAATCAATGGGATTGCATATAAATATGCCGGTATTGCCAGATGATCCATCCAAAAATACCGGCATATCTGCCTACTGATTGAAAAAGCCGTAGATCTTCCCAGACATCTCCGCGATGCACTCCACCGCCGTGCCGCTGTCCGTCAATCCGTCCGTCATAAAACAGATGATATATGGATTTTTATCCCCGTATACGATCGCCACATCGTCCTCCAGACCGGTCAGCTCCCCGGTCTTATTGGCGATCGTCACACCATCGGGGATCTGTGCCGGGATCTTATTGCGCCGCTGCTGCCCCTGCAGATGCTCCAGCATCTCCTCCCAATAGTCGAATTCTTTATAATATATCGTCTCCAGAAAATCTGCGCAGTCCCCCACGGACGTATAATTTTCCCCGGTGGTGCTCTCCTCCAGGAGCATCCGGCCCATGCTGGTGTTTGCGTAGCCGTGTTCCTCACAGTACACGTTCACCGCCTGCCGCCCGGCTGCGGAGTCCCCGTTCCCCAGCATGGTCACCAGCTGGTTGGCGGCGTCGTTATCGCTGACTGTGATCATGATGTTCAGCAGGTTATCCAACGTCTCTTTCCCGTTTACCTGGGCCAGCTCCTCGTACTGTTCATAGACAGCCCCCATGATGAAGAGCTTGATCAGGCTGGCCGCCCGCATAGGGCTGTTGTCCCGCTCTGTGTAGATCTTGGAATTCAGGTTCTTGACATGCACCGACCATCTCCCCCCGGCCGCTGTCCGGGTCTGGGCGAGCATATCATCCAGCTGTCCCTCCAACAATGTCAGGTCGGCTACTCCGTCCATCTCCTCGCTGGACTGGACGTCGTCCTCATCAGATGCATCGTCCCCGTCCTCCCGCGCCGCCCCCGCTGTGGCCGCTTTTTTATCAGATGCCGCCAGACTGCTCTTTACTGCCTCCTCATCTCCATCTGTCTGATCGTCCGCCTTGTCCTCATCTTCTTTCTGCTCTTCTGTAAACGCCTTGATCTGGGCGTTCAGCTGGGCATTCTCTTTTACCGCTTCCGTCAGCATCGCCTCCAGGGAGTGCACATGCTTATTCAGCCCCCTCAGATTCACAGAAAAAATAAGGAACAGCACTCCGAAGAAGATCGCCACCCCGGACATGGCCAGCGCGATCATCTTATAGATCTTTTCATTATCCATGGCTCCTATCCCCCCTATCTATCTCTCTGCAAAATACGCATCGATCCCATCTGCGATCCCCTCGGCCATCGTCTGCTGGAACTCATCGTCCGCCATGGCCAGGTCATCGTGCTCGTTGGTCATGAATCCCATCTCCAAGATCGTGACCGGGACACGACTCCAATTGATCCCCGTCATCGTATCCGTATACTGCACCCCCCGGTCCTCAAAACCGGTGGCGGCGCAATAAGCGTCCAGCAAACTCTCGGAAAGGCGCAGACTCTCGCTGTAGAGCTCCGACACATAGGGATTATCCTGGGACGGACACATACTGAGCGCCCCCTGCACCCCATGGTCGTCGGAACCGTTGGCATGGATCCGCACATAAACTTCCGCGCCCTCCTCAGCCGCCAGCAGGGCACGTTCCGCGTTGCTGATCGCCGTGTCATTGTCCGTCCGGGTCATCACCACCCGGTAGCCCCGCTCTTCTAAGACCTCCTGCAGTTTCAGGGAGACATCCAGGTTCAGCTGATATTCCCCCAGCCCTGAATAGGCCCCCGATGTGCCGGAGGTGGCCTTCGCCTTCATCTCCGCTGAACCGGGACCGTTGGGCTCCGTTGCACTCATATCCACATGGGGCCCCTGATGCCCGGGATCGATGCCCACCACATGGCCCGCACCCGTCATGGCCTGCTGCCGCTCCTCTCTTCCGGAGGGCTGGACGGCCGCCTGCTCCCTGTCGGCCGACACGGCAGAGGACGGCCCGGGTGTGGGCGTCAGGCTGGCCCTAGGTGTGGGCGTGGCCGTGGGTGCATACGTGGGTATCGGCGTCTCTGAAGGTTCCACTTTGATCTTCTCCTCCTCTTCCTTCAGCCGTTTCTTTTCCGCGCGCTCCACTTTTTTTTTGGCGCTCTTCAGAGTCCCTTCCATCTCCTCCATCTTTTCCCGCTGCGCCTCCAATGTCTCCTGGGCTTTTTCCGTCTCCCGGCTGGCCCGGAAGATGCGCACGAACGCGATCGTACAGCATACCAGAACAAATGCCGTACAGACCGATCCTATTATGATCAAGAACTTCGTCAAAGGTTTCCGGTACATCTCTTCCCTTCCCTTCTATAATAACTGGCCTCTCCATTTTGCATCTCGCTTTTCATTATACACTACCAGCCTTTTCGTGATTTGTAAAGTAAGAAAATTTGTACTCATATCCACTCATCCATAACTTTCCTTTTTTTTACTATATATACCATTTTCCGGTCTTTCGTAAAGTTTGTTACGCAGAAAAGTACACTTAAAAAATCTAAGTGGCCATGAACTGTAACAAAATAATTTTAAGATCCAAGTTATTTACAGGACTATTAGAAGGTTTTCAAACACGCTCTAAGATATCCAAAGACACTTGCGATCAGATCTAAGATATGCTATATTATAGGCATAAAGAAAAAGCAACCGCCCACAAAGTGGTTGACCGTTTATAGAAGCAGCAAAAGCCACCCGTCTACCGGTCAAAGTATCAGGGTGGTTTTGCTATGCTATGTATAACTTACCTACAAAACGTAAACACGAATGTAAGCAATGCTAAAAGGAATATGCCAAAAGTCAGCAACTCCATAAGAGAAATATGGATCTTATGTTTTCTCTTTTTCATAGCATCACCCCCATCCTCTTTAGAATGAGGCCAACACACCCTGTAACACGGTTGCTCTTTTAGGATCATAGCATATCATTATCCACACTACAATAATATATCTTAACACGATCAGAATAGACGCATGAACGAAAAAACAACTTCAAGAATATCGTTATTTGGCAAGTCCATCAATTGCATCCATCATATCCTTATCGCATAATACTTTTAGAGCAGCGAGGATTACAGGAATTGTTATGGAGTATTCTCTTGTGACTATGCTGCTGGATCCTTTTTCTGTTTCTTTTTAGATATTTTCCGCCTGCCGCCATGACTTCCTTCAGCAACTTTTGGGCAGCAAAATATTCTTTTATTTCATCGTATGCGGTCTTCTGGTTTTCCTTCTGTGTATCCAGTGCATCTGCCGTAACGCCGCATCCCCGTAGATCAAAATCCCCCATGACTTGCTGCTTTTCTCGTCAATACGTGTAGAGGACAAGATCTGATAGACCAGATAAAAGATTTGCTTTTCATAGTAAAATATGATAGTATTAAAAAAATTATCGGATTTTTGGAGGAAATGCCCCATGGCGACCATATATTTATGCATCGGTACAATGAAGACCGGAACCACCGCACTCCAGAGTTTCATGCGCAACAACCCCGGCCCGTTAAAAAACCAGGGATTCTGCTACCCTTTCATGGACGTAGATGTGAATAACAGGAACGGACATTTTCTGATCTACCAGTCGCAGCAGAACGATCCGCAGAAAAAAGAGCAAGAAAATATACAGGTCCGCCAAGCGGGGTTTGCGAAACTCCAAGGACTGTCCAAAAAATATCAGAACATCGTCCTTTCCGAGGAACTGATCTGGCATCATTTCGAAAAACATAAGGATTTCTGGCCCAACCTGGTGGAAGATCTAAAAAAAATCGATTGCCAGCTCAAAGTCATCGTGTATCTGCGCCGGCAGGACCAACTGATCCAATCTCTCTGGAACCAGGGTGTAAAAAACGGCATGCGCATCGCACGCACCTTTGAAGATTATATCCGCCAGGAACGTTACAGCTATTTTCCCCTGGACTATCACAGCCAGCTGAAAAAGATCGAAAAAGACATTGGAAAAGAGAACCTCTATATACGCGTATACGAAAAGGGACAGTACGAGGGCGAGGCCCACACGATCGTATCCGACCTCATGCATGTGCTCGGACTGGAAATGACCGATGATCTCTCACAGGGCGACGCGACGAAAAACCCCAGCCTGAGCGGCAATTTCATAGAAATGAAACGCATCATCAACGGCCTGCCTGAATATCGGAAAACACCCAATTTCGCTGAAAAACCTATGCTGTCTGCGAACGGCTACCGCTTAAAACACTCGGAAGTCCCAAAACATTCCCTGTTCTCCTTTGAGGATCAGCTTAAATTTTTGGACCGTTATGAGGAGAGCAACCGTAAAGTCGCCCAGGAATTCCTGGGCCGCGCGGACGGCATATTGTTCCGCGACCCGGTCAAAGAACAGCCCATTTACGAAGTAGACCCTGATACGATATATGAAGATATCCTGACCTTCATGACCGAGATGTTCTGTCTGCAGGAAAAGAGGATCGCGCAGTTAGAAGCGGCCGTTGAGAAGAAATCCGCCTCTCTTTTTATCACCTTGGCCAAAAAACTGCGCAACCTGCTCAGGACGCATTTGCAATAAGAAAGGAAATGGTGTAAGCACAATGCTTTCACACCATTTCCTTTTATTTTTATTTACCGCTTTATATCGACAGCCAGCAGCTCATCGATGGGTTTTTCGTCCATATGCTCCAGCACTTCCGACCGTTTCGCGTTCATCTGCAGCGGCTCTGTCTGCCCTGCGGCGCACGCCTTTTCCCAGCTGATCTTTTTGCTCACCAGGTCTTTTTTGGCCGATCCGAAGAGGTCTTTCCCCTTCTCTGTGCATACTTTTACAATGCTCTCACCTTTATGGCCTCCCAATACCAGGTCCGCAGCCCCCTTCTCCTGCCCTGCAAATGCGCAGACATAGCAGGACGGCCGCTGGATGATCCCATCCTGGTACGCCCTTTTGTAGGCATGTGTCATGCCATCCTCCACATCGATGCTGCCCGATGCAAACTCTGTCACCACGAAGGAAGTCTCTGGGCCTTTAAATTTATTATCGAACTGGATGCCTGTGAGCTTGGATCTGTATGTTTCCTCCAGATGATCGCAGTATTTCCTAAATACTTTGGGCGACCCGCCGCCTTTACAGCTTATCTCTGCCGTATACAATCTAGGATGATCTTCTCCCAAAAAGCTCTTCAGCCCGGCCACCTGGCAGGGAGTACCTGTGAAAAGGATCGTCTTTCCCTGTTCCAGCAATGCCTTGACCTGCGTTTTGATATCCCCGCTGTCCGCATAGACATATTTAGACCCGCAGAACTGCCGGCATCCCGTCTCATCCGAGGCCACGCCGTAGACAGCCTCAAGATCCGCGTCATAGCGCACGCCTGCCACGCACCCTCCCTGTTCCAGGATCACTCTGTACAGGGCCGTAAATACACCGCCATCCGTGCTCCTGCCCACCACCTCTTCATCCTTATGGCGGGCTGTATAGGCGATCCGGATATCTGCCTTTTCTCCCTGGCCGCTGTCCTGCTGTCGGCTGATACACACATCTTTGCATCTGCCACAATCGCCACATGCCTCCCCATCGACCACCGGATAGAAAAATCCCTCCTGGTCTTCCTCCATGGTGATCGCCCGGACGGGACACGCGTCTTTGCAGGCGCCGCAGCCATAACAGCTGAAGATATCTCCGCCCTCCAGATAGGATCTGGCATTGTCCGTCTTTTTTTCCGCCAGGGCTTTTTGCAGGAATCCTTTTGCATGTGCGCTCATGGCGGCTTTCTTTTCCTCTACGGCCGGATGATCGATCGATAACCTGGACAGGTCTTTCGGGATCTCTTTCCTGCCGCCGATCAGATGCTCCGAAAGCCCCAGACTCTCCAGGAGATTCCGCATGCGGTCCGGATGTTTATAATGGGGGACCGTGATAAAATCTTTCTGGTAGATGATCGCAAAGACCGTGCAGTGGAAAGAATTTGTGATCACATATTCAGCCGCTGCCACAAGGCCGAGGAATTCCTCCGCCCCTCCTGTAAAATGCCCCGCTTCATTGGAGAACACCTTGGAACCCCAGTTATGGATGACCGGCAGGCCCAGCCGCTGTGACATCTCTTCTACAACGCCGTTCAGCGCCTCGTCCACCCTGTTTATGTGTACATTATGGACATAGATATATTTTTTTTTGGCCTTAAATCTTACCATCAGGCGGTCGAAATCTTCTCTTTTTAACAAAAACGTCGGATCCGCCACCAAGTCCACCGGACTGTCTGTCAGTTTTTCGACCTCTTCTTTCGCCTTCTTTTCCCGCACAGAGATATGATCAAAATCCCTGAGATAACGCCTGAACATCATCTTATATCCTTCCCCGATCTCCTCTGTACCTATACTGGCGGCGTAGGAGATCCGGATAGCATCCCTGTTTGCAAACTGCAGAAAATAGGCGGGATCGATGCCTTTTAGGATCACCGCGTTCCAGATCTGATCGCTCCCGGCTATCAGCGCGTCATACGTAAGGGCCGCCCCGCGCAGCGCTCCATGATCCTCGAACCGTTCTGTCACCGGAAGGACATGGTTGATAAAATGTTCAAACTTGCGGTACTTTTCTATCTTCCCGGTCTTCGGATGCAGCCACCAGTACAGCCAGCGCAGCTGCCGGTAAACACCGTTCACCAGATGGTCGATCCTGCCGTTCCCCGTAATCTTTTTATCTTTCTTGCTGACCAGGCTGTACACCTTGTCGATGACCGGAAGACGCAGGTTCACGATCTCTACCTCGTGTCCCTGCTGTCTGAGATATTCCTGCAGTGACCAGGCCTGAAGGACAGCGCCGTAATTATGGGCGCTATGGAAAGTTATCACTCCTATCTTCATCGCTCTCTCCTATCTATTCCCCAGCCCCTGCAAACAGCTCTTCAAACTGCTGTACAGAATCACGGTTATATTTTTCATAATCTACAGCCATAACGCCTACCTCACCCTTGTCAAAGGCTTTCAGGCCATTATAGATACCCTTCACATCCGGCGGGACCATAAAACCGCCATAGCGTTCCATAAAACAGCGCGGCCCGGGGATATCTGTCGAGATCACCGGGATACCGATCGTATCCGCTTCCAATATGACCAGCCCCAGCCCTTCGTACAGGGATGACAGCACCAGCAGATCGCATCTTTTTAGGATCGGCATCGGATTCGCCACGGAACGGATGATCACCACATGGTCACTGCAGGACAGGGCCTCCGCCTGGGCCAGCGTCTGTTTGAACAGCGCCCCATATCCGCCTATGATGATCAGATAGCTGTCCGGATTCTTTTTATGATATCGTTCAAAAGCCTCAAGGAGCAGGCGATGCCCTTTCTCCGGCGAAAAACGCCCGATATTGATGATCTTCCGCGCGCCGCTCTCTAAGATCTCCCTCAGCCTCTCCAAAGATACCGTACAGAATGTCTCCGCTTCAAAGGCAAGCTCCCGCTCCGCTTTTTCCAGGACGGACCTATGGTCATGGCAATTATTTACGATCTGGATATTTTCTTTACGCCGTCCCAATTCCAGGGTGGGTCCATAGATATCTTTCGTGACCGGCACCACCTTATCATAATCATGGTATGCCCTTTTCAGAGAGGGGCCATGCTGGTTCCCCTTGGACTTTAGCTCGCCCACCATGTCATTGTGCACGAAGATCATCCGTTTTACAGTTGCCTGCTGGAACAGATTGATGACCCCTTTTTCGTAACCCGAATAGTGGATCACACTGCTAAGATCGCAGCACCCGAAGATACTCTGATACAGACGCCGGAAATGTTTATCCACCTTCTTTACGATAAAGGACGCTGTCTTATCCATTTTAAAATACAGAAACTCCGCCATCACCTCGCCGAGAGATTCAATCTGGATCGTTGCGATCGGGAAAAAACGCACCTGCTCCGGCAGCAGCTCGACCCTCTCCGGGAACTTCTGCATGGACTGTGACCGGAATGTGATAAAATAATTCCTTTTCTCCAGATCGATATTCGCCAAGAGGTTCAAAAGCGCCGTAGTCAGACCATTTTTTCCAAGGCCGCCGCCGTAGATCAGGACATTCTCTTTTCCATTCCTCTCTGTCTGAAATTCCTCAAATACCTTCTCGCCCTTGATGATATGGCGGCATAATCCCTGCGCCGCGTCTTTTTGGTCATATTGGCAGAATTTCTCCAAAAAACTGCTGTCGTCATACTGTTTCGGCGCACGCATCTGTGCGAGCAGGTCATCCACCCTGCGCACCTGCGGGAACGGGAATGTATCTATGGACGCGTACACACCGCGTTCATCCATGTACAGTTCTCTGTCGTACACAAATAAGATGATCTTTTTACGGGAATTGGCATAGTCAAACATAACGCTGGAATAATCTGTCACCATGCAGTCGCACATATTCAGGATGTCATAAGGCTCATATCCCTCGGGAAAGGGCCGTATGTGCTCATAGGCTGAAAACTGGATCGTGTTCCCGATAAATGGGTGCAGCCGTACAAAGAAGATCTCATCGTCCGCCAGCTTCTTATCCAGATCCGCCAGGAAATATTCCACCTGATATGTGTTTTTCTGACGGTCGATATGCTTGAGCACCCCGCGCCAGGTGGGCATATAACTGTACAGCCTCTTCCCCTCAAGGCCCAGCTTCCCGCAAAGTTCCGCCCCCTTCTTGGCGTCAAAAAATACAGAATTGCGCGGATAGCCGGAGCATAAGATCTTCCCCTGGTACAGGTCGTCGAGAAAATAAGCGGACACCATATGGTCCTTCATGTAATCGCTGGGATAGATCAGATAATCGGCAATCAGATGGTTCTTCTGTACATTCCCCATATCATACGCCCGGTTTTTCACATCCTTCCCCATCATCTTCAAAGGTGTCCCGTGCCAGGTGTTGGTGATGACCTGCCCGTCTTTCTTGGCGAACCACAGCGGAAAAGAGGTATCTGTAAACAGATACTTTGCCAGTGCCGCGATCCTTGCATATCTAAATCCATTTTCCCGTATCAGTCTGACCCGGTCCAGCCCATACTGTATTTTCATCTTGGCAATATCATCCTTCTTATCTGCATTGCAGGATATGAAGATGCGGTATCTCTTATACGCCGGATCTTGTGCCAGTTCTTCCGCGATACGGAGCATGTTGCTCCCCAGATCTTTGCCGTTCTTGGAATCGATCAAGATCCAGTATCCTTTGAGCGGGGCTTTCCCGTGAAAGGAGAGGTACCAGGACATGGTCAGCCAGCTCTTTGTTTTTTTCAGATATTTCTTAAGTTTTTTCATAATCCGCCCCCTGGGATCATATTCTCCCCAACAAACGTTTGATAAACTTTCTGGCCAAACCCTCTTCCCGCTCAGGTCCTCCGCCGCCTCTTGCCTTCATCTTATGACCCGCGTATTTTTCAGCGCAGAATGCAAATCCTTCTTTTTCGTAATCCATCCAAAATGCATCATAGGTGTCGGGCTTTTTTGTCGGCGTGCGCATCCTGCTGTGGCGGAACGGATAAGTCGTGACATCTACATAGTCCACCTCGTCTTTAGCCGCTTCCCACAGTTCTCTGCCCCGGGACGTATTCACCAGGATCAGGGAGATCCCTTTGTCATCATCCCACATCCCTGGGATCGCGTCCTCATGCCCCCAGAAATCGGCGAGCGTGATATCCCCCACCCGCTCTTTATTGGTATAGATGCAGGAAAAACAGGACGGCCGGATCCACTTCCCGCCAAACAGCTTTGCAAAGATCCTGGTTGTATAAGGCTTGCCATCGATCACCACTGTCTCTCTGTGAGCTTTCCATCCGCAGGTCTTTTTATCCCTGAATTCCGCTGTCTCGACTTTTCCGCCTTTTTCTTTTTCACGCATGTGCAGAAAATCCACCCATAATTTCTGGGACATGACTCCGTAACAGACCAGATCAAGCGTATAGAGGTTGTCATATCCTCTTGGCAGATACGCATACAGCGCCCCTACCTGACATCCGGTCCCCGTAAATAATACAGTCCGCCCCTCATCCAGCCTTTTCTTCACTTCCGGGAATACATCGTTTAGGTCGCTCTGCACATATTTTGAACCGCGGAACCTGTTCCGGCCTTCTTCTGTGTCCGCCTCCTCGTGCCTGATATAGAATATACCCTTTTCACGGTCAGGCCCGGCCCCGTAGACCACGCCAGATCTTCGCAGGATATGATCGGAGAGCGCTGTGAATACCCCGCCGGAACGGCTGTCCATATAGACCGCTTCCTTCTTGTGCCGCACACCGTAAGCATAAAACGGGTCATATTCTTTCCGCTTCTGATAACCGCTCTGGAATGCGCATTTCTGCAGGCACAGCCCGCAGTCCACACATTTATCCGGATCAATCTTCGGATACAGGAAACCGCATAGATCCTCTTCCATACGGATGGCGTCTTTTGGACACACTTTCTCGCATGTCCTGCACCCACAACAGTCTTCTTTCTTTTTGACCAATTCCATCCACGATCACCCCTTTATGAAAACAGCCTTTTTTGCGGGCTGTCTATCTTTTTTTCAGGTTATTGATATCGATCCCCCGGCTCTCCAGCTCCCTCTGTATGCGCAGTCTGTCCTCGATCCGCTTGCGGATCATCTCATCCCGCTTCCTGCGGCGTTCCGCATACAGCGTGTAGAAACCGTAAATGATGCCGCAGACCAGGGCCAGCGCCCACATCCCGCCAAAGAGCATATACGGCATATATTTCCACTGGAATACGACCTCGATCTCATGCGGGCCTTTCACCTTGCGGAAGACATATTTCTCCAGTATCCGTTCCGGTATCTTCTTCCTCCACTTCCCGTCTATCTTTATATAGGAAAGCTCGTAGTCCTCCAGCGGTGTATACCGGATCACGGCTTTCTCATCCCGGTAGACTTTCGGCTGGGTCTTGGTGATCGTACCGTTGACCACCTGGGTCTTGATCTCGTAGGAAGGGATCTCTTTATAGCGGACTTCAATGCTGTGAGGCCCCTGTACGTTGATGAAATCATACCCCTCCAGATAGTCCTGCGGGTTCTCCACCGGCGTCCCGTCCACCAGAATCTGATCCATCTCATAGTGTTCTTTCGGCTTGTACGTGACGCGGCCGTCCTTGTCCCTGCGGACTGTCAGCGTGTCGTCGATCTTGCCGTTCGTCACCGAGGTGATGATATCGAATTTCGGTATCTCCGTAAACCGCACATCCAGCGTATGATCGCTGGAGAGATTTTCGAATGTATAAGAATTGGGGTAGACAGTTATATCCTGCTCGACCCCGTCTATGAATAAGGTGGAGAGCTCGTAATCTTCATCCGGCGTGTACGTCACCGTATAGTTGCTGCCCTCGTCCAGCTCATCGTGGCCGCCGGACACATCGCCGTTTTCCACCGATGTGGTCACCTTGAAGACGGCCTGCAGCTCTGTCTCAAAAAAACCGATGCTCCTGGGATTCTGGATACCCACGGCGACTAAGATGTGTCCCGGTGAGATCTCCGCAATGGATTCCGCCTCCTGTATCCCCACCCCATCCATATGTAAACGATAATATGCAAGCTGGCTCTCCTGACTCTTGGAAAACACCAGCAGGCCGGACGCTCCGCCCAATTCCTCCTGCGGCGTGGTGATCACCATCATATAATCACCGGACGTGGTAAAATCCTGGCACACGATCCCCTGTTCCGATCCTATGATGCCGAAAGAATGCAGCTCCTGGAAATTTTCGTCCGTAAAGACAAATTTATAATTGTTCTGCCTGTCTCCCTCCAGTAAGATATACTGCCCATTTTCCGCATCATAATCCACTGCCGCCACCCGCAGGCTGCTGTCCGCCACCTGCACTGTCTCTTTGTAAGTCAGTGTGTCCGCATCCACTATATATATGATGCCCATATTTTTCTTGTTGCGCGGTTTACTGGGCGCGATGATGATCTCATTGGTATTCCGGTTGTACGTCATGCCGTTCCCGTGTTCATAATCCCTCTCGGTGACCATCATCGCCAGACTGTACTTCTCCACCGGATTTCCATTTTCATCGTAGTCGTTTTTGTAAAAAGCCAGCAGTGTGTCCGGCTCATCATCTTTATTGGATGTGTTCTCAAAACAGACGATATATTTGTCTGTCACACACATGGACTGCGGCCACCCCTCCGCCTGGGTCACCCCGATCTGCCCGACCATCGTCCACTGCGGATTTTCCAGTGCGCTCACCTCTTTGATCTTGGCGCTGGTATCCACGTATCCTATCTCCATCGACAAGGCCACGCTTAAGATCAGCAGACAGGCTGCCAGCATGTGTGTCTTTTTCCCCTTCAAGTACAACATGCATGTCTCCTATAACCCCTGCACTCTCCTCCATCCCCCCCTGGGAACTGTCAATAAATAACTTTTGATATTGCTTGTCTTTTTCTCCGAGAGCACCGGTCAAAGAACAGTTCCATAGCCCGCTATGCGCCTGCTCTTTAACCGGCACTCTCAAAGAAAGATCCGGCGCACGATCTAAAAGTTATTTATTGACAGTTCCCTGATGGATCTATCTTTTGAGATCTTCTTTGATCTGTGTTGTCGATATCTCGGGCGTCCTGGGCAGATAGACCACTTCACAGTATTCTTTGAGAAAATCAAATTTCCCCTCCCAGTCATCCCCGATCACAAAAGTATCGACCTTAAACTCCTTTACATCTGAGACCTTCTGCTCCCAGGCAGTCTCCGGGATCACCAGATCCACATACCGGATCGCCTCCAGGAGCCTTTTCCTCTCCTCATACGGAAAATAGCATTTCTTCTGCTTCTGCTCCCAGTTAAATCCGTCCGTGGACAGTGCCACGATCAGATAATCCCCCAGCTCCTTCGCACGCTGGAGCAAGTTCACATGCCCATAATGGAGCAGGTCGTATGTCCCATAAGTAATGACTTTCTTCATCTTGATATCCATTCCTTTCGCTTTACGCAGCCCCTGAAAGATCCTGCCGTTCTCATTCGCTCATGAATTCCTCGTAGGCATCCAGCACTTTCCCTGGCTCTCCGATCATCTTGACTTTGCCATTGTGCAGCCACAGCATACTGGTACAGAGTTTCCGGAGCGTCTCCAGGCTGTGGGACACGATCACCACTGTCCGCTCTTCATTCGATATCAGCTGCTTCATCTTGCGATAGCTCTTCCGTTTGAATCGGGCATCGCCCACGCTGAGCACCTCGTCGATCAGCATGATATCCGATTCCAACACGGCCGTGATCGAGAACGCCAGTTTCGAGTGCATGCCGCTGGAATATGTCTTCACCGGCATATCGATGAATTTCCCCAGCCCGGCAAACTCGATGATCTCATCCATCTTCTCCCTGACCTGTTCCTCCGAAAATCCCAGCAGCATACCTGAGAGGAGGATGTTTTCCCTTCCGCTCAGTTTCCGCTGGAACCCCACTCCGATGGACAGCAGGGACACGCTGTTCCCGTGCAGGTCGATCTGGCCGCTGTCCGGCGAAAAGATCCCCGCGATCGCGCGCAGCATGGTGGATTTCCCGCTCCCGTTCTTCCCCACCACGCCTAGGATCTCCCCCCTGGGCACCTGGAATGTGACCCCCCGGACTGCCTCATATACCTGCACTTTTGACTTTTTGAACTGCATCAAGCTCTTTTTGATCGAATAAGCCTTCAGACAGCGATAACTGATCTTCAAGTCTTTTACATCTATGACGATTTCCCGCTCTTGCATTTTAGATCACCTTTACATAACTATTTTCGTACTTGTATACGATGTTCAAAGCTGCCACAGACAGTATGACACCGACAACGCCCCACAGCAGCAGCAGCCGCAGATCCGGAGACTCCGCGTAGATCATGCACCTCCGACTGGAATTTATCACAAATGCGATCGGATTGAACTTGAGCAGCAGCTGGTTATACGGCGCCGGTACCCTGCTGGCTATGGAAAAGAAGATGCCCGTCATATAGAACGTCAGCTTGAGGACGACCTTCATCACATTATAAAGATCCTCCACAAACACTCCGAAATGCAGCATCAGGTTGCCGAGGGCAAATGTGATCACGACCAACACGATCAAAAGAGGGATCACATATAAGACCCTGTATGTGATCGGCACCTTGAACGCCACCATCAACAGCACGATCAGCACAAAGGAGATGAGCATCTTGAAACCGTTCACCAGCATCTTCTGTATGACCAATATGAATTTCGGCACATAGACCTTCGATACAATGGCATGGTTACTCTTTACGATCCGCACGCTGCCCAGGACGGTCTTATCAAAAAAGTTCCACATCGTCAGGCCGATCAGGACAAATATGGGAAAATACTGCTCCCTGCCATTGAATACCACCGTCGCGATAAATGTATAGACCATCATGAACAGCAGCGGATCCAAGACCCACCACAGCCAGTTCAGATAAGAGCTGGCCACTTCCGATTTCAGATCAGCTTTGGCCGACTGCTTGGCATATGCCCAATATTTTTTCAGATCATTTACAAACCTCATCTTTGTTTTTCCCTCCGGTTTAAGTGAAAAGATCCGTGCTCGTCAGATTATAGCATAAACCAGGACATAATTCAACACTTCCCCGCTGCACGGCCCGGCGTGCGGGTTGAACTTCTGATTGAATGCCCGGTATCTCTCATCATACACAAACGTCCTCTCCAGTTCCCGGATATCCCCGCTGATATCCTTCACTTCCCGTATCACCGGGCCGGGGAGCCGCTCCACATCAAAATAAAGATCCCGCAGCTTATCCTTATATATCTGATGATCATACATATAGAAGAGCATGGGCCTTTTCAGATTCGCGAAGTCAAAGAAAACACTGGAATAATCCGTCACCAGCAGATCGCTGACCATGTACAGGCGGTTGATGTCATCATACCCGGACACATCGTACAGGAAGCCCTCATACTCCTCAAAGTCAAACAGCCTGCATATCATATAGTGGGCGCGGAACAAGATCACATGGTCCGGGGATAAGCCCTCCCGCAGCCGCTCCATGTTAAGCCCCATCTGGTAAGTATAACCCACCCCCGCTTCATGCTGGTCATCCCGCCATGTGGGCGCATAGAGGATCACTTTTTTATCCGGGGGGATGTGCAGTTCCTTCTTTACAGACGCCACATCCTCATCTGTAAATGTAAATAACAAGTCATTGCGTGGATATCCCAGTTCCAGCACCTTTCTGGCTGTCTCTGTCCTGTGCAGGTCCATGGCGAACGCACTGGCGACTTTTTCTGTGTAAAACGGTGACGGGGATATGAGATGATCGATCTGCCTGCCATCCCTGCGATAGTAGCCGTGGGTGCGGCGGTTCGCCGCCGGGATCTCCATATGGTTGACCGTATCGCATCCGATCATTTTCAGCGGCGTCCCGTGCCAGGTCTGTACATAGATCTGCTCCTTTTTTTTCCGCACATGGACAGGGACCCTGTAGTTTGTGATCCAATATTTTGCTCTTGAATAATATTTCATATGTTCTCTGCTGTTATACTTTACCAATAAAACATGACTGCCCCGAAACGGCTCCTGATACCGTTCCGGGGCTTCGAAAGCCCATACTATCCGAAAATTTTTATCCTGCCCGCTCCTGCCAAGCTCCTCATAGAGCGCCCTGGGACTGCACGCGTACTGCCTGCCCAGATAGGATTCAAATAAGATCATCCGCTCATCAACAGGATACCGGGCTGCATAGAAAAGCTGATACCATACACGTTTCACAAGATCCCGCAGACGTATGAGAACTTCTTTTCCATACGCCGTATGGCCTGCCGCTCTTTTCATCACTGTCTTAAACTTTATCATACAGCACTATCCTCTAAATGCGCCTGTACCTGCGCACAGATCTGACCACAGCAGGGTCCGTTGACCGCATTAAAATACCGTCCTGCCCTCCTCCGTCTCTCCTGATATCTGTCATCTCCCGCCAGCAGGGCCCGTATCTGGCCGCAGAAATCTTTAAAAGTCTCCGGCTTCGGCCCCGGTGTGACTTTATCATACGGAAAATTCAGTCCCCGCCCGCTCAGATACTCTTCTTTATCATATGGAAGGAACAGCATCGGCCTTCCCGTGAGCAGGTAATCGATGTAGATACTGGAATAATCTGTGATCAGCAGGTCGAAGACATCCAGCACATCCATCACATCCTCCACCCGCTCCCCGTTCATCCATAAGATGCGGGGAGACTCCGGCACGCGCTCTGACTCCTCTGTAAAGATATGGGTCCGGATGCAGAGCAGGAGCTTCTCCCTCTCCAAAAACGCCGCCAGCTCATCCCCCCGCATGTCCTCAAACGGAAAGAGCCGCACACGCCCCTGATCCCGGTGGGTCGGCGCGTATAAAAGGACTTTCGCAAAATCCGGCAGCTCCCGATCCTGGTAGATCTCCCCCAGGACTTCTCCCGCCTCCCGTCTGCGGAACAGGCCGTCATTGCGCGGCTGTCCCCATATCTTTACCTGCTCTTTCCTGACGCCGAAGCTGGCTTGCATCAGGGGGACCAGATGGGAGGAGGTGGTCACCACCCAGGTGTAATTCCTGGAAAAAAGCCAGGGGAAATACAGCCGGTAGAGCAGATCCTTTTGATGTTCCAGCAATGTGATCTTCTTTAGAGGCACGCCATGCCACAGGTTCACCACGATCCGCCTCTTGGCCAGTCCGATGCCATAGACGGGCATCCCCGCAGAGGTGAACCACACACCCGACTCCAGCACCGTCCGGATCCCGGCACGGGTATCCGTATCCACGATCTTCGCCCTGGGATAAGCTTTCTGGAGCTCTCTCCTCTTTTTAGGGTCATTCATCACATATACAGGTATGATCTCAGGCATGTTTTCATATACATATATGAAGAGATAACGGGAATTGGAATCAAAATACCTGTTTTCTGTGGAGGAAAACACCCACTGATCCTGCCGGACCCCCAGGGCCAAAGACCGTTCCATCCATTGTACATAGAAAAAATTTTTCAGCCGACTATCCATTCTCTTTGATCCGCCTTATCTGTATTTGTATACGCCATGGACGGCGTACGATATGAAGAACAAACAACTTTTTATCCATCCGTAGCCCATATGACGGTACACCTGGAAAGTCATCCTTGCCGACCTCAATTTGTCTCTGGATTTCCCTCCGGCGCTGAGACGACATTTCAGATACGGTTTATCGATCCCTCTGGCCCAGCCGTATTTCCTGAGGATCTTCAGCCAGGTGATATAATCCTCATGGCTCTGGTCATGGCACATGGGGAACTCACGGGCGACTCCTGTCAGCAGCAGAACGGAAGAACAGTTGATGCTGTTGTGTTTCAACAGTTCCCTGTACGTCACCCGCGCTTTTACCCCGATGTATCTGCCTGTGCTCTCTCCGTCCGGCCGCATCAGCTCACGCCCGGTGGAACAGAGTACGGCACGGCTCTCCTGCATCACCCGCACCTGTTCCTTTAGTTTGCCGTCTCCCCACCAGTCATCTGAATCTAAGAACGCCACATATTTTCCTCTGGCCATGGAGACTCCCCGGTTCCTGGAAGCTGCCACGCCCTGGTTGGACTCATTTTTTACATAGTGAAAATCCGGCCGCGGCATGTAGGGTTCCAACCGCTCTTCTGTGTCATCCGTGGAATGGTCGTCCACCACGATCAGCTCCAGGGGGACCTGCTGCCTGTACACGGAATCCACCGCCTGCCGGATGTATCTCCCGCAGTTGTACGCCGGTATGACCACAGAAACCAAAGGATCGCTCATCTCTCTTTCTCCTCCCGGACTGAATCCAGCAGCGCATTGGCCTGCCTGTCCTCCACGCCCTCTGAAGTCTCTTTCTGGAACAATATGCGGAAGGTCATGAACATCAGCTTAATGTCCAGCATAACGGAATAATTCTCAATGTAGAACAGATCCAGTTTCAATTTATCGTAAGGAGTCGTGTTGTATTTTCCGTAAACCTGGGCGTACCCGGTCAGCCCGGCTTTCACTTTCAGACGGTAGTGAAATTCCGGTATCTCCTTTTGATATTCTTTGACCAGCACTTTTCTCTCGGGGCGCGGCCCCACCAGGGACATGTCCCCGACCAGCACATTAAAGAGCTGGGGCAGTTCATCAAAATGCAGATTGCGCAGCACCCTGCCCACCGGCGTGATCCGACTGTCATGTTTCGACGCCAGGCGTGCGCCGCTCTTCTCAGAATCCACCCGCATGCTCCGGAACTTGAAGATCCTAAATGTCCTTCCGTTCTGCGTCAGTCTCTCCTGCCGGTAGAACACCGGCCCCTTGTCGCACAACTTCACGGCCAGAGCGCACAGGAGCATGATCGGCGAAAACAGGATGATGGCCAAAAGTGAGATCACGATATCCATGGCCCGTTTGACCGCCAGCTGTTCCGCGTTCAATCCTATGTTCCGCGCCACCAAAAGCGGCGTATCGAACAGATGGATCCGATCCGTCCCCGTGAGGATCACATCCGAGATCTTGGGTGTGATGTAACAGCGGATGGAATGGGCGAAGCAGTATTTCAGATATTTATTGCGTATCTGCGAGGGGAGGTCCCAGATGATGACCGCCTCGTATTTCCTCATCATCCGATAGATCTCCTTCTCCCCGGCATCGATATGCACCTGGCCGCTGATGTTGTATTTATCCCTCCGTGCCTCCATCTTTTTGATCAGCTGGTCCGGCTTGCGGTCCCCGTAGATCACCAGCATACGTCTGGCACCGTACAGATGGTTGAATATATAGCGGGAACCGAACGTCCACACCACGATCACCACAAACTGCGCCACCGTCATGATCAGCAGCGGCCCCGGAGACAGAAACCAGCGGTTGATCAGCGTGATCTGCAGATAGACCACCACGTTGGAGCAGATTCCAGCCAGGGCAAGGGAGTAGATGTCGTCCAGCCGCTTCAGGTATCCTACCCGCAAGCCGCCGAACAGCCTTGAAAAAAGCACCAGCAGCAGGGCATACATGGCGATCAGGACCCAGTTCCCCTTATTCCAGAAAGGTTCAAAGATCAGCTCCCGGTAATACCCATACCACGCCACGCCGAATAACG
Source organism: Clostridia bacterium (assembly GCA_910575625.1). Classification (GTDB taxonomy): domain Bacteria; phylum Bacillota; class Clostridia; order Lachnospirales; family Lachnospiraceae; genus MGBC164599. Next base: position 215,903 of record CAJTFD010000007.1, read on the forward strand.
CCGCCTGTGCCAGGATCACCATGGAGGCCAGGACAAACATGACAATTCTTCTAAAATACTCTCGTCTTCTCAATTTAACACGTCCTAAACTTTACCTTACATTATCTTTGGTCATTTTGAGCCTATCCCCAGATGCGGTTCACGGCTTCTCTTCCCCGTGCATAAAGCTCCTTTTTATCGACCTGGATCTGGATCTCTTTCAGGTCCCGGCCCTCCATACGATAGGCAGGTTTCCCCAGCAGCCCCATCAGGACGGCAGGCAGGTCAGAGCAGGCTCTCTCCTCACCTTCCTGGAGCAGACATCCCCAAAACCGCTGGAGATACCCGGATGCTCCCGGCAGATCCCCGCAGATCGTACCGCCGATACAGACCACGCTTTCTCTGAGGTCTTCTTCAATCTCCTCTCCAGGTCCTTCCAGATCCCCTGTGAAGATATACAGCAGGCTGTCCGGTTCTCTTTCACGCAATCTCTTAAATCCCGGAAGGATCCCGCTGGGCGCACCGCCTGCCACATAGGCTTTCCGATCTGCCGGAGGGATCGGGATGAACCCAACTTGCCCGCGCAGTTCCTTCCAATCTCTTCCCTGGAATAACAGGGCATATTCCCGGCCCTGGTACCGGACGAGGGACAGCTGTCCCATATCTTTATCTTTTTCCAGCCATCTCATCGGGACAGGTGTGGGGAGTTCCTGCAGGCCGCCAAGATCCGCGTCCGTGATAAATGAGGATCCTTCCATCCCAAGTGAAAAGACAGCGTCCATCTTTTTCATTGCGGCCCATTTATGCTCCCATCTGGCCCGTTCCTCCTGCACCGACGCAGCCAGTTTCATGATCTCCCTGGTACAGATGGAGACCTTGCGGCCGCAGTTTTTCTCAGCGCCGAGATACCACAGAGGATGCATGGATGTGAGTACGACCGTATCGAAAGAGGCGCCCCCGAATATCTTTTCCCATTCATAAGCACAGATCTTCTGCATAGCCGGGTACTTTTTCTCCCTCTCCTCTTCTGAGATCAGCCAGAAATCATCCACATATGCCTTCACCTGTGGCTTCTGTGTGCTCCCATAGAGCATGTGTCCTCCGCGGAACAGCACGCGGACCTGCCGAGGCAGCTGGGCCAGTTTGTACAATTCTGCAGGATCCTTAGGCTTTGTCATGACCAGTGTGATGTCATATTTTTCATAGTCCGCATACTCCAGCCAGAGCGGCATCCATTCCCGCAGCAGATCCCCCTTATTCCATTCAAGCTGGATCAGCACCCGTTGTTTCTTGACCGGAAGCTCCCGGATCTCAATCTGATCCGTCTGGAAGCCCTCCTGCAGGATAAGATCCCGGAGCAGCTCTGCCTGTGCACCGGTCTTCTCTATCTTACAGATGCGTCCGCCATATATATTTCCCAAACGGTATCCTGTTTCCAATAGATCGATGTCCGCCTCGGAGGAAACCAGTATATGGGTCGCCTGCAGGAGGCCCTGCATGATCCGCCACGCCTGCATCCGTCTCTCATATTCCGGGCGGTATTCTTTTCCCCTGGACTGATCTTTCCAAGCAAAACCCAGATCACAGTAAAGCTGCCCGGGCCGGCGCATAAAATAAGCCGGCAGCTTTATATCCGACAACAGGTATCCGGATGTGGCCAAAAGACGCAGATATTCTCTCTCTTCCCATTCGACCAATGGGATCCCCTTGTGCGCGCACCATTCTTTTGCCTGCCTGGCCGGCTTATAGACACTCCAATGGACCGGATACGCCTGATAGGTGGGATGTGCCTTGATCAGATCATAGAGCTGTACCAAGACGCTTTCATCCCTGATCTCACCGGAAGTCAGGAAGAAGATCTGCTTCTGTACGATCGGCTGCGGCAGATACTCCGCATATGTGGATACCTGATCTTGCACTTTTGTCATATCAGCCATGTCTCCCTACCTCCTCATGTGATCGCCCGCACAAATTCCTGATACACTTCCCGATTATACGTCTGCACATCGAAATCGTAAGCATCCGGCACTTCCCCCCGCATAAAAGAGCGCATCCCTTCTAAGATCTCATCCTCCGTATGTCCGATCAGCAGCTGCCCTTCCGGCAGAAGGCTGTCCACAACGGTGGAGAAATCCGCCACGATGATCGGCATGTGTACAGCCCTGGCTTCTAAGAGCACCATCGGCTGTCCTTCATGGAGCGACGGCATGATGAAACACTGGCACCTCTGCATGATGGCAAAAGGATTCCTTACAATGCCCGGCAGTGTGACTTTATCTGACAGTCCCAATTCATAGACTCTCCGCTCCTCTCTGTCCCTCAATGGGCCATCCCCAAGGATATAAAGCCTGGTATCCGGATATTCTTCCTGCAGCCGCGCGAATGCCTGGATCAGTGCGACCTGGTTCTTCTCCGTGGACATCCGGCCCATGGTCACAAAATTCACCTTGTCCTCTTCCGGTACAGGAATCAGCTGTGCAGACAGCCGCCCTGACAGCGTCTCCTCTATATCCTGGATCACATATGCCCGATCCCCCACATAAGCGATCTCCTGTTTCTCCAATTTTTCCTGGATGCGCCCGCTGTCGATCATGTTCCTGGCATAGACAAATTTCTGGGCAGACTCCTCCGTCCCCAGGTTTTCCCTATTCACCTCCATGACAGACCTCCCGCAGGATACAAGCCGATCGAACTGCGGGTACAGGGAGATATTGAAATTCAAGCCTCTGCGCACCGTATATTTCCCATTGACTTTCCTGGACAGTTCTTCTTTGATATCGTTGTGCAGCCAGATAGACTTTACTTTTGCCTCGCCCTGCAGCAGCACCATGGAATACAGGGAGTTATACCCCTCAAAATCCACGATATAGTCAAATTTCGCATCCCCGAAGCAGCGGTAAAATTCCCGTTTGACCATCTCCATCGGATAGAGCCTGCGCATGCTCTTCCTGTATAGTCCCCTCTCCGTGGCAAAGAGCCGCCTCGCATCCTCATCCACGGTCATGACACATGCCCCAGTCCGCACCAGCACCCGCACGTGAGGATTTATGCCGGCGATCTTTTCTCTCACCCCAGGTTTATTCGGGTTATCCACCACATAGGCGGTCACGTCAAATCGCTCATAGTCGATCTGTGCCAGCAGATTCATAAACGAGTGGGTAATCCCATTCTCTGCCAAGACCCCGCTGTGCAGGAGCAGCGCCTCTTTCGTCTTCCGCGCGCGCACACTCTCATATCCCTTTTCTCTCCCAAAAACAATGTCCGCCACCCGTTGGCTGGACCGGCCATCTTCATACGGACACATCCGCTCTCGTATCGCCTGATAAGTCGCTCTGTAACGTTTTTGGACATTTTCTATATCCAAGATCGCGTCTATGATATCTTCCAGATCCGATGAGGCTGGGCCCGGTAGCTGCTCCGGTGTAAAGTCCAGCCCACGGCTCGTCTTGTAATCTTCCAAGTCAGGGATATAAAATAAGATCGGACGCTCCAATACCATATAATCGAGGAAGATGCTGGAATAATCCGATATCAGGATGTCGACCACAGACATCAGTTCATTGGCATCGATCATCGCCGGTAGCAGCACGCCTTTGTACTCATCCAGATCCTTGAGCTGCTTGTACACGAGCTGATGCGGTTTGATAAGAATCTGATACGTCTCGCCGTCCAAGCCAGCCTCCAATCTCTCCTTGATCTCCAGCAATTCCAGAGGATTGACCACGGCCTTGCCGGAACTGTTCTCCCTCCAGGTCGGCGCATAGAGGACGATCTTCCTGCCTTTTGCAAGTTCGATCCCATAAGCCCTCAGTCTTCTTTTGATCGCCTCCCGGGAAGTTTTGGTCAAAAGGTCATTTCTTGGATACCCCTCCTGCAAGATCTCCCCCATGAATATCTCCTGCAATTTATAGCTATGCAGATACATCCGTGTCATATGGGGATTCGCCGATAAAAGATAATTACTGCACAAAAAATTGCGCATCGTGTTCGCAACCCCGAAATTCCCATCCGGCATATCATACCCCATGGCTTTGATCGGTGTGCCATGCCAAGTGTTTATATAAACTTGTTCGGGTTTCCGTATGAAAAAATTCTGGAACGTGGTGTTGTTGATCAGATATTTCGCCGTCGCCAGGGCTTCCAGGTACTCTTTGCTCCGATACTCCACGAATACAACGTTCCTGCGTCCCGCATACTCATTTATGATCGGCTGATTCTCCTCAAGGTCATCGATGACCCAGATATGCTTAAAGTCAGAAAATCCCGGACGATCCAGCAATTCCAAAAAAATCGCATATGGATTATCCACCAATCCCCTGCCCCAAAAACTTTCATATAAGATCGTATGGTCCGAGACCGGTTTCTTATAGATATCCGCATACTGTGTAAGGAGGATCTGATGGCTATTCTTGCTCCTGATCTTTTTCCGCTCTTCTTTGATCTCCTGATATTCCTGAAAATCCTTTTTCAGCTTCCTTATCTTTTTCCTAATATCCATAGGCTGTCCATTCTACATAGATTTTATAGTTCCTGCCCCTATTATTTGATGCCCCTTCGATATTTATTCAGGAATATCATAATTGAGAGATACACTCTGTGGCTTTCTGATAATCTTTCTCCACCTGCGCCAGGATCTCCTGTGCATTCCCCGGGATCTCCCCGTCACGCAATATATCCGTCAATTGGCCGCTGGACGCTTGTAGATCCATCAGTTCCAAGTTCAGTGCAACACCCTTGATCGTGTGAGCCGCCCGGAATGCCTCCTCTGCATTCCCCGCCGCCAGGGCCTCTTTCAGATTCTCAAAGCTGGGATCCTTCGTGAATTTATTCAGGAACTTTATGATGCGTTCCTCTTTCTTTCCCATCCTAGTCATCATTACATCATAATCTCCGCCAACATTACTATAAAAACTTTTTAGATCCATGATCTGCTCCTTTCTGGTATCCTGGCCACTTTATCCTTTCTTTTTCCTCAAGTGTGGATATAGTGCAGTACACCTATTGTAAATCTTTACCTTACTCATGATTATACGCTTTTTTCTTGTATTGTAAAGTAAAATTCCTATAAAAAAAACACTTACTTTTAAGCATAAAGTAAGTGGGCAGACTGTAGACAAAGTGTCTGTTTAGCCATGGGTGCTCGAAGGGCTGTGCCCTCGAACTGGGATCAAGTAGACGGAATTTACTTCCGGCTACTTGCAAAAAGCCCGATCTGTAGGGGCTTTAGCCCTTGTGCGAGCAGATCGGGCTTTTATCCTCCAGCATTAAAATTTATGGCGTAAGCCATGAATTTTACCAGAGTGGCGACTTTGTCGACACTCTGACACTTACTTTTAAGCATAAAGTAAGTGGGCTCAGACTGCAGAAAGAGAGAGGTACCGGAGTCAGACTCCAACGTCTCTCTTTTATCTTGGCATATATCTTCTTTAAAATAGGTGGACGTTCCTTGGTCGGCAGTCCCCCTCTCTCCCTTCTTGATTCTTTTTCTGTTGATCTTCCTTTTGACTTTTTACTATCAAAGTGATAATATTTTCATATATTCAGATCAGGAGGCAGAAACATGACCGATAAAATTATGGAGTGCATTACAAACCCGACAAAATGCAGATTATTACTCGAAATATATTCGCAAGGACAGGCAACTGCAAAGCATTTATCAGATACTTTTGGCGACATTCCACAAGCTACCTTATATCGCAATTTGAAAAAGATGTTGAATGATGGTATTTTGAAAGTGGTTGACGAAACACAAATACGCGGCACAGTAGAAAAAACGTATGCGCTTGCCTTTGATCTTAATGAAGATCTTGAAGCAATATTAGCTGAAAATTCTGGCACTCTCTATATGCAAGTATTTACACAATATTTTCTTGGATTTGCAGAACAATTCCGGGAATACTGCAACTCTCCGAACATCAACATTAAAAATGATATGTCTGGTTTCTCTCTTTCACACATTTATTTATCAGATGAAGAATTGACTGAACTTATGAAAAGTATTTCAGGTATCATCCATGCTGCAAAAAAGAACGGACCAAAAGCAGGTCGGAAATTACGGACGCTTGGGTTAATTGTATCCCCACCTCAAAATCCAAAATAAATGATCTACCGCTCCCACTAAAAAAGGGAGCGGATTTTTCTTGACTTTTTATTATCATCATGATAATATTATCCATATAAGAATATATGTGCCGCACTATACTCAAAAACAAAAAACGAAAGGAGCTTTTCTATGAGCAAAAGCATAAGAGCATTAGAATGTGTCTGAAAACCGCTTTATGTCAACTGTAAGTCACAATTTGTGGAAGATCTGACCCAAATGAGGAAGGCGTAGCGGGCTACGCTGACCGAAAGCGGGCCAGATCTTCCGCGAAGTGGGGCTTGCAGGCGGCGTGAATGGGTTTTAAGACACGCTCTAGGATCATCCTCACTTTAGTTACGCTGCTTGGCGTACTGACAGCACTTTTCTTTCTGCTGGGCACAATACCGCTGCACTTTGGAGCAAAGGGAGCAGACAGCGTTGCAGACAAACAAACTCTATCCCACGGCCGGGCTTATTTCAAAAGCAGTTGAACAGCAAAACTGGCTGTATTTTTTAGTTTTTATTGGCTTAATATCCTCAATATGATAATTTTCTTGATAAGATAAAATTTACTAAAATAACACAGGAGGTAAAAACATGGATAGTCCATTTGGAATACTGCCCTTGCTTATCCCCGTTCTGATCATGGATATTGCACTTGCAGCAGCAGCGGTAGTTCATATCCTGCGACACCCATATTATCGTTTTGGTAACAAAATTATGTGGCTTGTAATTGCCGTAGTTTTATTGCTATTTGGGCCAATCATTTATTTTGTCTTTGGAAAGGGGGAGAACGAATGAACGTCCTCACAATCCAAAACTTATCTAAAAGTTTTGGAAAGCAGAAGATCATTGACGATCTCAATCTGTCTGTACCAGAGGGAAGTGTTTTTGGCTTTATAGGGAAAAATGGGGCCGGCAAAACAACGACCATGAAAATGGTATTGGGATTATTGCAGCCCGATAATGGAGAAATCCGCGTCTGCAATGAGCCTGTTTCCTTTGGGCAGACAAGGACAGATCAATATATTGGATATTTGCCGGACGTTCCAGAATTTTATAACTATATGACGCCCATACAATATCTAAAGCTATGCGGAGAAGTCGTTGGCCTATCAAAAGTCGAAATATCAAAAAGAAGTGAAGAACTCCTCTCCCTTGTCGGCTTAAACGGTGCGACAAATCAAATCGGCGGTTTTTCTCGCGGTATGAAGCAACGGTTGGGAATTGCACAAGCATTACTTACACAGCCGAAATTACTGATCTGTGATGAACCGACAAGTGCGCTTGACCCCGTAGGAAGAAAAGAGATTTTGGATATTCTCTATAAGATCAGTGGAACGACAACGGTGCTATTTTCCACTCACATTCTTTCTGATGTAGAGCGTATTTGCGACCATGCCGCTTTTTTGAACGAAGGAAAAATCACTGTCACTGGAACACTGGCAGAGATCAAGGCTTTACATGGACACGACAGCTTGCTTTTAGAATTTTCGACAGATAAAGATTTACAGCTTTTCAAGAAACAAAAATCCATAGAGCCATTGTTACTTTATTCTGAAGAAAATAACAGGGAACTTATTTTACATAGCCGCGATATGGTAAGTATGCAAAAATCCCTGTTTCATGTACTTGCGGAAACTGGGATCTGTCCCGTAAGAATAGAGCTTATGGAGCCTTCTCTAGAAAGTCTGTTTTTGGAGGTAGTGAAATGAATGGATATACTGCATTTGTGAAAAAAGAATTTATGGAAAATATGAAAAATCATCGTTTTCTTATCCTGTTCGCGGTCTTTTTGATTTTTAGTATTATGAGCGCGTTTCTCGCAAAATTTACGCCGGAGATTTTATCCGCTTTAACCGCGGATATGAAAATGACTTCTGAACCAGTCGCTTTGGACGCATGGAAACAATTTTACAAGAATATTTCCGGCGTTGGTTTCAGCGCATTTATCATTTTGTTTGGAAGCTGTATGTCAAATGAGTATTCCAAAGGAACCTTAATTTTAATGGTTACAAAGGGGCTGTCCCGTAAAGCTGTTATTCTTGCAAAATATACGGCAGCTACCGTACTAATGACGATCAGTTATTGGTCTGGATATGCAGCAACATATGGCTATACAGTCTTTTTATGGAATGATACCAACCTTTCCAATGCTGCTTTAGCCGCAGTTTCGCTTTGGATAGCTGGCTTTCTGTATTTAAGTATTCTGATGATAGGGTGCGTGATATTCAGGCAGACTTTCACAAGTATACTCTTTACGGGCGGCATTGTTGCCCTTATATCTTTGCTTGGAATGATCGAGCCGATCGCTAAATTCAATCCAATTATATTAACCTCAAAAAATGTAGATTTGATTTCCGGCAAAGCCATTCCGGCAGAATTTATGATACCCGCTTTCATTTCCGTCATTTTATCCCTCTTGGGATTGCTGATCGCAATTCGACTTTTCAATAAAAAGCAGCTTTGAACAGTGGAGATAAAATGAGGAAGATCACTCTCTTAAAAAAGCCACAGCCTTACACTGTGGCTAAAAAATGGCAATAAAAAAACCTGACAGCAAAAATGTTGTTTACTATCAGGCAGCTACAGCCGGAATACGAAATGCAGCGCAATCCCGGTTCATTTTTTGGTCAACACTCACATGCTTATCTTTACAGCCATGCAATCTATGGTGCCTCTCCTAATGTTGGATCTTTAAACAAGAAAAACCCGTAAACACTGATGTCTACGGGTTTTATCCAACTCCCCGAGTAGGACTCGAACCTACGACAACGCGGTTAACAGCCGCGCGCTCTACCAACTGAGCTATCGAGGAATATCCTAATCTTTTGCGTACCTTCAAAACTGCATATACGATGTCCTCTTACCATCTGGTCAAACCCTCACCCGATTAGTAGCAGTCAGCTCCACATGTTACCATGCTCCCACCTCTGCCCTATCTACCTC